>CAYMEK010000012.1:0-11153 GCA_964389305.1 uncultured Spirochaetaceae bacterium
GATCAGCCGCTTGGTCTCCGCCGTATCGATGCCCAGGTAGCAGCTGTGCTTGTAAGGCGGAGAGCTGACCCGCACGTGGACCTCCCTGGCCCCGAAATCGCGGATGATGCGGATGATGTTCTTCAGGGTGGTGCCGCGGACGATGGAATCCTCCACCAGCACGACCCGCTTGTCACGGAGCACGGAGCGGTTGGGGTTGTACTTCTTTCGCACCTTGGCGTCCCTGATGGCCTGGGTCGGCTCGATGAAGGTACGGCCGATGTAGTGGCTGCGGATCAGGCCAAAGTCGAAGGGAATCCCCGATTCACCGCTGAATCCCAGGGCGGCGAAGGTGCTGGAATCGGGAACGGGAATGACCACGTCTGCGTCCACCGGATGTTCCCGCCAAAGCTGCCTGCCGAACCCTTTGCGAATATCTCCGGTGGTGTGCACGCTGCCGTACAGGAAGCTGTCCGGCCTGGCGAAGTAGATATATTCGAAGATGCAGCGTAGCTGCTCGCCGGGAGGGAACAGGCGATGCCGCTGGAGTCCCCGCTCGCCGGCAATCAACAGCTCCCCGGGTTGGACCTCGCCGAGCGATTCGGCGCCGATAATGTCTAATCCCACCGTCTCGGAGGCCACCACGTAGGCTCTGCCTACCTTGCCGAGCACCAGGGGGCGGACTCCGGACGAATCGCGCACCGCGATCAGCTCGTTCAATGTCAGCATAACGATGGAATAGGCAGGCTTGACCTCGCGGAAACAGGAGGCGACGATATCCTCGATCTTTCGCTCCCTGCTGCGGGCAAAGTGATGAAGAATGATCTCAGTATCGCTGTCAGATTTAAAAATGCAGCCCTGCCGCTGGAGCTTCGCTTTCAGCGGCCTGCAGTTGGCGAACTGCCCGTTATGGGCGATGGCCACCGGGCCGTGCTGGGTTTGGGCGATCAGGGGTTGGGCATTCTCCAGGGAGGAGGAGCCGAGAGTGGAATAGCGGTTGTGCCCGATGGCGCCCCTGCCGTTGAGCTCGTGAAGCATCTTGTCCGTGAAGATCTCATTGATGATGCCCATGCCGTGATAGCTGTGGAATTTGCGCGGCGAAGCGCTGACGATGCCGCTGGACTCCTGGCCGCGGTGTTGAAGATTGTGCAGTCCCAGATATACGTATTCGGCGGGCTTCTCCACGCCCCAGATGCCGAATACGGCGCAGTTGTCGTGAATTCGGTCTTCATGCATGAGCTGTCCCACGTTTCGCCTGCCCTCCCCCGCCTCGGCCGGCAGATCCCGCTCCTTCAGACGCGAAGCTCCTCGTCTCCTCCGGCCTCCAGGTGCCGGTACCTGTCCAGCAACGGCCGTACCTGCTCGTTCAGGTACTCCTCCACCTGCCTCTCGGCTCTCCCGGAAAAGTCCGAACCATAGGCGATTTCTTTCAACTCATCAAGATCGAAGGGAATACGCCCATCCTCCGCCAGCCTCTCCAGAAGCCTGCTGGGGCTACCCTGCTCCTTCATCTCTCTGGCGGCCGCAATGGCATTCTCCCGCACCGCTTCGTGAAGCACCTGCCGGTCTGCCCCCCGCACCACTGCCTGCATGATGACCGTCTCGGTGGCCAGGAAGGGCAGCTCCTCTTCCAGCAGCCGGGCCGTCACTTTGGGGTACACGCAGGCTCCCTTCACAATGCCGGCGTACAGGATCAGGACCGCGTCCACCGCGAGAAACGACTGGGGCAGGTACAGCCGGCGTCCGGCCGAGTCGTCGAGCGTGCGTTCCAGCCACTGGTTGGCCGCGGTCTGGTCGGCGGACTGCACCTGGCTCATCACGTACCGGGCCAGGGAGCAGAGCCGCTCGCAGCGCATGGGATTGCGCTTATAGGCCATGGCCGAGCTGCCCACCTGTTTTTCCTCGAAAGGTTCCTCCACCATTTTCAGATGCTGCATCAGGCGGAAGTCTACCGCAAACTTGTGGGCGATCTGGGCCGTATTCTTCAACAGGTCCATAATGCGGCTGTCCCACAGGCGGGGGTAAGTCTGACCCGTGACAGCGAATCGCGTAGGGAATCCGAGCTTCTCGCACACCAGCCTGTCCAGCTCCTTGACCTTCTCGTGATCTCCGCCGAAGAGCTTGAGGAAGCTGTCCTGGGTGCCCGTGGCCCCCTTGGCTCCGCGCAGGCGATATCCGGCCAGAACGCGCTCCAGGTCTTCCCAATCGATCAGCAGATCCTGCAGCCAGAGGGTGGCCCGCTTGCCCAGGGTTGTAGGCTGGGCCGGCTGGAAGTGGGTGTAGCCGAGGCAGCGCAAGGCCTTGTGCGCTTCGGCAAAGCGGGCCAACTCGCCGATCACCCGCAGCAGGCGCCTCTGCACCAGCCTCAAGGCCTGGTGGTATTGGATGAGCTCCGTGTTGTCGGTAACGAAACAGCTGGTAGCGCCGAGATGAATGATTCCTTTGGCCGCAGGGCACTGCTCGCCGTAGGCATGGATCGCGGCCATGACGTCGTGGCGCAGCTCCCGCTCCTTGCGTTCCATGACCGCGAAGTTCAGCTCGTCGCGCTTGGCGCGCAGTTCGGCGAGCTGGCTCTCGCTGATATTCAATCCCAGCTCGGCCTGGGCTTCGGCCAGGGCGATCCAGCAGCGCCTCCAGGTCCGGTACCTGTTCCCTTCCGAGAACACCACGCCCATCTCGGCGCTGGCGTAGCGGCTGATCAGAGGATTGGAATACCTGTCGTTTTTACCTGCCACGGGCGGATCCGATCTCTTTGATCCTCACTTTTTGAAAGCCTCGAGCCGCTCCATCATCCGTTCCAGCTCCGGTACTTCGAACACCCTTTTACCCGTATAACGATTGCAGCCCGCTAGGTACATCTGGGATACCAGGGCGGCAAACTGCTTGGGAAGCTTTCGGGGCTTGACGTCACAGCTCTTCTGCCAGCCGGGACCTGTCTTTTTCCACTTTTCACAAGCCAGGACGAACTCCGGCTGGTTGCGCTTGTACCACTGGCGCAGTACTTCCTTGCTGATCTGCTCTCCCTGCCAGGCAAAGCGGTTTTCGTCGAAGGTCCCCAGGACGTCGCAGATGACCAGTCCATTGTCCCAGACCGCCTCGATCTTCCCGTCGAAGTGGGCAAATCCGCTATTGCCGGCCTGCTCGCTGATCAGCTCGTTGGCCTGCCGGGCCAGCGACTTGAGGTCCTTGAAATCGCTTCGCCGCAACCCGGATATCCGGTGGGCTTCCCGCTCCGTCAGGGCCCGGTCGCCCGCTTCCAGCTTGGTGGTGAAACTCATGATCGGCCTGGGAAGCATCTGCCCGGGCCTGGGCTCTTGTTCCAGACCTAGCTCTTTGAGGATTCTACGCATCTCGCTCCTGCGGCGATGCGGATCGGACAGCCTGCCGACATTTTCTATCCGTGCGAAGACCGAGCTTCCCAACGGAAGACCGTTGCGGAAAATAACCTCCAGTCCGATCAGGTAGTTGTTGATTTCGCCCCGATGCTTCTCGAAAAAGTTGTAGTCGTAGCTGACCTCGATCCGATCGTTGCGCCAGAACTCGCGCACGACAGGACGGTAGACCCTGGCCAGGGCGACCTGCATGGTGGCCTCCCCTCCCTCGCCTTCGACCAGGTCGGAGAAGCGAACCAGCCGGCCTTTCGAGTCCACCAGGCCCTGGTAATGGGTCCGGAGGCCCCTTTTCTCCAGCTCTTCGAAGTTGAACGCGGCCATTACCGCCAGGGCCCGGCCCTTGTTCGGCAGATGGTCAGGCATCTCTCCCCAGTCGAATACGCTGTAGCGGTCGGAGAAAACGAAATTTCCCACTCCCGGTCTGTTCTCGCAGGCCGGCTCCAAGACGAACAGGTCTTTCACACTTCCCATCTGCTTTCGCTCCTAGAGCAGGTTGCGCAACTGCTCATCTTTGGCCTCTAGCTGCCGGAGCTTGTCTTCCCTGCTCCTCTCCAGCCGATCGCGCAGCGCCGGATTGAACGGTGCGTAGATTTGGGCGACGAAGCGGCCGACATTGCTGGTATTGAAGATCGTGGCATTCGAGCTTCCGGGAGGGTTGCTCAGACAGCTGGCATTGGGCGCATCGGGAGGGCAGCTAATCACCGGGTTATTGGCATGGAAAGAGAGCGTACCGGAAAGGGCGTCGGTGCCGCCGGCCACGGATATATAGGTCAGCGCTCCCCCCTCTTGTTCATAGTGACGGATAAGGTCGAGAAGCCTTTCCGGGCTCTTGTGGGCCGAACAGATCCGTACCTGATAGGGGATTCCATAGCTCTTGAGGGAGCTGACGATCTTCTCCACGTGGCTTCTATCGCTGTCCGATCCGGCCACGATAACCGCACAGCCGGACTTGTCCCGGACGGCCTGTGCAATCTCCTGCTGGCTCATGCTGAGCTCCCCTCTCCCGTGATGCTTTTATCGTGTTCTGCTCTGCTTGAGTATTGTACTATCTTCGTATCTGTCGCGGACGTTGTTTCTGCTGCACACTATAAACACTTACTCCCGGCCCTGTCAATTCGCGAAAGCTTGCGCGTGCCTTGGCGCCCTCCCGGCCCTGTCAATTCGCCAGGCGCTGACGCTTCAAAGCCCGGTGACCGATGTCCCGGCGGTATCGGCAGCCGTCGAAGTCGATCTTGCTTACGCCCAGGTAGGCCCGGTCGATCGCCTCCCGGATCGACCGGCCGGTTCCGGTTACGCCGAGCACCCGGCCCCCGGCGCTCACCACCTCGCCGCTGGGCGCCCTGGCGGTTCCCGCGTGAAACACAAACAACCCTTCGAGAGCCCCCGCCTCGGCAAGACCGTGAATCACCTTGCCCTTCTCGTAGCTTCCGGGGTAACCGGCAGAAGCCGTCACCACGCAGCAGGCGGCCCCGGCCGAGCTGCGGGCGCTCCGGCCGCCCAGGTCACCGGCGGCCGCGGCCTGAAGAAGCTCGAACAAGTCGCTGTCCAGAAGGGGCAGTACCGCCTGGGCCTCGGGATCTCCGAAACGGCAGTTGAACTCCACCACCCTGGGCTCCCCGTCCTTGATCATCAGCCCTACGTACAGGCAGCCCCGGTAGGGCGTACCGGCTTCGGCCAGACCGGCCAGAGTCGGCTCGACGATGAGCCGGTGCACCGCCTCCTGAACGGAGGAGGTGACCACCGGCGCGGGAGCATAGGCGCCCATGCCGCCGGTATTGGGTCCCCTGTCGCCGTCCAGGGCGCGCTTATGGTCCTGGGAGGCGACCAGATACAGCGCGCGCTCGCCGTCGCAGAGGGCCAGGATCGAGGCTTCCTCCCCCTCCATGAACTCCTCGATCACTACCGTCTCTCCTGCCGCTCCGAATACCCTCCGGCCCATCAGCCGCGCCAGCGCCTCACTGGCCTGCTTCCTGTTTTCGCAGACGATGGAACCTTTGCCGCCGGCCAGTCCGGCGGCCTTTACCACCACCAGCCCTTCCGGGAGGCTGCCGAGGTAATCCTCCGCTTTATCCAGCTCTTCAAATACGGCAAAAGCGGGGCCGGGAATTCCCCTGCTCGCCATGAACTTCCTGGCAAAGGCCTTATCCGCTTCCAGCCGGGCCGCCGCTCGGGAGGGACCGAAGACCGGAAGCCCCTTCCGCTGGAATACGTCGGCCAAACCGCTGCACAGAGGAGCCTCGGGTCCCACTACCGTGAGGTCGACCGCCTTGTCTTTGGCGAAGTCCGCCAACCTGTCAAAATCCGCAGCGTCCTTCGCTTCCATCGTCAGGTTGCCCGGCGTTCCGGCGTTCCCGGGCGCGGTCCACATCTCCTTCACCTCCGCACTGCGCTGCAGGAAAGTGGCCAAAGCGTGCTCCCGGCCTCCGCCCCCTATTAATAATACCTTGGCCATGTACTCACCTCCTTCATTCCTCCGCGTCCTGTAGAAACAGATCCGGCAGTGCAGCGCCGTCCAGCAGGAAGCCGCCGGCCCGATCCCGGGCCAGCCTCCCGGATTGCATCAAGGCCGCCACCAGATCGAGAGTCTTCGGAAACTCGACCCAGTCGCCCGACTCCTTGAGCCGCTGCTGTATCTTCCGCGCCCGGGCGACTAGCAGATTGGCGGACGAACCTTCATCCGCCTGCCTGACCGCCTGCCGGAGGATTTCTCTCGGATCCATTCCTTCTGAAAGAAGGCTCTCCCCTCGAAGCCCTGGAGGCAGACTCACAGCAACGGGCCGAGAGACCCTGGCAATCGGCCCCCCGTCCAGCTCCGGCGTAACCAGGTGGGTGGTGGAGTGAACAAAACGCTCGCCGTTGAGAATGGCCTTGGCCGTGGGCACCCAACCCAAACCGATATAGCGCCGGCGGCCGGAGGAATCCCGCACGCGCAGATCGCCGGGATGAACATTTACCAACACATAGGCACGGCACAGAAAGGAGCTGACGATCCAGTCATAGCCGGCCAGGGCCACCAGCCGGACGCCGAAATCGGCCAGCAGGCGCTCGCTGCGGCGGTCGAAGCGCTCCCGCAGGTCAGGGTCCCGCAGCTTCCTGCGCTCCGCGATATCCAGGCCCTGTCCCGGATGGGGTACCCCGTAGAACTCGTAGATATCGTTGAGCCGGGCCGCCACCCCGTATTCCTCGGCGATGCGCCGGTAGTTGGAGTCCGGGTTGTCCGAGAGGATCACTCTGATCTCGTAGCTGGACGCCCGGCTTCCCGCAGGGCTGTACTCCAGGATCTTTCGGGCATTCGATCCGGTTCCGCTCATCAGGATGGCCGCCGGGATTCTCACCTCCCTGCCCTTCACCTTTCCGCCTCCCCTGCGGGCCCTGCGTCCCTGGCGCCACTGACGTAGCGTACGGCGTTTCGAAACACCGCCAACCCTTCTCCTTCTGGGGCCAGGGGCCGTCCCAAAGCCGCCCGACGGGTCCAGGACGGGTGATTGTACGGAGAAAGAAAGGCCTCAGGATGGGGCATGAGGCCGAAGATCAGCCCGCTCTGGTCGCAAACCCCGGCTACGGCCATAAGCGAGCCGTTGGGATTGTAGGGGTACTCCTGGGTGGCTTTCCCCCGGTCGTCGGCGTAGCGGGCCACCACCAGGTGCCGTCGCAGCAGAGCCTCGCGCAGCTCCCGGTCTCTCATGACGAACTTCCCCTCTCCGTGGCGAACGGGCACAAACAGCCGCTTCAGTCCCCGTGTCCAGATACACGGGGAGCGGGGATCGATAGCAAGGCGTACCCAGCGGTCCTCGAAGCGGCCCGAATCATTGACGGTTATCGTAGCGGTCTGCCGCCATGGGCCGATCGAGGCTCCGCAATCGGCCCTTTTCCCCGGACCGCCTGAAGACGGCATCCCCGGCAGGATGCCCATTTTCACCACGGTCTGGAAGCCGTTGCAGATGCCGACGATCGGCCTGCCGGCGTCGATGAACCGCTCGAGGTCCTCCCGCAGTGCGTGCCGGAAGCGGCTGGCCTGGACCGTACCGGCGCCCAGGTGATCGCCGTTGGAAAAGCCTCCGATGAAGGCCAGGATGGCGTAGCCGTCCAGACGCTTCTCCTGGCTAAGAATATCGGTGATGTGAACCAGGTGAGGCTCGGCCCCGGCCAGCTCGAAGGCCAGGGCGGTTTCACGCTCGCAGTTCAGCCCGTCTCCGGTGATGATGAGAACCCTTGGCTTGGCCGGTCTGCCTGCTGCTGTGCCGCCGCCCCTGTTCCCAGCGCCGCCTTGCTGTTCAGAGCCCACCCAGCGTCTCCTTCCAGGCCTTCTTCAGATCTCCGAGGGGCTCATCTACGATCCAGGCCCCGGAGCTCCCCCGCAGGCGGAGCCTGGGGGCGGCGGTGACCGTGCCAAGGCGGGCGAAAGCGCAGCCCTTCATGACCCGCTCGAAGGCCTGCGCCTGCCGCGGCGCGACGCTTACCAGGAAGCGGCTGTTGGATTCGGAGTAGAGGATCTGCCAATCCCCGGCCGCGCTTCCCGGCAGGGAGCGCAGATCCGCTTTCACCCCCAGCTCGCCGGCGAAAGCCTTGCGGGCCAGCGCAACCCCCAGCCCGCCCAGGCCCGGAGTATGGCAGGAGCGTACCAGTCCTTCCAGTACGGCCCTGTGCAGGGACCGGTACAGCAACGTGGCGGCGTTCGCGTTCACCCGGGGCACCGCATTGCCGATGTAGGCTTTGCCCCTGGTCGCCTCGCCGTAGTAGCGGTAGAACTCCGAGCCGCCCAGCTCCGTGTGCGTCTCCCCGAGAACGTACACCCGGTCTCCCGGCGCCTTCAGGTCCGGCGTAACCGCCCGGCGCAGGTCGTGAAGCTTGCCCAGCGCCGATACCAGCAGCGTGGGCGGTACCGAGATGGGCGGGTCGGTTAGGGTGCAGTCGTTAGACATGCTGTCCTTGCCCGAGATAAGCGGGACGCCGTAAGCCTTACAGAAATCGTACAGCCCCTGGCAGGCTCGCACGAGCTGGGCCAGCTTGTGGGCCCGCTCCGGCATCTGCTCCTTGACCACGTTGGGCCAGCAGAAATTGTCCAGGGCGGAGATGAAGCCCGGGTCGCCGCCGGCGCCGACGATCCGGCGCACCGCCAGATCGAGGACCGAAGCGGCCATCCAGTAGGCGTCGATGTCCGAATAGAAGGGGACGAGCCCCTCGCTGAGCACGATCCCCTCCAGGCCGCCGTATTCGGCCAGCAGCACCGTGGCATCGGTGGGAACGTCGAAGAAGCGGCCGGCGAAGGGCTTGACGACGCTGCGCCCCTGGACCTCGTGATCGTACTGGCGGGCCTTCTCCTCGATGGAGCAGATGTTGAGCCGCCCGAGCATCTCCCGCAGGCAGCGGCCGTGATCGGGCAGCTCGACCTCCGGCTCCTCCTGGCGCCTGGGTGTAGATCGGGCTTCCAGGCGGTAGGGCGGATCGCCGTGGTGCAGGAAATCCAGATCCAGGTAGGCCACGGTCTTTTTACCGTAGCGCACGTGGAAGGCGCCGCTGCTGGTGAAGCGGCCCAGGTGCGTCGACTCCACCCTCCGCTTCTCGGAGTGCGCGAGGTACTCGGCCACTTTCTTCTCCGGCACCGCCAGGGTCATGCGCTCCTGGGCTTCCGAGACCAGGATCTCCCAGGGGTCGAGGCCCTGGTATTTCAGGGGCACGCGAGCCAGGTCGATCTCGCAGCCGCCGCTCAAGGTCGCCAGCTCTCCCACCGATGAGCTCAAGCCTCCGGCCCCGTTGTCGGTCAGGGTGCGATACAGGAGGCGGTCCCGCGCTTCGAGCAGCATGTCGGTCATCTTCTTCTGAGTGATGGGATCTCCGATCTGCACGGCCTGAACCGGGCTGGAGGCGTGCAGCTCCTCGGAGCTGAAGGTTGCTCCGTGGATGCCGTCCTTGCCCACCCTTCCACCGACCATGACTACTGCGTCGCCGGGCAGGATCTTCTTCTCCGTGGACGGGACCCCCTGAATGGATAGAGGCATTTCCCCAAGAGTTCCGCAGAACACCAGGGGCTTGCCCATGTAGCGATCGTCGAACAGCTCCCAGCCGCGGGCGTAGGGAATCCCGCTCTGGTTGCCGCCCTCGATCACGCCCCGGTGCACACCGTCACGGATGCGGCGGGGATGGAGCAGTCCCTCCGGCAGCTTCTCGGAGGGCATGAACGGATCGCCGAGGCAGTAGCCCCAGACATTGGCGATCAGGCGGGAGCCCAGGCCGGTGCCGAAGGGGTCTCTATTCACGCCCACGATCCCGGTCATGGCCCCGCCGTACGGATCGAGGGCGCTGGGGCTGTTGTGCGTCTCCACTTTGTAGGCCAGGGCCAGCCGATCGTTGAAACGAATGACCCCGGCGTTGTCGCCGAACACACTCAGCAGCCAGGGCGAGCCGAGCTCTTCTGTCACCCTCTTGATATAGCTTTTAAACAGGGAACGAATCGTACGCGCGTTCCCTTCCCCGTCCCGGTACTCGATGATGCCGTTGAAGACCTTGTGGTGGCAGTGCTCCGACCAGGTCTGGGCCAGGGCCTCCAGCTCCACGTCGGTTGGCGCGGCACCCAACCCCACCGCCTCTCGTTCCCTGCGCACCGAGGGCCGGCGGTAGTAGTCGCGGATGGCCTTCATCTCCTCCAGGTTGAGCGCCAGGGTGCGCTCCCGGCTGATCTGCCTCAGCCGTTCGTCTTCCACCTCCAGATCGATCTCTTGCACCACGGGCCGATGCGAGGTCTCGATCCGGGAGCAGGAAACCTGCGGACCGTCTTTTTGCCAATCCGCCCGGCTTTGAATCGTGTGGACTTCGATCAGATCGTTGGCCAGGAGCCGCCGCGCGATGCTCTGCGCCTCCTTCCGCCCAGCCCCGGTCAGCAGGTACTGGGTCGAGGTGGACACGCTTTCCCCGGACCCTGGCTTCCGGCTCAGGAGGTCGGCCATGGCCGCCGCGGCCGTGCGCCCCACGTTGTCCGTAACCCCGGGCCTGAAGCCCACGATCAGGGAAATGTCGAAGGACCCGCCCTCCAAATTGCGGTTGATAGCATAGCGGTGGGTGATCGGGTCGCAGAGAAGCTCGCCGGCGACCAGCTCCGCCTCGGCTATGCCTATATCCGCCTCGATCGTGTACAGTTGACGGATTTCCACCCGCTGCACGTCGACGTCCAGATACTCCCGGATCGTTTTCGTCAACGCTGCTCCCCGGGTATCGGGGACGCCGGGCAGCAGACCCACCTGCACCAGGTATCTCACGACAGCAGCCTTACCCGTTCCTCCCGGCCGGCGGACGGTGCGCCGGAGCCTCGCTGCTCCACCACCTCGCCTATCACCGCGACCCCGTGGCCGGCGGCCGCAATCAGCTCCGCTACCCTGCCCGTAAGCTCGGGGGCTACGATCAGCACCAGGCCGATTCCCATGTTGAAGCTCTCGTACATGCCTTTGCCCACCGGATCCTGCAGCGGGATTTTCCCGGCTCGGCGGATCAGGGTGAAGATGGGCGGCGGCTGCCAGCGGTCCAGGTGTATTTCGGCGGACAATCCATCGGGGAGCACGCGGGCCAGGTTGTCCTTCAGTCCGCCGCCCGTGATATGGGCGATCGCCCGGACGGCCGAACCGAGCACCTCATCCTGCAACAGGGGCAATACCGCCGGAGCGTAGTTGCGGTGCGGCTCGAGCAGCGCCGTCCCCAACGATCGTTCCAGCTCGGGCAGATATTGCTCCAGCCTGAATCCCCCCCTGTCCAGCAGGGCCTTGCGGGCCAGGGAGTAGCCGTTGGTGTGCA
>CAYMEK010000012.1:11253-78457 GCA_964389305.1 uncultured Spirochaetaceae bacterium
TCGTTGAGGCTGTGATGAATCAGGTCGAGGGACAATCCCGCGGTCCGCCGGGTTTTGATCCCTACCTTGGTTTTTGTCCCCACCCCGTCCATGCTGAATACCAGGGCCGAAGGGCAAGAATCCCCGGCGGCGGGAAGGGAAGCCTCTGCGGCGGGCAGGCGAGCTCCTACGACGGGCAGGCGGGCCCCTGCGGCGGGCAGGCGGGCTCCTGCGCCGCCCGCCGTTTCCCGAAGGCCGAAAAGAGCGCCCACTATCTCCCAACCGCCTTCACGGAATACGTCGGGCATCTCTGCCGTTTCACCACCGATGATGGGGATCTTCGGCTCCCGCGCCAGCAGCCGGGAAAAAGCGCCGACGGCTTCCGCCGCCCTGGCCGGGTCGAGCCGGGCGGCCGCAATATAATCGAGAAACACCAGAGGATATACCGAGGAGGAGAGCTTGGATTTGCAGGCCTCGATGATTCGGGCGGCAAAGGACGCCTTGGACCGGCCGCCGGAGGCGAGCGAACCGACTAGAACCGGGTTGCGGATACTTGCGGGCGGGCCGTCCAGACTTATAGCCCCGCCGAAAAGCCCCTGAGGGGTGAGCACTCGTTCGTTGAAGGTGCGCCGGACGTAGGTCTTGATCCGTTCGTTGGCCTCGAGATTGGCCTCGACATCTACCCCTGAGCTGCGGTAGGTCAAAGAATCTTCCGGCATGGTGATATCGGCGCCCGCTATAGGAGGATGGGTGGCCCCGTAATGTAGGGGGAGTTCGAGCCGATCTCGACTACCATACACCTCATTAGCACGATTTACCTTTCCAGTCAAGCAACACGCCGGCTGCGGCGGAGTGGAAGACGATGGAATCACCCCTCGTCAGTCGCCGCTGTTTAGTCGATAGCCCGCACTGCGGCCTAACCGGGCCGTTTTCGCCAGCCATCCCGGTGCACCCGCCGGGGTTGATAGCGCTGTTCCGGGGTTTTCTCTTCGGCCGGATAGCCCAGGGATACGAGGCTAATGGGTACGATTTCAGGGGGGAGGCCCAGCAGCTTGCGGATTTCCTCGATCCGTTTCTCCCGGGGATAGATGCCCAGCCACACGGCGCCTAGGCCCAGGGAGTGGGCGGCCAGCAGGATGTTCTGAGTGGCCGCGGCGCAGTTCAGGCTGCAGTAGCCCACGTTCTCTTCCAGCCTCGTATCGCCGCAGACCAGGATCGCCGCAGGGGCCTGCCGGAGCATGCCGGCGTAGCGATGAAACCGGGGTATGGCGTCGAGCAGCGCGCGCTCGGTAATCACGACGAGCTGCCATGACTGCGAATTATGCGCGGAGGGCGCCTGCATGGCTGCCTTCAACAGCATCTCTATCGTATCATCTTCGATTACCTTATCCGTGTAGCGCCGGATGCTGCGCCGGCTCATTATAGCTTCTATGACATCCATCTCCAGCTCCATGGTAACATGAAGAGCAGGTTGTAGCTATAAGGGGGACGTCCGGCGCAGCAGATCGGCGCCGAAGCGCCCCCGGAAGCCCATCAATTCGGGGCCTAACCCATATCCGCATCGGCGAATGCCATCCATCTCACTTGACAGAGAAACCGCGAACCGATTAGCCTGGGGCTAAGTACGGCGATGCATCGAAAGACTAGGTATAGACGAAAGGTTGTCCATGTGTGAGACCTGCATGAAGCACGGGGCGGGAGGCAAGTGGTACCTCAACTCCAAAGCTTACTCGGAGGAAGTCGCCACCAGGTACGATCTGCGCAGTTTTTTATTGGAGCAATACAAGAGCTTCGAGCAGATCTCCGTGCGCAAGGTGGGAGGCTTCAACGCGGTAGGGCTGGGCTACAAGCTCCAGATTCCCATCATTGGCCGGATTATAAAGAGAACCGCCGAACGGCTGCTGCACAGCCGGCGGCCGCTCTCAAATCCCTTTAAACCCGAAGGCCATATCGGACAGGTCGTGCCGTTGGAAGATGCGGCAGCCATCCTCGAGCACTGCGCCGCCGAGCCGATTATCGAGAAGAACTGCATGTGCAGGTATATGAGCCGTGGCGAGAAAGAGGCTTGCTGCATCAACTTCGGAGTCATGTCGGAGATCATTGATCGTCTGCCGCGTTTCATTCCGGAAAAGGAAAAATATCACTTCAGCCGCAAGGAGGCGATCGCCCGCTTCGAGGAGCACAATCGAAAGGGCTATATCGGGACGATCTGGTACGGTCCCTATCCCTATATCAACAATCTCTGCTCCTGTTCCACACCGGAGTGCGCCGGCCTGCGGCCGCGCCTCGATTTCGGCATCTTTTCGATCTACAAGGCCGAGTACGTCGCCGTGCTGGATCCTGATCGCTGCCGTGGATGCCTGGAGTGCCTGTCGGTATGCCAGTTCGGCGCTTTGCGGCTCGATCGGTCGCTGGACCGGGTGGTAGTGGACACGCAGCGCTGCTTCGGCTGCGGCGTCTGCCGGCATGTGTGCAGCGCCTCGGCTCTGTCACTTGTGCCTCGGAGCCACGTCCCGGCTGTCAGGGGCGTGTACTGAGGCGGCCGCCCGAAAGCGTAGAGGCATGGGAAGTAGGACCAGAATAACAATCGATTACAGGCTGTGCGGCGATGGGGGCCCGGTCGACCCCAGGCAGTGCCGTCGCTGTCTGAAGATCTGCGATCCCGCCGTGTTTCTGCTTCACCCGACACTGGGCGCGGTGGAGCCGGACCCTCTCGATCCCCGGGTATGGCGGATCACGCCCCTCTGGCCGTCTCTATGCAGCCGCTGTCTCAAGTGCGTCGAGGCCTGCCCCCAAGGAGCGATTCGTGTCCGGGCGTGAGCAATTCACGGGCGAACCGTCCCGGGGCGGCTGGCCTGCAGGCAATCGATCGGCCGCCGGACGGCCGGCGGCCGAGCCGGCTCCGACAGGAACGCTCGAGAAAAAGGATTTCCAGAGCTGCCTGGTCATCGGCGGAGCGGGTATGCTCGGCTTCGAGCTGGTACGCCAGCTAGTCAAGGCGGGCAAGCGGGTTCAGGTTCTCGATATCCGCAGTCTTCCGGAGCCTATCTGCGAGGCCCTGGAAGGCGACATGCGCAATCCTGCCGACCTCAGGCAGGCCTGCCGTGGGATGGAGGTCGTTTTCCAGACCGCCGCCGCAGTCTGGGACCCGGCCATACCGTCCGAAGTATACGAAGAGGTGAACGTCCGGGGCAACCGCCGCGTGTTGGAGGTCTGCAGGGAGCTCAATATCCGCAGGCTGGTGTATACCAGCACGATGGACGTGGTGGTCGACGGCAGGAAACCGATAGTAGACGGCGAGGAATCCCTGCCCTATCCCAAACGCCCGCCTAAAGACCCCTACTCGCGCAGCAAAATCAGGGCGGAGAAGCTGGTGCTCCAGGCCAACGGGCCCGAGCTGGCCACCTGCGCACTTCGCCCTGTGGGCATGTACGGTCCCCGGGACCGCTATCATTTGGGCAACGTGATCCGCCTGGCCCGCCACGGGGGCTTCGTAAGGCTGGGAAACGGTTCGGCCCGCTTCAGCCACGTCTATTCGGAGAACGTCGCCTTCGCCCATCTTCTGGCGGCCGGACGTCTCTGGCCCGGCTCCCCGATCGCCGGGCAATGTTATTTCGTCGCCGACCACTATCCAGCCTCCAATCTCTTCGATTTCATGGAACCGTTTCTGCGGGCTCTGGGGCTGCCGATTCCACGGATCCGGATTCCCTATCCCCTGGCCTACGCCCTGGCCAGCATCGTCGAGATCTTGGCCCCACGATCCGACTTCAACCGCTTCGCCGTGGTCCAGACCTGCGTCGATCATACCTTCGTGGACGGCAAGGCGGCGCGGGAGCTTGGTTACTGGCCCATCGTTTCCAGGGAAGAGGCGTTTCGCAGAACTTTGAGCTGGCTGCGGGAACAGGAAAAAGCAGGGGTCGGGAAACCGGGGACAGTTTCCGTTCTGTAATCCTGAAACCGTACACACTGCTCTTTGCGTCTGCACTCCTGTAGTAAAGCTCCAGAGCCGGCGATCTACGGTGCAGGGAGGTAAAGGTTTTCGTAGAAACCGGGCTGGAAGGTTTCGACCAGGGCCCTGATGATCTTCAGGCGCACGACCACACTGCCCCCGGCTTCCTGGTAGGAGCGGTAGCGGTGCCCGTCGTTGCGCCAGTAGCGTAGAGGGGTCTCGCCCTCGAAGGTGGGCTGTATGATCTGGGTCCACTCCAGGGTGGGGCTCCTCAGACTGATCTTTGGATTTCCGGGATCGAAACGCACCCAGGACTCGTGCACTCCCCGCTGCTCCTCGGGAGCCCAATCGGTACATTGGAAGTACCGGATAAGCCCGTGCTCGAAATCGACCGACTGGATCAGCGCGGAGTGGCGGTACCAGATTCCCTTTCCCGGGACTCTACCCCGGAAAAGAATCGCATCACCCGGTCTCAGATTCTCGATGACGTCAGGTACCTTCTCGGAATAAGAGGATTCAGGGTCGAAAAACCACAGTCCGATGATCTGAGGCAGTTTCTCGACGGCGGTCCCGAACAGGGCAGCCAGACGGCGGTCCAGATCCGCGTCGAATGCCGCGGCAATCGCTTTCTGCAGGTTGTAAATGAACCCGGCACAGTCCAGGCCGACCGAGCCAATGCAATACAGGTAATTGTAAACGTCCGCCACCGAGATCCCGCTGTCCGTTTTCAGTACGAACACCCGGGTGCGGGTGCCCGGGTAGGGTCCCTTCCTGAGGACTGCCGCCAGCTCCGCGTCAGAGAATACCGAGACCCTCCTCTGCTCCAGGTTGAAGACGATTACTTTGTCTCCCGGCTGTCTCAACTCACCCACATAGGAGTCGAACTCAGGAGAGCCGAGCAGTCGCTCGATTTCACTCCAGATGTCTGCGGGGTCTCCTTTTCCGCCCAGGTAGATCTGCTGGCGGAATCCCGGGCTGCCGGCCCGCTCTCCGTTCTGACCGAAGGGAACGCGCAGGACCAAATCCCGTCCCGCCACCCTGAAGGTTCGAAAGCAGCGGGAGTAGGCCGCCTCGACGATCCTCTCGAGCCGGAGCTCCAGACCGCTCTTCCACCGGGACGCCAAGGATTCCGGCGCCGGCGGCGGATCGCGATCTTGAGGATCCGAGGGCGGCCGGCTCAGGGGCAGGCAGAGCAGTGCCGCCCCCAACATGAAAGCGACCGCCTGCACTCGCCTTTGGGCCGGCCTCAGACGCTGCGATCCGCCCTTCCGATGCGGCTCCACAGCCACCTCTTCAAGGCGGCCAGGTTCCCGGCGCCGCGCCTCCCTGAGGCCATGCCGGCTTTCCCGGCAGGGGTCGATGCGGCCGGGTACTGCCCGCCGGCGGTCTTTAGAAATTCCAGGACGGTCGTCCTCCCGAGAGACCTCACTGCGGCTCCGGTAACCGCCTGGAACAGGGCAAGGGCTTCCTCGCTCCGCCAGGGGGCTTCAGCCGGGTCCCCAAGCAGGCTCCGAAAAAGCTCCTGCAGGCTGATCTTGTCCAGAGAGCGGGCCGGCGTGAGCAAAGCATTCTCTTCGCCGGCGGACAGCAGCAGGTTGTCCTGACGAAACTGGTCGATGACATGCGAGATATCGGCGAGAGAAACGCTGAAATGCCGGGCCAGCAGTGATCGGCTGGGAGGCGACTCGCCCCGGAAGAAGCGGCCGGCCACGTAGAAAAAGACCTCCAAACCGAAGAGGAACCGCTCCGCCGGGCTTATCTGGCCGAGCCGCTTTCCGAGCCAGGCCAGCTTCCGGTGCTGGTGTACGAAGGCAATTTCCAGGGACAGCAGCACAATCGTCCAGGCCACATAGAGCCAAATCAGAAATATCGGGATGACGGCCAAAGATCCGTACACGATGGACAGACGGATCACATAAGTGATCCAGAAGAAAAAGATCCTCCGGGCCGCCTCCCAAAGCAGCGCGCCGACCGCTGCCCCAATCAGAGCGCTTTCCGCGTGAACTCGCCCGGAAGGAATGAACAGGATCATTACCAGCAGGGCGACAAAGATGAAAATCGAAGGGAGCACACCGGTGAGAAACGCCAGGGTCCTGCCGATCTCCTCGACCGTGGAACCGCCCACAAGAGAGCCGAGCATCCCGGTTAGATTGAGGCCGATGCTGAACAAGAAGCTGCCTACTATCAGGATAGAGGCGTAGGTGGCCAGCCGGCGGAGCGAGTTTTTCTGGGTTCTGCTTCCCCATACGGCGTTGAAGGTGCTTTGGATGGTGTTGAGCAGGAACACGGCTGTAATCAGGAAGAAGAGCAGGCCCACCACTCCGAGTGCCCGGGTGTTTTCCACAAAGCGCTGGATGTAGGGCATGATTTCTTCCTGGCTGGTCGGTACTAACTGGGTGAACAGAAACGCCTGGATATTTGCCACGACCTCGGAAAACGAGCCTAGGGCCGAGAAGAGCGAAAACAGCAGGGCGGAGAGGGGTACCAGCGCCAGCAGGCTGGCAAAAGCGAGGCTGGCCGCCCTGGTCAGGCACTGATCCCGCTGGAACTCGGCGAACAGCCGCTTGACAAACAGGGCCGCAGCGGGGAATAAACGATCCTTGCGGTCTGCCATAATCGGGTCCAGTTCCTTGCTACACAGGCATTATAGGACGCCGAACGGGATAAGGCAAAGGGCCGGCGGTGCCGCATCGGCGGTGCTGGGGGCTTCCTTCTTGACAGATCCCGTTTTTTTCACTACACAAGGGTAACTAATATCTCATAATCCTACACTATTGTAGGAGATAGGAACCGATGTTGAAGGCCAAAACAGCAGGCAACCGGGAAACAGGTCTGGAAACCACGGCCAGCCATCCTTACGTAGCTGAGAAAATCCAGGAGCTGTCGCTGCTCTTCGATATCAGCCAGACCCTCGACTCCAGCATGGATCTACGGGACACCCTGGGACCGGTATTGCATATCATCGCCAGATACAAGGGAATCTTGAGGGGGAGCCTGACCCTGCTGAACCGGGAAAGCGGCGAGATCTCGACGGAGGCCGCCTACGGCCTGTCCCCCAGCCAGCAGCGACGCGGGCGCTATCGGGTGGGAGAGGGGATCATCGGACAGGTTTTCGAGACCGGTAAGCCGGCGATAATCCCCAAAGTATCGGAGGAACCGCGCTACCTGAACCGCACAGGCGCAGTCACCGGGGAAGAAGGGCGGGATCTTTCCTACATCAGTGTTCCCATCAAGCTGGAAAATCGGATCATCGGTGCTCTCAGTGTAGATCGAGTGCACGCCGGTCAGCTCTCCCTCGAGGAGGATCTGCGGCTGTACTCGATCATCGCCTCGCTCATCTCCCAGGCCGTGAAGCTGCGCCAGTCGGCCCAGGAGGAACGGCAGCGGCTGATCGAGGAAAACCTGCGTCTCACCAAAGAGCTGAAGGACCGTTTCCGTCCTTCCAACATCATCGGCAACTCCAATGCGATGCAGGAAGTCTACGATCTCATCGCCCAGGTCTCGAAGAGCGACGCCACCGTGCTTATACGCGGAGAAAGCGGAACGGGCAAGGAACTGGTAGCCCATGCGATCCACTACAACAGCCTGCGGGCGGCAAAGCCCTTCATCAAGGTTAACTGCGCCGCCCTCCCGGAATCGGTGATCGAAAGCGAGCTGTTCGGGCATGAGAAGGGGGCTTTTACCGGCGCGGTCTCCAGTCGAAAAGGACGTTTTGAGCTGGCTGACGGGGGCTCGCTTTTCCTGGACGAGGTGGGGGATCTTTCTCCAGCCCTGCAAATCAAGCTCCTGCGGGTGCTGCAGGAAAAGGAATTCGAGCGGGTCGGAGGAACGGAGACGATCAAGGTGGACGTACGCCTGATCGCGGCCACCAACATCGACCTGGAAAGACGGATCGCCGAAGGCCGGTTCCGCCAGGACCTGTACTACCGGCTCGACGTGTTTCCGATCCACCTTCCGCCCCTACGGGAGCGAAAGACCGACATCCTGCTTCTGGCAGACTACTTCGTAGAGAAATACGGGAAGCGCAATCACAAGGATGTTCGGCGTATATCCACCCCGGCCATCGATATGCTGATGGCCTACCACTGGCCGGGGAACGTAAGGGAGCTGGAAAACTGTATCGAACGAGCCGTCCTGCTGAGCAGGGACGATGTGATCCACGGCCACCATCTACCTCCAACCTTGCAGACCGCCGAAACCAGCGGCACCGCCTTTAGCGGGAGGCTGGCTTCGGCGCTGGAAAACGTGGAGCAGGAGTTGATTCTCGATGCCCTGAAATCCGCCAGGGGCAACATGGCCAAGGCGGCTCGCGGGCTCGGCGTATCGGAGCGCGTCATGGGCTTGCGGGTTCACAAGTATCGCATCGACTCCAAACGTTTCCGCCGCTGAGGACAAGGATTCCGACATTGCGGTAGCTTTTATGGCGCTAATCCTACATCGAGGTAGGAATTGTCGGGAGTTTTTTCTGTGAATACGTAGTAACTACTTATCATATATGAAATTAATGAAATTTATATTTTTGGTATAATAATTGCTTTTAAATTTCTGTCTCATCTGTACATGTAAGGAGTAACATCATGGTTGACGAGAAAAAAGCGAAAGATGTTCTTGACTTGGTTGCCAAGGAGCACATTCAAGTGGTAGATCTTCGTTTCATGGACTTCCCCGGTCTGTGGCAGCACTTCACCGTCCCTTCCAGGGAGCTGGATGGCGATTCCTTCGAACAGGGCTTCGGTTTCGACGGCTCCAGTATTCGCGGCTGGCAGACGATCAACGAGTCGGACATGCTGGTCAAACCGGTGCCGGAGACCGCGTTCATTGATCCGTTCCTCCAGGAGAAGACCCTGGTATTGATCTGCAACATCTGCGATCCGATCACCGGGGAGGATTACACCCGCGATCCTCGTCATATTGCGATCAAGGCGGAGAAGTACCTGAAGCACTCCCAGGTGGCGGATACCGCCTACTTCGGCCCGGAGGCCGAGTTCTTCGTCTTCGACGACATCCGCTTCGATCAGAACGAGCACGAAGGCTACTACTACATCGACTCTGTGGAGGGGCGCTGGAACACAGGACGGCAGGAAGAGCCGAACCTGGGCTACAAGCCGCGTTACAAGGAGGGCTACTTCCCGGTCCCCCCATCCGACAGCCAGCAGGACCTGCGCACGGAGATGATGCTCACCCTCGAGAGCATCGGCATCGAGGTGGAAGCCCAGCACCACGAGGTGGCCACGGGGGGACAGGCGGAGATAGACATGCGCTTTTCCAGCCTGGTGGTGATGGCGGATAAGCTGCTCAAATATAAGTACGTGATAAAGAATACGGCGCGCAGGCACAACAAGACCGTCACCTTCATGCCCAAACCGGTCTTCAATGACAACGGCAGCGGCATGCACGTGCACATGTCCCTGTGGAAAGCCGGTACCAATCTCTTCGCCGGGGAAGGCTACGCCGGTCTGTCCGATACCGGCCTGTATGCCATCGGCGGGATCCTCAAGCACGCCCCTTCGATCCTGGCGTTTTCCAACCCGACCACGAACAGCTACAAACGGCTGGTGCCCGGATTCGAGGCTCCAGTGAACCTGGCTTACTCCAGGCGCAATCGCAGCGCCGCCGTGCGCATCCCCATGTACTTCACTTCTCCCAAGGCCAAGCGGATCGAGTTCCGCTGCCCTGATCCGAGCTGTAATCCCTACCTGGCTTTTTCGGCCATGCTCATGGCAGCGGTGGACGGGATACTGAACAAGATCGATCCGGGAGAGCCGTTGGACAAGGACATCTACGATCTGCCGCCCGAAGAGCTGGCCAAGGTCCCCCAGACGCCGGGCTCCCTCAACGAGGCGCTGAAGGCTCTCGAGGCCGACCACGAGTACCTTTTGAAAGGAGATGTGTTCACCGTCGATGTCATCGAGACCTGGATCGACTACAAGATAACCAACGAGGTGCAGGCCCTGGCCCTGCGGCCCCATCCATGGGAGTTCGCCCTGTACTACGACATCTAGGCGCAGAAGCACCGCTCGCTCACAATCTTGTCCCTGAATGGGGGCGATTTGGGTGCACCGGGGAACACGAATACAATGATCCGGGTCAGGATACTGGTCGATCCACTGTACCGGACACCCTAGCGATTCGCGGTAGGACACGGAGAAACCGTATTCGAATCCAACGACAGATGCTATCTTGACTTATTCAGTAGGGTTTATTATCATCATGGTCAAACCAGGACCCCGGGGGGAAAGCCGTGGTTATCGAGCCGAAAATCGTGAAAAACATCTGCCTTACCGCCCACCCGCTGGGCTGCACGCGGCAGGTTCAGGAACAGATCAAGTCCATCCAGGGCCGAGGCGGCCTGGAGGGCACCAAAAGGGCCCTGATCGTGGGCGCTTCGAACGGTTACGGACTGGCCGCACGCATCGTTTCCGCTTATGCCTGCGCCGCGGCGACCGTGGGTGTCGCTCTCGAGCGCCCGGGCTCTGAAAGCAAATCGGGAAGCGCCGGATGGTACAACGACCTCGCCTTTCGCCAAGCGGCTGCCCGCGACGGCCTTGACGCCTGGAGCATCAACGGCGACGCCTTCTCCCGGGAAACCAAGGATCAGGCCCTGGAATTGATCAGGAGCAGGCTCGGCGCCGTAGATCTGGTGGTGTACAGCATCGCCTCTCCGCGCAGAATCGATCCGGGGACCGGCGCCCTGCATTCCTCGGTGATCAAACCCATCGCCAGGCCTTTCGTGGCCAAGACCGTGGACTTCCAGAGCGGGGAGGTCTCGGAAATCCGATCGGAGCCGGTAAGCTCGCAGAAGGAGGTCGAAGATACCGTCAAAGTCATGGGTGGGGAAGACTGGGCCTTGTGGATCGGCGAGCTGGAGGAGGCCGGTTTGCTAGAGCCCGGTGCGACGACCGTGGCCTTTTCCTACATCGGTCCCTCCTTCACCGCCCCGATCTACCGGGAGGGAACCATAGGCAGGGCCAAGGTGCACCTAGAGCAAACGGCCAGGCACCTCAATGAACGGCTGGCAGCCTCGGGCGGCAGGGCGCTGATCTCGGTCAACAAAGCGCTGGTCACCCGGGCCAGCGCCGTGATCCCGGCGGTGCCCCTCTACATAGCGCTTCTCTACCGGGTGATGAAGAAAAAAGGATTGCACGAGGTATGCATCCAGCAGATGGACCGGCTGTTCAGGGACTACCTTTACGCCGACAGCCCGGCTCCTCTCGATGAAGAGGGTCGGATCCGCCTCGACGACCAGGAGATGCGCCCCGATGTCCAGGAGGAGGTGTCCCGCCTCTGGGAACAGGTGGACACGGAAAACCTGGATCACCTTTCCGACATAGCCGGATTCCGCGAGGAGTATCTGCGTTACCACGGCTTCGGGATTCCCGGCGTAGACTACCAGGCGGATGTCGAGACTTGAGGGTTGACAGATAAATAGATATTGCATATGTATACATTTTGTGTATATTAGTCCATAAGCGGGAGAACTATGAACGGCAGCCGGGAAACCTTGTACGATCCTCGATACGAGCACGACGCCTGCGGTGTGGGCTTCATCGCCCAGATTAACGGTAAAAAGTCCCACCAGATCATCCGCCAGGCGATCCAGGCTCTCCGCAACCTCGAGCACCGGGGAGCCATAGGCGGCGATCTGAAAACCGGCGATGGGGCCGGAATCCTCTTCCAGATTCCTCACCGCTTCTTCTCCCGGGTGCTGGATTTCAACTTGCCTCCCGCGGGCAGCTATGGAGTGGGTTTTCTTTTTCTACCGCAAGACAAGATAGAAGCGCAGCGGGCGCGCAACCTGGCCGAAGAGGTTCTGTCTCGGGAGGGGGCAAAGCTGCTGGGGTGGCGGCCGGTGCCGGTAGAACCGGAATGTCTCGGAGAGCAGGCCCGCGCGGAGATGCCTTCTTTCTGGCAGCTTTTCCTGACGCTGCCTGCGGCAGGAAAAGAGACGGCGGGAGAGGAGATGGAGCGACGCCTGTATCTGATACGGAAATGCCTGGAGAACGAGGCGAGCAATGCGGGATGGGACGTGGACCGCTTCTATATTGCTTCCCTTTCCGGTGCAACCATTGTGTATAAGGGAATGTTCGTCTCCACCCAATTCGAGAGCTTCTATCCGGATCTAAAGGACCGGGACCTGACCAGCTCGATAGCGGTGTTCCATCAGCGCTACAGCACCAATACCTTCCCCTCCTGGTATCTGGCCCAGCCCTTCCGCTTCATCGCTCACAATGGCGAGATCAACACCTTACGGCGCAATGTAAACAATATGCGCGCCAGGGAGTCGAGCCTTTCCTCCGAGCTGTTCAGGAAAAATCTGGACAAGCTCAGGCCGATCGTCAATCCCACCTTGAGCGACTCGGCCATCTTCGACAATGTGCTGGAGCTGCTTACCCTGGGCGGCCGCTCGATCGAGCATTCGATCATCATGATGATCCCCGAAGCCTTCGGGACCCGCTACCACATCTCCCAGGACAAGAAGGCCTTCTATGAATACCACGCCGCGATCATGGAACCCTGGGACGGACCGGCGGCGGTCTGCTTCTGCGACGGCGTGAGGGTGGGCGCGATCCTGGATCGCAACGGCCTGCGGCCCGCCCGGTACGTCATCACCAAGAGCGGCAAGGCCATTCTGGCCTCCGAGGTGGGCGTCCTGGACATACGGCCCGAAGACGTGCTGGAAAAGGGCCGGCTGGCTCCCGGTAAGATGATCATGGTAGATACCCGGCGAGGTCGGGTCATAAAGGATCACGAAATCAAGTCAGCGATCTCCCGGCGCAAACCCTACCGCCATTGGCTGGAGCGCAACCGCATCCAGCTTGCCGGGCTCTTCGGCGTGCCCCGGCCGGCGCCCATCGACAGGGCGGGAGTCGCCCTGGCGCAGAGGGCTTTCGGCTACACCCGGGAAGACCTGCGGGCGATCATCGCTCCGATGGTAGAAAACGCACAGGAGCCGGTAGGCTCCATGGGAAACGACACGCCGCCGGCCGTGCTCTCCAGGCGGCCCCAGCTGCTGTTCAACTATTTCAAGCAGTTGTTCGCCCAGGTGACCAATCCCCCGATAGATCCCTACAGGGAGAACCTGGTCATGTCGTTGATGAGCTTCGTGGGCAAGGAACGCAATCTGCTGGCGGAAACCCCCGAGCACTGCCATCAGCTCAAGCTCTCTCACCCGGTGCTGACCAACGACGATGTCGAGATGCTGCGTACCCAGCCGATAAAAGACTTCAAAGTGTGCACCGTGCCGATCCTCTTCGATGCTACAGGCAAGCCGGGAGCGCTGGAGCTGGCCCTGGAAGAGGTCTGCCGGGAGGTGGAAGCCAGGATCGACGAGGGCTACTCCCTGGTTATCCTCAGCGATCGGGAAATCAGCAGGGAGAGAGCCGCCATTCCTTCTCTTCTGGCTATTTCCGGCGTGCATCACTACCTGGTCCGGCGGGGCAAGCGCCATCTGAGCGGACTGGTAATCGAAACAGGCGAGGCCCGGGAAGTTCACCACTTTGCCGCCCTGGTAGCCTTTGGGGCCAGCGGCATCAATCCCTATCTGGTGTTCGAGTCCCTCGGCGATCTGCAGGAGCTGGGCTATATCACCAAGGAGCTGACGATTCAGGAAGCGATAGAGCACTACATCACCGCCGTGAAGAAAGGCTTGCTCAAGGTGATGTCCAAGATGGGCATCTCGACCATACGCAGCTACAGGGGCGCCCAGATCTTCGAGGCCGTGGGTCTGGGCCGGGAACTGATCGATCGCTATTTCACCGGCACTCCCTCTCTGATCGGCGGCATAGGCATCGAAGTCATCGAGGCGGACAGGCTGGCCGTGCACGCCGCCGCCTTCACAGATGTGGTGAAGCCGGCGTCCCCTGCGGTTTCCGCCGTCTACGGCCTGCCCTCGGGCGGGCTGTACAACCAGCGCGCGGGTTCCGAGTCCCACCTCTTCTCTCCCGAAGCGATCGCCCTGCTGCAGAAAGCCACCCGTGAGAGGGATTACCGGATCTTCAAGCAGTACAGCGGGATCGTCAACGACACGGCGCGCAACCTCTGCACGCTGCGCAGTCTTCTTCGTTTCCGCCCGGGCCAGCCGGTGCCGATCGAAGAGGTGGAGCCCGTCGAGTCCATCAGCAAGCGCTTCGTAAGCTCGGCCATGTCCTTCGGCTCGATCAGCAAGGAGGCCCACGAGACCCTGGCCCGGGCGATGAACCGGTTAGGAAGCCGCAGCAACTCGGGAGAAGGAGGGGAGGACGAATACCGTTACAAGGGGGAGGTCGAGGGGGAGAGCATCAACAGCCGGATCAAGCAGGTGGCTTCGGCCCGCTTCGGCGTGACCTCCAGCTACCTGGTCAGCGCTGAAGAGCTGCAGATCAAGATGGCCCAGGGAGCCAAACCAGGAGAAGGAGGCCAGCTCCCCGGCCACAAGGTAGACGAGATCATCGCCCGGGTCCGACACTCGACGCCCGGAGTGATGCTGATCTCCCCCCCGCCGCATCACGATATCTACTCGATCGAGGACCTGGCCCAGCTTATTTTCGACCTCAAGCACGCCAATCCCCGCGCCCGGGTGTCGGTCAAGCTGGTTTCGGAAGTAGGAGTCGGCACGGTGGCCGCCGGTGTAGCCAAAGGCCGGGCGGACACGGTGCTCATAAGCGGGGCAGACGGCGGCACCGGTGCCTCGCCCATCTCGTCGATCATGCACACGGGTACGCCCTGGGAGATCGGACTGGCCGAGACCCAGGCGGTCCTGGTACGCAGCAAGCTGAGAGACCAGATCCGCGTCCAGGTGGACGGGCAGATCAAAACCGGGCGCGACGTGGTGATCGCCGCTCTGCTCGGGGCCGAGGAGTTCGGCTTTGCCACCACCGCCCTGGTGTCAATGGGCTGCGTAATGATGCGCAAGTGCCACCTCAATACCTGCCCGGTAGGGGTGGCCACCCAGGACCCGGAGCTTAGAAAGCGCTTTCGGGGCAAGCCCGAATACGTGGTGAACTTCATGCGTTTCCTCGCCCAGGAGGTTCGCGAAATCATGGCCGAGCTCGGCTTCCGCCGCTTCGAAGACATGATCGGCCGGGTGGAACATCTGGAGGCTTCCCCCGCCGCCGTCGAGAACAACAAGACACGCGGTCTCGATTTCTCCCGGCTGCTGGCCAAACCCGAGCTACCGGAAGGGGGTTCGCTGCGCTGCCTGCGACCGCCGGCCGGCTACGGACCTTGCCTGGACGACGAGTTGATCGCCTCGACCGCGGCCGCTCTGGAGCAAAAGAAGCCGGTGGAGTTGGAGCTGCCTATCCGCAACTCCAACCGCGCCGTGGGGGCTACCCTCAGTGCCGAGATCTCCAGCCGCCACGGCGTCCAGGGATTGCCACAGGACACGATCCGGGTGAAGTTCTCGGGGTCGGCGGGCCAGAGCTTCGGGGCGTTCCTGGCTCCCGGGGTGACCTTCCGGTTGGAGGGGGACGCCAACGACTACCTGGGCAAGGGCCTGTCCGGCGGGCGGATCATCGTCTATCCGCCCAAGGGCTCCGGCTTCATCCCGGAGCGCAACATCATCTCCGGCAACGTCAATCTGTTCGGCGCCACCTCCGGCGAGGTATATATAAACGGCATGGCCGGTGAGCGGTTCGCCGTACGCAACAGCGGCGCCATTGCCGTGGTGGAAGGGGTCGGGGACCACGGCTGCGAGTACATGACCGGCGGCCGGGTGATCGTGATCGGCGAAACCGGCATCAACTTCGCCGCCGGGATGAGCGGCGGCCTGGCCTACGTTCTCGATCGCACCCAGCTATTCGACACCCGCTGTAACCTGGAGATGGTCGACGTGGAGCCTCTGGTCGAGGAGGAGGACCGGGAGTTCCTGCGGCTGCAGCTTTCCAGGCACGTGGAGCTGACCGGCAGCCGCAACGCCATCCAGATCCTCAACATGTGGGAGGAGATGCTGCCCCTGTTCGTAAAGGTGATCCCCATCGACTACCGGGCGGCTCTGGAACGCATAAGGGAGCGGGAGCTCAAGGAATCGGAAACCGTGAATATCACCGAGGAGGTCTACGCCTGATGGGTAAGCCTACGGGATTTCTGGAATACGACCGGCTGCACCACCGCTACCGCCCGACACAGGAACGCGTCTGCGACTATCGCGAGGTGAGCCTGCCGGCCGCCGAGGAGGAGCTGGGTCGCGAGGGAGCCCGCTGCATGGACTGCGGCACTCCCTTCTGCCACTCCCTCGGCTGCCCCCTGGGCAACCTGATTCCGGAGTGGAACGACGCGGTATACAAAGGGCGCTGGTACGAGGCCTGGCGGCGGCTCGATCTGACCAACAACTTCCCCGAGATCACCGGCAGGGTGTGCCCCGCTCTCTGCGAGACCTCCTGCACCCTGGCCATCAACCGGAGCCCGGTGGCCATCAAGGATATCGAGCGGGCGGTCATCGAAAAAGCCTTCCGGGAAGGCTGGGTCCAGCCGCTTCCGCCTGCAAGGGGAAGCGGGCGGAGGGCGGCGGTGATCGGCTCCGGCCCCGCCGGGCTGGCCGCTGCCCAGAACCTGCGCCGGCTCGGACACCAGGTCAGCCTGTTCGAAAAGTCGGACCGCATCGGCGGGATCCTGCGCTATGGGATTCCCGACTTCAAGCTGGAGAAGTGGATACTGGACCGCCGGCTCAGCCAGATGGCCGCCGAGGGCGTCGAGTTCGAGACCGACGTGGTGATCGGTGAGGACCTCTCCGTGCGCTATCTGCAGCGTAAGTACGACGCTATTCTGCTGGCCGTTGGAGCCGGCAAACCCAGAGATATACCCGTAGCGGGCAGGGGCTACGAGGGCATTCACTTCGCCATAGAGTACCTGACCCAGTCAAACAAGGTCGTAGCCGGCATCCTGACCAGAGAGCAGGCCGTCAACGCTACCGGCAAACGGGTCCTGGTGATCGGAGGCGGCGATACCGGGGCTGACTGCGTAGGCACCGCCATTCGCCAGGGAGCTCGCTCCGTGACCCAGGTGGAAATCCTGCCGCAGCCGCAGGAATGGCAGGAGCCCTGGAACCCGCAGTGGCCTTTCTGGCCGAATATCCTGCGTACCTCTTCCTCCCACGAAGAGGGCTGCAGGCGCCTGTGGTCGATCAACACACTGCAGTTCACCGGAGGCTACGATCCCTGGGTGCAGAAAGCGCATCTGTGCAAGGTGGAGTGGAAACCCGTTGCGGCCAAGGACCTCGCCTCAAGGCAAGCGGGTTCATCCACTCCCGCCCCTCGCCTTCAGCCCGTCGACATTCCGGGAAGTGAGTTCGAGCTGGACGTCGACCTGGTGTTGCTGGCCATGGGCTTCGTCCATGCGGAGCACGGCCGCCTGCTCGAGGATCTCGGGGTCAATCTGGACGGCAAGGGCAATATCGCCGTAGACGATCAATACCGCACCTCGGTGCCGGGGATCTTTGCCGCCGGTGACTGCCACAGCGGAGCCTCCCTGGTGGTGCGGGCAATCGATCACGGCCGCCGGGCCGCCGCGGCCGTAGACGAGTATCTACACGGGCTGTAGGCTCAGGGCCAGGCGTTCCTCTTGGCCGCTCGTTTCGCCAAATCATGGGGGCTGATGCGCAGCACCGTGTAGGCGAGCACTTCGACACTTCCCCCGAAGCTAACAGGACTCGCCGCGTATTTTTAGCGCTGACAAAGGGTGACAGTCGGTGACAGCACTGTCAGCGCACAGTTGGAGAGCTTGCCGGACAAGCCCTTGAACCGTCAACCGAATGCGGCGGAGATAGAAGACGGCGATACGAATATCTCACCCATGTCGACGCTCCAGCAGGGCATTTCTTCTATCTTGACATATCAATTTAACTGTGTTATATTAACAATGTTATATTAACAACGTTATTATTGGAGGAAGAACAGATGAAGATTGTAGTCCTAAACGGAAGTCCGAAAGGTCCGGTCAGCGTCACCATGCAGTATGTCAGCTACATCGCCAAGCGATTTCCTGAGCATAAGCTGAAGGTTTTCCACGTCGCCCAGAAAATCAACATTCTGGAGAAGGATCCGGCACGATTCGAGCAGGTCATCGAGGAAATTCGAAGCGCCGAGGGTATATTGTGGGCCTTTCCCCTTTACATCTTGTTGGTCAGCTCTCAGTATAAACGCTTTATCGAGCTGATCTGGGAGCGGGATGCCGCTGGAAAATTTGCAGGTCGATATGCCGCCGCTCTATCTACCTCCATTAACTTCTACGATAACATGGCCCATTCCTACATCCGCGGAATCAGCGATGATCTGGGCCTGAAGTATCTCGGCTTCTACTCCGCTAACATGCACGATTTGATGCGAAAGCCGGAACGGGAACGTCTGGAGCTGTTCGCCCGGGCTTTTTTTCAAGGAATCGAAAAACAGAGTTCGCCGCAGCGCATGTACGCGCCGCTTCGCTATGGGCCGATCGGCCTGCCGCTGAAATCCCCGAAACGGCGAGTCCCAGCCACGGGTAAAAAGGTAGTCGTTCTTACGGACGCCAAGCCAAATCAGCATAACCTCGTGGCCATGGTCGAGCGATTCATCGAGAGCCTGGAAGACGAAGTCGAGGTATTCAATCTCTATGATCTGGACATCAAAGGGGGCTGTATGGGTTGCCTGCGCTGCGGATTCGACAACCATTGCGCCTATTCCGGTAAGGATGGATTCACGGAGTTCTACAATACAACGCTGAAGCAGGCTGACGTGATCGTGTTTGCCGGTACGATCATCGACCGTCAGCTTTCCTGGAAGTGGCGCCAGTTCTTCGACAGGAGTTTCTTCAACTGCCACACACCCTCCCTGGTAGATAAACAGATGGCCTTTTTGATCAGCGGTCCCCTCAGCCAGCTCCCCGAGCTCCGCCAGATCTATGAAGCTTGGGTGGAAATCCAGCGCTCCCACCTGGTAGGTTTCGTCTCCGACGAGCGCAACGGCGGCTCCGGGATTGAAGATTGCCTCGACTCCCTCGCCGACGGGCTCATCCGGCAGGCCTGCAGCGGGTATATCCAGCCCCGCACTTTTCTCGGCATCGCCGGGATGAAGCTTTTTCGCGACGATATCTGGGGAGGACTGCGGATCATATTCCGCGCCGATCACGAGGCTTACAAAAAAATGGGTGTGTACGATTTCCCCCAGAAACGGATCGGAAGGCGGATATTTGTCCTTCTGGGTTGGCTTATCACCGGACTTCCCTGGATTCGGAAGCGCTTTCCCGCAATGATCAAGCAGCGAATGATTCAGCCTTATCGCAAGATTCTGGACAGCGTCTAGCTTCTGGACGCGAGTAATGGATACTATCTTTACTACCATCAGTGTTTCCGGGGTATAATCATCAGGTCGGATAGGAATACGGGAGCATCTATCGGGCCGGCGTTTAAATGAATCGTACCAAGACGAACCTGTTCCTGAAATACCTTGCCATTGTTCTGATCCCCATGTTCGTGTTGCTGGTCATGGGAACGATTTCCATCATCATCAACCAACGCTACGCGGTACGCCAGATCCAAAAGGCCAATCTCATGACCCTGGAACAGATCAAGAACAGCGTCGACCTGACCTTCGAAGAGCTGGATTCGCTGCAGCTGATCTTCAGCACCTCCTCCGAGTTCCTGATGTCGCTCAACCGCATCATGGTCTCCGAGTCATTGACCTTCGAGCAGTCCAAAGTACTCTCGGCGATCCAGGATTTCGTCAATGTCTCGGCGTATTCGCGGCCTTACGTGGAATCGATCTATGTCTACATCGAGAACAGCGAACGGCGGGTCCTGACCACCACGCAAGGGATCGTAGCTCTGGATTCCTTCTATGATACCGCCTGGTACGACAGTTTTCTGAGCCAGACCCGCAGCGACGGCTTCTGGACCGAGGCCCGGGTGCTGAAGCACTTTCCTGCGGTGGAAAAGGGACGGCAGATCATCTCGATATTCAGGAGAGTGTATCCCTTAACAGGCGTGCATGTGCCCGGCGTAGTAGTCTTGAACATCTACGCCGACTACCTGCAGATATTTCTCGACCAGCTAAAAAACTCTCCGGACCAGAAAATCGTGGTTTTGGACGACACGGGAAATGTGGTGTTCGGGGATTTCTCCGACTATCGGCCGGGCATGCTGGCCGACGTGGCGGACAGCCAGGGCCAGCGGACGGTCCCGGTTGAAGGGGATCAGCAGGTGATGAGCTGGCTCGTTTCACCCAAGTACGGGTGGACCTACCTCTCGTTCATCCCCCGGGAGAGGTTGTACGACGTCAGCAATCTGCTGCGCAATATCAACATCGCCGTCGTCTGTCTGTCCGCTTTGGTTGGCATCGTCATCGCCTTCTTCGTTTCGAGGTGGAGCTTCCGTCACATAGAAGGCGTTCTCGACATCGCCGAAGCGGCGGACAAGGGCGGACCGCTGCCGCCGCTGCCGGTCAAAGCCGACCGGGGGTTCGATCATATCACCTACAGCATCCTGCGCACGTTTCTCGAGTACAAATATCTGAAAGTTCAACTATCGGAGCGCCAGTACCGGCAGAAAACCCTCGAGCTGCTCGCTCTGCAGTCGCAGATGAATCCTCACTTCCTGTTCAACACCCTGGAGACGATCAACTGGAAGGTCATCAAGATGACAAAACGGCCGAACCAGATAAACCATATGATCCAGGGTCTTTCCAACATCCTGAACTATGCCCTCCAATCCCCGTTCAAGCTCGAGTTCCTGGCTAACGAATTGAAGTACGCACGGGACTATCTGGATATTCAGAAGATTCGCTATAAGAACAAGTTCTCCGTGCTGTGGCGCTGCGCACCGGGACTAGAAGAGCGGAAGGTAATCAGGTTCCTCCTGCAGCCCCTGATCGAGAATGCGATCTACCACGGCATCAAGGAGACCGAAGGGCGGAAGACCATTACCATCACCATCGATGAATGGGACGGCCGCCTGAGGTTTGTGGTCAAGGACGACGGGCTGGGCATCGAGCCGCAGCGCCTGCGGGAGATCGAGGAACGCCTTGGCGAGGGAGATGCCCTCTCCGAAGCTTCCGATGGGGACATCGGTCTGTACAATGTGAACAAGCGCATCAAGCTGGCCTTCGGACGGGAGTATGGGCTGCGCATAGACAGCGTGCGCGGCCGCGGTACGACCGTTACCGTACAAATTCCCTCCCAATCCTGAAGTCCGGGTTACAGCGGGCGGCTCCGATATTGATGCGGGGTGGTCCCGAAATGTTTTTTGAAGGTGCGGGTGAAGTTTTTGGAATTGCTGTAGCCCACCATCTCGCTGACATCGTAGACCAGATAATCCACTTCCTGCAGAAGCTGAGCGGCCTTGTTCATCCTGGTTCGCTTCAGAAAGGTATTGAAGTTTTCGCCGGTCTTTTCTTTGAACAGCCTGCTCACGTACTGGGGATTCATCTGTACGATTCGGGCGGCTCGAGTCAGCGTCGCTCGCCCGTAGTCACGCTCGACGTAGCCCTTGATTGCGGATATCACCCAGTCGGCTCGTTGCCTCCTTCCCGACCCCGTGCCTCGGTCTCTCGGAGTCCCGACTGCCTCCGAGGCCGCAGGGAACTCGCAGTCCATTTCTTTTTTCAATCTTCTGAATACTGCGCGGATGTCTGTAAAGTTCGTAGGTTTCAATACGTAGTCGCGTACCCCGTACTTCAGAGCCTCCTTGGCGTAGGAGAAATCTTTGTAGGCGCTTAAGAAAACCACCGCAACGCCGCGATGCTCTTCGGCGATTGCTCTGGCCAGCTCCACGCCGGACATGGCCGGCATTCTGATGTCGCAAAACACCACGTCCACCTCGCCGTGCCGGACCTGTTCCAGGGCTCGCCTTCCGTTCGAAGCCGTACCGATGACCTGGTATCCGATTTCTTCCCACGGAAACAATTCAGCCAGGCCCCGGCGTATGTCCTCCTCGTCGTCTACGATAAGCAGTTTGTACATGCCTCCGCCCGATCCCCCCGGCTGCCTGCGGCCATTAGGCAGCTTGCGGCCATCAGGCTGTCTGCGGCCATTCGGCAGCTTGCGGCCATTATAGCACATCCGGGCCGCAGCCAGTATTGTGGAATCGCCTCTCCCCTCCACCGGGGTCGATCCCTTTACTACCGCGACGGCTTTGCCCTACAATCTATAGCGAGGCAGGGACCTGCCTGGTCAGTCTTCTCGGGTAGCTTCTTCACCCGTACCCGCTGAGGCTGGGATTTCGAGCCATATCCTGGTGATCGAGGAGTGCCTCGATGAAAAAGCTGCCGCTTCTGGCCGCTGCACTGCTGTTTCCGGTAGTATTCGCCGGCGCCTCCGGCCGGTCCGAGGCGACGGTGGAATCGACCAAGAAGATGATCCTGCGGGTCTCCTGGTGGGGCTCTCAGCAGCGCCACGAGAGGACGATCAGGGTCCTGCAGATGTTCGAGCAGGAATACCCTCACGTAACCGTATACTATGACTTCGCCAACTGGGAAGATTACTGGACAAAGCTTACCACCATGGCCGCCGGCAACAATCTTCCCGACGTGATGCAGCAAGACTACCAGTACCTGCGGGAATGGGCCGGACGTGGGTTGATCGTGTCTCTCGACGAGCTGGCCGCCAAAGACCGGCCGGATTTTGCCGCGGTCCCGGAGAGCTCCCTTCGGAGCGGGCGGATCGGAGGCAAGCTGTACGGGGTCAGCCTTGGCGATAACTCCCTTTGCATGATGCTGGACACCGATGCCTTTGCCGAAGCGGGCCTGGCCTTACCCTCCGATCGTTGGACCTGGGCGGACTGGGAACGCATTTGCCTCGACTTGACCGAGAGACTCGGAATGCCGGCCATGAGCGGACAGCCGGCCCATGACCACATCTGGCGGGCCCTCTATCTCGGCAAAGGATTCTGGGGCTTTTCCGAGGACGGAGCCACCCTCGGGTATCCCGAAACCGAGGACGAACTGTTCCTGGAGCACCTGAGACTGGCCAAGAGAGTGCTCGATGCAGGCGCAATCATCCCGTACAGCGAAGTCGTGGCGGCTAGAACCAAGGGAGTGGAGGATGACTGGATCGTTCATGGTAAATCGGCCGTCACCTTTGCCTGGAGCAATCAGGTGGTCGCCGCCTGGACGGCGGCGGGCATAGACAGCCGCCACTTCGAGCTGCGCCCCCTGCCCCGGATCGGACCGAAGGCCGCCTCGTCGAACTACCTGAAACCCTCGATGTTCTTTTCGATAACCAGGAACGCCGTGAATTCGCAGATCGGTGTCAAGCTGATCGATTACTTTACCAGTTCCATCGACGCCAACAAGATCCTCATGGCCGAGAGAGGAGTGCCGATTTCCGGCAGGGTACGCGAGGCGCTTAAATCGTCTCTGGAGGCCCCCCAGCAGGTGGTGTTCGATTATCTGGATCGGGTAGCCGAAGAAGCCCGCCCGATTCCGCCTCCGGATCCGCCCGGCGCTTCCGATCTGATCAACAATGTCTACTATCCCCAGGTAGTGGATCCCGTCCTGTTTGGCGTCATCAGCCCCGAAGAGGGAGTAAGACGGTTGAGGCAGGAGGCCCCGCAGATTCTCAGGGCGAGCGAGCCGTCCCTGCGGTAACGGTATTTGCCGCACGGAGCGGCGCACGGCGGAGCACTCCCTGCGCGTACAAAAACCTCAAGAAAGGATACCATTTCTCAATTCTTCGTCCTTTCGAGGCCAATCCCCGCCTGCTATAATTTTTTTCACTCGACCACCCCGGCAACCTGCGTGGTTGCCGGGGCGCACGGTCGAGCGACATCTGGTGTCACTATTCTCGTATCAAGTTAATGGAGGTGGAGTTATGAAAAGGATCGCGATCTTGCTGCTGATCGCCGCCGCCTTCCTGCTGCCGGCATGCCTCATGGCTACCGGCCAGACGGAGTCGGCGGGCGCCGTGACCATGCGCCTCGGATGGTGGGGAAATCCCACGCGGGACGAACGAACGCTCAAGGTCATCGAGCTGTATCAGCAGAGGTATCCAAACGTGACCATCGAGCCGGAGACGGTCGGATGGGGCGGCTACTGGGACAGGATCAACACTCAGGTGGCGGCCAACAACCTTCCCGACGTCATGCAGCACGACTATGCCTACCTGCTGCAGTTCGTCAGCCGGAACCTCATGGCGGACCTGACGCCTTTCGTGCAGTCCAAGACGATCAACCTCGAGGGCGTGGACGAGAGCTACCTTTCCGGCGGTCGGGTGGGCGGCAAGCTGTACGGGGTAAGCCTGGGAACGAACGCCGTATCGATGATCTACGATCCGGCCATGCTGCAGAGGGCCGGTGTGGCGGAGCCCAAGCCCGATTGGACCTGGGCGGACTTCAAGAAAATTTCCCAGCAGGTCTACACGGCAATCAAGGTGCAAACCCTGCCCTTCTTCCCTCCGGACCCGAAGGTCGGCTTCGAGAACTGGATCCGGCAAACCGGCCGCCCGTTTTTCGCACCCGACGGCAAGTCCTTGGGCTTCACGGACCCGGCGCCGCTCGAGGAGTACTTCAACATCCAGCTTCGACTACTCAAGGCCGGGATCCTGGTGAGCCCGGAAGTCGCTTTTGTTTCTACGACTCCCCAGGAAGATCCCTTTTCCAAAGGCAACTCCTGGGTCCACTACGTGTGGAGCAACCAGGTGATCGCCCATCAGCAGGCGGCAGGAAAGCCGGTAAAGGTGATCCTGATGCCCAAGATCACCACCGGCTACAAGCGGCCCGGCACCTATCTGAAGCCCTCCATGTTCTTCGCCATCCCGGCGACCACCAAGATCCCCTCGGAGGCGGCCAGGTTCATCAATTTCTTCATTTCGGACCTCGACGCCAACCGGATCTTGCTGGGCGAGCGCGGCGTACCGATCATCTCCCCAGTGAGGGAAGACATCAAGAAAGCCCTCGATCCCGCCATGCAGATGGTGTTCGACTACATCGGCCTGGTCGGCAAGGGCAACGCCAGCCCCATCGATCCTCCCGATCCGCCCGGAACCGGGGAGGTGTTGAAGCTGTTCCGGGACACCAGCCAGGAGGTGCTGACCGGCAAGCTGTCCGCCAAGGACGGAGCCGCCAAGATCATGAAACAGGCGAACGAGATCCTGGCAAAGCAGTAGAGCTAGAGCGCTCTCTCTTTGAGAATCTGAAATCCTAACGACGGCGGGGGCTTGCTTCGGGCAGGCCTCTGCCGTTACGATACGAGGATGAGATCCGCTTAGACCATCACCTTTCATGAGGGACCTAAGAGCAAGGCGAACGGAAAGCTCGGCAGCTCCACGGACGGAACGCCGGCTTCGTAAACGTACGGGTTTGACCTACAAGAACTTCACCGGCTATGCCTTCATCTCGCCGTGGCTGCTGGGATTCTTCGCCTTCACCATCATACCGATCTTGACCTCGATCTATTACTCCTTTACCGACTACGACATCCTGAAAGCCCCGGTCTTCAACGGTCTGGAGAACTTTCGCACGCTGCTGCATGACGGGCTATTCTGGAAATCGCTGCAGGTTACCTTTACCTACGCGTTTTTCTCCGTTCCCCTGCGTCTGGCTTTCGCGCTGTTTGTCGCCATGCTTCTCAACCGAAAAGCGCACCTGCTGCGCTTCCATCAGACCGTCTACTACCTTCCGTCCATACTCGGCGGCAGCATCGCGGTGGCGGTGATGTGGAGACGTCTGTTCATGTCCGACGGCGCGGTGAACGCCGTGCTGGCCTTGATTGGCATCCATTCGGAAATTTCCTGGATAGGCAAGGCCGAGACCGCGATCTGGACGCTGATCCTGCTGGCGGTGTGGCAGTTCGGCTCCTCCATGCTGATCTTTCTGGCAGGGCTGAAACAGATCCCCCACACCTACTACGAGGCGGCGGAGACCGATGGCGCCAATGCGCGGCAGAAATTTTTCAGGATCACCCTGCCCTACCTGACGCCGGTAGTGTTCTTCAACCTGGTCATGCAGCTTATCCACGGCTTCACGGTATTTACCCAAGCCTTCATTATTTCAGGCGGAACCGGCGACCCGATGAACAACACACTGGTGTACGCCCTGTACCTCTACCAGAGAGCGTTCAAGTACTACCAGATGGGATACGGAAGCGCCATGGCCTGGGTGCTGGTGCTCATTATCGGGACATTCACGGCCCTTCTTTTCAAGTCCTCCGCCAACTGGGTCTACTACGAGGCGAAAGAGGGCAAGTGATGGGCGTATCTCGCCAGGCCGTGAAGATCCGCAACGAGATACTGTTTCAAGTGTTTCTCTTCGCTTTGGGCTTTCTTATGATCTACCCGATTCTCTGGATGGTCGCCAACTCTTTCAAGCCGAATGACGAGATCTTCGGATCGGCCTCGCTTATTCCCAGCAGGCTCATATTCGACAACTACCTGAGGGGGTGGCGATTCGTCGGCTCGCTCACCTTTGCGACGTTCTTCAGGAATTCCCTGTTCTACGTCTCGCTGGCCACGATCGGCACGGTGTTTTCCTCCGCCGGAGTGGCCTTCGGTTTTGCGCGGGTACGCTTCAAGGGCCGGGGCTTCTGGTTCGTATGCATGTTCCTGACCATGATACTTCCCTATCAGGTGATCATGATCCCGCAGTTCATCATCTTTCAGAAGCTGAATTGGGTGAACACCTTCCTTCCTCTGATCGTTCCCATGTTCCTTGGCCAGCCTTTTTTCATTTTCCTGATGGTCCAGTTCATTCGCGGCATCCCGATAGAGCTGGACGAGTCCGCCTGGATCGACGGCTGCCGCACCTTCGGTATTTTCACCCGCATCATCTTCCCGCTCATCACCCCGGCGCTCATAACGACCACCATTTTCAGCTTTTACTGGCGCTGGGATGATTTTCTGGGACCGCTTCTGTACCTAAACAAGCCGAGCCTGTTCACCGTTTCTCTGGCCCTGAGGATGTTTGCCGACCCACTCACGTCCACTGACTGGGCGGCTATCTTCGCCATGGGCACGCTCTCGCTGGTACCGATTCTTATCGTTTTTGTCGTCTTCCAGAAGTATCTGGTCCAGGGTATCAGCACCACCGGCCTGAAGGGATGAGGGGAGGCTAAATCCGGTTTTCACATACTACAAATCCCGCTGTGCATTGATTTCATCCTGCACTCTGAGCTACAATAATTCGTGGCAGGGCGATCCAAATGGGAAAAGATAGCGACAGAATGACGTTCGGCCTTCTGATTGGCCTGATCAACACCGGATATCAGGAAGGGATAGTATCCGGAGTTGTCGACTTTACAAAAGAAAATGATATCAACCTGTTATGCTTCGAAACCGAACGGCTGAAATCACGAGATTTTTGGCAAACGGGTAAGAATATCCTCTTCGATGTAGTAGATAGATCCAACGTTGATGGCCTTATCATCATAACCACAGCACTTCAGAATGACGTCGGCAAAGATGCATTTATTTCATTTCTATCCAGGTATCATTCTATTCCCATGGTCAGTATTGGAGAACAAATCGCCGACTGTCCCAGCTTAATCACGGATAACGAAAAAGGCTTAATGGATCTTTTTGCCCATTTGGTCGATGTTCACTCATATAAAAGACTGGCATACATAACGGGACCCGTCAGAAATACGGAGTCTCAAATTCGCTTCGAGAACTACAAGAAATTTCTACAATCACGTAATATGCCCTTCGATCCCGATCTGGTAGTCGAGGGGGATTTCACCGGAGTATCCGGAAGGCAAGCCGCTAAAGCTCTTATAGAAGAACGCAAGGCCGACTTCGACGTCATTGTCGCCGCAAATGACTTGATGGCTTTGGGAGCTATCGAGGAATTGACGCTGCACGGGTTGCAGGTGCCGGGAGATACCTTTGTCGTAGGCTTTGACGACGTTGCGGAGAGTAGAGACAGTTCTTTAACGACCGTTCGGCAGCCCCTTCATGAGCAGGGATATCTGGCCGCCTTGTCGCTATTCAAATTGCTCAACGATAACTATGATCTCATCACCTCAATACCCACGGAGCTCATTATCCGGGAATCATGCGGCTGTTATTCGCAGAATGTATCATCGTGTGCAGCTTGTATGACAACTCCTGTCGATATGCCGCTCGACGAAGCACTGGCAGACCATGAAGGTGAAATAACGGCTGAAATAGTCGATATACTGACAGGCATTTCTCCAGGAACTGATAAACTGGCAAAAGAATGGTCTGAGAAATCGTTACTTGCTCTAGCCAAATCCTACAAGCTTTCGAGTGCGGATGTATTTATCAAGACATGGAACAGAATAATATACGAGGCAACGATCGCAGGGATCAACGTTTCAGTACTTCAAAGCATGATCTCGTCTTTCAGGCATAATCTCCTCTGTTACAATGCAGAAAGCAAACAAAGAACGTTTCTTGAGGATCAACTGCACCGGGCCAGGATTATGATAGAAGAAGCGGTCCACAAAGAGCAGGCATCAAGAAAGATCATTACGGAAATACGGGAAGAGAAACTGAACGTGATAGGAGCCGATTTGGCGAGTGCCGGTAATTTAGAGGAGCTTTTAAACGTAATACACGCAGAGTTTCCTTCACTGGGTATAAAAAGCTGCTATCTTTCGCTATTTGAGAATCCGATGGATCGTTCGAGATTAGTCCTTGCCTATAATAATGACAATCGCGCTGACCTGGATGGCGATGGAGTACTCTTTTCCACCAAAGAGCTTGCGCCAGAATCCCTATATCCTAAAGACCGCCGCTACAATTTCGTAATACACGCACTTTACCACCAAGATAAAAACCTCGGCTTTATCATGCTGGAAATGGGGGACGACGTCCAGATTGTGAATACCTTTGTTTCTCTGAGCGCCAAGATAAGCGCGGCGTTACGGCACACAATGTTGATAGAAGAACTGGTTTTACAGTCACAAAATCTTGAATCGTTCAATAAAAAGCTCGAATACAGCAATCAACAGCTTCAGGATTTCGCCTTTGTGGCTTCTCATGATTTACAGGAACCACTGCGCAAGATCAATTTCTTTGGAGAAAGACTGAAGCGAAAATACTACTCCTTGTTAGACAACCAGGGCCGCGACTATCTGGATAGAATGCAAAACGCTGCATTGAGAATGCAGAAACTGATCGAGGGTCTGCTTGATTATTCACGTGTTACTACCATGGCTAAGCCGTTCATCACTGTGGATCTTTCGCAGGTTGTACAGGGTGTACTGTCGGATCTGGAAGTACCCATCAAGAAGACCGGCGGCCGGGTATCGGTCGAATCCCTTCCTGCAATCAATGCGGATCCGACTCAGATGCGGCAGTTGTTCCAGAACCTTATCGGCAATGCATTGAAGTTTTATAAACCGAACGAACCGCCTGTAATTAGAGTGTATTCTTCGAACGATGCGCCGGCGCGATGCCGTACGATAATAGTAGAAGACAACGGCATCGGAATCGAAGCCAAGGATCATGAGAAGATTTTCGGTGTATTCCGGAAGCTGCATGGAAAAGGCCGATATGAGGGGAGCGGAATCGGGCTCGCCATATGCAAGAAGATTGTGGAGCGTCACGGAGGCACGATCAGAGTGGAAAGCCGGCCCGGAGAAGGAACGAGATTCATAGTGGATCTATCTCAAGAAAATACATATTAAACGTTGTTCATGACACCGCCTTGTTTCGGCTTCGTCTGCCTGCACAGACGGCGAATCAGTCAGCGAATCAAGGATAAGAGGAAAACTCGATATTGAGAAAGCAAAAAGAAAGTAGTATTCTATTTTACGGTTGAAAAGGGATAAACCGAATGTCGAAAGTGGACAGCTTTGAGCAGCTCATTCAAGAAGAGCGGGAGCGCCGGGATAGCAAAACGCCGGCAAGCCGTCCGCAGTCAAAGAGTACCTGGTCATACAGTTACTCCTCCGACAGCGATGGTGTTTTGGTCAAGGTTGTCCTTGCCTTCTTCGGGCTGGCCGTTTCCGCAGGGGCTCTTTTGCTCATCGCCCTTCTGTTTTCCGTGATCTGGATTCCTCCTCTTCTGCACGCCCTGGGGGACAACGCAGGCATCCTTGGGACGGTCTGCCGGCAAATTGGACTGAACGGCTACGAAAACGCGATCACGGCAGGATACGCACTGTCGCTGTTGGGCCTGGTCTCCTGCTTCGCCGTTGCCCGCCGGCTTTTTTCCAGCTAGAGTTTTTCCAGCACTTCTATAATCCCGGGAACCGGCCCCAGGCAAGGGGATTCAATCCAGAGGCAGATCGCGCCTGTACTCCACCAAGTCATGGATGCCGGCCTCCTTCTTACCTGCCTCGCTCATGCGCTCGATGAGGATTTCCCCGGAGAAGACCGCCTCATGCAGCTCTCTCAGGCTGCGGTAGCCCAGTGACTGGAGGCACTTGCGAATGCCGGTCTTGATCTGGGGCACCCACTTGGATACCGGCCCCTTGGAGCGTACGGTTCCTACCACCCCCTCGGCTACATAGTCCTCGAAGGTCTCGACCCCGTAGCGAGAGGCGCTGCCCCGGCGGGCCGCTTCGAGGGAGCCCATGCCTTTATATCCCTTGAGCTTACGGCCCTGGCGGTCGTAGATGATCTCGCTGGGCGCCTCGTCTGTCCCGGCCAGCATCGACCCGAGCATCACGGTGTCGGCAAACAGCAACCCCTTGCCGATAGCGCTGAAGGTCCCGTAGCCGCCGTCGGAAGTCACCGGCACAGGCGGCTCGATACCCTTTCTCTCGCAATACTCCCGGACCGCCTTGGCACAGGAGTAGGTTGCGGTGATCTGGGAACGAGTTCCCAAGCTGACCTGGGATGTGGAACAGATCGAACCTACCCCCTTGCCTACCCGTATGCCGTCGGCCCCCCACTCGATGCCCCTGGTCGCTGCGCCGGCGGTAGCCACGTTTCCGTAGATCACGTCAACCGCAGGATACTCGGTTTTAAGGTGTTCCAGCACCTGCCGCTCGTGCAGCGAATTGCCGTGCGAGCTGTCGATACACAGAAAATCCACTCCCGCCGCCACCAGCTCGGCGGCCCTCTCCCGGGTCTCACCCAGGTTGGTAGTCACCGCCGCCCCGACCACCAGACTCTTGTGTCTATCCTTGAGGCTGTCCGGGAAGGCCTCGTTTTTCTCGATGTCGGTGCGGGTAACCAGGGACTCGATCTCACCGCGTCCGTTTACGATTAGAAGCACTCCGGCGTGGCTGTCCAGCAACAGGTCGTTGGCTCTGGACAGGCGAGCCGTGTCCTCCTCGGGCAGCTCGTCGACGCGTACGATCTGGTGCTTCAGTTTTGCCAGAGGGACCATGCGCTCGGCCACCTTCATGTGGGCGTGCTTGCGCCCGGAGTAGTCGTTCTTGGTAAGAAGCCCCACCAGCTTTCCGCCCTCGGTAATCGGCAAGGTCGAGATCCCGGTATCGGTGCGTATCTTCACGGCCTGAGCGATGGTTTCGGCCGGCGACAGGGTGACGGGATCTTTCACGAACCCATTCTCGAAGCGCTTGACCTTGCGCACCTGGGCCGCCTGCTCATCTATAGTCAGGTTGTAGTGGATGACCGCAGGAAAGCCTTGCAGGGCGACGGCGACCGCCAGTTGATGCTCGCTTACATCCTCCATCGGCGAGGCCGCCAGAGGCGTATTGATACGGATGTTGCGGGTGATCCGAGAGGACAGATCCACCTCCTGGATGCCGAACTCGACGGTGCGCGGCTGAAGGATACACAGATCGTCGAAGGTGAGGCTTTCTCCTCTGAGCTTTTCGAAGAACTCGCTGGCCGGAAGGCCGAAAGGATCTATTCGTTCCATAATATATCGGCTACTTTACCCGAGGAGGTATAAGGTTTCAAGCTACTGTCCGATAACCCTGCGTCGCGGGGCGTGAAACAGCTTGTGCGTGTGAGCAGTATATATCATCTTGACAGTAGTTATAGTTGTTATACACTGTCTGCTGCGGCGCACGGAAGGTCAATAAGGAGATGAGAATAAAGATCTGGGGCTGCCGCGGCTCGATTCCGAGTCCCGGCAGTGACACCAGTGTCTACGGCGGAAACACTACCTGCGTCGAGGTACGTCCCGACGATGGTTCGCTGATCATCATCGACGCCGGAACCGGTATACGCTGTCTTGGAAACGTGCTGCTCGAGGAAAAGGGTTCGTCGAAGATCCACCTGCTCATAACCCATGCTCACTGGGATCATCTACAGGGGTTTCCCTTCTTCGTTCCCGCCTACGTTCCTGAGAATTCCATCATCGTCCGGGGAGGGCCCCTGGCCAGAAAATCACTGCAGCGGTTCCTCGCCCACCAGCTCGACCCTCCCTACTTTCCCGTGCCGTTCAAGCAGCTCGGCGCCACCTTCGACTTCGAGCAGCAGGACGGCAACCCACTGTCTATCGGGAGAGTGACCATCATTCCGGTTGCTTTGAAACATCCTAACGGCGGCTACGGATACAAGTTCGTCGAAGGCGACAAGGTCTTCGTGTTTTTGACCGATAACGAATTGGGCTTCGACCACCCCGGCGGGCTTTCTGACTCCGAGTACGCGGAGCACTGCCGGCAGGCCGATCTCCTGATCCACGACGGTCAGTACACGGAGGAGGAATACCGGCGGACCCGCGGCTGGGGTCACTCCACCTTCCAGGCCGTCACGGATCTCGGGATCGCCGCGGACGTGAAACGCCTCGGAATCTTCCACCATGACCCCCGTCATCGCGACCGGGAGCTCGATCACTATATCGAGCAGTGCAGACGGCGAATTGCGAGACGGAGGAGCCGGGTCGAGTGCTTCGGCATCAAAGAGGGGATGGAAATAATTCTTTAGCCGTGTAAAAGTCGAATCCGGCTGGACATGATCCACCTCGAAGGCGGAAGCCGACGGAAAGCGGACGGCAAGGGTGGAGGCGCAGGAGCCCGGCGGAAACGGCGGCCGGCTAGATAGACCCGTCCGTTCCTCCCGCGAGCTGCTCGTGTATGGAAACGGCCAGGCGCCCCACGATCCGGTCCACGGTCTCGTCCGGGACTCCGTCGGCGGATCGGGATTTCCTTCTCAGATCCGGAGACTCGTTCACGTAGTCAACAACCACGAAGCGGTCCTGTGGATCGATGGCGATCTCGGCGGAGAATAGCTGTAGGGAGCAGACGTCGGCAATCCGGCGGGTAATATCGTAGAGCCGCTGCAAGCCCTGCTCCTCTGCCACCCTACCGGAAAGGGCCTCGTAGAGGTGGGTCGATTCATGCCAGCGGCAGCAGTGCACGTCTCCGCAGGCGTAGAACATCCGAAACCAGCAATGGTTGCCATCGCGAACCTTGGGCAGGATCCTTGCCTGGATCAGGTACTTGTCGGCCCGGTGTTCCTTTCTCAGCCGCAATATGTCATCGATGCAGCGGCCGTCCTGGAACACCCCGATGCCGCCCCCGGTGGTGTTGGCCGGCTTGATGACAAAGGGCTCGCCGAGGGGCAGAAGCTTCGCCGCCGGCAGTTCCAGCTCCTCGCGTTCGGCAAACGGCTCCACGATCAGGGTGTGGGGCACGGGGATCCCGGCCGAGAGAAACTCGAGGTGCATGGTGGCCTTGTCCGACGCCCAGAGCATGGTGTGCGGATTCTCGAAGCAGCGTACTCCCTGCTGGGCGAGCAACCGGTAGATGGCGAGGAACTCAGAGGAGGTGTTCGAGGCCCGGTCCACGAGATAGCGGAAACCGAGACTCCGATCCTCTAGACGCCGCAGGGTGTCTTCCAGGTTGTGCGGCCAGACCAGAAAGGTGCTGTGTCCGCGCAGGCGCAGCTGCTCTTCGAGCTGCAGGAACAAATCCCGGTCGAACTCCCAATCACTGGCCAGACAAACCTCATGGATCTGCATTTCAGCCGCACGGGCTCAAAGCCATTTTTTCCTCTTGAAATAGATGATCATTCCGACAAATACCAGCAGCATCAGCGCCAGGACCGCGGGATAGCCCCAGCGCCAGCCTAGCTCCGGCATGTAGCGGAAGTTCATCCCGTAAACTCCCGCAATGAACGTGAGGGGCATGAAGATCGTGGCGATGACGGTCAGGACTTTCATGATGCCGTTCATCCGGTTGCTGATGCTGGAGAGATAGATATCGAGCAGCCCCGACACGAGATCCTGGAAGGACTCGAGGATCTCGATCACCTGGATCGTGTGGTCATGGACATCCCGGAGGAAGGGGCGGGTGTCCGGCCGGATCAAGGCCGATTCCTGCCGATCCAGGCGGGAGAGGGTTTCCCGCAGCGGCCACAGGGAGCGCCTCAGGAACACCAGGTCGCTCTTGAGGCTCTGGATGGTCCGCATCCCCTCGGGCTGAGGGTCCGACACTACCATGTCCTCGAGAGGCTGGATGCGATCCTCCAGCTTTTCCAATATCAGAAAGTAGTGATCCACGATGGCGTCGATCAGGCAGTAGGCCAGGTAATCGCTGCCGCGCTGGCGGACCAGCCCTTTGGTGCTGCGAAGGCGCTCCCGGACCGGATTGAACACATCCCCCTCCCGCTCCTGGAAGGAGATCACTAGGTTGGAGGCGAGGATGATACTGACCTGCTCGGCCTGGATACTCCGGGACAGAGGCTCTTCGTAGAGCATCTTCACGATCGCGAACAGGTAGCTGTCGTATTCCTCGATCTTGGGGCGTTGTTCGGTGCTGACGATGTCCTCCTGGACCAGGGGATGGATCCCGAAGATTCTGCCTATGGTTTCCACCACCGACACATCATGAATCCCGTCGACGTTGATCCAGATCACTCCGGAGGATTGCCGCCGGATCGCGTACTCTTCGAGACTCTCCAGACGCCTCTCTTCGCAGCGAGACTCGTCGTATTCGAATACGGTGATCTTTACCCTCTCTGTTTTCCTCTCCCCGACGTGGATCGGCGTGCCAGGGGGAAGTCCCGTGTCGCGGATTTTCCTCGGCAGGATGCGTCTCATCGCCGCTTTACGCTCAAGGAGGGCGGAACGTCCGGCTACAGCGGCCAGGCCCTAACGCCTGACCGCCCGCCGCCGGCGCCCGAAGCTGCCCGTTGCCCAGCCGATGAGAAAGCCGACCACCAGCATGGCCAGGAGGATCAGGGCCCGGGAAACGGTGATGCCCCAGGACAGGAACCTCACGTTCACCGGCTGCATGTTCTGAAAGATGAATATCAGGGACAGGACTCCAAAGACGATGCCGAGAATGAACTTTACCATTGCTTGCCTCCTGACACACGATTATAGAAAATTTCTAACGGATGGCAACCCACAGGAAAGTCAAAGCGTCCGTATGGGCCGGCCCTTCATTCCCGGGCGTTTCCGAGCAGATCGAAGGTCTGCCCGTAGATATCCGGCCTGAGGCTGCGTATGACCGGCTCTTGAGTTCTTTCCGACACGATCTTGCTCAAATCCAGCGTCCCGTAGATGATCTGCTCTTTTTTCCTGGAGGCTTCGGCAAGAACCACCCCCTTGGGATCCACGATCTTGCTCGAGCCGCAATAGCGGATTTCTTCCTCCTGTCCTACCCTGTTGGCAGCCAGAACGAAAAACTGGTTGTCCTGCGCCCTGGCTCGCGTACGCAGGTCCAGGAGGTACTCGTAGCCCTGGGGTACCGCGGAAGGGACGAACACGAGCTGTGCTCCCTTGAGCCCGAGAACGCGGAACAGCTCGGGAAAGGCGTGGTCGAAACAGATCGCCATACCCGCCTTCGCCACCCCCAGGTCGACTACCGGAATTTCCTCTCCGGGACGGAAGAAACGGTGCTCGGTCGGGTAAAGGTAGTACTTGCGATACTTGCCGGCCAGCTTCCCCTCTCTATCGATAGCGAAGGCCGTGTCGTACAGGCGAGACCCGCTGCCTTTTTCTTTCTCGACGATGTTGCCCAGAATTGCCAGCTTCTTCTCTCTGGCCCTTTCCGCCAGAAGATCTGTCGTACGGCCGGGGATGGTCTCGGCCAGCTCGTAGAACTTGCTCCCGATCACCTCGAGGTTGTAGCCCGTGGTGAACAGCTCGGGAAAACAGGCTATGTCCGTGCCGGCCCTTAACCTGCCGAGGAATCCAATGGCTTTTTCCAGATTGTAGACCTTGTCTTTGACCCGGCAGTCCATCTGGACGACTGCCGCTCGAATTGTCTTGCTGTCAGCAACATTGCTGCTGTCCAGCCGCTGCCTCCGCATCGACCCCGCCGTCACTACCCGCCTCATTCGAATCGAAAGAAGCCGTCTATCAGGACGAAGGTGGAAAGCAATAAAAGCGCGGAGAGCACAAGCCTCCAGACGAGCAATGTCTCAGCCAGGTAGTAAAATAGAAAGCCGGCGCAGGCTGCCGCGAGCACCGGAGCGACCAGATATCGTATCTTCTTCATACATCCACTCCTACTTCGCGGAATAACCGCGTATGACATACTTGCCGAGAAAAATGAATATCAGCAGTGTCGGGGCGGCGACCCAGAGAGCCCCCGCCATCTGCAGATTCCATTCCGCGACAAACGAACCCTTGAGATTGGCCAGCGACACGGTTACCGGCAGATTGGCCCTGCCGCTGGTGAGCACCAATCCCCAGATGAAATCGTTCCAGATAATGGTCACCTGCAGGAGTGCAGCCACGATGAACGGAATCACCGAAACGGGCAGGATTACACGACGATGGATCATCCAGACACCGGCTCCGTCGAGCTTGGCGGCTTCGATGAAGCTGTCCGGTATATCGTCATACAGGGTTTTAAAGATGAAGGCGCACATGGGAGTTCCGAACAACATGTACAGCAACACCAGAGCGCCCAGGTTTCCATGCAGGCCCAGGATCGAGGCGATCCGCACCACGGGTATTAGCTGCACCTGGGGCGGCACGTACAGGCAAAAGACGACCAGAAGAAACAACAAACCTGAGCCCCTGAATCCGCGCTTGGAGAAAACGTAGCCCAGGAGAGAGCCGAAGAAACAGGATACCATGACCCCTGATACCACCAACACCAGGCTGTTTATAAGAGAGCGACCGATATAGTCCAGAGATTCTCCGAAAGGCGCCAGAGTCGGTCGCAATGGCGGCGCCACGGGCGTGGAGAGGATGACCTCCTTCGAGCTCTTCAGCGCCGTGGCGACCCCGCTCCACAGGGGAAGCAGCATCAGGACGGCGAAGATCGACAGTATGGCGTACAGCACGATGCGTCTGAGCAAGCTCGTTCTCATGACTGGCCTCTCCTTCCGTGGATCTGATACAGGATGGGCAGCACAATGGCCACACTGAGGAGGAAGATTATGGAGGAGTAAGCGGCTCCGTAGGCATACTTGTCCAGAACAAAGGTCTCCTTGTACATCGCCACTCCGAGAATGTGGGAGGAGTAGCCGGGCCCTCCCTTGTTCAGCACCCAGATAAAATCGAACGCCTTAAGGGCAAAGCACATGAACACGATCACGGCGGTGAGAAAAGAGCCCCTGAGCTGTGGTATGATGATGCGCGTATACAAGGTCAAACTGGAGGCGCCGTCCATCCTGGCCGCTTCGGTCTGCGCATCCGGAATCGAGCGTATGCCCCCGAGAAAGATGATTACCGAGTACCCGGCGAACTGCCAGATGAGTGCTGCGATAATGCAGTACATCACGATTCCCGGCTCGGTGATCCAACCGCTGCCAAGAGCTTCGAGCCCCAGCCTGTCCAATAGGACGTTGATCGTTCCTTCCTTGGGACTGTACATCCAGGTCCACAGCGTTGCGGTAACGACAAAAGACATGGCGAAGGGCAGCAGGTACACGGTACGAAAAAAATTCTCTGCCTTGACCTTCTGGTCCAGCAGTATAGCGAACAGAAGACCCAGCAATACCACGCCGGGAACGAATATCAGAATCAGCAGCAGGTTGTTCTTCAAAGAAATCCAGAAGATCGAATCGGTGAACAGCTTCTGATAGTTGCGGATTCCCACCAGATTACGGGAAGGGATGAAGCCCTTCCAGTCGGTGAAAGAGATAAACACGTTCCAGCCCACACAGTAGTAGAAAAAAAAGAAAATGAGCAAAAGGATTGGCAGAACAACGATCAGGGTTTGCAGCCTTTCACTCTTTCGTGAAACAGACAAAATTTCCTCCTCCCTTTTCAACGGTGTTCGGCGATCAGCTATTGCTGCAGGGTGACCGTCTCAAGCCTGAGGCCACCCGGTGATCGCCCCGATGATCTCGGCCGCCTTCTTTACAGCTTCACCAACGGACATTCGCGCGGAAACCGCATTTTCCAGCATCGCCTGGAGCTGCTGGGATACCATGGCGTATTCCGGAATAACCGGTCTCATCCTGGCACGATCCAGCATCCTCGAAGTCTGCAGCAAGAACCAGTCCTTTTCCCTCTTCTCCGGATCGAGCTCGCCGTACACGGACATGCGAGTCGGATTCTGATCCGTAGACAAACAAAACTCCTTCATCAAGCTCCGACCCGTAGCGATCTTCAATATTTCCAGAGCGAGCTCCGGCAGCTTTGCCTGTCTGAAAATCGCATAACCCATTCCCCCGGCGTTAGTGATCTGCCGTCCGTTTACACCCGCGGGTATGGGCTCGAAGCCCACGAGAGAACGAAACTCCTCGTCGCTCCAACCCGCGACTTCTTTGATGAAAGCACTCTCATAGCTACCCCCGATGGCGAGGGCAACCTGCCGGCGGGCGAACATCTTCGGAGCGCTGTTCCAGTCGTAGCCGGTGATTTCGGTTGGAGCAACGTGGTAGCGGTGTACCAGATCGCATAGGAACCCCACCGCCTTTCGGGCGGCTTCGCTATCCAGACCGACTTTTCCGTCTTGAAACACATCTGCTCCGGCCGACCAGAGGAAGGGCAGCAACAGGTAGGTAGTTGTCTCACCCGCCTTTAGTCCCGCCGGGAAGGCCAGAGCATGCGGCCCCAGGCCGTAGCGCTGCCGGATTTCGTCGCGTTGGAAGTACTGAGCTACCCAGGCAAGCTCGTCCCAGGTCGCGGGGGGCTTGATCCTCTCGGCGTTGAACCAGTCTTTGCGATACCAGAGGACGGCCATATCCGCCTGGGTGTATATCGTATACAGGTGGCTGCCTACGCAGCTACCCTCCACGAAAACCGGAAAGAAATCCTTCCTGTAGTCATTATCTACCCAATCCGGGTCGATTTCTTCGAGTGGAAGCAGAAAATGGTCCCTGGCAAACTGGGCCATCCACACCGAATCGATCAGGGAGAAATCGGGGGCGTTTCCGCTGGCAACCGCCGAAACGATCTTGAAGCGAAACTCGTCATGACCTACGAGCAGCAGGTTCAGCTTGACCTGCCGGTCGGGATTCTGCTCGTTCCAGATCTCCACTGCCTTCTGAAGGGTAATGGCCCAACGCTCCTCCGGGACCATGACTTTCAGACGCATCAGATCCTCGGAAGGAGCAAGGGTGAAATCACTGATGAAGGTTCCCAGCCCGGGCTTGCGAAAAAGCACACCTTGATAGTGCAGCTCGTTGAGCGCCTGACGCACGGGAGTACGGCTGATATCGTACTGCTGGCACAGCTCCAGCTCGGTTGGCAGGCGGTCACCGGGTTTGTACTCACCCGACTCGATTTTCTTCTTGATCATTTCCTTTAACTGGTAGTAGATAGGCATCGGGCTTTTTTTGTCGATTTCGAGCATGTTCTTTCCTTACTGAAGGCTAGTACACCATTCCAGGCCCTATTTATAATAATGTAATTACAAGATCATAGTTTTGTTGAACCCTTCTTTAACATTTATAACAGAATTTCCGGAATTTCTCAAGGTTTTCCCCTATAAAAAGCTAAAACACCCCTAAATAAATATAAAAACAGCTGATTCCAAACAAACTTTGCCAAAAAACAGTTCAAAACCCTTGCAAAAAAAACTTAGTTTATTATAATGTAATTACAAAGTTTCACTAAGGAGGTTAAGTATGTTCAGAAAAAATTTACTACTGTGCATCTTTCTCAGCCTGATTCTCCTGGCCGGAGTTTGGGCAGGCGGAAAAGCCGAAAAAAAGGGAGCGAATGCTCTGGAAATCTACCACTGGTGGACATCGGGATCGGAAAAGGCGGCTATCAACGCTCTGATTGACGTCTACGCCGAGAAGTACCCGGACGTCGTCGTCCTGCAGAGCCCCGTGGCCGGGGGTGGCGGTGCTTCTATGCGCCAGGTCATGCACTCCCTGGTCCTCGGCGGGGAAGCCCCGGATTCGTTCCAGAGCTATCCCTTCGGACTGATCCCCTATTGGGAAGCGGACATGCTGGAGCCCATCGATGAGGTATGGACTTCAGAGGTTAGAGCTGCGGTCCCCGATGTAGTAGAGGACATGTGCAAGATGCCTGACGGGCATTACTACGCCGTACCCTGCGGCGTGCAACAGGCAGGCGTCGTGTTTTACAATATCCGCCTGTTCAATAAGTACGGCCTGTCCGAACCACAAACCGCCGAGGAGTTCATGAACATCTGCAGCACAATGAAGGCGAACGGCATGGACGCTATCGCCCTGGGTGACAAGAACTCCTGGCCTTTGACCTACATCTTCCGCGCCCTTACGGCCGCCCAGGGAATCCAATTTTACGAAGATTTCATCAACGGAAAAATCACTTCCTCGAGCGATCCACAGCTACTGGAATCCCTGCAGTATCTGGACAGCATGCTCGACTACGTGAACAGCGACCACGCGGCACTGACCTGGGACGCAGCCATGGGCCGTGTGGCCAGGGGGGAAGCGGCCATGAGCATCATGGGCGATTGTGGAGCCGGTGAGTTCATTGTAGCCGACAAGAAGTACGGAACCGATTTCGGCGCTTTTTATCTTCCCGGAGCGCAGGATATTTTCGGTGTCAGCCTCGACGTATTCTGTCTGCCCAAGGGCGCCAAGCACCCCACCAACGCCAGGAACTGGTTCAAGATCATTATGACCCCCGAGGCGCAAAGCGCCTTCGCCGGGCCCAAGGGATTCATTCCGGCGCGAACCGATGCCACGATGGGAGCCGGTTTCTCCGCCTACCAGCGGGACGAATCAGCCGTGCACTTCAAGGAGGCCAAATACTACCGTCCCGGTATGTGGAGTGGTACTCCTCCCGCCTTCATGGGTAAGCTCACCGATATCATCGCCGACCAGATCGGCGTAAACAGAGATCCAAAGGGCGCCGCCGAGCAGATCGCCAAACTCGAGGCCGAAACCGACTGGCCCAAGGAATGGGATCTGGTCCAATAGGCTCCCGGTACACGGTAGCTCCCGGGGGGGGAAGGGACTCACTTCCCCCTCGACTTTTTTACTCCAGGCTGTGCCCCGTTCGAGTACCCATGGCGCAGGTACTCGGCAAGATAGTCGTAGGTCCGCTTCTTGATCCTGGCCCGGTTGAGCTTCAATCCGATTGCCCTGGTGAGCGATCGTATTTCCTCTTCCTGAAGGGGCGGAATCCTGTCTTTACCGGGATTGAGCTCGTTCCATTTCTTCCTGGTCATCAAGAGGGAAAGCTCGCTCTCGAGAGCCTGACGCTCCAGAGTGGCGACATCCGAGCGTAGCAGCTCGAGCTCCCGTCTGCTGACGGCTTGCTGTCCTTCACCAGACGGCAGGCTGTCACCAGACGGCAGGCTGTCACCAGACGGCAGGCCGTCACCGGACGGGAGGCCGGGCGCTGCCGGCTCACGCCGCTTCTTCAAGGCCGCGGTGCGACTCCGCGCCTGCTGAAGCCGCCGCTCGAGCTCCCTCTTCCGTCGCTCTTCCCGCTCGATATCGGCCCGGCCGATCACAGGCATGGCGGGATAGGAGGTGAAATCAACCTGCTGCGGCGCCGGTTTCTGCCACTGCGCCTCGTACTTACGATCGCTGGGAAGGTCCCGCAGCAGCTCCTGGCCCTCCAGTTTTAGCAGGACCGTGACGATTTTTTTGGCCCCGATCCGGAAGGTAATCCTGTTCGATCCCGAAATTTCGATCCGCTCCTTCGCCTTCTCCTCCAGATCCGCATAAAAAGCGGTCTGGATCCGGGCACCTGTCTCGATGACCGCCCCGACAGGCTCGGCCGCCGGGTTATAACAGCGCAAGACCAGAGCCTGCCCATCCGGGGCTCGTTTCAAAGCAGTCATCCTGACTGCATCGGGGGAGCTTCTCAGGCTCAGCAGTCCCGTCCGGGCCGGCAGCGTCCCGGTGTGGCTTTCGGTGCTAAACACCAGGCATTCGGAGTTGAACTGCTCGGCCATCCGGTGAACTCGACCATTCAGCCAGTCACCGCTGTGGCAGTAAAGTGCATAGTCGAACTCCATTTCCCTTAGACATTGGGCGTCAGGGGTGAATATCTCGGGACCTGCGTCGCCCGTCCTGGTTAGCAGGCCCCCTCGGGCCAGCCAGCCGACCGACCTGAACAGAGTAAGGGCCACCGTATTCTCCGGGGCGACCACCTCGTACTCCGGAAGCCCCTTGTTGAGCACCGCCACACCCCTACTTCCGTCGCTCAGATCGACAAACGCTCCCTGCGGAAAGGTGGTCACCGGTTGCGGCTCGCGAGCCCCGATGAGCACCCGCTTCAGCTCTTCACCGATTCGGCCTTCGTCGTAGGGCTGAGGCTGCACGCAGTGCTTCACCACATCGAACTGGGTTTCGGCGAAGGATCCGGCAGTCTCGATTCCCGACGGGAACAAAATGCGCAGTCTATGGTCCTTGACCGTATTTTTGATCAAGGTCCTGAAGCTGATGAGCGGGGAACCCGCTTCAACCCTGAGAAAGGTCACGACAGGTAGGAGCATCCGCCCGGATCCTCTTGCCTGCCTGTCCGCCGACAGGGACTGCGGCACGGCAAGCTCTATCTTTATACGCATGATGCACACGAGCGGACCGCGCTCAATAAAATCCACCTCCGCGACGCCGCCGCGGCTGTAGACCAAAGCGTCGCGAGGAGGAGGTGAATAGGTGTAGGTATCCCCCGCATCCCCTGCGTCTTCGATTGCTCCCAGCCCCCGGTAGGTCGCCCCGGTTGTCTTGTCGAAAACCCGGAGCGAGCCGTCGGAGCATACCCGGAGCGCGAAGTAGCCGTTCTCCACCCTGTATTGCCTCTCCTCAATGCGCAGGGACTCCGCAGGCTCACGGCCCCGTCCGTGAGGTCGACGCCGCGGCGAATCGCGAAGCAGGCGAACGGTCATATAGCCGCAGCCCGGAATCTCGCGGAGCCGTATGTGCAGCTTCCCGTCGCTTCCCCTTTGCACAGCCAGGGGTATACCCCTGCCGTCCACCGCTTCGCCTGCATCCTCTTCTGCCCCGCCCTGGACGGTCACGATCTGATCCCGAGCGTAGGGGTTGGGGTTGAACACGACAAAGGCGCCGCCTCTGACGGCTTCCTCGCAGCCCTCGCCCCCGGCGGTGTCGATCGCGGCGGCCAGCTTTTCGATGCGGCTATGGACTAGCCGCTCCGCCTGCCCGGCAACCGTTTCGAGCCTGCGCTCCATGTCCGCATGAACATCGTCGCAGCTCACTCCGCACATGCTGTCATGGGGGTGATTTTGCAAGAGTAGCTTCCAGAGACTCTCGAAATCATCCTCCCCTCGCTCCGCTCCCCAGGCCCAACAAAAGACCGAGAGCGGCTCGACGTAGCTTTCGAGAAGTCTCTGGCAGCGGTGATTCATCTGCTTCAGATACATCCGGCTGGACAGCACACCGGGAAACACGGAGATGAAACGGCCGCTATACAGGCAGCCTTTGAGCCGCCGCCTGGCAGGCTCTTCCCTCTCCACCGCCTCCAGGAACTCGCCGGGTGTGCTCTGCTTCAAGGTGAGACCCCGGATCCGGGCCGAGCGGAGGTGCGGAAGGATGTCGTCGGGCGACATCTCCTGGTCGTAGCCGTTCATCAGCAGAATGTTCGACGTGGTGGCGAACGGCTTCAGCTTATCGACTTCGCTGCGAATACGCCCGGCGAAAAGATCCGGGTATTCGGAAAGCCGCATTGCATTCCGGTAGCTGTCCAGAAGGTATACAGCCGGAAGACAGGAGCCGTCAGGCGATTCCCAGAGAAACTCCGACCGCACCTCCTCCGGTTTCATCTCTACGCCCCTCCACAGGAACAGACCCTTAAGACCGAAGGAGCTGTGAATTTGGACGGCCTGGGATATCTGGCCGAAGTTGTCCAGCAGCCAGCCGACCTGCAGGCATCCGCCTAGCAAGCGTGCCGTGCGGATTCCTATCTGCAGATTGCGGACCAGCGCTTCCCCGCTTACCAGCTGCCAGTCGGGCTGCAGGTAGTACGGGCCAGCCAGCAGCCTGCCTGCGCGGATATAGCGGCCAAGCCGCTTCTGGCACTCGCGCCGGTCCAGGCCGCGTTTCTGTGCTTCGTCGAGGTAATCCTCTATCATCAGGATCTGCCCGTCGAGGACGAAGCGGTACTCGGGCTCTCTGTCCAGCATGTCGAACAGTGAAGCGAAGAACTCCACCAACCATTCATTGGTGTACGGGCTGTTCAGAAACCATTCACGGTCCCAGTGGGTATGGGAGATGATATGGACGGTGCGCTGTTCCCTCACGGATTACCGCGTTTGCGGCGGGAACGCAGGTATCTACGCACCCGGGCAGTGACCCGGGAGACCGGCTTGGAGCGCTCCTCCACGTGCCGCGAAACCTCGGTAACCACCTCTTCCCTGCCCAGAACGCAGATGATGTTGGCCAGCTCGTTGTTCCGGTTGAATACCGGGTAGAAGGTGGGCGAGTCCTTGGTCTCACCGGCCTCGGTCGACATCCGCTGCTTTTCCAACCGGGCGACCGTCCCCTGGAAATCGAGCTCCGGAAGTACCTCGCTGATGTGTCTGCCCACGATCTCGGAGTCCTCGCTCTTCAGCTTCTCCTGGCAACGAGGGCTGACGGCGCTCACCCTGCCGGTGATGTCTGTAACCAGTACGGCCAGCCGTATATTATTGAGAAGAAAGGTGTTGATGGCTGTCAGGGAGCTGATGCGCAGGGTTTTCATCTCGTTCAGCTCGGTAAGCTCCCGATTCAGCAGGCGTATCTTCTCCCCCAACGGTCCGATTCTCCTCAAGCTCTCTTCATAGGAGAAGCTTCCATAACGGGCTATGTCGGCGATCTTATCCAGCTCCCTGGAAATGTTGCGGCTGCGCAGAAGGACCAGGCCGAAACAAACCAAAACCAAAATCGTGACAACTATAGACAGGAAAAGCACGGTCTCGGCGCGCAACTTCAGCTCGCCGCGGGTGAGGGTTTCGCTGGCTGCGATCAGCAGGTAATCCCGCACGCCGAAAAAAACAACCGCCCCGCCGCAAAGGAGAGCCAGCGCAACGAACAGTTTTCTTTGCACAAGTATCACTATTGTCTCTCTTCCGCTTCAGGTAACTTCCCGGAACGCCTCCAGATCGGAGTTTCTGCCTACGACGATAAGGATGTCGTCGCTCAGCAGCACGTCGTCCTTGGTTGGCAGGATCACCCGCTCTTCCTTGACCGGGTTGCCCTCCTCGTCCACCGCGGTCTTGAAGCGCTCGATGGCGATGACGTTGACCTTATAGCCGGCCCTCAGGTCCAGCCGTTCCAGGGATTTGCCCACCATGCTCTCGGGTACGTACAGCTCCACAATGCTGTAATCCTCGGTTACCGGTATCGTTTCCAGCACCTCCGCTGTCAAAAGCCGAGAGGCGACACGCCTGCCCTCTTCGATCTCCAGGTTGATCACTTCATTGGCCCCAATCTGGCGCAGCACCCGCATGTGGATGTCGGAAACCGCCCGGGCGATGACGTAGGGTACGCCGATATTTTTCAACAACGCCGTGGTCAGAATGCTGGCCTCCACGTCGTCCCCGATGGCCACGATGGCCACATCCACGTTTTCCAGCGGAGCTCCGCGCAGGGCGTCCTCATCCGTGGAATCCAGGACCATAGCCTGGGTAACCACGTCCTTGATCTTTTCAATGGGCTGCGGTTGGTTGTCGAACGCGATCACCTTACCGCCCTTCTCGATCAGGCCGCGGCACACCTCGTTGCCGAAGGCGCCCAGACCGAAGACCGCGAATACTTTCTCCTCCTTTGCCATGACGGACGCTCCTTACTCGCTCCTCACCCGATCAGGATCTCTCCCGAGGGGTACTCGATCTGTACTTTTTTGACCCGTTGAGCGGCAGCAGCCAGCAGGGTCAGGGGGCCGATCCGGCCGATAAACATCAACAGGATAATAACATATTTCCCGATTATGGAAAGAGTCGAAGTGATGCCTGCCGACAATCCCACCGTTCCGAAGGCCGAGATCGTCTCGAAGCAGATATCGATGAAAGGCGCGCTCTCCGTTATGGAGAGGATCAGCAGCCCTGCGAGCACGCTCACCAACCCGAACAGCAAGATGAGGAGTGCCCGCAGCACCAGGTCTTTGGCCAGCGAGTAATTGAACAGAGTAACCTCCCGCTTGTCCCGCAGCAGGGAGCCTATATAGGCCAGGACCAGGGCGATCGAGTTGACCTTGACTCCGCCGGCGGTGGAGCCCGATGCTCCGCCGATGAACATGAAAATCATCATCACCAGGTAGGTCGGGGTACGCAGGGTGGAGATCGATATGGTATTGAAGCCGGCGGTGCGGGTGGTGACCGACTGGAAGAAGGCGACCAGGTACTGAGTCTTCAGATCCAGGGCTGCCAGCGAATGCCTGTGCTCGAGGGCGTAGATCAGAAGCATGCCGGCCAGCAGCAGGATGGCGGATCCGATCAGCACCACCCGTGTATTGAGGCTTAAAGTCCTGGTCGAGAAGCTGCGCCTTCTCACGGTATTGGTAGCTCCCCCGGTCAGCCAGCTCTTCAAATCCATGATCACAACGAAGCTCAAGCCGCCGCAGATGATGCGCAGGCCCACGACCAGGTTCACCAGAGTGCTGGACGTGAAACCCTCCAGGTTGTCCGAGAACAGGGAGAAGCCGGCGTTGCAGAAGGCGGATATGGCGTGAAAAACCGCGGTGAACGCAGTATCCGGGCCCGGACCGAGCCGGCCCTGGAAGCCGGCAAACAGCAGGAGCGCCCCCACGGCCTCTATAATCAACGTAATGTAGATGATACTCGTGATGCTGCGGCCCAGGTTGCGCATGTCTTTTTCGCTGGTCATGTAGGAGATCAGAAACTTGTCCTCGATGCTCAGGGAGCGCCTCAAAATGAAGGCCATGAAGAAGCTGAGGATCATGATTCCCAGGCCGCCTATCTGGATCAACACCAGGATGATGATCTTTCCCCAGATCGAGAAGGCCGTAGCCGTATCAACAACGATCAAACCGGTTACGCAGACCGCCGAGGTGGAGGTGAACAGGGAGTCCACGAAGCCCAGCCCGGCGCCGTCTGGCGTGGTGAAAGGCAGCATCAGGAGAACCGTGCCGGTGACGATTACCAGCAGGAAGCTGAGCATCACGGTGCGCGCGGGATGAGCGGTCAGGCTGCGAAGGAAGGCGCTGAGCCGGCGGATGCGGCCGAAAACCTTGAGCAGCACGAAGATGTTGCGTACGATGATGATCTTTCCGGGCAGGTTGCCGTATAGCGCCCGGTCCCTGGAGAACAGCAGGTACTTGTTGTAAGCGAACAGGGCGGTGAAGAAGAGGAGGAAAAGCACTTCGAAGAGATTGTTCCGCAGGAAATGACGCTTGTCTTTCGACCTGACGAAATCGATGGCCGCCTCCACCGTAAAAAGGATCAAGACCGTGAAGTCGAGGATGTTGGTGAAAACGCCGGTAAAACGGGTCTGCAAGTCCGCTTGCTCGACGATTACAGAGGCGATGCTCAGCAGGAGAGTAATCAGGACGAGAAGGTTTAACTTGGAGGGAATCCTGGTCGGCGCAGGTTGCGATCTGAGTCCGGGCACGGCGCCCTAAATATAGCACGTAAGGGTCGGCGGTCAAGAGAGTTTTCCAGCCTTCTTAGAAAGCGGCAGGTACAGCCCGGAATCCCGTCCCAGCTTCAGACATCAGTGAAAATCCCGGCTGTTCTTGGAGGCCGGAAGACGGGAAAGTCTTGGTTTCCAGCAGGACTCGACGATGAGGTGCACTACTCCGTCCCTGGACTGGAGGGTTCCCGAAACACCCAGCAGGGAACTGGTCAGAATCAATTTCCTGTATTTTTCGAAGGTGGCCGACCAGACCACCAGGTTTACGAATCCGCTCTCATCCTCCAGGGTCATGAATACCACGCCCCCTGCGGTTAGCGGGCGCTGCCGACAGATGACCAGGCCGGCGTAAGAGATGCGGCTGCCGTCCCTTTTTCCGGCCAGCTCCCGGGCGTCCGGCAGCCGCTGGCCGGCCAGCTCCTCCCTGAAAGGCTCCAAAGGATGTCCCTGGACACTGTGCCCCGTACTGAGGTAGTCCCAGCCGATGGACTCGATCTGCGTAAGGGAGGAGAACGATGGAAGCGGCTCCTGCTCCTCAAGGAAGAGCCCGAGCTGACCGGCCGTTCCGCCCGATCGTTCTGTTCGTGCCGCTGAAACGGTCCGGCTTTTACCGGCCAGGCCTCCAGCCGTTATTTTGCGACCCGGACCGCCTTTCACCCGCCGGCCTGCTCCGCAGATGTCCCATAGAGCCTGCCTGCGCTCTACCCCGAAGCAACGAAGAGCCCCGCTTTCAGCCAGCGCGGCCAGAGCATCCTCGTCGATCCCGGTTTGCTCGACGAAATCCCGCAGGTGTGCCCGGCAGTCGAAAGCCGCTGCGGAAGTGTCCTTCGGTTTCCAGGATCGCCGCACTTCCCTGATTCGTTTCCAGTCCGCCTCGCCCAGCTCCTTTACGAAGCGCAGACCCATGCGTACAGCGAACCGCTGCCTGCCGCAGTGCTGTGAATCGCCCTTCCGCCCGCTGCCCGGTTCCTGACCACGGTCTGTATCACCCACCGGCGCCTCCAGCCGCTCCAGGGTACACTGCCAGTCACTGTCAATGATATCTACAGGCCGTACCTCTACACTGTGATGTCGAGCATCCTCCACGATCGTAGAGGGAGCGTAAAAACCCATCGGCCAGGCGTTCAACAGGGCGCAGGTGAACTCCGCCGGATAGTGGTACTTCATCCAGGCTGTGGAATAAGCTATCAGAGCGAAGCTGGCCGCATGACTTTCAGGGAAGCCGTATTCACCGAAGCCCAGGATCTGCTGGTAAACCCGCTCGGCGAACTCCCGGGATATGCCATTGGCGATCATCCGGCTTATAAGCTTGTCACGATGCCGCTCCATTCGGCCGGATATGCGCCAGGCCGCCATGTCTCTGCGCAGCTGATCCGCTTCCCCCGGCGAGTAATCCGCCGCTTCCATGGCCAGCCTCATCACCTGTTCCTGAAACAGAGGTACGCCTAGTGTTTTCCTGAGCACAGGAATAAGAGAAGGATGGGGGTACGCCACAGGCTCCTCCCCCCTGCGGCGCCGCAGGTAGGGATGAACCATTCCTCCCACGATGGGACCGGGACGAACAATGCTGATCTCGACAACCAGATCGTAGTAGCTGCGGGGCCTGAGCCGGGGCAGCATAGCCATTTGGGCCCGGCTTTCGATCTGAAACACTCCCACCGTATCCGCCCTTCCGAGCAGAGCGAACACCTGCGGATCATTGCCGGGAATATCGGTCATGTTCAGCTCAATGCCACGGTAGGTTTTCAGCAGCCTGAAGCAATAATCCAAGTGGGTCAACGCACCCAGTCCGAGTAGATCTACTTTAAAGAGGTTCATATCCTCTACATCGCGTTTGTCCCATTGGATCACTGTGCGCCCCGGCATGGTGGCATTCTCCACGGGTACGAAGCTGGTAACCGGCTCGCTTCCCAGCAGGAAGCCCCCGGGATGGATGGAGAGGTGGCGGGGAAAATCGAGGATCTGCTCACCCAGCCGGGCGAGCTGCTCGTGAAGCGGATTCGACAGATCAAAATCCGTTCGCTCCAGCTCGGCGCGCAGCTCGCGCCCGTAATGGGGCAAAAGCCTGGCTACCCTGTCCAGCGTGACGGCGGGAAGCCCCAGAGCCCTGCCTACGTCGCGTACGGCGGAGCGCGGCCTGTAGCGGATGAAGTTTGCCACCATGGAAGCCCTCTCCCGTCCGTACTTGGCGTAGACGTGCTGGATTACCTCCTCCCGGCGGTGGTGCTCTATGTCCAGATCGATATCGGGCGGCTCGTTCCGCTCCCGGGAGATGAAGCGCTCGAAGAGCAGCTCCATGCGCACCGGATCTACGGCGGTAATGCCCAGGCAGTAGCAGACCGCCGAGTTGGCCGCCGATCCCCTCCCCTGGCAGAGGATGCCCTCCCGCCGGCAGAACTCCACGAGCTCCCGCATGGTGAGAAAGTAACCGCAGTAGTCGAGCTCCTCGATCAAGGCCAGCTCTTTCTCCAGTTGCCGGCGCACCCCGGCGGGGATCGCGCCCCCATAGCGGTGGCTGGCCCCCTGGAAGGTGAGGTGCCGCAACCATTGACTGGACGTGTGTCCGTCGGGCAGGTCTTCCGACGGATAACGGTACCGGATCTCATCCAGAGAGAAGGTACAGCGCTCGGCGATCTCCAGGCTGCGGGCTATAATTCCCGGTTCCTCCCGGACCAGATCTCGGTAAAGCTCGTAAAACTCCCGCGGGCTCTTCAGGTCGTGCTCGGCGTTCGGACGCAGCCGGATCCCGGCTTCATCGAGGGTGCAGTTGCAGGCGATACAGGTCAGGACATCCTGAAGCTGCCTGCGGGAAACATCGTGATACAGCACCTCCGCAGCGGCCACCAGCGGCAGGCCGTAGTACGAGGCGTACCACTGCAGCCGCATCTCCTGAGCCTTTTCCTCGGCCCGGCGGTGACGGGGAAGCATCAGGTAGAGCCGGTCCCCGAAGGCGTCTATCATACGAAGTAGAATCTGTTTGCCTTCCAGGCTCGCTCCTCTCTCCATCTGCCTTCGATCTGCCTTCCGAACGCCGGTCCAAAGGGCGATTAACCCTCCGGCATGCTCGCAGACCTCCTCCCAGCTAATCCGGCTGCTGCCCTTGGGGCTGCGCAGCCTGCCGGCGCTGATGAGGCTACAGAGATTGGCGTAGCCGCAGCGGCTCTGGGCCAGAAGCACCAGGGAACCGGTACCCCGGACGCCCAGGGTGAGCTGGGAGCCAACGATGAGCTTGATCCCCAGATTCTTCGCTTCCAGGTGAGCTCGAACGATCCCGTACAGGCCGTCACGATCGGTGATGGAAATCGCCGGCAGGTCGAATAGCTTGGCTCTCTGCACCAGTTCCTCCGGACGGCTCGCTCCCTCCAGAAAGGAGTAATTGCTCTTGCACCAGAGAGGAACATAGCTGGACATTTTCTTATCCGCTCTCTCTCCTACTCTACCGACCCGGACTTTAGCCATTGGCGCCGGACTGTGTCGAAGTACAGCCAGAGAAGGCTTCCGAATCTATCCTCTACGTAGTAATACTCCCGGCTGCGCTCCCGAGACCACCAGCGGCTGGAAATGGAGTACGGCCCCCAGAGCCTGTCGAATCCAAGTGCAGCCTGCAGAGTCGAACCGGCCGGGCCTCGATGGTTGTCCGGGCTGTTGTCCGTGTGCTTGTCCGGGCGGCAGCCCGTTGCTGCAGGCCCGGAGCCCCTTACGGTAATCTCCACAGGCTCCTCCAGGATCCTCCGTACCAGCCGGCGCCCGCCTGCTGCCGGGCTCGGTCCCTTCTCCAGCTTCTGCCCCCTCTCCTCCCTCTCCACGCGCCCGCCTGCATCAAGCTCCAAGCGCTCTAGCTTTTCCCATATATAGCTGTGCTCGGGAAGGTGATCGTCCTCCAACTGGGCTCGCCGCACAGCATCGTTTCCGAACACCGCGCGCAGCCTGGCGAATGTTCGCTCAGCTTCTTGCAACGCCAGAGGAGAGGCAGAAGGAAAGAGCTCGGTTTGCGAGCTTCCTTCGGATACGGTCAAGGCGGACAGGCGCAGCGCCACCACCTCCGCGGGCAGCTGAAGCCTCTCCAGGCGCAGGGAAACGAGATCGAGAAGAAGCCTGGAATCCGAAGTCGGGGCGGCCGGCATGATCGGCTCCAAAGACAGCTCTCTTTGATCGAGAGTCAAAGCAATCTCCAGCCGACGAACCAGACGATGCCTGGATCGTATATCGTCCAGCAAGGGGCCAAGGCAGCGTTCCAGGTAGCCGAGGATACGCAGGCTGGAATTCTCGGCGGCAGGGAGTATTTGAAAGCATTCCGGTTCCTCCTCGACTTCCGTTGGCTGCAGAGGGAGGTTGAGGGCTCCGGAGGCGAAGTAAAAGGTCCGCTCCGTTTCCTGGCCGAAACGATTGCCGATGCCACCAGCGGGAAGTCTGAGAAAAGCGCCAACCGTGCGGATACCGAGCATCTCCAACCGCTCGGACACGCGTGGTTTCAGGTTAAGTACGCCGATCGCTGCCTTCAGGGCTGCTTCGCGCTCCTGTTCTGGATGATCAAAGCGGATGTCTGTTCCGGCTGACTTGGCTGCTGCATAACAGCCGAAGCGGCTGAAACCCACGGCGACCACCGCCTCGAAGCCCTGTTCCTTGAGCCGACGGCGGACCTCTCGGCTCCACTGCTTGTAGGAAGCAAACAATGGAATGAGTCCTCCGGCATCGAGCAGAAAAAGACCGGGCTCCGTGTCAATCGCCTCCACCTGAGGACTGAAGCCCTTCAGGCAGCGGACTATCATTTCTACTCCCGCTTCGATCTTTCGTCTCGAAACCGTGCCGGCCTGCAGCTCGGGTGTGAAGGAAAGACCTGCGGCATAGCGAAGCCCGGGCTTGACCCCTGCCTCCCCGGCTGCGCCGTTTATCGTCAGGATGGTGCCGTAAGGGCTGTTCCTGGAGACCACTGCAGCGGGGAGGTTCCGCCATTCGGGATGATCGTTCAGCAGCAGTTGAAGATCCAGATTTCTTACGTTAACACAGGCCAGGCGGTCCACAAACCTCCTCCGTATGCTTCCAGCCGGGTGCTCTACGCTTGTCCTTGATGATACTTAGGGAACAGCGAAACAGGCCGGGCGCTATACGCTGTCGGAACGCTCGGGCATGTAGAGAAACTAAAGAGCCTAAAGAGGGAGCCCCGTCAGGCTTCACAGTCAAGAAAACTAGAACCGCTCCTTGGCGGCGGCAAAGTTGAGCCAGACGCGCCTGCAGCGGTGCCGGGAAACGCAAATCCCGCCCCAGGTCGGCCACCAGCAGGCCGAAGGCCCGGCTGCGCAGAAGCCAGTCCGCAGCTCTACCCGCAGAAGCTGCATCGGGAACCCGTACCACGGTTAGATCGGAAAGTTCCACTCCATTGGCCGCCATATCGGGGGGGAAAAAAGAATCCCTTCCGATATAAATCCAGGTAACCAAAGTTGGGATTCTTTGGGCTTCGAGGATCAGGGTGCAGGTGAGAGTGAGAGAGGCTGAAGCTTCCAGAGCCGAGAGCTCGATCAAGCGCCCCCGCAGGTTCGGCAGGCTCCAGCCGTCGTTTACGATTATGGGAGCTGTTTGCGAATCGAGATTGGCTGCTCGAACCAGCCCGGAAAAAACTGGAGCTCCGGGTGCAACACCAGCGGTATGATGATGTACGCCTTTGATTGTCTCGAGCCCAAAAACAGACATAATATACTATACAAAATTATAGTATATTACAATATTCTGTCAACACGGATTCGATATTATTACAGCAATTGAGGTCGTACTCTATCAGTGCTGGATTCGCAGCTCCCCGGAGAGCTGAAACGGAAGTGTCGCACGTTTTAATACAGCGAGAGAAGTGCCCGCGACCACTGTAGCCTGCAGCTCGTAGCGCAGGCTTTCACCGCCCACGATCATCTGATATACCGATCCTCCCAAAGCGGCGAAATCGAGGTTGATTGGAATCGCCAGGCGAGTCTTCCCGTTTTCGGGCACCCGGGCCGCCTCCTGCCTCATTCCGGTGACCCAATCCCTGCCGCCCACTCGCAAGCGGTAATTCAGGGACTCCAGGAATACGGCAAAGCGATTGGGATTCTGCAACTCCAGCTCGAGCATAAGTTGCGCTCCCGCCGGGGTAATCGCCTCCAGGCGGAGTGCTGCCAACTTCAATCCCGGCCGTCGGACGACCGGCACCGACCCGCTGGTGCTCACCGGTACGCGTATCCTGCCGAGGACCGGAAGATCGAAGAAAAAACCGGCTTCCAGGCGGTAGTCCGCCTCTTCCTGTTCCGCCACCTCCCGTACCGATTTCAGCAGCTCTTCGAAGACAATCTCCACCGGAAAGGGAACGGTGGATCTTCCCCGGGCCGCCAGCCTTACTTTCTGATCGACCTCTCCCATGACGAAGGGCTCATCCTCGATCTGCAGCTCGTAGTCGAAGCCCGAAAGCTCTATACCGATCGGATTCGGGTTCGCGATCTCCACATCGAAGCGCAATCGCACCCCGGTGAAAGAGAGGGCTTCCAGATCGACTCCGGTGATACGCAGGTCGGGCTTGCGAATCGCTTCGGTCAGGTCCTGCACGGACTTGCAGCCTCCAAGTAGCGCGACGGCAGCCAACATCATCAATACGTATCGGAGCTTTTCGTACAGAAAGCTCTTCGACACCGGCCTCATCCTATTCATTACATATAGATTACAGCATTTTAAAGAGGAATACATCCCGGCTTTCGTAGAGCCGCCGCGCCCGGTTACCGGAATAGGTGACGTACAGCCATTCGGCGGTGACGGATACGACGTAGGCAATAGCGACTATCAACGTGCCGGCCGCCTTCAGGGTGGAGCCAAGGACTATCAGAGCCGTGCCCAGAACCGACAGATTCAGCACCACCGAGCGGGTGATGGCCGGAGTGCGCCGCACCGCGACCAGGATTCCCCTTTGCCAGGAGATCAGGGCGCTGATGGCGGGCAGCAGGGCGAGCACAGCCATGGGAAGACGCACGACTCCGGCCAATCTGGCGGACAAGCCGGCAACCTCCCTAAACCATATCCGCGCCGCCGGTGTCCCCGAAAATACGAAAAAGACAGCCAGCAGTCCGGCGGCCAGGATATAGGCGAAGCGCCTCAGCATCCTCAGACTGCAACGGTCTTTGAGCAGCGCAACGACGGTCTCCTGATAGGATACCGCAATCGAACGTCCGAGAAAGACCACGCTGAGCAGGACGGGCCAAACCGCCAGCGAGTCGAGTGGGTCGGGCAGCCGGGTCAAAGCCAGGGTCAGCAGCGGACGGGCGGCGAGAAGGATGATCGAGGTCATTCCGAGAGGCACGTAGAATCCTATCAACTCGCGCCAGGACAGAGGCTCTTCTTCCTGCCACGGCTCTTGGAGGTTCTTTCTCACCACCGGCCGGGCAAAGAGGAAAGCGGCCAAAGCGGCGGCTATCACTCCTGCGCTGAGAGCGGCGGCGCCCACATGCACGCCGGCCAGTCGCTGCAGCAGGAACCCGGCCGCCAGCATGATCGCAGCCACAACCAGCCGGACGGCGATGGTGACCGGTACAACCCCGGTTCTGTGAAAGCGGATCAGCACACCCTGCCACAGTCGCCGATAGCCAACGGCGGCGGTCCAGGGCGTCATCAGCAGGAACGCACCGCGACTGTGCTCGATGACTTCTACGGGCGCTCGAATCACTCGGCGGATGATCAGGTCGAAGAGCGGCGTCAGGCCCACCAACAGGTGCAGAGCGGTCAGACCGGCGATGAGCAGATGAGCGAAGCGCAGCAGGCGGCGGTAAGACAGCCCGCCCTTGGGAAGGGCTGTCCCGGCCGTGAGCAGCATGATGATCGGACTCTCGATAAGTACGGCGATGGAGAACACCACTCCGTAGGCGGCCAAGTTGACCTCGGGATCCGGCAGGTGGGCAATGAAAGCGGCAATGAGCGGCTGCTCCAGGGCCATCATCAACCACATGGCGGCCAGAGGTACCCAGAACCGGAAGATGCGCCTGCAGGTTAGCTGTTGCGATCCGGCCACGGCGGACTTAAGCATAGGGCAAAAGAATAGCCGCGCAGGCGGTGCAGTGTCCAGCGGGGCCGCCGGCCTGCCTGCTGGCCGCTGTCCCCTGCTTGCCGCGTCTTTCCCTTCCTGCGGCCGGCAGGATCAGTCCAGGCTCTGAAATACGGTGCCGTTGATGATTTCTTCTCTGCTGCGCTCCAGATGTCCCTTGAGCACATCCAGCGTCTTAGGCGAGCAATCCTTGAGCAGCTCGACCATCTGTTTGTGGTCCGCATACGTGCCCGATACGTTCGGATCCGCTCCGATCCTATAGGTGGAGGTCATGCTCAGGTGAAGATTGACCTCCCTGTAGAACTTCATCAGGTATTCGTTTTTCGACAGCGCGCATAAATCCATATGGAACGTTCGGTCCAAGGCGATGTAGCGCCGGATGGCGGCGGGCGTTAGAGCACCTTGCAGGGTGTTGCTCATGGTCTTGACGGTTCGCTCCAGTAGGGCCAGCTCTTCTCCGGTGATCGTGGGGTAGATCGTTTCCATCGCCTGCAGCTCGAGCATTTCCCGCATGTCAAAGGCATCGAGGATGGATTTCCTCGTGGGCACCTTGAAGATGCAGTTGCTTCTCGGATTGATCTGCACAACGCCCTCGTTCTCGAGCATCTTTAGGGCGTCCCTCACGGGCATAGTGCTGACCTTCAGCCTCTCGGACAGGGACTTGATGCTGATCCTTTCGCCATACCTGATGTTTCCCTCGATGATCCGGTCGCATAGATACTCGTATATGCGTTCGCTAAGCCGGGGGTATACTATTTCCGGAGCTCTACCAGGCACCTGTTCAGTCCATCAGGTATCCACCGTTCATGTCCAGGATTTCACCGGTAATGAATGATGCTTCTTCACTAATGAGAAAAACTACCGCTGCGGCAACCTCTTCGGGCTTTCCCAGCCGTTTCAGAGGAATGGAATCGACGATCTTGCGGCGTTTTTCGTCCGACCATTCCGCGCTCATGTCCGTCTCGATCGCATGCGGTGCAATCGCGTTGACAGTTATATTGTAGCCGGCAAGCTCTCTTGCCAGCGATTTCGTGAACGTGTTTATGGCGCCTTTTGACGCGCCATAGGCGGGAGCCGCGGTGATATCCCCCATTTTCCCGGCGATCGAAGTAATGTTGACGATCCTTCCGTAGGACTGCTTGACCATCTGGGGGATTACCGCCTTGCAGCAGTTGAAAGTTCCGTTGACGTTTACGTTCATCACCCGCTGCCAGTCTTCGTGGCTCAGCTCCAGCATCGTACCTCGTACTATGATTCCGGCGTTGTTGACCAGGATGTCTATTCTACCGTATTTCCGAACTATGGCATCCACGGCTTGCGTTACCGACTCGTAGTGCGTGATATCGATGGAAAGGGGAATGGTCGTGTAGCCGGCCGCCTCCATCTTTTTTGCGAACGGCTGGGTTTCCTGCAGATCCATGAGCCCCACGTTCACCCCTTCCTGGGCAAGCCGAACGGCGATCGCCTTTCCGATGCCGCGGGCGGCTCCCGTCACCAGCGCTACCTTATCTTTCAACCTCACAATCAGGAACTCCTTGGCAGAGCCGTACGTTTCTCAAAGTCTACCCAGGCATGTGAATCCACGCATCTGCCCGTTGATTTCACCTTCTGTTCTCCGGAAGCTAGCCAAAAAGCAGCCTCGGCAGAAAAAGCACGACCTCCGGGAAAAAAACCAGGAAGGCCAGCTCGATTACTATAGTAATAAGGAAAGGCGCCATTTCCCGTAAATACGCGGTTGTCGAGCACTCCAGGATGGTGCATACCGCGTACATAGATATTCCCACCGGCGGAGTGAGAAGACCCATGGTGATGGTAGTGCACATGATGAGGCCGAAGTGTACCGGATCGACTCCCAGGGTCATCACCATGGGCAGGAGGATCGGCGTAAAGAGCAGGATGCACACCGATCCTTCGATGAACATGCCGGCCAAAACCAGGAATACAATGACAATCAGGAGAACTACGTACACGTTCGTGGAGATGCCGGTGATCAGGGAGGTAAGCGCCTCCGGTACGTGCTCGAAGGGGATCCCGTAACGGAACAGCCCCGACAGGGCGATAATGAACATCACCGCGCCCACGTCACCAACGGTGGTGCGCAAGGTTTCCAGGAATTTCTTCCAGGTGAGCTCCTTGTATATGAAAACCCCGACAAAGATGCCGTAGACGCAGGCGAAGGATCCGACTTCCGACGGCGTGAAAAGCCCGAACCTCAAGCCCACGAGAAGCAGAATCGGAAAGACCAGCGCCCAGATTGTTTCCCCCAGCGAAGCGACGATCTCCTTAAAGGACGCCTTCTTTTTCCGTTCGGGTACATACCCGCGGACTCTGGCGGTTATGGCTACCGTTGTCATGAGCAAAATCATCATGATCAGCCCGACCACCAGGCCGGCCATGAACAACTGCCCGATCGATACGTCTCCTGTCGTTCCGTAGATGATGATGCCCACGCCCGGCGGAATCGTGGCGGTAATAAGGGAGGTGAAGCCAATGACGCTGGCCGTATAGCCTTTCGAATATCCCTTTTTGACCATACCGATGCCGAGTAGTCGCGCTTCCATCGCCGCATCGGCGGTCGCCGATCCGGAGACTCCTCCCATCAGCGTGCTGAGAACCACGCTTACCTGCGCCAGCCCTCCCCGGACGTGTCCCGTCAGCAGTGTGGAAAGACGGATGAGACGCTCGGTGATTCCCGCGCTGTTCATCAGGTTGCCCGCGAAGATAAACAGCGGAACGGCCAGCAAGGGGGAATTCTGGGTCTGCGAGATAGGCAATTGAACGGTCATCGAGAAGGGCAGCTCGGGATGCTGCAGGAAAAAAGCAATCCCTGCAATTCCGATGGCAAAGGCCACTGGCATACCCGCAACCAGAAAAATCAGAAACAGAATCGTAACCAGCAACATCTTTGCATCTCCTACTGTTTCGCAAGCTCAAGTATTCATGGAATGTGAACCCTGCCCTACAGAGTCTCTCCCTCCTCCTCCGGGGGAGTAGGGAGAACGTTTTCCCGCTTTTCCAGAAATCCCTTGATCATACGCACGCAGGTGATGATCAGGAGGGTGCCGGCAACGGGAACACTCAAGGTAACCCAGGTATAGCTGAATTGAGGGATGCCCTGAAAAGCCCGGGCCCGGGTGACATAGCTCAGGTAAACACCCAAAACCACCAGGGTGGCCATAAACACCAGGATGATCAGGTACACCACCAGGCCGACGATTCTTTGAACGGACTTGGAAAACCGCGCAATTACAAAATCGACATTGACCAGGTTTCCCTTGCGCATCGCCACGTCTGCGCTCAGGAAAACACTCCAGGCAAACAGAAACAGCCCGATATCCAAAGACCAGTTGAGCGGGCGATCGAAACTGCGAAAAATGGCTGCAAAAAAGATCACCAGCGTTGCGCCCAGGAGAAGGAAGGCCGCCGTATACTCCTCGATTTTATAAAACAGCTCCCAATTTTTTTTCATGCTCGCCTCACATTCCTCGCTGATTCTACGTATTTATCGGGAGAGTATAAAGGGGCTGCTGTTAAGAGAACGCAACAGCACGCCCCTTTTCTTCACGCCATTGTTTCAAGAATGCAATGCGCTACATTTTGCCTATTTCTTTTTGGACCTGTTTGTAGTCGTCGTAGATCCCCAGCTTTTTATACGCATCGATCCCCGCAGCCTTGAAAGCCGGTATATCGATCTCGGAATAGGGAATGATGGTCATACCCACCGCTTTGAGCTTATCCTTGGCCTCTTCGGAATACTGCTCCACTTCGCGCGATACCTCGCGTCCCGCCTTGTCGCATTCCTCCTGGAGGATCTTCTGGTACTCCGCGGGCAGAGAGTTGAACCACTTGGAGCTGACTACCTCGAAGTTGATCAGCAGGATGTGCTTGGTCTCGATCAGGTAGTCGGCTACTTCGTACAGCTTGCCGTTGTAAGTATTTACGTTCACATTCCCCGCGCCGTCGACCGTTTTCGATTGAATCCCGGAGTAAAGCTCGCTGAAGGCCAGGGCAACCGGGGTCGGTCCCAGGGACCGAACGGACTCCATCCAGATCGGCGCTCCTGGCGCGCGGATGCGCAGTCCTTTCAGGTCATCTGGGCTGTAAACAGGCTTGTTGGTGAGGAAATTGCGGAAGCCCTGCACCCAGTTGAACGACAGCACCTTGATCCCGTAGTCGTCTTCCAGCTCTTTGAGCCACTTCTGGATGGTTGGAGCTTCGGTTAATTTCTGAACCTCATCCAGGCTGTCCGCGAAATACGGCCCGTTCATTACCGCGATCCCGGGGATGTAGTTGCCCATACGCGCGGAATCGGTGTTTTGGCCGACATTGGCTCCCATCCGGATTTGCTCAATGATGTCCTCTTCAACGCCGAGCTGGGCGCTGTGAAACACCTCGACTTTGAGATTGCCCCCGCTGCGCTCGGCCACCGCTTCCGACCACTTCACAAAAGCCTTGTGGAAGGGGTCGTTCTGGTTCAAGACATGGTTGAACTTCAGCACGTACTGCTTTCCCGCTACCGCCCCGCCGGCTTCCTTCTGCCCGCCGGCCATCAGTGGTAACGATAGAAAGCATAGAATGACAGCCGCCCCCACCATCACTCGTGACCAGGTTTTCATGCAAACCTCCTTAAATTTGAGATATCTGATATATTACACGGTCTCCCCTGAATGTCAAGGGACAGCCATGCTTTAAGAACGGATTTTAGCAAAAAAATCAGGGCGTGCTTTGCAGCATATCCTTGAGAGAATCTTCGGATTCCACGGCCTGCAGCACCCGCCTCCAATACTCATTGAAGGCAAAGTAGAGATGAGCCCGATCGGCGCGTTCCACGGCCTGACGGAGAAGCTCCTCGGGGGAGGCGAAAAAACGTTCCTCCTGGCCGTGCGGCCGTAGCTCCCGCAGGGCTTCGAGAGCCTGCGCTTCCAGGTCCTCCCGGAGGAAAGCGCCGGGGTATACCTCGAAGAGGTCCGGATCGAGGGTCCCGAGATCTACCTGCTCCCGGGCCACGCGCAGCTTCTCCCTTTGATAGATGAAGCGAAGCACGTCCTGCTGCAGCTTTGCATACGGAGTTGTGCTCAGAGGATCCCCTGCGGTGCGTTTCGGCGGGAGGTGGGTGATAGCCAGCTCCTTGTCGAGCAGCCAGCGGTACCCCAGGAGCCTGGAGTTCATCAGGTAATCAATATCTTCACCGCGGGTAATGCCGGGATCGAAGGCCACGCTGCGGAACAAGATCCTGGAGAATACCATGTTTCCTCCCAGGGCCAACGGTGTGTCCACCAGGCGCCCCGGACGGGCGAAACAGCGTTCGAACTGCTCATTGATCAACACAGCCTTGCGCACGAATATATTCTGAGAGCGGGCATCCTCGTTGTCGATCCTCAGTCTGTAGTCTCCGTCGGCATCGAGGTAAATCCCGGCGACGCCGCCTGCCTCTAATTCCTGCGCCAGCTCCAGCGACTCGAGCGCCCGGCCCAGGTAGCCCGGCGGCACCACCTCGTCATCATCGATCCCCACGATGACCTCGCTATCCAACAATACTGCGCCCAGAATCTGGCAGTTACGGACTTCTGCGTAGGCGGCGAGACCGACCGCTTTCGGGTCCAGCCCCCTGATTTCCAGCAGACGCCGTACCTCTCCAAGCTCCCGGGGCCCGAATTGCCCGACAGGGAAATAACGGCGGAACGGGGCGATGATATCCTCCACCCTGTCCTGTACGGCTTCTGCGAGCGATTCGTTCGCCGGCGCCGTAATAATCAAGACCCTGAACGCCATAGAGGACAGGCGAGCCAGGCTCTCCAGGCAGCGGCCCAGCGTACCCGGCCGATCGAGGGGGGTCGGATGGTCGAAGATCGCGTCCTCTGGACGATCCTCATTACCACTGGGTCGGGACCAGTAGGTCGGGATGGTGATCGTGATGCCCGGCGGGCGGGATTCTTGCGGATGGCTCACGTTATTCCTTGACTCCCCCGGCGGTCAGCCCGCGTACCAGGTTTTTCTGTATAAACATGAATAGGACCACTACCGGCACGGAGGTCAGCATGGAGGCGGACATGATACGGTCCCAAATTGCGTTCTTGGATACGAACAGGGATTTCAGCCCGATGGGCAGGGTGTACAGTCCCAGGTAAGATTTCAAAAAAACCGAGGCGTAGAGGTACTCGTTCCAGGCGATCATGAAGGAATAGATGAACACCGTGGCCAGGGCGGGCAGCGACAACGGTACGATGATGCGCCAGATCGTTTCGAAACGGCCGCAGCCGGCGATCAGCGCGGCTTCTTCGATAGCCGGCGGGATAGTACGGAAATAGTTACCCAGCATATACAGCGAAACGGGCAGGGTTTGGACCATATAGATGATGATCATGGTCACGAAGGTCCCCGTAGGCGTGGCGGCCAGGCCGGATTTCACCGCCAACTGGTACAGAGGAATGAGGATCAGAATCCCGCCGAACATGTAGACGAAGAGCACTCCCCGCTGGATCATCCCCCTGCCCCGGTAGCGTACCCTGCTGAAGGAATAGGCGCCGAGAACCGCAATTGCCAGAGAAAATAATGCGGCCGACAGCGACAGCACCATGGAATTGCGGAAATAACGCAGGAAGGGAAAAACCTGGGAGGTCGCCCGATACTTGTTCAGAATCTGCCTTCTCTGCCGGTCGGAGAGCCGGGGGTTGTCCAGGACCCGTTTTACGGATTCCGGAACCTCCTTTTTCTGCTGCCCGATATTCAAAAGCTCCTTGTAGGATTCCAGGTTGATTCTACGTGGTATGAGGGAAGGATTTCCCCAGTCGAACTGATACTTCAGCGAAGTGGACAGCATCTGGATGAAGGGAAAAATGGAAAACAAAACAATGACCAGCACGGCCAGTACAAACCCGACGCTGCGGAGAAAGTTTTTTTTCCGCACTACCATTTGAGCACCCTCTTCACGTATACGAGGATGAATCCGAGAAGAAGCAGGAACTGGATCAGGGCCAGTGCCGCCCCCTGGCCCTGTTCCATGGCGCCGGTGAAAGCCTTGAAGTAGGTGTATACGGAAAGCACCTTTACGTTCTCCGTAAGCAGATAGATCTCTTCGAATTTGTTGAAGTTCCAAATTACCCTCAAGATAACGATGGCTCCGATTACGAAGGATAGCTCGGGTATGGTGACGAAACGGAACTTCTGCCACGATGAGGCGCCGTCGATCTCGGCTGCCTCGTAATAGGTGGTGTTGATGGACTGCAGCTTGGATAGGATCATGAGATAGGCAAAAGGGAAATTTTTCCAAATGTTGAACGCGATGGCTACCAATACGGCAGTCCTCGGATTCCCGATCAGGTTGAAGCGCGTGTCGAAGATATGCAGCACCTCCACGGTCCAATGCATGAAGATCCCGTTGACCGGGTCAAAGATGAACTGCCAGGCGAAAACCACCGAGATCACCGGTGCCACGTAGGGCAGCAGAACCAGGCTTCTTACCAGTCCCCTCAGCGGAAACTCCCGGTTCATTACCAGAGCCACCAGCAGTCCCACCAGGGTTGTCCCGACCGTGGTGCCAACAACGTAGATAAACGTTGTAAGCACCGACTGCCAGAAGCTGAGGTCACTGAGAACGTAGGTGTAATTCTTCAGCCCGAGAAACACGTTGGCGCCCTGCAGATGGACCTCGAAGAAGCTAAGGTAAAAGTTGTAGAACAGGGGATAGATAATCAAGCCGCCGATAACGATCACGGCCGGCAGGATCAGCCCTCTGCCGAAGCGGGCTTCCTGCTTCTGTAGGGAATAGCTTTTGGCAGTCAAGGCGACCTCACTTGGAAAAGTGTCGGGAGGGGACGATGAGCCCCTCCCGTTTTACTTCAAATCACTGCATTGCCTTTCTCATCTCCCCTTCCGCCCAGTCCATCGCCTTGGCGACGTCCATTTTCTCCTGGGTGATCTTGTAGATCATCTGGGGAATGATCTGCTGGGAGAAGATCGTGCCGTAGGCCTCGATCAGATTGCCCTCGACAATCCCGAAGCGCTGGATCGACTCCAGGCCGGAGATGATCTCCCCCATCTTCTCCTTGCCGTAGCGGGCGAACAGGCCGCTGGGATCGTCCATGAACTTATCGCTGGTGGCGATCGCCTTGAGCACGGGGTTCATCCCGCCCGGCGCCATGTGCAGGAAGGTGACGTAGTTGTCCTCTTCATAGAGAAAGTCCACGAACCTGCGAGCACCCTGGGATTTGGCTTCATCCTTCTGGTTGAACAGGGCCAGCGCCACGATCACACCGTAGGAGGAGGGCTGCTTGTGCCTGATCTTGGAGGCGAACCCGGTCTTGCTGGCCAGGTCGGGATCGAAGGCGGCACCTGTAAGCTCCGGGAAGTTCTTACTCGTGAGAGAACCGGCGGCCGCCTCCTGGAGGGCCAGGTCGTCCATGATATAGGTGGAGTAGAAGAACATGGCCATCTTGCCCTGCAGGTAGTAATCTCGAGCCCTCCAGGTCTGCGGTCCGGGAGGATTGTATTGGGCCAGATTCGCGTAGTACTCGATCGCTTCTTTCATGGCCGGGGAGTTGAAGACCAGATTTCCGTCTTTGTCGAACAGCCTGGCTTTGTTGGAGATGGCGATCTGGGTGAAACACTGCTCGCTGTATACCTCCGCCTTGGTGCCCACCAGGATGCCGTACTGGTTCTTGCCCGGCTGGTAAAAGTGCTTGGCCGCTTTCTCGATCGCCTCCCAATTATCGGGAGCCTTCAACCCTGCGTCTTTGAACCAGTCGCTGCGATACCAGATGCCCTGGACCCAGCCGTGATAGGGAAGTGCGTAGTACAGACCCCGGCTGGGGCTTTCCAGCAGCTTCAGGGTGCCGGCGTAGTACTTGCTCTTGCCGATCGCCTTGATGATGTCCGTGGTGAGCTCCATGTCCAGCAACCCTTCGGATCCGAAATCGATGGCCAGCTCCGATCCGAACTCGGCCAGAGCCGGCAGCGTGCCGGCCGCCGAGGAAGCAGCCACTTGCTTGGGTATGTCGTTCTCGTCTACCGGAACCACCGTGATCTGAAGCTGTGGATTCAGAGCCTGAAAGGTATCCACCAGAAGCTGGATCGTGCTTACCCGTTCCGACTGGGTCTCCGTAGTCCAGAACTCGAACTGGGCAGGCGCTGCTTCCTCTTGGCCGCCGGCAAAAAGAAGCCCGGCAGCTACAAGAAAAACGAGCACTGCCGGGACGGTGCGGTTGATGCGGGTCATAGTAACCTCCTTGTAAAGAAACGGTTTTTATTTAATCCGGATCACCTCCGGTTTCCGCCTGCAGTCAGCACCAACCATTGTTAAGTTTGATCTAGAGTGTGGCCGAACGCAAGGATTTTTTCCGCCCTTATTCACTCCTGGTCGGTACGCTTGCCCGCCCGGCTCGGTGCGAGCCCGCAGGCTGCTCATCACTACACCCCCAGGCGATTGCGGCGCCGCATCTCCTCCAGGGACTGGTCGGTGGCCGGCCGGTGACCCGGGAGTGGAAGCAGGCGCGCATGCACGGCGTCTACGATCCAGGCGGCCTGGGGGAAGAAGCTCTCCTCCATCTCGGCTGCCGGAGTGATCCAGTTGCGGCTGCCTACGACCACGGGAGGACCGTCCAGCGCATCGAAAGCGAGCTGCGTGATCTGGGCGGCCATGGTGTTGAGGAAGCTGCCCCGCTCGCAAGCATCCGAGCTCAACAGCACCTTTCCGGTCTTGCGCACCGAGTCGATAATCGTGTCGTAGTTCAGGGGATTGATGAAGCGGGCGTCGATCAGCTCCGCCGACACCCCGTACCTTTTCTGGAGCATCTCTGCTGCCTCCGCCGCCCGGTAGAGGGTGGCGCCGATGGTTACGATGGTCAGGTCTCCGCCTCTCCGCCGGATCGCCGGCTCGCCTTCCGGCACTTCGTAGTAACTCTCCGGAACCCCTCCCTCCTCAAACAGCTCGCCGATGTCGTAGATCCTCTGACTCTCGAAAAACACCACCGGGTCGCTGCCGGCCAGGGCCAGGTTTAGCATGCCCTTGGCATCGTACGGCGTTGCCGGGAAGTACACCTTCAGTCCCGGTATATGCGCCGCGATGGAGGTCCAGTCCTGTGAGTGCTGAGCCCCGTACTTGCTGCCCACCGAGACCCGCAAGACCACTGGCATCTTCAACACCCCGGCGCTCATCGACTGCCACTTGGCGAGCTGATTGAACAGCTCGTCCCCCGCCCGGCCCATGAAATCGCAGTACATCAGCTCGGGCACGGCCCGGCCTCCGCTCAACGCGTAGCCGGCGGCCGCCCCGACTATTGCACCCTCGGAGATCGGGGTGTTGAACAGCCGGTGATAGGGAAGCGCCTCGGTCAGGCCGCGGTACACGGCGAAGGCGCCGCCCCAGTCCCGGTTCTCCTCGCCGAAGGCCACCATGGTGGGATCGGTGCAGAAGCGGTGCAGCAGCGCTTCGAACAGGGCGTCTCTCAAGGAGATGACCCTGGCTTTGGGCAGGGACTTTCCCTCGCTGTCGAGGCCGCAGCGGCTCTTACGCCGGTTGGCCTGGATGCGGGGGTTCTCCTCGTAGGGAATCAGCACCTCCGGCTCGCGGTTCTCGAGCTTCTCGATCTTCGTATTGCTGAACATCAGGCTCCCGATGGGATCCCTATCCTCGGTGCGCAGGCGCGGGGAGATCTCCAGGGAGGAGGCAAGCTCCAACACCCGGCTGATACGCCGCGCGGCCTCCTCCTTCAACTCTTCGAGCTGCTCGGCGGTGGCGTGCCCGTTTTCCACCAGGTAGGAGCCGAAGCCGGACAGGCAATCCTCCTGCTCCCAGAGGGCGATCTCTTCACGGGTGCGGTAGGCCGAAGCGTCTGAAGGGGAGTGGCCGGCGATTCGGTAGGTGATTACGTCCAGCAAAACCGGCCCCTTACCGGCCAGGAGTATTTTTTTCTTGCGCTCGACGGCGTCGGCCACGGCCAAGGGGTTATAGCCGTCCACCCGCTCGGCGTGCATGGCCTCCGGATTCACTCCGGCGCCGAGGCGAGCCAGTTGCTTGAAGCCCATGGTCTCCCCTTCCGGTTGTCCTCCCATACCGTAGAAGTTGTTGAAGAAATTGAACAGGATCGGAGGAGCGCCGCCGATCTCTCGAGGCCAGAGGCTGCGATACTGCTCCATGGCCGAGAATACGATCGCTTCCCACACCGGACCGCAGGCCGAGGAGGCGTCACCTATATTGGCTATGACGATGCCGGGCTTGCGGTTGATCCTTTTGAACAGGGCCGATCCTACGGCGATGTCGGCGGACCCGCCGACGATGGCGTTGTTGGGCATACTGCCGAAGGGGGCGAAGAAGGCGTGCATCGACCCGCCCAGGCCGCGGTTGAAGCCCGTCTCGCGACCGAAAATTTCCGCCAGCACCCCATACAGAACGTAGTCGATGGCCAGCTCTTTGACGCCGCCGGCGCCGCCTCCGCCTTTCTCCACGATGGACAGCGGCCTGCCGTCCAGGTAGCTGTGCATGACCTCCAGGAGGCGCTTCTCCTCCAGCCGGTGAACCGACGAGAAGCACTTGGCCAGGATCTCCCCGTGGCTGCGGTGGGAGCCGAAGATGAAAT
>CAYMEK010000013.1:0-35698 GCA_964389305.1 uncultured Spirochaetaceae bacterium
GATCGTCATGGACGAGGGCACCTGCATGGTCGAGGTGGCCCGCTACTTCATCCACTTCACCCAGGAAGAGTCCTGCGGCAAGTGCACGCCCTGCCGGGAGGGCACCTGGCACATGTTCAACATCCTCGAGGACATCACGCAGGGCAGGGGAAAGGAGGGCGACATCGAGCTGCTGGCGAAGATAGGCAGGCAGATCAAGGAAACGGCCCTGTGCGGCCTGGGAAACACCGCCCCCAATCCGGTCCTGACCACGATTCGCTACTTCCGGGAGGAATACGAAGCGCATATCCGGGACAAGCGCTGCCCGGCCGGGGTCTGCAAGGCTCTGATTACCTATTCGATCGATCCCGAAGAGTGCACGGGCTGCACCGCCTGCGCCCGCAACTGCCCGGTAAGCTGTATTTCCGGCGAGCGCAAGCAGACCCACGTGATCAACCAGGAGCTGTGCATCAAGTGCGGGATGTGCTACAGCGTATGCAATTTCAACGCGGTGAGGATACAATGATGGCGAAGATAACAATCGACGGCAGGGAGCTGGAGTTCGACGAAACGCTGACGATTCTCGAGGCGGCTCGGAGGCTGAAAATAAGGATTCCCACGCTTTGCCACAACGAGCACCTCAGCCCTTACGGGGGCTGCCGCATCTGCCTGGTGGAGGCATCCTCCCAGGCGGCCCCGGACCGCAGCCGGCTCGTTCCCGCCTGCTCCTCCCCTGCCGCCGACGGCCTGGTGGTGGCCACCGGCTCCGAGCGGGTGCTGGCCGCGCGCCGCTTCATCATCGAGCTGCTCCTGTCCCGCTGCCCCGACGCGCAGCAGATACGGAGCCTGGCCGCGGAGCTGGGCGTGAGCCCGGACGGACCCGGTCTGGACGTGGTGGGCCGCTACCTGCTGCACCGGGCGCCGAAGCGGGAGCATACCAACTGTATCCTCTGCGGCCTCTGCGTAAGGGTCTGCCAGCAGATACCGGAGCGCTACGCCCTGAGCTTCAAGGATCGGGGAATCGCCCGCAAGGCGACCTCCCCTTTCGAGAAGGTAGCCGAGAGCTGTATCGGCTGCGGTTCCTGCGCCTACGTCTGTCCGACCCAGACGATCACCATCGAGGAAGCCGGCTGAGACGGCGTGGTAATAAAAAAGGGGGGGCTTGAGGCGTGAGCATGCAGGCGGCGGCCATCCTGAAGCAGGATCTGAAGGGCAAGATCCGCTGGTTCATTACTCTGCGCTGGTTGGCCGCCGCCGGGCTCGCCCTCGCGATCAGCGGGGCGAGGTTTGTTCTTCACGTACCGCTGCCTCTTCTGCCCCTGTACCTGGGAAACGCCCTTCTGATCCTGTACAACGGTATTTGCTACCTGATCAACCGCCGCCTGCAGACGGCAATCGATTCGCCCGCCTGGATCGACCGAGCCCACCGGCTGGCCAACGTCCAGGTTTTACTCGATCTGAGCCTGCTTACCTACCTGATCCATTACTCCGGCGGCTTGGAAAACCCGTTCTCTTTCTACTACATTTTCCACATGATCATGTCCAGCATCCTGCTGACCAATCGCTCCGCCTATCTTCAGGCCACGTTTGCCGTCCTGCTGTTCGGCCTGGTGATGGCAGGCGAGAACTTCGGAGCGCTGCCCCACTATTCGCTGTCCGGAGCGGTGACCGAGCAGCCGGAGTTTACGGGCACGGTCTTCCTGGGACGTTTCCTGGCCTTCTCTTCCACATTATACATCGCCGTGTACCTGACCACGACTATTGTCAACAAGCTGCGCCAGCGGGAACGGGAGCTGGAGGTCTCGAACGATCTTCTGGCCGAGCAGGACCGGCTGAAATCAAGATACGTTATGACCGTGTCCCACGATATCCAGTCCTCCCTTGCGGCCATCGAGAGCTGCCTGAAAACTGTCCTCGACGGCTTCACCGGTGGGTTGGGTGAAAAGACACAGGAGTTGATTCAGCGGGCCGCGGTCCGCAGCCAGAGCTTGCTGCGTTTCGTTCGCGACCTTCTCGACGTTTCCCGCATGCGCGCCGAGGGGGAAATCCGGAGGGAGCGGGTGGATCTGCTGGAGCTGATTGAGAAGCAGGCCGGGTTGTTGCGGGAGCAAATAGAGGAGAAAGCGCTCAGCTTCACCTTGAACAGTCGGTGCGGCAGGCCGATCCTGTACGCCAACCGGACATCTATCGAGCAACTGATAGACAACCTGCTCGGTAACGCGGTACGCTACACCGGTGAAGCCGGGAAGGTTACCATCACGGTTGCCGCCGGCGAAAAAAAAGGCACCGTGGAGGTAAGTGTCGCCGACACCGGAATCGGTATCTCTGCGCACAGCCTTCCCCATATATTCGAAGATTTCTACCGGGCCTCCAATGCCAAAGCGTTCATGGAGAGCGGGACGGGTCTTGGTTTGGCTATCGCGAAGGAGATTGTGGAGCTGCACGGCGGCCGGATCGGAGTGGAGAGCGAGGAGAACAAGGGAACCCGGTTCTTTTTTACCCTGCCGCTTGGCACCGATTCCCTCGAGCTCAGGCAGCCTAAAAAGGTGGAGCATAAATTATGACCGGTAAGGATGTATTCAGGTCGATTTCCGGGCACCTGGAACGCGTGGAGAAGGAAATCAGGATCCAGGCCGACCTGATCGTGGAGAGCTGGCGTCAGGACGGCTGCCAGGGCGAACACCTGGATCGGGCCGTACGCCACCTGTTGGAAAAGCCGGGCAAGATGCTGCGGCCCGCTCTTGTGCTGCTTTCGGCAGGAATGGTCGGGCGCGCTGCGGTCGACTTCGATTCTTCGCTCATCAAGCTGGCCACGGCGGTGGAGCTGATCCACTCCGCCTCCCTGATCCATGACGACATCATCGATGACGAGCAGCTTCGCAGAGGCGAGATCGCCCTGCACAGGCTGCACGGAAACCACACTGCGGTGCTGGTGGGAGACGTCCTGTACGCCCAATCATTTTCCCTGATCACCGATTTGAGGCTGCCCCAATGGAACCGCCACCTGGCCATCTACCGGCTTTTTTGCGATACCACCCGCAACATGTGTTTGGGCGAGATCGCCGAGCAACGCGTGATCGCCGGCAAGATATCATTGAGCTTTCCCGATTATCTGCACATCCTGAAGAACAAAACGGCCGTGCTCATGTCGGCCTGCTGCGAGAGCGGCGCCATTCTGGCCGGGGCCGAGGAGGAGATTGCTAAAAAGCTGGCTCGCTTCGGGCTCGCCTTCGGACTGGCTTTTCAACTGCTCGACGATCATAATGACCGGGACGCTCTGATCCAGGAGCCGGTGGATATCGTGGAGAAAGCCATGGAGCAGATAGTCCAAGCCCGCTCGATTCTCGACGACCTGGGCGGCGGCGTGTATAACCGGGAGTTGGCCCTGGCTTGCGAGATCTTGTCCCAGAGCGTCCGGGTCCCCGGGGGCTGAATACCGGAAGCACAATATTAATCCCGGTGCAAACCCGATCCGACAGCAGGAGACAGCGGTCAGAGAATCCATTTCCGCTTGACATTCCTGAGGCTCAAGGCAAACAAAGCAACGCAGAAGGCGGCCAGTACTCCCAGATCGAGGGCGTACGGCATGGTGTTTCCGGCCTGGATGGATCCGCGCACAACGTCCACACCGTAAGTCAAAGGCAGCGCATACGAGAGAGGTCGTAGGAAGACGGGCAATTGCTTCACGGGGAGAAACAATCCACACAGGAATATCATCGGAAATCGCAGAAAATTGGAGAAGGTCTGAGCCTCGAATACCTCGCTGACCGCAACCGCAATAAAGAGCCCCAAGAAAGCACAAGCCACGGCGATCATCGTGACAGCGAGAAAAAAGACGCCCCAGGCTACCCGGGACAAATCGACGACCAAAGCGGCCAGGGCAACCGGTACGAACGCATTCACGACGCCGAACAGAATAGCACCACCGGTCTTGGCAAGCATCAATAGTCTCAATGGGATTGGAGCCAGCAGCAGGCGCTCAAACGACCGGTTTTTCTTCTCGAAGGTGACCGTCACGGCCAACATCGAGGTGGTGCCGAAGAGTACAGACACAGCCACTACGCCGGGGAGCACGGACCCGATGCTTTCCAGGCCGCTTCCGGACTTGATGAAAAACATGGCCGTCCAGGCAAGCGGAAAGATCAATCCCCAGCTTATGTTGGGAGGCTTGAGATAGTAGGCCCTCAGGTCCTTGAGCAGGATGTTCCAGAAAGCGATACGCCGTTTCATACCGCACCTCCCGCCTTTTCCTTATCCTTTTTCATGGCTTCTGCCTCGATTCCCGTAACCCGGACGAAGATATCCTCCAGGGAGGGTCGAATCCTTCGGGCTTCGAATACTTCGATCCCCTGCCCGCCCAGAAAAGCGGCCAAAGGACCGACCTGGATAGGCTGCGCCGATTCGGCCCGAAGCTCGCCGCGGACGCCTGTCCTGAAGTTGATGTGCGGAAATCTTGCGGCAAGACTTTCACCCAAGCCTGACGGAGTACGCTGAACAATCAGCAGAATGGCGTGCCTGTCCTGGATCGGCTGCATCAGTGCGGCTACCGTGTCGATCCTCACGATGCCGCCGGAGACGATAAAGGCGATGCGCTCGCAGAGCCGCTCGGCCTCCTCGATGTAGTGAGTAGTGAGAAAAACGGTCGTCCCGGCTCCATGCAGATCTACAATCAGTTGGCGGATCTGCCTGGCGCTGGCCACGTCGATGCCCGTAGTAGGCTCGTCCAGGAATAAAACCTGCGGCCGGTGAATGATCCCGGCCGCAATGGTGAGCTTACGCTTCATGCCCTTGGAATAACTCCCGAACCTACGTCTCGCCGCCTGGGAGAGGGCGAAGCGCTGCAGAAGCTCGCGGGCCCGCAGGCGGCGTTCCGCCGCTCCCAGGCCGTATAGGGCTGCGCAGAAACACAGATTATCGAAGCCGCTCAGCTCCGGGTAGAGGTTGCTCTCGTCCGGTACCACCCCGATAAGGTGCTGGGCCGCCTTGGGGCTGCCGGTGCAGTCAATGCCCCCAATGCGGACTGTTCCGGCGTCGGGCCGCGCCAGTCCAGCCAGGATGTTGATCGTAGTGGTCTTTCCCGCGCCGTTAGGCCCGAGAAAGCCAAAAAGCTCGCCGCGGCCGACGGTGAACGAAATGCCGGCCAGCGCGGTAACCTCACCGAATCGCTTGCGGAGTTCGCTGACCTCCATGGCCGTCTCGACGGCCTCCCCGGATCTCTTTCCACGTCCACTCTCTGCAGCCATTGTTTCAGTCCCGCTCTCCACCGGCGTCGAAGATGTCGGCCTTCTGTCCTCTGGCCTGCTCTCCATCGGCCTGCTCCCCACCGGCATTGAAGATGTCGGCCGCCTGGTAGGCAACGTGCAGCATCGAGGTGTTGGAAATCATACCTGCGATCAAAAGGGTTTGCAGCACCTCGGTGGCGGTGGCGCCGGCGTTCTGCGCCCTTCGGGATTGAGCCCGGATGCAATTCGGCGACTTGAGGGCCGCGGCGGCAGATAGCGCAATCAGGAACCGCTCCCGATCGGTCAGTGGGCCGCCCTCGAATAGCTGCTTACCGTAGTCCATGAACTTGCTGAGCACTCCCGGCCTTTTCGACATTACCACCAGGGGACCCGGCAGGAAACCTAGATTCTCCTGCATCTCAGCCAGAATCAGCTCTTCCTGCTTCATCAGGCACTCATGATCTCCATCCACCCCGTGGCAGCTCTTGATCTGCTCGGGCGAGCAGTCCTGCGGGCTGCTCTTCAAATTCTCCGGTCTCTGGCAGAAGGTGTTTGTCTCTTTCATATTAACCTCCGTTAAATAAATTAAGCTTTTGCGCAATTACTTAGCTATAGAGTTAAAAAAAGCCCTCCTTATGTCACCTCCTCTCCAACAAATCCTTGGCCGCCTTGTTCCACTCCACCAATGTCGACTCATTGACCCGGTAGTGGACGAAATACCCGTCCTTGTGGGATTCTACTACGCGGGCGTCTCGTAGCACCCGTAGATGCTGCGAGACAGCCGCCGGAGTCACTCCCAGGGCACACGCCAGGGCGTTCACGCAGAGGGGTCGTTGCTTGAGAAGCTCGACGATATGAACCCGCGTGTCCACAGAAAGAACCTTGAAGATACGCGCCAGGTTTTTCGAATCAACCATTGCGTAGCTACACAATCAAATATTTAATTAAGTATTGATGCAGATACTTTAATACTTTTTCTCGCGGATGTCAAGTCGACGGCGAACTTTTCTCGGGTTTTTATTGAGAACATACATGGCGATGTTGAAGCCCAAACGGGCGGCCAAGAATCGAAAGAGAGGGATGCGGGTGGGAAAGGTGCGATTCAGGCGGCGCCTGCCTGCTGCCGTTTCAAGAGGATTCTGCTTCGAATCGAATGTACGTATCCCGGCAGCATGATGGCAACAATCAGCAGGAAGCCGACGACGATGTTCATCACTTTTCCGGGTACGTTGATCAGTCCCATACCGAATTTGAGGAACCCGATCAGGAAAATCCCGATGATCACCCCAAAGATGTTCCCCTTGCCTCCGGATATGGCCACTCCGCCCAGAACGACCGTGGTTATGATCTCCAGCTCCCAACCACTGGCGATATTGGGCCGGGTGCTTCCGATCCGGGAGGTTAGCAGCACCGCCGCCAGGCCGGACATCAGCCCGGAGAGAGAGAAAACGATCCAGCGGATGCGATTGACCGGAACCCCGGAGAAACGGGCGCTGGTGGCGTTGTTTCCTATGGCGTAGACCTTGCGCCCGAAAGTAGTCCTGTGTAGAAGCAGCCCGAATACGAGCGCCAGGAAGAGAAACAGAACAAGCTGAAAAGGGATAATTGTGTTGCCCACGTAGCCCTGGCCGAAAAAGGCGAAGGAATCCGGGTATTGCGTATAGGCCTGATCGCCCAAGACGGCGTAGGCAATGCCCCGAAACAGGGACATACTGCCGATGGTCACGGCGATCGCGGGAATCCCGAAGCGGGTTATGAGGAACCCATTCAGAGCCCCGGCGGCCATCCCCGAGCCCAGACCAACTAAAACGACAACCCCGGTTCCCGCGCCGGATACCGAAGCCATACCCATGAACAGTGAGGAAAGGGCAATGATCCCGGCCACCGAAATGTCGATGTCCCCGCAGATGATCACGAAGATCATCGGCAGTGCCACCAGAGCCTTCTCCATGAAGTTGAAGGTAGTATCCAGAATGTTGAACAGGTCGAGGAAATAGGGCGAGAGATTTGCATTGACTGCTATGACGGCCAGGAAGATCAGAAAGAGGATGACTTCCCATTTCATCAGCAAATTGGCAAGCCACGCCTTCGGTTCGCGTCTCATCAGAGCTTTCTCTGCTGCAGCATGGCCAGCCGGTTGCGCCTGTCGACGAGGGTATTGGCCACAATCGCTACAATTATGACAAATCCCTGGATGCCCATCTGGTAGAACGGGGACAAGTTGATGACAGTCAATGCGTTGTTGACAGTACCAAGGAAGAGGGCGCCCAGAACCACGCCCAGGAGCGTTCCGGTGCCGCCCATTATGCTGACTCCGCCAATCACGCAGGCAGCTATGGTCTGCAGTTCGAAACCGTAAGCCGTTTCATTCTGAGCCGAGGCATAGCGAGCTACCCAGAGCAGGCCCGATAGGCCTACGATGATGCCACTCAAGGTAAACACCAGGTAGTTGATCTTTTTAAGATTTATACCTACGTATTGGGCGGCGGTTTTGTTTCCTCCGGCTCCGTAGATCTCCCTCCCGGTACGGCTCAGATTCAGGAACACGGCAAAGACCAGCACAACCAGCACGGCGGAGAGCAGGAGATTAGTCATCCCCAACGGCGTTCCTCTAGGCAACTCCCGAAACCCTTCGGTCATCTCATGAGCGCTGACCCACTCCCCCTTGCTGAGCACGAACACGAACCCCCTGTAGATGCTCATGGTACCCAGGGTGGTGATAATCGGCGGTATCCCGGCCAGGGAAACCAGAACGCCGTTGAAAGAGCCTAGAACAAATCCAATGGCCAGAGAGATCAACACCACTACCAGGATGGGTATGTTGGGATAGTACTGGTTCAGCATCCCCACACTCATGCCCGACAGGGCGATGCCGGAGGCCACCGAAAGGTCTATCCCCCCGGTGATGATTACCATCATCTGTCCGATCGCCACCATGATCAGGATCGAAGTATCGTTCAGGATGTCGTACAGATTCCCGGGCTGGAAGAAATTGGGCGCCCGCAGCCTCACAGCCAGTAGGAGCAACAGCAGCAGGATGAAGAGGCTGAACTCTCTACGCCTCAGTAGCTCTTGCATGATACCAGTTCCTCTACGACAGCAGGTGGTTGCCCATGGCCGCCTTGATCAGCTTCTCCGAGCTGGCTTCCTCCCGTTCCAGGCGGGCAGTGACCTTCCCTTCGTGCATAACCACGATTCTGTCCGCCATACCCAGGATTTCCGGAAGCTCGGAAGAGATGAGAATGATGGCCAACCCTGCCTCGGCTAACTGCGAGATGAACTCGTGGACGCGTGCCTTGGTGGCTACGTCGATGCCTTTGGTCGGCTCGTCCATGACCAGGATCTCCGGACGGGTAGCCAACCACTTGGCCAGCACCACCTTCTGCTGGTTTCCGCCGGACAGGCTGTTCACGGCCTGCTCCCAGCTCGAGGCTTTGATCTCCATACGCCCGCCGAACTCGTCGGTCAACTCCCGCTCTTTCTGGACATCGAGGAAGGAGTAACGGCTGAGCCGATCCACAACGGGCAAGGTGACGTTCTCCCGAATATTCATATCCAGGATCGTTCCCTGGAGCTGGCGGTCTTCCGGGACGTAGGCAATGCCGTGATCCATGGCCTGGGAGGGACTGGCGATCCGCACCGCCCGGTTGTTTATCGTAATAGTACCCTCGTCGTATGTCTCCATTCCGAAGATCGACTGCATGACCTCCGATCGCCCGGCGCCGACCAGACCGAAAAAACCCAATATCTCCCCTTTTCGCAGCTCGAAGGACACATCCTTGAAGATCCCTGTCTTGGAAAGCCCCTGGACGTCGAGCACGATCTCGCCGGTCTGGACGCTGAGCTTTGGGTACATCTGGCTGAGGCTGCGGCCTACCATCATCTGGACGATCGTGTCCATCGCGGTTTCCGCCACCTTCCCCTCACCTATGTAGCGTCCGTCCCGCAGCACCGTGAAATAGTCGGCAATTTCGTAGATGTCTTCAAACTTGTGGGAAATGAAAACGATCGCCTGTCCATCGGCCTTGAGCTGCCGGATGATCTTGTACAGGTCCTCCTCCTCTCTCAATGAGAGGGCGGAGGTGGGCTCGTCCATAATGACGATGCGGGCTTCCAGGGAAAGAGCCTTCACAATCTCCACCATGTGGCGTTGGGCCACGCTCAAATCCTTGACTTTCGTCTCCGGATTGATCTCCAGCTCCAGCTTCTCCAGGAGGGAGCGGGTCTTGAGCTTCATCGCCTTCCAGTCCAGCAGCCGGCTTGCGCCCCAGGTGAGATGATGGCCCATGTAGATGTTCTCCGTCACCGAAAGCTCGGGGAACATCGTTGCCTCCTGATGGATGGCGGAGATCCCCGCCGCCTGGGAGGCGATGGGATTACGGAACTCAACGGGCTGGCCGTCCTGAAGGATAACTCCCGAGTCAGGCGAATGAATGCCGGTGATAATCTTCACCAGGGTAGACTTCCCTGCCCCGTTCTCGCCGATCAGGGCGTGTACTTCTCCCGCGCGGATTTTAAAATCAACCTCGTCGAGAGCTCTGATGCCTGGAAAATACTTATTGATCTTCTGGCATTCAAGGATACAGTTCACTTAAGGTCTTCACCTCTTTTCGGTAAAAGAGCGAAGCAGGACAGCTATCCTGCTTCGCTCCGCGTCCACTGTCTTTTATTCGATCTTAATTATTAATAGATCGCCGCGAATTTATCAATATTGTCCTTGTCGAATACGTAGGGCTCGCTCATGACGGCCACGTTGCCGTCGCCTATGGTGATTTTACCCATACGGCCGACGTCCATCACCTCGCCCTTCTTCCCTTCAACATCACCGGTCACCAGCTTGTAGCAGATATAGGTGGCCGAGTATCCGAGATCGATGGGATTCCACAGGGACATCTTGCGGCAGGTGCCGTCCTTGATGTATTGCTTCATCTCGGAAGGCAGTCCCAGACCGGTCAGCTCGATCTTTCCGGCCAGGCCCGCATCTTCCAGGGCTTTTCCCGCGGCGGCGATCCCCACGGTGGTGGGAGCAATGATTCCCCGCAGGTTGGGATAGGACTTGAACAGACCCATGGCTTCCCGGTAGCTCTTGTCGGAAAGGTCGTCCCCATATACGGTCGCTACCAGCTTCATGTCTTTGTAGTCCGCCTTCTCCAGCTCCTTTTTCATCCATTCGATCCAGGCGTTCTGGTTGGTGGCCTGGGAAGAAGCGCTCAGGATGGCGATCTCGCCTTTGAAGTCGATAAGCTCGGCCAGCATTCGGACCTGGCTTCGGCCTATGAACTCGTCCCCCGAGGGTGCCAGATGCAGGATGCGTCCCTCCGGAGCGACACCGGAGTCGAAGGATATGACCTTGATACCGGCTTTCATGGCTTTCTTGGAGATGGGTACCAGGGCATCCACATCGTTCGCCGAGATGGCGATGGCATCCACCTTCTGAGCGATCAGGGAATCGATGATCTCGATCTGACCTTCGGCGGTAGGTGTGCTGGGTCCCTGGTAGATCAATTCGATATCGGCCCCCAGATCGTCTATCGCCTCCAGACCTCCGTCACGGCAGGCCTCGAAGAAGGAGTTGCCCAGGTTCTTTACCACCATGGCGATTCGAACTCCCTCCGTCTTGGCTTCCGCCTGTCCCCCGGCAAACAGCATCCCTGCCGCCAGCAGCATGACGAGGAAGCTCAGCGAGATGATTCTCTTCATAAAGGTCCTCCTTATGGATAGATTTTTGCCTTTACATGATAGCACGTGCGACACCGGCAGCCATGCGCTGTAAATCTACGATCGTGGTTTGTATTTCTACGATTCAGGACGTTTTTCGGTCTGCTTTGGTCAGAAACGCGGAGGGACTCACTTCAAAGTACTGTTTGAACAGCTTGCTGAAATGACGGGTGCTGAGATAGCCGACCCGGCGGGCGACCTGCTGAACCCGGCTAGAGGGATCGCCGAGCAGCTCCCTGGCTTTGAGCATGCGCAGGCGGGTTATATACTTGACGAAGGGCGTGCCGGTATGCTTGTGGAAGACATGACTCAGGTAGTTCGGTGTAACGCCCAGATCGAAGGCGATCTGGGCGATTCCGATGTTGCGCATGTAGTTGTCCGCGACGAACTGCATTGCCTGCTCGGCCAGGTTTCCGGGGCCTTCTCTACCCCTGTGCGACAGAAAACGCTCTCCGTGGCTTCTCAGCTCGCGGTGCCAGTCCCCGCCATTCAGACCCCGTGACGGCCTGAAGCTCAGGGCAACTTCGAGAAAGCGGAGTATCCGCCGTCGAGCCGGAGGTTCGGCAGCCGGACACCAATCCCGCCAGGCTATCTCGACTTCATCACTGAGCCTCAAGAATTCCAGGTAGGTTCCGTGCCGAAAGGCTTCGCTCAAGCTGGCGAGGCTGCGGCAAAAGCTCAGCCGTCGTGGTTGTCCCTGTCCGTCACGCAGGGAGCTCAACGGGATCTGACTTCCGATCCCTTGAACAACACGCAGCGGAGCCAGCTCGTTCAGAAGGTAAAGTTGCTCGAGCAGCTCGTTGTAGCTTCCACATGTTTCGCCGAGTAGCTGGGTCATTCGGACGCCTCCGGGTGCGTTCGTTCCGACCAGGGCGGGTATCTTGCGGAACAGGCTGTAGATGGACTGCTCAGACTCCGCTGCGCCTGTTCCCTGCTGCCAGGCGCCGACTAGCGCAAGCTGTCCTTCGGGCAGAGTGCAGAGGGCCAGGCGGGTGGTCTTGCTTACTGCAGCGATCAGTTTCTTACGAATGAGATCGCAGGCGCCGAGCTGTCGGGAGAGCAGCTCTTTTTCGCCGAGCTGGCTGTCAAAGACCAGCAGGGCGCCCGCGAAAACGGCGTTGGAGATGAACGCCTCCGCGTCGTGGTCGATCGAAAGCGTATTGTGAAACAGGGCGTTAAGATGAGCTTCGAACTCGTGATTCAAGCGAAGAAAGTCCTGCTTGTTGGTTCGCCAGATTCTCCGCACAACCTGTGAGAGCTCCTCCGGGCTGACCGGTTTTAAAAGGTAGTCCTCCGCGCCCAACTCGATGGCCCGCTTGGCGAAATCGAAAGAGGAGTAGCTGGTAAGGATGATCCACCTCGTATGCGGCGAAAGGGATCTGGCCCTCGCTATGGCCTCCAAGCCATTGAGCCTCGGCATCTTGATGTCAACAAAGGCCAGGTCCGGATGCGTGCTGCACACCTTCTCGATCATCTCCGGACCGTCTCTGGCCAGCTGGATCGAGCGAGCCGGTCCCTCGATTTCTTCGAGCATGCTTTTTAGAGAGTAACGAACCAGCTTCTCGTCGTCGGCTATCAGGATGACCATCACAGTCGCCCGTCTTGCTCTACGATCTCCATGGCAACACACGCCCCTCTCCCTGGGCGGCTCTCGATCTCCAGCGAGGCTTGGGCGTAGGCAATCAACAACCTCTCCTTCACATTCGCCAGCCCTATGTGCCTGCCCTCCGTTTCAATCTCGGTCCTGAATCCCACGCCATTGTCAGTAATGGAAATTCTCAGCTTCATGGAGCCGTTTCTTCGGATTCGTCGGGCCGCGATCTGCAGTTTTCCCGGACTGCCCAGCGGCTCGATACCGTGAATGATGGCGTTTTCCACCAGGGGCTGCAGGATAAGCTTCGGGAGGCGGCAGGAACCGGCCTCTTCGTCACAGTGGATCTCGACTGCCAGCCGTTCCTGGAAACGGATCTGCTGGAGCTCGCAGTATTTCTTGATGAACTGCAGCTCTTCGGTTACGGTTGTCCAGTCATTCTGCTCCAGGGTATATCGCAGCATGCCTTTGAGGGCAAATATCGCCTTCTCCAGGGACTTGCGGTCTCCCATACGGTTCAGACCGATCAGGCTGTTGAGCAGGTTGTAAAGGAAGTGCGGCTGGATCTGTGATTGGAGCGCCTTATATTCCGCCTCCCTTCTCTCCAGCAGCTCCTTGTATTTGAAGAAATTGTCCAGGATAAGGGCGGCGTAGTCGCCGAAGGTGCTGAAATTGGTATAGTCGAGGTCGGTCAGTGCACCGTCCGGACCGTAGGTGAGGATGCAAAGCACCCCGAGCAGCCGCTGCGAGACGACCAGGGGTATGGCCAGCAGAGATCCCACTTCAAGCTCTGGATTGAACGTTGAAGTTCCCTCCCAGTGCTCGACATCCCGTATATATAGAGGCTTCAGCCTGGAGAATACTCCCTCGAGGGACAAAACCGCCTCCGGGTCGCCGTTCTCGTTCTGGCAGGCGGCTTTAACCACCTCTTCCGGCAGCTCTGTATCCATAGGGAAGGGAAAGATCCCGGCTGCTTTCCCGACCACTATGGTTCCGTGTTCGGTTTTCATCAGGACGGCGGCCCCGTCTGCGTTGGAATCATTGACGGCCGATTCCACGATCAGCTCGAGAATTCTCCGGAAGCTCAATCTCTCGGTAATTGATTTGCCGACATCGCGCATCAGGTTCAGAACCGAATCCACATTCCGCTTCAGATCCTTCATGAACAGGTTGAAATTGCCGGCCAAAAGTCCGAATTCGTCCTTGGCGCGAATATCGAGCTGGGCGGTAAAATCACCCAAAGAAACCCTGTGGAAACCCTCTTCGACGCTCCTGATTCGCTGCGAGATCAGCCGGGCGAGCAGCAGCGAGAGAACCATGGCGATCACACCGATAAGGGCGGTTAGACCCCAGAACAGAATGATGATCTGCCGGCGGATGATCGAGCTTTGCTCCTGAAGCGAGCGCACGAAGTGGCTCAGAAAGCTCTCGAAGTTGTTGGTCAGATAATACGAAGTATCTCGGACTTCCTCAAAAAAAAGGGGGATCGACGGATCCTGTCCCGTCTGCAGCTGCTTGTACAGGCTTTCTTCTCCGAGCGCCCCGGAATCGACCAGGCGGTCCAAATTTCTCTGGAAGGCGGTGATTCGATCGAAGGCCTTGTCGCTCATTACCTGGGCCACCGTATAGGCATCCCGAAGCTCCTCTTCGCGAAGCAGGCTCTTTACCCGCGGGGAGTCCATAAAGTCGTAAAAAGCGATTTGAAAATCGGACACCACAGTGCTGAAATTCCGCCGAGTGGTCTGGAAACGCGGGGTATGGAGGACATCCTTCAAAAGCCGGTAGGTCTGCGGGGTGAACAGATCGAACATCAGGTCTTTCATCAGGCTGTGGAGGCTGCGGGCTTCCGCGATAAGCTCGACGCCGTTTTCGATCGTCTCACCGAGCCGGTCGATCTCGTTCATGGTCCACAGTGAGACGCTGGAGATAACGATCACGCTCAGCAGCACGATTCCGGTAAACAGGATTATCTTGGTCTTGATCTTCACTCCTGAACATTATAATAGAAACACTGAAGAAAATAAAATCCCCAGGAGGGAGGTCACACCGTGAGGCGCCTTGCGTTCAAGATGATGCTAAAACCGGGATGCGAGAAGGAGTATAAACGAAGGCACGATGAAATCTGGCCGCAGCTCGCCGAAGAAATCAGAAAAGCCGGGATATACGACTATTCCATTTTCCTGGACGAGGAGAGCCTTAGTCTGTTCGCCTGCCAGAAACTGCGCGCGCGAAACTCATCCGGGCAGCTTCCGGAAAAGGAAATCATGAGAAAATGGTGGGCGTACATGAAGGACATCATGGAAACCAATCCCGACGATTCACCGATCGCCGTTCCATTGAAAGAGGTATTTCATCTTGATTGATCCCAAGCTCTGGCCGATTATCTCCGGCCGCTCCTACTGCGCGGTATAGCCGCCGTCGATAACCAGGGCGGAGCCGGTAGCGTACTCCAGCTCTTCGCCGGCCAAAACCAGGATGGCAGCGGCGATCTCCTCGGGACGCCCCAGCCGGTCGGCCGGACGGCACTCCTCCAGCATCCTGCGAGCTTTTTCCGGATCCTTCTCCTTGCTCAGCGCGGCGACCACCAGGGGAGTAGCCGTGGTGCCTGGACAGACGCTGTTGGCTCGTATTCCCTTGGCGGCGAAATCCACGGCGATGGACTTGGTCAGCATCATGACCGCAGCCTTGGACACATTGTAGACCACCTGGTTCTTGATGGCCGCGATCCCTGCCTCGGAAGCCACATTGACGATAGCGCCCTTTCCCGCCTTGGCCATTTCCGGAAGCACGTACTTGCAGCACAGGAACACTCCGGTGAGGTTCACCGCCAGGATAGCTTCCCACTGCTCCTCGGAGGTGCTGACCGCATCTCCTTTCGTGTAGATGCCGGCGTTGTTGACCAGTATGTCGATGCGGCCGTAGCGCTTCAGCGTATCCTCAACCAGGCGCTTCACTTCCTCGGTTTTGGCTACGTTCACCTGCACATGGAAGGCGTCCCCGCCGGCCTCCCGGATCCGTTCCACGGTCTCGTTTCCCAATGTCTTGTCCAGATCCGCCACGACCACCTTGGCTCCCGCCTCCGCAAAGCGCAGCGCGGTGGCCCGGCCGATGCCGGCGCCGGCCCCGGTAACGATCGCCACCTTGTCATCCAGTCTCATCTCACTCGCCTCCTGTCTTTTCTCTGCCCTTCGAGCCCCCCTCTCTTATTATCTGTTCCTGTATTTTATCTTTTCATATCATTTGTTCACATCTAAACACGGAATCCAGGCATTGTCAAACCATGACGGTTGATAGGTGATCGGACCGAAGCTTCGCCCGAAAAACACAGGCGCCCGGTCTACACGTAGACGCAGGCTGAATAATCACCGCCCGGCCAGGAAACAACGCCGCCCGGCCGATCCGCCGTTGCATCCGCAAGTGATCTATGGCATCATCTGCACACGTTTCATGAACCGCCGGATCAAGAAATTATTTTTCCCGCTGACACTTGCCGCCGGGCTGCTCCTGTTCCTGTTCTGGCCCTTCTCCAGCCGTCGCTGGGACATTGCTTTCGATCAGGAGATGATCGACAGCAAGAACAGGTACCTGGCCGGATTGTCCGCCGCGCACCGGCATGCCGGATCGCTGTCATTTGGGACAACCGAGATGAGGCGTCCCAATATCATTCTCATGACTGCGGACGACCTGGGGAAAATGGACGTATCTCTGTACGGGGGGACGGCCTTGGAAACGCCCCATATCGATTCTATCGGTACCCAGGGCGTGACCTTCACCGAAGGGTATGCCACTGCGGCCATCTGCTGTCCCTCGCGAGCGGGGCTCATGACCGGAAGAGACCAGAACCGCTTCGGATTTACCTGCCACATGATCGACATCTACCTTCGCAACCGAGCTATGTATTGGCTTACCAGGGCTTTCGTCGACACCGACAACATGACCCCCGTGTACCAGAAAGCGGTGCCCAGGCGGGCGGAGCTCTGGAAACAGGGCCTTCCCCCTTCCGAAATTACTCTGGGCGAGCTGCTTCACAGCGCCGGCTATCACACCGGCATTGTTGGCAAGTGGCATCTGGGTTATAACGAGATCCATCACCCGAACCAGCGGGGCTTCGACTACCAATACGGATTCCTGGAAGCCTTCTCGTTGTACGCCGAAAAGGACAGAACGGATATTGTCAACTACGAGCACGATCTTTTCTGGGAAAAGCATATCTGGAGGCAGGGCAGGAAGGGCCCCTGCGCCATCACCAGAAACGGAGAGCCAGTCGAGGAGGAGGAGTATCTGACCGACGCGATCGCCAGAGAATCCATAGGTTTTATCCGTGATCACCTGGCGCGGCGGGGCTCCGAGCCTTTCTTTCTATACATAGCCTTCAATGCGCCCCATACCCCGTTTCAGGCGACCAAGGAGTACTACCTGAAATTCTCGCACCTCGAGAACCAGGCCCAACGAGTCTACTGTGCCATGGTCTCCCAGTTGGACGACGCGGTGGGCAAAATTCTGCGGGAAGTGGAAGAGCCGGACGTCGCCGAAAACACGCTGGTAATCTTTTCCAGCGATAACGGGGGAGCGGTATATACAGGAGGTACCACCAACGCCCCTCTAAAAGGAGGAAAGATGACCCATTTCGAGGGGGGTCTCAATGTCCCCTTCTTGATGCGCTGGAAAGGCGTGATCCCGGCGGGAACGATCATCGATGATCCGGTCATCCAGACGGACTTGTTTGCTACCGTCGCCGCCGCCTCCGGCTCTCCTTTGCCTCGAGACAGGCTCTACGACGGGGTGGATTTACTGCCTTTCATCCTGGGCGCAAAAACGGGAGGGCCGCATTCCGTTCTACACTGGAAAACCTACTACGGCAGCATCATACGCCAGGGACCCTGGAAACTGCTGATCAACAGCCGAACCGGATTGGTCCACCTCTACAACCTCGAGGAAGACAAAAGCGAGACGAGCGATCGCTCTGCAGCCAGGCCCGAGGTATTGCAGGAACTCAGGCAGGAGATCCGACGCTGGGAGCAGCAACTCCCCGATCCTCTCTGGCCGCCTTTAATGGAGATCCGCTGGGAAATCGACGGCGAGGAAGTCATCTTTCCCCTCTAGGGAGACCGCACGTAGCTACGGATCAGTTTGACCAGCCGGTCGATCTTGATCGGCTTGTTGATGAACTCCTCCGCCTTGACGTCTTCCTTGTTGAAGTCGAAGGCATACTCCCTGTTGATCGCAGTCAGCACGAAAACAGGGATTTTAGGGAACCTGGATTTGATCTCCGTGGCAGCCTCGAAGCCCCGAGTCTTTTTCTCCGGAAACATCACGTCCAGCAGGATCAGGTCGGGCGACACCCGATCAATCAACTCCATCCCCTTTTCTACCGTGTCCGCAGAGTGGATTTCGAATCCCTCGTATTCCAGCAGAGAGCCCGTCGTTTCGAGTATATCCAGATCGTCGTCAATGATCAGTATCTTGCTCATGGCTTCCTCCTGCAGGCAGAAATATATGAAAGGTTGAGCCCTTGTTCAATTCCGAATAGACGCTCATCCGGCCATTGAGAGACTCCACCGCCCGTTTAACGATCGGCAACCCCAAACCTGTCCCGTCCCGCTCCAGCTCTCGGGCCTTGCGGGTGCGGTAGAACTCTTCGAATATCTTGTCCATCTCTTCCGGTTCGATCCCGTATCCCTGATCCCTGACTGACAGGTGTATCTCCTGCCCGTCCCGCTGAGCGTTCACGGCGATGGACGTGAAGTCGGGTGAGTACTTGATCGCGTTGTTGATCAGATTGCTGAGGATGATGTTCAGAAGGTCCCGGCTGCAGTACAACTTGAGCTTCTCAGAGCAGTTGGAGGACAGCTCAATGTTCTTCCGCATGGCCTGGCTGGAGTGGCTGTCGAGCTGGTTGTCGATGATCTCTCTCAGGTGCAGCTCGCTTTGCGTGTAGCAAACCTCCTCGTCGGATTTCATATAGGCGTAGTCGATCATCTCATCGATAATCTGTAACAGATTCTCGGTACGCCGGTCCGCCTTGTGCAGCAGCTCACCAGCTTTGGGTGTCATCTTGCCTCCTATACCCCTGAGCAGCATCTCGTGATAGCCGTTCATAGCAGCGATCGGACCTCTGATCTCATGGGTCACCTGGAGAATGAAATTGCTCTTAATTCTGTCCAACTCCTTGTAGCGATTCAGCTCCACCTCGACCCGCCGTCCCTTCTCGGCGATCCTGCGTTTGATGCTGGTTATCAAATACGCGGATATGGCCAGGGTCGAGCAAAGTCCGATAGCCCGGGGTAGATACAGCCGGAAATAACCGGCATCCAGGCTGCCGGTCAAGGGGTAGTGCGGAATGAGCCGAAAATATTCGGCAAAGGAAACACCCACAAACAGGGCAATCAGGACGCTTACATAAATGAATACGACGTCCGGGGAGAAGATGAAGGAGGTAAGCATGATGTGAAACACGAAGAAGTAGGCAAAAGGATTCTCGAGAAAACCGGTGAAGTAGATCAGAAAAAAAAGTAGGGTATAGTCACAGACGATCTGGATATGGAGAAACGCCGCCAGTTCCCGGCGGGATAGGCTGCCTTTTTTAATGGCAAGGAAGTAAACCGTAAACAGCAGATTGATCAGGCCGAGCAGTCCGGTAAGGAGGAAGAGCAGGGTGTAGGGCAAAGGATATTCAAGCTGGAAACATACGAAGAACAGGCTCGCCAGCACGCCGAGTGCTGCAATCCAGCGCAGGGTGATAAACCAGCCGATTATTCTATTCAGGTCCGTGTACTCGCTGCTGTCGATCTTGGAACCCCGCCGTAGGGTTTGCATGCGCCTGTTCTATGGCAGCTCAGGGCGTCGAATGGAGCTCCCCGCTGAGATGGCGTATCTCCTCGAGCTGCTCCTCCTTGAACCGGGCCAGGGACTCGAACAACTCTTTTTGTGTCCGGCTGATCAGGTTGTCGGCTATGCGCGAGTATATGTTTTTCAGCTTCTCCTCGTAGTCCAGAAGATGCTCGAAGATATCTGCAGGGGCCGCTTCCCGGCGGATCTTTCCTACCGGAATCAGCTCATCATCCTGATAACTCGGGGCATAGCGTACCCACTCTGTCTTGCCGAAACGCTCGACTTCGATTCCCTTGAGGATCTCCAGCTTTTCTATCAGCTTTTCTCGCAGCGTCCGTACCGTTCGCTTGGACTCCCCGCTTTTAAGGGCGTATTCGGCTACATCGTAGAAGTCTTTAAGCTTGTTCTCCCAGGTCAGGGTAATCTTGAGGATTTCCCCCAGATCTTTGAAAGCGATCATGCACCGTTCCTCTCCGCGGCGTACAATGTCTGTATTAATCGAAGCCCATTATAGTGAATCGGGACGGCTTATTCTACGCTACGGCCGCAGAGAGTCGTCCAGGCGCGGATCAAGGGCCTTGAGGGTGTCGTAGAGGACCTGGATCGTGTACGTGGCGTTGTGCACGCCCTTGCTGCGATCCTCGACAAAGAGCTTGTAGTTGTACAAGGCGCCCATCTGCGCCTCGCTCCACCTCCCGCTCCTGGCGTTGGCCCAGCCGGAGCCCACCTCTTCGAAGACAGCTCTCGCCTCCTTACTGTACATTGGCGGGTCCATGGTCTGCAGGTAGCCGGTACCGTTCGCGTTTACCAGGGCGTCGAGAAGGCCCTGCACCTCTAGCTGCAGCGGCTCTACGGTGCCGTCGCGATCATAGTCCGCCTTGGCCTTGATATCGAACAACTCGGTTCCGGCTAGCTGCCCGATGCCTTCGTGGCAGGCTGTACATGCGGACACGTTGACCCGCTCCTCATGGTGCACCTCGCCCACGACGTTGAAGCTGTGTCCACCCACTTCCGGGCTGAGGCCGTACCGGCCTTCCGGCAAGCTCATATGGCAGGTTACGCAGCCGTCGGTCAGGACGTCCTTATGAGGCGAGCTGGAGTACGTGTTCCCCGGATACTCGTAGGCATTGGTGCCGTTCACGACGTCGGACTGAGGCCCGTGATGGGCGCCCCAATGCGAACGGACGTCCCTGGCCGCACTGGCCTGGACCACCGCCCGGGCGGCGCCGCGTGCCTGATGGCAATTCGCGCAGAGGTTGCCGTCGCCGATATCGAAAAGCGACCCGTCGGCCAGAATCACCGGGCTGGTTGTCCTGAGAGAGAAGTCCCAGGTCTCATGCATGGTATGGCAGGTTACACAGTTTGGTTGTGATGGATAGGCCACGTAGCCGTCGCTGTCGACCTGGCCCGTCTCGACGTAGGTTATGAAACCCTCGTTGGTATGACACTTCTGGCAGCCGCCGCCGTTTGCATAGTAGGAGTTGTCGTTATTCTTGTGTCCCGAAACCTCGTAACCCAGCTTGGCCCCGAGCACGGGATACTCCGGTGTGGCACCGTGGCAGGAAGCGCAGGAAGCGTCGAAATCGTCCCTGGCCCAGCCGCCTTCCATTACGCCCTCCGCGACGCCGAAGGCGGCCGGCAGGATCAACACGGCCGCGAATAATAATAAGTGGGAAAGAGCCCTGCTATCTCCTACCATATGATTTCCTCCTCAGTTCTCGAACTAACCTGAAATATGACAAATTTCCTTGGATTTTTATTGTAAGGTACATTACATAACTTGTCAACAATTATTCGGGTATGAGGCTGTCCGGACCATTCCTGCGCATTGGTTTCCGGTTCTCGCGGATGGTTCCCAAAGCAATTCCAGTCTCGTATCCACAGGCAGGCCTGTTCTACTATTCAGTCGAACATTGTATAATGGCCAGCTCATAGGTATTTCGTATCTGGAGGAGTATTTCGCATGGAAGGAAACCTAATGCATACCATACACAACGATAATCACACGCAGGGGTTTAAGCTGCCGAAGTATACCGTGCCCTGCCCTTTGTTTCGCTCTAAGGGGCTTAAGCTTCTTCTGTTCTTGCTCACCGGCGTGATCCTGCTCCTGCCAAACCTGGCCGGATGCAGCCCTCAGGCCGAGGAACTCGAAGCGGTTGAGTACGCGCCGCTGCCCGGGGAGGACTGGCAGGTTTCGACGCCCGCCGAGCAGGGACTGGATCCGATGCTCGTGGCGAAGCTGTATCTCAATGCCGCTAAAGTGGAGACCCTCCATGCGCTGCTGGTGGTCAAGAACGGCTATCTGATCGCCGAAGGGTACTTCCACGGAGGAGCGGCTGCGCAGAAGGCCAGAATGCAATCGGCGACGAAAAGCTACACCTCGGCACTGGTGGGGATCGCTCTGGATAAAGGCTATCTGGCAAGCGTGGACCAGAAGATGATGGATTTCTTTCCGGAGCTGGCAGCCCGGATAACCGACCCGAGGAAAAACCAGATCACGATCCGGCAGATGCTGCAGATGCGCGCCGGATACCCCTGGGAGGAGTCCACAGCGGAATTGTTTAAGATGCTGTATCACGGCTTTCGGCCCTCCCTCCTGGTCGATGTTCCTCTGGTCCGCGACCCGGGAACCGACTTCGAATACAGCAGTCTGACTTCCCATCTCCTGGGGATTATCGTCGCCCGGGCGACCGATACGGATCTCAAGTCCTTCGCAGAGGAGAACCTGTTCGCGCCGCTGAACGTCGAGGCAGGCGATTGGATACAGGATTGGGAGGGCTACTACAACGGCCATGCGGATCTCCACATGACCGCACGTGATATGGCCAAGTTCGGCCTGTTGTACCTCAACGGCGGCGAATACGAGGGGAAGCAGATCGTTCCTGCCCAGTGGGTCCATGACTCCCTTCAAACCTATTCCGAGGACGCCTGGGACTACAGAGTGGGCCGCAACTTCCGCGACATGGGGTATGGCTATCAGTGGTGGTCAGCCAGGGCGGGCGACCATCGTTTCAATTTCGCCTGGGGACACGGTGGACAGCAGATCGCCCTGGTGGATGAGCTCGACATGGTCATTGTGGTCACGGCGGATCCTCTGTTCGGCCAGCATGGGGGAGGTCCGTGGAAGCAAGAAAAAGCGAACCTCAATCTGGTTGGCAACTTCATCAATACCCTGCCGAAGGACTGACGAACGATCCACAGAATACTTTTATGCCGATGGTCTGCCCTATCGAACCTGTTGGCCTGTCACGAGTGGTGTCCGGAAAAAGCGATTCCGAAGTTGATGAGCCACCGGTCTCTTCGTCCTGGCGCTCGGAGGCACACGAGAATGAAGAGAGTATCGTTGCTCATGTGCGTGCTTCTCCTGCTCATGCAATGCACAAAGGAGAATGCGCCCGCAGAGAAACAACCAGATAGCGAGCCGGAACGCTCTACCCCGGACCGGTACGTCGAAGTGAACAGAACCGCTGTCACGACGGTTGACTACCTCAGAATGAGAGCGGAACCGACCATTGAATCGAGAATACTAGGACGTCTGCTGAAGAACACTGAAGTGCTCCTTTTACGCAGAACGCCGTACATGGATACGGTATCATCCAACCGGGATTACTGGTACGAACTGACAACAATCGAAGGAATACGGGCCTGGAGCTTCGGACAGTTTCTTCGCCTGACCGAAAACGAGAAAGAGCAAACAGAATTTGTAAGTGGGTATGATCGAAGTGTCGAAATACCCGATCAGGATGTCGATTTGTCCATTGTGAACGAACTGGAAAGAGCAAACAAGCACTCGGAGGCCGACCTGCTGTACCGTAAATTGCCGGACTTGCCAATGGTTGGATACATTGCCAACGAAAGACGGCTGTTGAGGAGATCGAGCTTTGTCTGGCTTCGCGACACCCCAGAGGACATCTACCGTGGAATAGAAGAGCAATTATCCGGAAAAATGTCCGTTCTGCCGTACATCCCACCAAGCATAGACTTCGGCACCTACGCGGGTGAGTTCTGGGGTATCTTCTCCAACTCTGCATTAAATGAGTTCTTGTTGAACAACCTGGAAGACCGATATTCCATTAGTGAGCTTATTGTTCTGAGCGCCGACCAGGCGGTTTTCTATATTGATCAAGCAGCGTGGGGAAGCCAGTACAATCGTCTGCTTTTGTGCATCTCAAAGATCTCGGGAGCGGTGTTCGAGAAACTCAACAATAAGTATGAACTCACAACCGTGATGTTTACACTGCAAATGCCATATGCCGATCCTACAGGTGAGGAGTTCATAATCACATACCCGTACTACAAGAGATGGGTATATGGAATGGAATCATCGCTATGAAAGCAACAGCAAAGCACCAAGCAGGCTATCAGCTTTGTTCTTGACATTGTTGTGTATAGTTGGTATCGATACACAGAGCGGCCATCTTAATCCAAAGTTTCCGAAGCAACTAGATTGGGTTCAGTCTCAGCAGTAAGGGTAGATATATGCAACGGGTGAACGAGGAGCAAATCGACCGTTGGCTTGAGAAAGCGCGGAAAATAGGAATTCTTGACCAACTGGGTAAGAACGATGATTTCCTGAAAGCTTCGGGAGTAGAAGAGCTTCTCTATCATTCTTCAGTGAACAGGTATGAGGATTGTACGTTTTGTCTGCTCAAGCAGAGAGTTAGACCGTTACTGGGTATTTTCGGTGCCTGTATTGATTCGTTTGGATTTGAGGGAACGATTAGGGAAATCGAGGCAAATACAAAAGCACTGTTCTGCCCTCTGAACCACACCAACGCCGTAGCTCTTCGAAATACTTTTAACTTTACTGCGCCTTCAACACTGCGAGACCGTCGTACCACATTTGGGTTTGGCGATCGCTTGGGGCTTGCCGGTTCCGGCCATATTCGCGGGGTCGCTTCTTTCGATGTCGCCCCTGTGCTGGCGCAATTATCCGTACGCGAATTGAATCTGATGAACAGAACTCACGAGGATCTGCTCGATACCGCAACTTGGTTCGTGTTTCAAGAAGGATATAGATTGCCCTGGGGTGCGGATGGTGATCATTTGAAAGCAGAAAATTGGGTTCGCACAGCTATTTCGCTGGGCTTCACAATGATTACTGCAGACGTATCCGACTATTTCAAAAGCGAGTTTGATCGTATGCCGGAACCTGAAATCCGACAGGCCTACCGTGGCATAAACTCTGAGGCTAAGCTTCTCATCGAAAAAACGTATCTTAACAAGACCATCGATTTGGATACCGGAGAAAGAATCAGCTTCTCCGAGATAGACCTGGCGAGATTGTTTTTAATCTATTGGGAAGCGCTTGAGCATACAGAGACGTTATACCGTGCTGCGATCGATCAAAAGGGGGATGAAAATTTCGACTTCGAACTATCAATAGACGAAGTGGATAGACCAACAACAGCACAAGCTCATACATTCGTGGCTTGTGAGCTTGAACGCAGGAATATCAAAGTATTCTCGGTAGCTCCCAGATTTGTTGGAGAGTTTCAAAAAGGTATCGACTATATCGGTGATATAGCGAATTTCGAGCGCACGTTCAAAATACATGCAGCGATCGCTCGCAAGTTTGGTTACAAGATATCCATTCACTCCGGGAGCGACAAATTTTCTGTGTATCCTATTATCGGGAGATACACACAAGGTATTGTACATGTCAAGACAGCTGGAACATACTGGCTCGAGGCTGCAAGACTCGTCGCTTGTGAAAATCCTGAACTATACCGCAGGATACATTCCAGAGCTTTGCAGCTTTTTGACAGAGCTCAGCAGTACTATCACGTAACAACTGACCTGCAATCGATACCAGAGCTGTCCGAGTTGAAGGACGAAGAACTGCCGCTTTTGTTCGAAAATCCTCATGCCAGACAGCTTATACATATCAGTTACGGTGAAATTTTCAGTGATTCGGATTTGCGTACGAAATTCTTTGAATTTATGATTGATCATATCAAGGATTATTGGGAAGCAGTCAAACAACACGTGGAAAAGCACTGCCGCCGTTTGGAACTCGAATAACCTTTTTCTTGCTTCAGCTGGAATATTCTACACAAATTCGATCGAATCCGGGTCCGGCCTGTTGACAACAAGCTGTATATTAAGTTAGAATTATCTATAAAGATATAAATATCTAATTGGTTGATAACGACAAGAAGCAAGTAGCAATTCCGATAGAGAGTAGACTAATATCTTCAGAAAGTAGCTTTTATCTTGATCACAGGAGATGCAAATGTGCGCCGAAGAAATGAACCCCAGTGAGAACACAGATCTTAAACGGGCTAACCGACCGCAAATAGAATCCATGAGATTGCATACATTTTACAAGGGGAAGATGGAAACGACTTTGCGCTGCCCCGTGCGTAACCCGGATGACTTTTCGTATTGGTATACTCCGGGCGTTGCCGCACCTTGCCTGGAGATTAAAAAGGATCCTGATAAGGTTTACGACTATACGAGTAAATGGAATACCATTGCCGTGATCAGCGATGGTACCCGAGTTCTCGGCCTGGGTGATATCGGAGCCAAGGCCGGACTACCGGTTATGGAAGGTAAAGCGCTCTTGTTCAAATACCTTGGAGGGGTAGACTGCGTGGCGATTACTTTGGATACTCGCGATCCCGACGAGATAATCCGGACCGTATTGCTGCTGCAACCCAGCTTCGGCGGCATCAATTTGGAGGATCTTGCCCAGCCCAAGTGCTTTCGCATCCTAGAAACTCTCCGAGAACAGGCGGAGATCCCTGTTTGGCACGATGACCAGCAAGGAACGGCAACGGTGACGTTGGCTGCCTTAGAAAACGCGTTAAAGGTGGTCGGAAAACAGCTGAGCAATGTTAAAATCGTATTTATAGGGAGCGGGGCCGCCAATATCGCCTGTGCGAGGCTGATCTTTGCGAGAGGCGCGGATCCCAAGAAGTGTCTCGTGGTAGACTCGAAAGGAATTCTCGGTTCTCATCGGGAAGATTTGGAGCGTCGACGCTACGAACTGGTGGAAAAATGGAAACTGTGCAGCAGCACGAATTCCGAAGGGCTGCGTGGAGGCGCTGCCGAAGCATTGGTTGACGCGGATGTTCTGATTGCGTTGTCCCGGCCGGGTCCGGGAACGGTTCGGCCTGAATGGGTACGTGGGATGGCACCTCGAGCTGTGGTGTTCGCCTGTGCAAATCCCGTACCGGAGATATGGCCCTGGGAAGCGAAAGAAGCAGGAGCCGAGGTTGTCGCCACGGGCCGTTCGGATTTCGCGAACCAGGTTAACAACTCGCTTTGCTTTCCCGGGATATTCCGCGGGGTGCTTGATGTCCGGGCTCGGACGATTACAGATGAGATGTGTTTTGCTGCAGCAGACGCCCTGGCACAATCTGCGGGTGGAGAGCTCAGCTCGGAAAAAATCTTGCCGGGTATGGACGATTGGCAAGTTTTTCCTAAAATGGCGGCTGCCGTTGGCGTAGAAGCTCAGAGGGAGGGAATCGCCGGAATTGAAAAGGATTACGATGAGCTGTTTGAAAATGCAAAGAGCATCATCCAGAGGTCTAGAAGACTTACAGAGTTTATGATGGAGAAGGGTTTCATACCGGAAGCTCCGGAAAGCTCCGGGGAGGAAGGCGATGTATGACCTAATAGTCGTGGGCGGTGGCCCTGCAGGGCTGGTTGCTACCGTATATGCGGTGCGTCAGAGGTTGAACGTGCTCTTGGTATCCGAAAAGCTCGGTGGCAAGACCGAGGTTCGTTCCGAGTTTCCAGGTATCGGCGATTCGAGTGTCATTCGAGGTCAACAGCTGATCGACAAATTTAAAAACGAGCTGCGTTATCTGGACATCGCTCATCGGCTGGATCGAGTTCGGAGTATTGACAGCCGGGATGGTGACACTTCCAACGGAACCTTCATTGTCACGACCGATAGCGGGGAAAATATGGAAACCCGTTCGGTCCTCATAGCCACTGGCTGCCATTTCACACCGCTGCGGTTGCCTGGAGCTGCCAAGTTCCTATTGAACGGTATCGGTCACTCGGCAGTCAGTTACGCACACCTCTTTTTGGATCGCGTTGCGGTCGTGATTGGAAGCGGTGCCAGGGCTGTCCGTTCGACGCTGCAACTGGCATACTCGGCAAGCCAGGTGTACCTGATTCCGGAAGATGGGGATTTTCCGGAATCCGATAGAGTCATGCACAATAACACCGGTTTGGCATCTCTTGAAAACGTCACCATTCTAAACGGTTATCAGGTATGTGGATTTAGCGGCGACAAGTACGCCCGTGAGATCGTGGTTCGGGGTCCCGAAGGGGAGGAAAAGAGCATATCAGCCGATGGCTTTTTTCTGGAAAGCGAAGCGGAGCCAGACAGCGAGATAATCGGCGATTTGGTCGATCGCGACACCAATGGGTTCATCGTGGTGGACGGTCGCTGCAACACCAGTCGCAACGGCATTTTCGCAGCCGGGGACGTCACCAATATACACCGGGAGCAGGTACTGGTAGCGATGGGAGAGGGTGCCAAAGCAGCTTTGAGCGCCCAGGAATATCTGTTCGAGCGGCGGAAGTAGCCTTCAAACCGGCTCTCCATCTGTTCCCAAGGAATCATATCGGCGAGCTGGTACAGTGAATCTCGTGGGTTGCCCATCTCTCTCAGTCTCTGAATCATGAAGCTGGGCTGAATAATTTCCTACCGAATAGAAGGTTATGAGATTTTAAGGAACAATGAATTAACACAAGAGAAGAAATATGTTATAAACAATACTATAGTCTCAAAATAACGAAAGCGACGGTATAATAAAGCAAAGATGCCGCATAAAAACCGATGAAAAAAGCGAGTCTTGATCAAACAAGTCTAATGATCCGGGTTGCGATCATGAAGTATAAGTTGGGGTATACGCAACGGGAGATAGCCGAGAGAATGGATATCGCGCCCATGACTGTTTCACGACTCTTGGACCGCGCCCGGAAGAGCGAGATAGTCCAGATCAACGTCCGCACGCCGATAGAAAATAACTGGGAACAAGAAAAAGAACTGATAGATAAATATCCTCTGAAAAAAGCTGTTGTATTTCGAAACAAGTATGGCGAAGATCCCAAGGAACTTCTAAGCAGAGCAGCCGCTTACTATCTCGACTTTTTCATTAATCCGGGCGACATCGTAGGAATTTCTGCCGGCCGTACTATGGCGGGCGTTATTCCCCACATGCAACTGTCATCAATCAGACAAACCAAGAATCTAACCGTTGTTCAGATAGAGGGTGGATTCACTACCTCGGAAAGATTCAGTCCTGTAAGCATTCTTCAGGAATTTATCAATCATCTGGGCGTAAAAGGATATTTCTATCATCTGCCTATATACGCTCAATCCCTAGAAGCCCATGAAGCACTAAGTGCTCACGCTGTAATAGACCCAATCCAGGAAATGTGGCGGAAGTGCAGTATCATTCTGGCGGCTGTAGGAGTCTCCGGGGAAGAAAGCATCTATCGCATTGCCAACATGCTGACAAAAAGCGAAATGATCGGACTGCTCCGTGGCGGGGCAGTGGGATCCATCTTTGGCCGTTGGTATGACGCAGACGGTCATTTCCTCAATTCGGAGATCAATGAACGCGTTTTTGGCATTCCTATCGAAGTCGTAAAAAGAACTCCAAGAAGGATTCTGATTTCTGCCGGTGTAGATAAAACACAGGCTATTCGTGGTGCTATGTATACAGAGCTTTGTGGTATCCTCATCACCGAAGAAATTACATCCTCGAAGCTGCTTGGATGAGACGCTGATACGGCTCTTAATCTAAAAGAAATCCTAAATGGGTATTGACTATTCGGGCCTGAATATGTTAATAATAATTCAGAATGATATTTATATCAGTTTAGTCTATTATTTCTTAGGAGGATAGTACAATGTTCGACGAGACAAGAAAATTTCTTGTGAAGCTGGGATTACCGCCGGGTGACGCATATGATCTGCCAACTTCGAAGAGTAAGTTCCCAGACGGTGCTCATTACCGGATAGAAGTTCCAACGGTCAACACCGCGGAGGCGGTTAAAGCGCTGCTGCAAGAGAGCAAGAAGCTCGGAGTAACCATCAACCGCATAGACGAGACCTATGGTTCGTTCAGGCACACCTTGCAGGAGTTGAAGGAATACGTAGCGGCATGCAAGGACTTCGAGTGCGAGCTTAACCTCTCTGTAGGCCCGCGGGCGACATATGATACGAGCGCGACTCGGCTCAGTACGGAGGGTGTTCGGATAGGGTATCGCTTAAGAGGGCAGGAGCAGCTTGTACGAGCCATCGAAGACGTTAAAAGGATCGTGGAAGTAGGTGGACGGGGCGTGCTGGTGTATGACGAGGGTCTATTATGGGTGCTGAACGAAATGCGCAAAGCCGGTCAGCTACCCAAGAATATACACTTCAAACTATCTGCCCATGTTGGCCACGGCAATCCCGCTAGCTTCAAGATGCTGCAGGACCTGGGGGCCGACTCTATCAATCCGGTACGGGACCTGACGCTTCCGATGATCGCTGCGCTGCGGCAAGCGGTGAATGTGCCCCTAGACGTACATACCGACAATCCGCCGGGTTCCGGAGGTTTTATCCGAGTATATGAGGGACCGGAAATGGTACGAGTCGGCGCGCCGCTGCATCTCAAGTGCGGCAACTCCGTAGTGTCAGGACACGGGCTTCTCACCACAGCCGACAACGGACGGGCTATGGCCCGGCAGGCGGCGATCGTGAGAGAAATGGTTGATAGACACTTGCCCGAAGCGGTACAAAGCAAGCCCGGTCAACCGGATATGGGTATTCCGGAGTAAGTAGGAAAGATTCGAAGGAGACGATTTAGACATCGATTCGAGGGAACCGCCATCCAATTATAGTGGAAAAAAATGCGTAGCTACAGCGTGGTAAAGCTAACCGCATTCTGCGAGGAGGTGCTGCTGCAGCTGAATCTCAGCAGAGAGGAAGCTCGCATTCTTGCCGATTCGCTGATTCTTGCTGATCTTCGCGGCGTAACCTCTCACGGCATTGTACGGCTTCCCACCTACGTACAGCGAATCGAATCCGCAGTGCTCGATCCGCAAGCAGAGATGGAATTCGTAACCCATAGCGGATCCGTTGCCCTGCTGGATGCGCATAACGGCTTCGGTCAGCTTGCCGGGTACAGGGCGATGAACACGGCCATAGGTCTGGCTTCGGACCATGGAATCGGAATGGTGGGGGTGAAAAACTCCAATCATTTTGGGATCACCGCCTACTACTCGATGATGGCTCTGGAGCGGGATATGATCGGCCTGGTTATGACCAACGCCTCGCCGGCTATCGCTCCATTTGGTACGATCACTCCCCTCTTGGGTACGAACCCTGTTTCCATAGCCGTCCCTGCGGCAAAAGAGAAACCGATCGTACTGGATATGTCGATGTCCGTCGTCGCGCGCGGGAAAATCCGTTATTCCGCACTCATAAACAAGGAGATTCCCCTTGGCTGGGCGCTCGACGAACAGGGAAATCCCACGACAGATCCAAATACAGCCCTTAAGGGAAGCCTGGTACCGATAGGCGGTGCAAAGGGCTCGGGTCTTTCTCTGATGATTGACATCCTGTGCGGGATCCTCACCGGCAGCTGTCTGACCGGAGAAGTGAAGAACATAACCGACATGAGTGGACCTGCCCAAACCGGTCATGCCTTTGTAGCCATCAACATAGCAAGTTTCATCGACCCGGATCGGTTCAAGGAATCTGTCGACGCGGTAATCAGGAAGATCAAAGCTCTGCCGTCTAAGCAGGGAGAAGCCATATACATGGCAGGGGAAATCGAGCACAACCTGGAGGAGACTCGCAGACGCGAAGGGATTGCGTTGGATCAGGACGTAGTGAAGGCGCTAAACTCTTTGTCCGAGCGTTTCGGTATAGGGAAGCTATAGGACAAAGACAGACAGGAGGAGACGAAAATGAAATACGACATTTCCAAAGGTTCTATGGACAAGGCGGATGGAATCTACTTTCAAAACATGACCGGCCGGCAGGTAGCCGAACGACTCAAGAAAAACGATATCATTATCATCCCGGTCGGCAGCACCGAGAACCATGGAAAGGGCCAGTGCTACGGCGAAGACACTTTTCTGGTTACCAGAATGGCGGAGACAGTCGCCAAACAGACCGGCTGTACCGTATCCCAGCCAATCTGGTTCGGTTCCCATCCCTGGCCCCACATGGGAATGCCGGGTACGATATTGATTCCGGAAGAGACCTTTACCAACTACCTTCGGGCGGTCATCGCCGGTTACTGGAACGCCGGTTTCAGGAAACAGATTCTGATAAACGGCCACGGGCAAGAATACGTCATCCCTAATGCGATCCATCAGTTCGGGAAGATCTATCAGGTGCCCGCCATCATTGCCTTCGTGAACTGGCCTACGGCTATCCCAGACTATTTAAAAGACAAGCAAAGTGGCGGACCCTTCGAGACCAAGTTCCGGCACGCCGATGAGGTGGAGGCCTCCTATGCACTGGCGCTCTTTCCGGAGATGAACGAGAAGGAACATATGGAGGATTCGGTTCCGAAAGGTTTCATGCCGGAGGGTCATGTCGACAAGGGTGGGGATGTATATCAACTCCCGATTCCGGGACACGCCCAGATGGGAATGGGAGGTCTCGAGGTTGTGATGTATCCCCAAGGAGTCATCGGAAAGCCCAGCTTGGCCGATGCGGCCAAAGCTGAGGAAGGACTTGAGAAACTTTTCGACTACCTTATTAAGCTGCATAACGATATTCGGGAACGATTCCCTCCGGGAAAACTTCCCGATATCGAGCTGGTCACCGAAAGAGACAGAGAGGTCGTGGAAGCAGTGCTCAAGGGACCGTTGAACGGTGGAAAGAGCATATACTCGTTGCATCACCCTATTTAGTAACCTAGGGGCGATAAACCCTGTAGAAGTAGCGAAGCGAAGGGGGATCGTTATGGAAGACAAGAGACAGATATTCTTCCAGATAATCGAAGACCGGCGGAGCATCAGAAGGTACACAGACCGGAAAGTAACTGAGGAGGAGCTGCGCATCATTTTGGAAAGCGGACGACTGGCCCCCTCTGGAGAAAATGCCCAGCCCTGGAGATTTATTGTCATCAGAGATCAAAAAAGCAAGGAGTTCCTCTCGTACATAGGAAAAAACGCCAGCGGTCGTCGATTTACCGGAGAATTCTTGAGTAAACAGATGCAAACGCGCTTTGCCGGCCTGGAGGATGAGGAGAAAAGGATAGCAGCGTTTAAGCGTTTGACTTCGGGCAACGTCTCAGCATTCGTCAGCCAGGCTGATCTGATTTTGATCGTGCTTGGGAAAAAAGACGTGTGGGATGTTCCCTTCGACACATCCGCGGCGATCGAGAACATGCTGCTCACCGTAACCAGTCTGGAGCTGGGAGCCTGCTGGCTGGTGGCACCCTGCATCGATATTCGGGACGAGTTGAAAATCAAGGAGCACTTCGCAGTCCCGGATGAGTTCAAAATATTCGCCATCATTTCGGTTGGTGAGCCGGCCCGAATCGCTCGACCCAGACCGCGAATACCCCTGCATGAGCTAACCTTCAATGAAAAATACGGGGCACCCTATTATGCAGAGGGGGAAGAAGGAGGCACAGGCGATGAATGAAAATCTCTTGTTCAAGAACAGGCTCTTGTATGAAGTACAGAAAGCCTTCTACGACGAACGAGGAAAAGGCGCGCGCTACAGACTCACCACCACGGCAGTCTCCTTTGTGAAGGAAAGATTGGGCGAAAAGGCCGGCGATATCGGGGAGATCAAAAAGTATCTGGAAGCATCCGAGCTCGTCGAGGGGATGAAATGGTCGGAAGATGCGATATCCTTAAAGGTCCAGATCGACGGGTGTTGCCTGAAGCAGGTTCGGGATGCCTTCACGGATGCGGGTCTGCAGCCGCTTTCCTGTCCAATGGCAAACATCATCATGAACGCTCTGGAAATAAAAAGCTCTCTATCGCCGGAGCTGCTGCCTATCGAGATAGAAGAAAACAGCTGCAAACTGACGATGGCCAAGATTGCCACGTCGGATGTGGTGGAGGGCTGAGATCATGGCGAGCAAGGTTGCCGGACTCAGTGAGGTGGTTCGATCCATTCCCGACGGAGCCGAGATTGCCCTGGGCAGTTTTGCGATCACTCGAAATCCCATCGCCTTTTCCAATGAGCTGATTCGACAGGGAAAAAAGAAGCTGACGATCTACGAAATTATCGGCGCCATGGATGGAGATATGCTGGTCGGCGCCGGGTGCGTAAAACGGTATGTCTATGGCGGCGGCTCTCTTGACCGGTTCGGCAGAATAGGGCGCATCAATGAAGCCATAGAACAAAACAAGCTGGATGTACTCGAGTACAGCGGCCTGAGCATCTCACTGCGTTTCCTGGCCGGCTCTCTCGGCATTCCCTACATTCCTGCCAAGACGCCGCTGGGAACGGATGTCCTGGCTACTCTCCTTAAGAAGGACCGATCCATCAAGATCGGATCGTCGCCGTTTTCCGGCGAGCGGGTTGTCATGCTGCAGGCACTTCAGCCGGAATACGCGGTGATCCATGCACCCATGGCCGACGAGAGGGGCAACGTGATCATAGAAGGCCCGGCCTGGGATGATGAGCTGGCAAAATCCGCAAAGAAGCTTCTGGTGACAGTTGATCGACTCGTATCCAATGAATATGTGAGACAGAATCCGGAAAAAGTCGTGATCCCAAGTGTGTACACCCACACCGTTATAGAAGTCCCGTACGGGGCATACCCGACCTCGGTGTACAAGGCTTACGATTATGACGGAGAGTTCTTGTCGCGATACGCAAAGATCAACCAGAACCAGGAAACCTTCGATGGCTTTGTAAAAGAATATGTCACGGAAACGAAAGACCACTTCGCGTTTTTGGAGAAAGCAGGCGGGCTGGTCAGGATGATGAAGATACAGGCAGATCCTGTATTCGGCTACCACAAAGGGTGAGGTGTGATCATGGAAACATCGACCAAATCGACGGAGTATACGACAAACGAACTGATGGCGGTTACCGCCTCGAGGATGCTGGAAGACGGACAAAATGTCGTTGTCGGTATAGGTTTGCCCCAAATCGCGACTCTTTTGGCAAACCGGACCCATGCGCCGAACCTGACGATCATCTACGAGATCGGTGTAACGAATCCGGTATGTGTTGACCCCGGTGTCGGACTGGCCGATCCGAGGTACTGGTACAGGAGCGAATACTACACAGGTTTTGTCGGCACCCTGGGCCAAATGCTGCAACGGGGACTGGTTGACGTCGGATTTCTCGGAGGCCTCCAGGTGGACCGCTTCGCAAATGTAAACTCTACCTTGGTGAAAGGTGAACATGGGATTCGGCATTTCACGGGTAGCGGCGGTGCGGCCGATATCGCCACGTACGCAAAAAATCTGTTGATCATCATGAAGCATCAAAAGCGGAAAATCGTCGACGCAGTAGAATACCTCACGACCGTCGGCTATCTGCGGGGACAACAAACACGGGAGGATGAAGGGCTGCCATCCTGCCAGCGGGTGCGGGTCATCACGAACTTGTGCGTTTTTCGTTTTCCTGAGAAGGACAGGAGTATCGAAATCGAATCGATACATCCTGGAGTATCTGCCGAGGAGGTAGTGAACAATACGGGAGTTGCCTTGAAGATTCCCGAGTCAGTAAAAACAACAGCGGAGCCGACAGAGCAGGAGATCGACCTGCTGAGAACTTCCATCGATCCTGAGGGAATGTATATTTGACCGGGTGAGGGTAATGAGAGTACCTGAGTTGAACATATGCGATTACATGTACACCTCGGGTTTTGTCTGATTGAGAAATACGAACCAGCGCGCCAATAAAAAGCAAGGAGAGGAGATTCGAACATTGAAACGAATACATAGGCTGTTTGTTGTCCACCTGACTATTCAAAGAAGCCTGCAGGACTGATTTGCGCCGGTTTATATTTGCAGGATAGAAATAAGCGATGTTGAAGGTAGATAAAAAGAAATGCGAAGGTTGTGAGGTTTGTACAACCGTTTGCCCAGTCGAAGCGGTTACCGTAACCAACTCGAAGGCGGATATCGATCCGGATCTGTGTATCGAATGCTTTTCATGTATGAATGCCTGTCCCCAAGAAGCGATCTACGAGGATGAGGAGGAATAGGCTGTGGTAAGACCTTATAATATTCTGGCGATTTTGTTCACCGTTGCGGTGTGTGTGGCCATGATCGCCAGCCTTGTTGTCTTTGTACTGGTCGACGGGAAAAAGCTTTTTTCATTGACCTCCCCCCTGGTATACGCCTTTCTGGTTGCCGTATTGCTGGTTGTTTTTCTGATTATAAACTTCTTTCAAGAGCTGAAGCGGAG
>CAYMEK010000013.1:35798-75778 GCA_964389305.1 uncultured Spirochaetaceae bacterium
GCCGATATGTATCGGGATACTTGTGCTGCTGGTTGGGTCGTTCATCGTTCAAGCAAGGGTAATGAGGCGCGCAGAGGTGCCCACAGAGACATCTGCGACAGCGAAGGAGAAAGGCAAGGATGAATAGAATAGTTCGTGTGGACATGAGCACAAGGACTGTGAAAACCGAGCTCAAGGATGAGTATCAATTCTGTGGAGGAAGAGAGCTTGTTGCCCGCATTGCCTCTGCTGAGGTCCCAGCGAACTGCGAGCCCTTGGGTCGAAAGAACAAGCTGATCCTCGCGCCGGGACTGCTGGCGGGAACGCCCGCCTCCAGCGCCAGCAGAATCTCCATTGGCGGCAAAAGCCCCCTGACAAATGGTATAAAGGAGTCGAACTGCGGAGGCACCGCCGGCGCCCAAATAGCCCATTGCGGCATCAAGGCCATCGTTATCGAGAGAAGAAGCGAGGACTCGGAGTGCCGGATCCTGAAGATCAACAAGGATGGAGTGAAAATCGAGGTAGACAACGATCTGCGATCTGTCGGCACCTACGAAACTGCCTCCAGGCTGAAAAAGAAGTACGGTGAAAGAGTCGGTGTTATCTGCGTCGGTCCGGCCGGAGAGAGGGGCCTGAGAGCAGCCTGTCTGGCGATCACCGATCCAACCGGTGAGCTGAAGTTCGCCGCCAGGGGAGGAATGGGCGCCGTGATGGGGGCGAAGGGTTTAAAGGCTATTGTGGTGGATGATACCGCCGCCGAACCGATTGCCTACCATGACAAGGCGGCTTTTTCACAATATGCTCGATCACTGAACAAGCAGCTGTCCGGAAATCCGAAGACGAAAGACATCTACCAGAAATTCGGGACCTCTGGGATCGTAAAAGCGGTCAACGCCATGGGCGCTCTACCGGTCAGAAATTTCAGCCGGGGAGCCAGTGAGTTCGTAGATCAGCTTTGCGGGGAGAAGCTCAACGAAACGATTGTGAACCGGGGCGGAGAAGGAAAGCTGGGTATCCCTTGCATGAAAGGCTGTGTGATCAAGTGCAGCCATGCGTATCCGGATGCCGCGGGCGAAAAAATCGTTTCAACGCTTCAGTACGAAACGATTGCATTGGTAGGAGCTAATTTAGGCTTTGACAATCTGGATGCTGTGGCCAGGTTGAACCGGGAGATAAACGACCTGGGCCTGGATTCTATCGAAGCCGGCGCGACCCTGGGAATCGCTCTGGAGGAGGGGCTCGGTAAGTTTGGTAGTGAGAAAGACTGTATGGCCCTTCTCCAGGAAATACGCGACAACACTGTACTTGGAAGGGTATTGGGCAACGGGGCTTTGATAACCGGTCAGGTTTTGGGAAGTCATCGGATTCCCGTCGCCAAGGGACAGGCTTTTCCTGGATACGATCCTCGGGCTTTGAAGGGAAACGGAGTGACCTACGCAATGTCGCCTCAGGGCGCAGATCACACGGCCGGGAACTGCTTCGGCTCCAGAAACGAAATAGATCCTCTGGGGACCGAAAAGCAGGGAGAGCTTTCCAAGGGCCTTCAGCGTAAGATGACCACCCTTGATAGTCTCGGATTCTGCATATTCGCAAGAGTGCCGCTGTTTGCCGATCCTTCTCTTCTTACCGGCATGGTGAACTCCCTCGTTGGAAGCGATTTCAACGAATATACGATCTGGAGCATTGGAGAGAACACCGTCAGGTTGGAGCGGGAGTTCAACATTCGAGCCGGAATAAGTCCGGCGCAAGATGTTCTTCCCGAATACGTGACGTATGAAAGGTTGGAACCGACGGGTTCGGTATTCGATCTCAGTGTGGAGGAGATGGAAAGGGCGATACTTTGAGAGTCGATCTACAAACATGGCTATAGTGCGGCTAAATCTTACGCTTAAAAAGTACAATCAAAATGAAGAGTTTCTAGAGGTGCGGATACAGCAAGATACGCCCTTGAAAACTGTCTTGGGACGGATAGGACTGCCCGAGGAAGAGGTCGGATTGATCATTCGAAACGGTAGATGGCAGCCAAGGGAGTGCACCGTTCGGGAGGATGATGAGCTGGATCTTTTTCCGATCCTTTCCGGTGGTTGAGAGATATTTACTATATTTCTGGAAGGAGCAACGAGATGGCAAGAATAATCGTGCGGGAAGACGAAATAGAAGGTGATAAGCGACAACCTCCAAGGGTTTCCAAACTTCTTATCAGCGAGCACACCGTCGGGGCAACCAAAATCTCGATGGGTACGAACGTTACCGAAGTCGGCAGCAGAATCCCTTTACATACCCATACGGACTCAGAAGAGGCGATGTTCGTAGTCCAGGGGCGAGGGAAATTGTATGCTGGCGGAGAAGAGTACGACCTCTATCCGGGAACAGCCATTTATTCCCCACTCGGAGTGGAACACGAAATCGTAAATGTCGGATCTGAGCCGTTCAAGATCGTCTGGGCATATGCGCCACCGCTGCCGGCTCACCTCAAAGAAAAAAAGACCTAGCCGGTAACGGGGTAACGGAGAGAGGAATCCTTCAGTCCTCGAGATAATATGGCCAATAAAATGCTTGCAGCTCAGGTTGTATCTCGGGGTGAAATCCAAATCATAACCACACGGAAACCGGAGTTGTTGCCGGACCACGCCATTATACGCTCCATGGTCCTCTCCGTCTGCGGGAGCGACCTGCATCGGCTCTGCTGTCTTCCGCAAGGGGACTATCCACTCGCACCGGGCACTTCGGGGCACGAGATGATCGGAATCGTAGAAGAAGTGGACGCTCCAGGATCGGAGATCAGAACCGGAGACACTATCATGGCGCTTGCACCAAACGATAATGCCATGGCGGAGTATTTCCAGGCTGCAAGGGAGGATATTCTGCCGATTCCCCAGGGCAGCAATGTTGAGCACATGCTGATGGCACAACAGCTCGGGACCGTTATCCACGCCTGCAAACGACTTCCTGACCTTGCGGGCAAGGACGCCGCAGTGATCGGCCAGGGGTCGGCAGGTCTGTTTTTTGACTTCATGTTGCGGAGATTGGGAGCGCAACAGGTGATTGGAATAGACTTGGAGGCGGCTCGAGTGGTTGCAGCGAAGAAGTTTGGCGCAACCCACGGTGTGCATGCCTCATCGACCAATGCCTATGAAGTCGTAATGCAAATTACAGACGGCCAACTTGTCGATCTGGTCGTCGAGGCGGCGGGAGAGCCTGATGCGATCAATCTGACTCCGAAGCTGGTGAAAGTATACGGTCACCTGCTTTTTTTCGGTGTGCCTCGCCGCCGTACTTTTCCATTCGACTTTTATACCTTTTTTAGAAAATATTGTTTCACCAGCTCTATTAGCGGCACAGCCAAAGAACCTGGCCGGGTCTCGGTCCGCAGAGCCTTGAGCATGATCGCCGGTGGAGAAGTAGATGTAGGCCCCATGACTACTCACAGATTTCCATTTGAACAAGTGAGGGAAGCCTATAAGCTGGCAAGAACTCGCAGGGATGGAGTAATAAAGATAATTATTGAAATGCCCTGGTATAGAAGACAGCACGAGGACAATTCGATCGGTTGATTGAATGCATCAAGGGTCCACGAACTGTATGTCTTTACTATGACTGGAAGCAACATATATCTATCAGGAGGAAACAAGCATGGGTTTTGAGGATCTTCGTGACAATCTACTGGAGCTGATTCGACGTACCTCGGCGTTCCTGCCTCCAGACGTGGAAAACGTGATCAATCTAAAAAAAGGCCTTGAAACAAAAGGTTCAATGGCGGAAATGGCCATGAACATGATTATCCAGAACATGGATCTGGCAAAAAAGCGATCGCTGCCGATATGCCAGGATACCGGGACGATTACCTTCTATGTGAAGTGCCCGGTTGGATATGACCAGTTGCTTTTTATAAAAGCAGCGGAAAATGCGGTGGCTATGGCTACCGAGAAGGGATTTCTTCGCCAGAATTCGGTTGATTCGCTCTCGGGCAAGAATACGGGTAACAACCTGGGCAAGGGAAGTCCGGTGTTCCACTTCGAACAGGCTCTACGTGACGAAGTGGATGTGCGGCTCGTTCTCAAGGGAGGAGGATGTGAGAATATGAGCGCTCAGTACACGCTGCCGGCACGCCTCTCGGGTCAAACCTGCGGGCGTGACCTCAAAGGGGTCCGTGCAGTAATCCTGGATGCGCTGTATAGAGCCCAGGGGAAAGGCTGCGGGCCGGGGTTTCTGGGTGTATGTATCGGAGGGGACCGGGCGAGAGGATACGAACATGCCAAAGAACAGCTGCTTAAGCCCCTGGATGATGTCAATTCGAATGCGGAGCTGGCTAAGTTGGAAGCAGCAATAGTGGAAGAAGCCGACCAATTAAACATCGGTCCCATGGGTTTCGGAGGGAATTTTACCCTTGGAGGGATCAAGATCGATCATTTGAACCGTCTGCCTGCATCGTTTTTCGTCAGTATTGCTTACATGTGCTGGGCTTATCGGCGCCGGGGATTCGTCCTGGACAAGAATGGTATCGTAAAGGAATGGCTATACCAGAGTCCTGGCGAGTTTGAAATCGACTATTCACAACTCAGCGAGTCGGAGAGGGCTCCGGAAAACGTAGTATCTCTCCACACACCAATCAGTGAGGAACAGGTGCGATCACTTAAAGTTGGTGATGTGGTTCTCTTGAATGGCGATCTGTTCACCGGCAGGGACGCGGTGCATCGCTACCTGTACGATGGAGGTAAGCTGGACGTCTTGAATGGCGGAATAATCTATCATTGCGGTCCTGTAGTTATCCAGGAAAACGAGAGCTATCGGGTCATGGCTGCCGGCCCTACAACATCTATCCGGGAAGAGCCCTACCAATCGGATATTATCCAGAAATTTAACTTGCGGGGTGTTGTTGGCAAAGGGGGAATGGGGGAGCGCACTCTCGATGCCTGCAAGCGTTTCGGTTCCGTGTATTTCCACGCTATAGGAGGAGCGGCACAAATCTATGCGAAATGTGTTAAAAAGGTCAAAGGTGTCTACTTGGAGCAATTCGGAAGTCCCGAAGCGGTGTGGCATTTCGAAGTGGAAGACTTTCCAGCGGTCGTGACCATGGATAGTCACGGGGCTTCATTACATAAAACCGTGGATGAGCTATCCAGAGAGAAGCTGGAGGGTATTCTGAGTAAGTAACCGTTTTAACATCTTGATTGTGCCCATCAACTCGCCACGCTAAATTGATATAGGGGCTGCCCTCAAGCGCCGCCCTGGCGAAGCATCGAGAAGCCAGATGAGACACTCCAGGGTGCAAGGTTTCCGGGGGCGTGATATTCACGCATCGATGGTGAGTTGCATATGGATCTGAAGGCACAGATGATGATCGACCACTTAGGCGACAGCTATCAGAGCTACCGCCGACATACCGGTCGTATTTTGCCGTGTCTTCACGACTGACGAAGTAGTGGTCGTTCTTGAAGCAACGGAACCGGTTACTGTTCTGCCGATCCGGCCCAGCGGGCAGATCCTGGCAGGCTGTGCGAGCCCAGTAAGCGAAAGACATAAGTGGGGGAATTGAACAATCGTAGCAAGATGGAGGAGGAAAATGGAATCGACTGTCGGTGAATTACGCTGGAAAGCGTTATATCGTCTCGGAGCGGTATGTGTTTTCTTGGCTTTTGCTGTGATGGTCCTGGAGATCCTCATTTCGGCGATATCCGTAGGATCACGACTCTCAGCCGAAACGCCAACGATGACCTATTGGTTTCGCTTGTTTCGGCAAAGCCCATTCATGGCCATGCGGAATCTGGGCCTGATCAATATGATCGCCACTACGCTCATGATACCGGTGTTCGCATCTCTGTGCGGCTTGCATCGAAGAGAGGACGGCGCTTTCGCCGGACTGACTCTCCTGTTCTTTCTTGCCGGTTATGCAGTTTTCATGGCCGATAACACTGCGTTCCCCATGCTGGCATTGAGCAAGCTATACGCAGCAGCCGAATCGGAGAGTCAGAAAACACTGCTGGCCGCAGCCGGAGAGGCGCTACTGGTCAGGGGCAGAAGTCATACTCCGGGCACCTTTCCTGGCTTTTTCTTGTCGGATTTGGCCGGTATTTCCGTATCCCTGGTCATGTTGAGGGGCAAGGTGTTCAACAAGGCAGCCGGTGTCATCGGGATCGTAACCTTTGGCTTTCTGTTCATTTTCGAGGTGATCTCGTCGTTCCTTCCAAGCCTGTTTGGTATCGCAACGATCATTGTCACGCTGGGCGGTGTGTCTGCCCTTGTTTGGTACATGATGATAGGATTGCGACTGGTCAGAGTATAAGGATGATGTCGATTGGCGCTGGAAGGGACCCGTCGTGAGAATCGAACGTGCAACCTTAGAGGATGCGGCAGAGATACTGGAGCTCCAGAAACTCGCCTACAGGAGTGAGGCGGTGCTCTACAACGACTTCACTATCCCCCCGTTGCGGCAGACCCGCGAGGAAATCGAAGCCGATTTCGAGAATCAGGTCTTCCTGAAGGCACTGGAAGACGGAAGAATCATCGGCTCCGTCAGGGCTCACCTCGATCGGGGAAGCTGTCGAATCGGCCGGTTGGTCGTTCATCCCGAACTTCAGAACCGGGGAATCGGCACGAGCCTCATGAAGGAAATCGAAAGACTTCACCCCGAGGCCGGGCGCTTTGAGCTGTTCACGGGTCACAAGAGCAAACGCAACCTGCACCTCTATCGGAAACTGGGCTACCGGATTTTCCGGCGTGAAAGGGTCAACGCGACCCTGGAGCTCGTGTATATGGAGAAGAAAAGGATATGACCGACTGACCGGATAGAGGCGAAGCAGCTCGCGTGATCCGAATACAAGGTTCAACACAGATCGCTCGATATTTGCGAGTGTGGGATAATTTCAGCCGTGAGGCACAGGGGTATCGGGCTCGTCGTCGCTCTGGCCGGGACGGAGATCGATTGGATTGACAGGGATTAATCAGAACGATAAGCACAAACCGTGATCCCTTTGAGCATTCAACAGAAGCAGCGACTGGAACGAATACGTGAGCAGTACGCTCTATTCCATTTGCGATCCAGTCTATAGCTGGTAGCCGAGGATAAAGAAAACGCAAACCGGAATCCATCCGTCTGTAGTCATTTCCTTAAAAGTATCGGTCGTTCCAGAACCTACGAGATCAAAACTGCTAAATTCATCCTTGACAACAGTCATGAAGTAGTAGTCGACGCGGAGGACCCCACCGACGTAAACTTTTTCTTGCACAAAGTATTGAACGCCTAGAAAAGCCCCACCAGCCAGGTAGCCCTGTTTTATCTCAAATTTCTCATCACTGATAGAGAAACTATAAGCAGCGTGGACGTAGTCCGCTGCGATCCCTACAAGAAGTTTAAGCTTAGGCGTTGAAGTCCTGAAGTAGTAGCGCAGCACCGGCCCTGCTTTGAGGAAATTGGCGTCATAGTTAGAAGAGGTACCGGTTATGACAGTGCCTTCCATTCTGGCGTTGGATGTGTCGCCATCTCCCTGGAAATAGGCAAACTCCGCCCCGAACTCAAAGCCTCCCAGTCCATATCCGGCATAAGCGCCGAAGCTCAGCATGGAAGAAGGATAAAGATCCGTTTCAAAATCACCAACCTCGATGCCGTTTGAATAGAGGACTGAGTTCATGATTGGATCGGAAATGCTCATCACGTTGACCCCAAGGTCAGCCTCCAGCTTGAGTTGGGCCGAGGCGGTAACCGCGATCAGGAGCAGCAAAACCATCGCGATCAGCTCAGACTTCAATACAATTCCAATTGTGATTCCTTTTTTCGACATGGATCAGCTCCAGCACGATAATATTTTTTATCTTAACACTGTCTTTACTCAAGTCAAGGCATTTGCGCTGTGGAGGTGGGACAGATGGCCTGGATTCTGGGCAGGGGTGACCCCTTCGGACAGTTCGACTAGGAGCTGGACGAGTAGGCGGAAGCGTATGATCATGGGGAATTCAAGATCATGGGAGCCCAGAGGACAGATAAGCACCTTTACAGCCCTCCGGCGGCAGGGATGCGCACCGTTATCTGGAGATCCTGGATCCTATCCGGCGTCCTGCTTTTCGGCCGCCGCTGTTTCTGCGGGTCCTTCCAGGGTCTCGATCGGATTTCCCGAATGATCGCGTTTGAGGAAGTAGTTGACCCAGGAGGAAGTTTCGTAGAGCTTCCAGTCGCGCGGATTGATCACGTATCCGAGCTTGTCGAGCTCGTTACGATTCTTGGCCCGCCAATAGACCCGCTCCCAGACGCAGGGACGATCTTCGAACACCTCGCAGTTGCCGTTTATCCGGCTTCCGCCGCAAGGGCCGATCCGCTGACCCTTGGGGCAGCGGGATTCGGGACACAGGTAATACATCTCGAACAGGGCGCAGTCGTCACACTCCCGGCAATCGAACAGGACCCTTTTGGCCGTATGTTCGAGAACCTGAAATAGCTTGTAGCGCGGGCGCCTCTTTTCCGCGAACTTCGCCATGGCCTGCATCAGCCGATATCCGGGAGTATTCTGCGTGAAAAACAGCTTGTGGGCGAAACGCATCAACCAGAAGGTCAGAGACGGGACCGGCCTCCTGCGCGTTCTTCTGAGCTTCGGCTCCTGTCCATCACGGGCAAAGTCGAAGTCCTCCCCTCCCTCGAACATAAAAAAGCTGCGGCGCGGGGAGAAACCGAACTCCTCGACATAGTCCTTCCAGTTCTCCCTGATCTGCTCGGAGCGCTCCATGATGGTGTTCACGTCGGGATACTTCAGGTTGAGCCCCTCGATGTGAGCGCCGTTGTAGCCGAGGCCCTTGAGAACGGCCACCTGCCTGGCGGCCCGTTCCAGGCGCAGCGATTTACCCTTATCTTCCGCCTTCGCCTCCTCCTGGAGCAGCCGCAGCAGGCGGTGGGTTACGTAGCACCCGGGAACCTCTCCGCCGGCCATGTAGCGGCCCGCACCGGCGGACAGCACGTAGACGCTGCCCAGGACCGGTATGTCCAACCCCAGGACCCGGTGGATATACTTGATGAACTCCGCGTACTTGCGGGAATCGTAGCCTAGCTGGGTAATCAGGAATCGCGCTCCGGCGCGGACCTTCTTCTCCAGCTTGCAGTACTGCATGTAAGAGGACGCTTCGGTAGGCTTGAACGGCGAGGCGACCGCGCCGAGGAAGAAGTCGGTGGGCTCCAGCTTGACCGTCCTGCGCCCGCTCGCTACATCCAATCCCTGGTTCATCTGGCTTAGATACTGCAGGGCGATCACCGAATCGATGTCGAATACCGGTTTGGGCAGCCCGAAGGCGCCGGAGATCGGATAGTCGCCGGTGATCACCAGCAGGTTGGTGATCCCGGCCCTCTTCAGCGCATACGCCCGGGCTTCGACCATGTTGCGGTTCATGTCCTTGCAGGAGAAATGGACAAGCAGGTCCGGCCCGATCGCCTTTATCTCCGGACCCAGAATATCGGCACACAGAGCGGGATTGCCGCCCGCATTATCGGTGAGACTCAAGCCGGAGATGTACTTGGACTGACTGGCTTGCTCGGCAAACTTCAGGATATTGTCGATGCCGGCGCCCTTGTACCCTCTTCCTGGCACCAGCTCGCAGGTTACGACGAACTCGTCTCCCGCCAGCAATCCTTCCTTGAAACGTTTCATCTTTTTACCCGTCCTCCATAGGATGGCTATCGTGGGAATGCCTATCGTGATAACATTAGCGATTTGCTCAACAATTGTCAACAAGCTCCAGACCGGACATTGCTGCCTGGAAAACGGCAGGGCCGCAACCTGCTTACCGCCGCCGCGCCCTGTTTCCTCGGCAGGCTTTATGTTATCCTACCCTCGTTTCCATGAACCTCCAGGCACTCACGGACCAGCTCGATCATCCGAAGCACTCTCGCAGGCTCGAGGCGATAAAGGCTCTGGGCTCGGCGCTGCAGTCAGGAGAAATCCTTCAGCCCCGCGTCACGGAAGAGGTAAACAATCACATCCACACGATCTACTCCTTCTCCCCCTACTCTCCCGCCAGGGCCGTTTGGATGAGCCGCCTGGCGGGCCTGACCACCGCGGGAATCATGGACCACGACTCGATATCAGGCGCCGAGGAGTTCATAGAGGCAGGCAGCTCGATCGGCCTGGCCACGACCATCGGCGTCGAGTGCCGCTGCGATTTTTCCGCTACTTCGCTGGCCGGCAGGCGTCTGAACAACCCCGACCAGCTCTCCAATGGATACGTGGCTCTCCACGGTGTTCCCCATTCACAGATCGAGCGCGTTTCCCGTTACTTCGAGCCGTACCGCAAGGCCCGCAACCGGCGCAACAGCCTGATGGTGGAACGGCTCAACGGGATCCTGGGCGACAGGAGCCTCGAGCTGGACTTCCGGCGAGACGTCGTGCCGCTGTCCATGAGCAGGGCCGGCGGTAGCATCACCGAACGCCACCTCCTGTTCGCCCTGGCTCTGAAAATGATCGATAGCTTCGGCAGAGGCCGCGGACTGGTCACCTTTCTCCATGACAGCCTGCGGCTGTCCTTGAGCCCCAAGGTGCGGCGGTATCTAGAGGACCCGAGCAATCCACACTACCCCTATGACCTGCTGGGAGCTCTCAAGAGCGAGTTGGTGCCTTTGTTCTACCTGGAGGCGGACGCCGAATGCCCCGATATCCGCGAATTCCTGGCTTTTTGCGAGCATACCGGGGCCATCTCCGCCTACGCCTACCTGGGCGACATCGAGGAGTCGGTGACGGGCGACAAGAAAAGTCAGAGGTTCGAGGACGAGTACCTGGAGGAGCTGTTCGACGTGCTTACCGACCTGGGCTTTCGGGCCGTCACCTACATGCCCAATCGCAACACCTCGGAACAGCTCAGGCGGGTGCAGGAGCTGTGCCGCCGGAAACGGTTATTCGAGATCAGCGGGGTGGACATCAACTCCCCCCGCCAATCCTTCACCTGCCCGGAGATACGCCGGCCTCAATTCCGGCACCTGATCGATTCGACCTGGGCCCTTATAGGCCACGAGCTGGCCGCCAGCGAAGATCCGGGCAAGGGAATGTTTCAGCCTGCCGCGATAAAAAGGCATCCCGACCTGGCGGAGCGCATCGAGGCATTCAAGCGGATAGGAAAGCGTCTCGCGTCAGCGAACTCCTCGACCGGCCTTGCGAAATGAAACCCTTTCCAGGAAGTACCCGTGGATTCTGGTATCTGCTGTAAGTTCCGGATGAAAAGCGGTCGCCAGCAGGCTACCCTCTACGGCAGCCACGCACCCCCCGTCTGCTAATCTGGCCAACACACGCACACCTTTTCCAGCCTTGACTACAACCGGAGCACGGATGAACACGGCGGGAAAGGGCTTACTGCCAATCGCAGGAATTGGGAGATCCTCCTCGAAGCTGTCGAGCTGCCTTCCGAAAGCGTTCCTGCGTACAACCAGGTTCATTACCCCGATTCGTCCCGCTCCAACCGCATCGCTGGTATCACCAGCGAGCCTTCGGGCCAGGAGAATCATCCCGGCACAGGTTCCAAAGATTGGAAAACCCGCCTGCGCCATCCGTCGTATTCGCTCGGTAAAGTGAAAACGTCCCATGAGCCAGCCGATCGCAGTACTCTCTCCTCCGGGGAGGATGAGACCATCCACTCCATCGATCTCTTCCGGAAGGCGGAGGAGGATGGGCTCGGCTCTCAGCGCTCGAATCATCTCGGCGTGCTCGGTAAAGGCGCCCTGCAGAGCCAGGATGCCGATCTTCAACCGACTATTGCCGCCCATCTCACCATCCCCGCACGGCCAAGCGCTCGCCCTCCGGCAGGGACGATATTTCCACGCCCCTGAGTGCCTGCCCCAGCCCCTCGGACACTTCGGCCAGTATCGCCGCATCCTGGTAGTGGGCGACAGCTTTGACGATCGCCCTGGCTCGCTCGGCGGGATCCTCGGATTTGAAGATGCCCGAGCCCACGAAGACCCCTTCGGCGCCGAGCTGCATCATGAGAGCCGCATCGGCCGGAGTGGCGACTCCCCCGGCGGCAAAGTTGACAACCGGAAGCTTGTCGGTTTCGGCGACCTGCGCCACCAGCTCGTAGGGTGCGCCCAGGTTTTTGGCTTCCGCCATCAGCTCGCTACAGTCTATTGAAGTAAGCTTGCGCACTTCGTCCATGACCGTACGCATGTGCCGCACCGCCTCCACGATGTTTCCGGTGCCGGCCTCTCCCTTGGTGCGTATCATCGCGGCCCCTTCCCCGATCCGCCGCAGCGCCTCGCCCAGGTTTCGGGCTCCGCACACGAAAGGCACTTTGAAGCGGCTCTTGTCTATGTGGTGAGCCTCATCGGCAGGGGTCAGCACCTCGCTTTCATCGATGTAGTCCACCCCAAGGGCTTCCAGTATCTGAGCCTCGACGAAGTGGCCAATACGCACCTTGGCCATCACCGGGATGCTGACAGCCTCCATGATGGCCTTGATCAGAGCCGGGTCGCTCATCCTGGCCACTCCACCCTCGGCCCTGATATCGGCCGGAACCCTTTCAAGAGCCATCACTGCCACGGCCCCGGCCTGCTCGGCGATCTGGGCGTGTTCCGGGGTGACCACGTCCATGATGACCCCACCTTTAAGCATTCTAGCTAATCCCTTTTTTGTAACCGTTGTAGATTTTTCCATAATCTTCCTCCTAGGCAAGCATCTCTTTTAAAGCATCCGCTATGACCTGGATCCCCCTGTCGATCTGCTGCTCCTCGACTGCGGCGAAACCCAATCGAAAACCACCCCGCCTCCACTCCTCCACCGCAAACATCCGGTCAGGTGCGAACACTACGCCCCTCGACCGCGTTTTGAGCAAAAGAGCCAGGGCATCAAGCCGCTCAGGGATATCGACCCACTGGTAGAGACCGCCTCCCGGCTTTTGCCACTCCAGCTCCCCGGGAAAATGCCTCTCCATGGCTTCAAGCATGGCGTCCCGCCTGCGCTTGTATAACTGCCTTTTGCGCTTCAATCCCCTGTCGTAGTGACCCTTGCGGCAAAACTCCAGCAGAGCGGCCTGGAGAATGCGGTTGGTGTACAGGTCGGAGCTCTGTTTGAGAAGCGAGAGCCGCTCGATGACCGGCCGGGCGGCTACTATCCAGCTCAGCCGAATGCCGGGGAACAGGCTGTCGGAGAAGCTGCCCACATGGATAATCCCGCCGCTTTCATCCCAGGACTTGAGGGGAAAGGCTTCCCGGCCGTCGAAGCCGAGATCATGGGCGTAGTCGTCCTCGACAACCAGCAGGCTGCTGCGCTTGCACAAATCGACAAGATACCTGCGCCGTTCCGCGGCCAACACGGTTCCCGTGGGGTTGTGGAAGGTGGGAACGATATAGAAGAGCTTTGGCTTCCGGTGCCTGAGGACGCGCTGCAGGACATCTGTACGGACGCCCCGGCCGTCCATGGCGATACCCACACAGTTGGCCTGCAGCGCCCGGAATACCCCCAGGGCTCCGGGGTAGGTCAGGTGCTGCAGCAAGACTGTGTCGCCCGGATCTATAAACAGACGCCCGATCAGGCTCAGAGCCTGCTGCAAGCCGCTGACCATCATCAGGTTTTCTTCCTGACAGAGTATGTTGCGCTGCGCCAGCAGCACCGGCAGGTACTCGAGCAGAGGCTCGAAGCCGCGCGGCGATCCGAAGCTGAGAAGCTTCTCTCCGTAGCGACGGAAGGCAGACTGCAGGCACTCCCCGAACTCACTCACCGGGAAGGTGCTGCGGTCCGGTTTATCCGAAGCCAGATTGATGAAAGGGCTCCGCCCTTCGGGTTCGGCGAGCTGCTCCAACACGGACAGCAGGCCGGCGTTGAGGCGCAGCCAGGAGGAGGAGAACAGGCCTTCGTAGCTCATACCGCCTGCCTCCTCTCCTGCCGGGGCAGAAGCTTCGGCCGGGAGATAGCCGGTAACAAAAGCCCCTCTGCCCACGTGGGAGGTGATCAACCCCTCGGCTTCCAGCTCCTGGTAGGCCTGCACCACCGTATTCCTGCTCACCGCCAGGGAGCCGGCCAGCTCGCGGGTGGCAGGCAACTTGCTACTCGGAGGCAGACGCCGTTCGGCGATCAGCATGCTCAGCTTCCGTTTGAGCTGCAGATACAGCGGAACCTTGTCATCACGATCCAGCTCTACGATCATTCTATTTTCTCCTCCAATATATGCCCGGACCGGTTCAAACAAAAGATCCAATCAGGCAAAATATCATACCATCCAATCCAATAATTTGCTTGTTTATATAAATTGGACTCAAGATTTACGGCCAATACCGGGCAGGATTGGATCTTCCACGGCGCCCTTTGTCCTTTTGCTTGGAACAACGGGGTCGATACGATTCTCGTCAGCGGGTCAGACGGGGGCGGTGTTGCGGGAAAAAACGATGTTTACCTGTCGGGCCTGAACTCCTCGATCTCGTAAGAGTCACGGATCAGGCGCCTGCCTTCCTCGATCGAGCCGATCTCTCCCATGGCTCTCGCCTGGATGAGGATATTGCCTACGGCCGTGGCTTCCGCCGGGCCGGCGAAAACCGGGATGCCTGCCTCGGCGGCCGTGAGCCGGCAGAGGAGGTTGTTGCGGCTGCCTCCGCCGATGATGTACAGCTCCTCCACCGGCCGGCCGGTCACCTCCTTCAGCTCCCCGATAGTTGTTGCATAGAGCGCCGCCAGGCTCTGCAGCACCGCCCGCACCGTCTCGGCGGGGCTGTCCGGCTCCTTTTGGCCGGTCTCCCGGCAGAAGGCGCGGATACGATCGGGCATGCTGTCGTCGATGAGACCGGGCTTGAGAAATCGGGGATCGTTGGCATCGATGCTTAGATCCGCCGGTCCGAACTCCCGCGCCAGCTCGGTCAGCTCTCCGTAGGAGCGCTCCCGGTCGGTCCGATCCCAGTGGCGCTTGCATTCCTGGATGATCCATAGTCCGATGATGTTTTTCAATAAGCGGATGCCGCCGCCGGCCGCCCCTTCATTGGTGAAATTGCAGGCGTAGCTCTTGTCGTCGATGATCGGCTCGGGACATTCTATTCCCAGCAGCGACCAGGTTCCCGAGCTGAGATAGGCATAGTTGGGATTGCCGGCCGCCGGCACGGCCGCCACGGCGCTGGCGGTGTCGTGGCTGCCTGAGGCCACTACCTCTACCTCTCCGGCCGCTCCTACTTCCGCAGCGAAGTGCGGCAGGAGCTTTCCTATCCGGGTCCCCGAGGGGATGATCTCGCCGAACCACCGTCTGTCGAAGCCCAGGGCGTCGATCAGCTTCCACGACCACTGCCGCGTACGCGGGTTATAGAGCTGGGTGGTGGTGACGTGCGAATACTCGTTTCTCATCTCCCCGGTCAGCCAATAGTGCAGCAGATCCGGGAGAGTCAGCAGATAGCGGGCCTGGCTGACCAGTTCGGGCTTGGCCTGCCGGTGGGCGAAGAGCTGATAGATGGTGTTGATCTGCATGTACTGGATGCCGGTCTGCTCGAAAATCTCCCGCCTGGGGACGATGTCGTAGACCTGTTCCGGCACGCCGTCGGTCCGGCTGTCGCGATAATGGTAGAGGCTGCCCAGGAGATCCCCCTGCCGGTCCAGAAGCGCATAATCCACTCCCCAGGTATCCACCCCTATACTGCAAATCTGCCGGGGATACCTGGAGAACGCCTCCCTGAGCCCGATCTTGATCTGTGTGAAAATTCCCAGGATGTCCCAGTAGATGCTTCGCCCGATTCGCACCGGACGGTTGGGAAAGCGGTGGACTACCTCCACCTTCTCGACCTCGCCGACGATCACCCGTCCGCTCTCGGCGCCGAGATCCACGGCGACATACTTGGCCATTACGCTTGCCCCGGCGGATCAGCTCTGATAGCCGCTGGCCCGGGTCTCGCCGTACTTGCCGCCGCGTTCCTTGGCCGCGGCCCGGGTGTAGCCGCTTCCGCGGAAGGCTTCGAGGGGCTGCGGGTCCAAACCCATCTCCTCGCGCAGTTCCCGCAGCAGTGGCCTGACGTCCGTGTTATAGGCGTCCTTGAGGCACTCTTCGGCGTCCACGATCCTGCCTTCCATCCTGGCCTGACGCAAAGCTTCCCGATCTACCAGCAGCGCTTTGGCATATCCTTCCTGGAGGGCAATCACCGACTGGATCATCTCCTCGATCTTGTTCTTGAGGTTGTGGGACTGGTCGATCATGTAGGCGACCTGGCCGGCGCCGTCGGCCAGAGCCGGATCGAAGGAGGCATCCGCCAGCTCGTTGTAGATCAGAAAAAGCTCGTAGGGATTGATACAGCCCACGGTAAGATCGTCGTCGGCAAACTTCTTGTTGTTGAAGTGGAATCCCCCCAGCTTGCCTTCGGCGAGCAGACAGGCCACGATCTGTTCAATGTTGGTGCCGAGGGGGTGGTGGCCCAAGTCGACCAGGACCTGAGCCCGGCCGCCCAGCTTGAGCGCCAGCAGGTAGGCGGTACCCCAGTCGCCGATATCGGTATGGTAGAAGGCGGGCTCGAAGAACTTGTACTCGATCAACAGCCTCATGCCGGGGCCAAGGGCCTCGTAGACCTCGGCCAGAGCCTGCTCCAGTCTGCGCTTGCGCTCCCTGAAGCTGTCCTGGCCCGGATAGCTGGTCCCGTCGGCCAGCCAGAGACTGATGATCCTGGAGCCGGTGGCTTCGGCTATATCGATGCACTCCCGAATGTGATCGAGCGCCCGCCGCCGCACCTGCGGATCCGGATTGCATAGACTGCCGAGCCTGTATTTCTCCTCCTGAAAGAGGTTGGGGTTGATCGCCCCGATTTCCAGGCCCAGCTCTGCGGCCAGCTTTTTCACACCGGCCCAGTCCTCGCTCTTGTCCCAGGGGATATGCAGGGCCACCGAGGGACAGATCCCCGTGTACTTGTGCACCTGGGCGGCATCGGCCAGCTTTTCCTCCAGGGTGTGGGCCGCAGAGGGCTGGGCGAAAACGGCGAAGCGGGTGCCGGAATCGGCGTAGCCCCAGGAAGGCGTCTCGATGCGCTGGGCCTTGAGCGCTTCCTTTACGTTTTTGAGTTCCGGTTTCATAGTGGGGTTATCATATCCAGGCTGCCGGAGGTTGTCCAGGACAGCCGCTCCATGGCGGACCGGGGCGCTGCCGCGGACCGGGGCGCCGAGAGCGGACCCTGGCAGCTTGGCTTGCATAAAAGCTGCTTTCACCCTATAGTCAGCCTCGTAATGGGGCCCAGGATAAAACCCAGAGACCACTCTCAGCTCCTGGCAGAGCTGGCGGCGGAATACACGCAGCGATTCCCCGTCTCCTCCTCGCTGCAGCAAAGCGCTGCCGGGGTTCTCATCGACGGGGGAAGCCACGCCCTGCGTTTGATCGATCCTTTTCCACCCAGGGTCACGGAAGCCTCGGGAGCCAGGATCACCACCGAGGACGGTCACAGCATCCTCGATTTCTGGCAGGGCCACCACGCCAACATTCTCGGGCACAACCCGGCGGTAATCACGGATGCGCTGCAGAGCTACCTGGCCGGCGGCCAGGGCCTGCAGACCGGCTTCGAGGAGCGCCTGCAGATCGAAACGGCGCAGATCATCTGCCGGCAGACCGGAATGGAGCGAGTACGCTTCACCACCAGCGGCTCTTTGGCCACGATGTATGCGATTCTGCTGGCCCGGGCTTTTACCGGCAGGGACCGGGTGATGAAGATCGGCGGCGGCTGGCACGGAGCTCAACCCTGGGGACTCGTCGGTATCGAGTATCACAACAGCGTTAAGGCAGACCGTCCGGGCTTCAGCCACTTCCAATTTACGGACACCGAGGGGCTGCCCGTCGCCATCGGTGAAGAAGTGGTGGTGACCCGGTTCAATGACGCGGATATGCTGGAAGATCATTTCCGCCGTTACGGGGACGAGACGGCCTGTTTCATCCTGGAACCCTTCCTGGGGGCCGGGGGCTGCATTGCGGCGAACTCCGAATACCTGCAAGCCGCCAGGGAACTGAGCCACCGTCACGGGACCCTGCTCATCTTCGACGAGGTGATCTCGGGCTTTCGCTTTCATGCCGGGCTGCTGGCCCAGCTGTACGATGTGCAGCCCGATCTGGCCACCATGGCTAAGATTATCGGGGGCGGCATGCCGGTGGCGGCTGTGGCCGGACGGGCCGACATCCTGTCCCTGGCCGCCAAATCGGGCGGTGTGCGCTTCTCGGGGGGCACCTACTCGGGACATCCCGCCTGCCTTCTGGCCTCCAAGACCATGCTTCAGTATCTGGTCGAGCACGAGAAGGAGGTCTATCCCTATATCAACTCCCTGGCTGCCGAGGTCCGGCGGACCGTAGAAGGAATGTTCGCGGCCGAAGGGATCTACGCCCGCTGTACCGGCAGGGGCGACAGCGTTTTTCCAGGTGGATCGGTCAGCACGCTGGTATTTCCCTACAGTGAAGGACACCCCTGCAGCGCTCCGGAGGATGTCTTGAATCCTCACATCTGTGATGTAACGGTCTCCAACCGGGTGCTGCAGCTCGCCTTGCTTCTGGAAGACGTCCACGTGATCCACGGGTTGGGCTCGATCTCTACGGCTCACGGCCGGGAGGATATTCCGGTACTGGAACGGGCTTTTTCCCGCGTGGCCAGGCGGATCAGGTCAAGTCTTTGACGGGGAGCCCGAAAGCTGCAGGTCGAAGGCTACCAGCAGGGTCGCCAGAGCGGCTTCGGGGGGGAAAGAGCAAACCTTTCGCAGATAATCGTCGGCTTGGGCGGAAGGGCTGATGGAGACGATGTCCGTGATTCCCAGCTCTTCCTGGACCGTCTCCAGCTCCGGGAAGCCCAGGGGCGGAACGAGAAAATAGGAAGGGATTCCAGGGTTCTTGCGCCGCTCGGGAAAGATAACGAAGCTGTCGCCCACAGCAACGGTTTTTTCCGCATAGGGTTGGCGGGAGGCCAGCACCTCCTCCCCCACCACGGCGTAAACCCTACCCTCGACTTCTATACGCCAATCGCCGGGTGTCGCGTCCCCGACCTGTTCTTCCACCAGGTAGACCGTGGGCTGCGGGGGTTCCCGGAAGTGCTTGTCCTTGAGCAGGGCGAAGGCCACCTCCCGCCTGCGGACTGCAAGCACTCCCAGGTTCTTGATTGGCAGAAAAGCGACCTGCTCGTAGCGGCTTTCCAGTTCCGCCACCCGCTGCACCACTTTGCTGTCGACCCTTCTCGCGGCCACCACTCCCGGCAGCGACTTCAGGATCCGGCCGGCCGCAACCGCGCTGTCAGGCATCGGGGGCTTGCGCCTCCTTACGGCGGACAAACGCCTCGACCTCCTGCTCGGTCGGCAGGGAGGGCTGGGCGCCTAAACGGGTCACCGAAATCGCTCCGGCGGCATTGGCGAAGCGGATCGCCTGCGCCAGATTGCCGTTGCGTAGATAGTGGGCGGTCATGGCCGCGGTGAAGGCATCCCCGGCGGCGGTGCTGTCCACGGCTTGGACTCGATAGCCCGGAAAGTGGAGGGCTTGGTCCCTTTCAGGATCGAAGAGCAGGGCTCCCCGCTCCCCCAACTTGATGACGGCGAAACGGCTAGGGACCATTTCCATGAGGCGGCGGGCGGCTCGCTCGACATCCACGGCAACCCGGCACTCGATCCCCGTGATGGCCCGGGCTTCCACCTCGTTGGGGCTGATGATCTCCAGTCCCGAAAGTCTGGAGAAATCCAGCTTTCTCACCGGTCCGGCGTCGAGAATGACCGGCAGGTCGTGCTCCCTGGCCAGCTTGCACACGGCGAGCACAATGGGCTGCGGGATCTCCAGGTTGAGCATCACCGCCCTGTAGGAGCCGCTAAAGGCTCGGGCAACGTCCTCCTCCCGAATGGCCATATTGGCCCCGGCAAAGACCACAATCCGGTTGCGGCCTTCCGATTCCACCGTAATGGCGGCGAATCCGGTCTGGCTGCGGTCATCCACCTGCAAGAAACCGGCTGCCACTCCCTCCCGAACCAGGTTCTGCTTCAACGCCGGACCATGCGCATCGGCGCCGACCCTGCCCACAAAGGTCACCTCCAGGCCGAGCCGGGCTGCCGCCACCGCCTGGTTGGCGCCCTTTCCGCCGGGAACGTACGTGTATCGCCTGCCCAACAGTGTCTCTCCACCCTCGGGCGCTCGGTCGACCTCCATCACCAGGTCCATATTTATGCTTCCCACCACGAGTACGGGAAACCGCTGCCTTCGCTCAGCCACTCGGCGCTCCTCGCTGCTCCTCGCTGCTCCTCTGGAGTACGCCAATTCTACCCGCCGGCAGGGGAAGTTGCAACGGGACTGCCCGGATTCCGATCCTGCATCTGCGCCCCCACTCGCAGCCCCGATTGCGGCACCTCATCCGTGCCCCCGGTGCCCGCCCGATCCTCTACTTCGGGTAATTGTCTTTTTCCGGCCAATCTGTACAATGATCCCACCAAGCGCTGACTGCGGCCTTCGAAGCGGCCGGGGTGAACCGCGAGGATCGAGCGAATGCCGGAACGACAACTAAAAGAGCTGATCCGCATTTCCCGTTTTTACGGAGGAGACCCGGAATTCGTGCTGGCCGGCGGGGGCAACACCTCCTTCAAGACCGGGGACTACCTTTTCGTTAAGGCCTCGGGCTTCTCCCTGGCGCAGATCGGCGAAGAGGGATTTGTCCGGATGCGCAGGGACCGGCTGGCCCAAATGTGGGAGCGAAGCTATCCAGGCGACCCTGACGCCAGGGAGGCCGGGGTCCTGGCGGATCTCCTGGCGGCCAGGGACAGCGGCGAGGAAGAAAAACGCCCCAGCGTGGAAACTCCCCTGCACAATTTCTTTTCCCAGGCCTACGTGGTCCACACTCACCCGGCCGTGGTCAACGGCCTGACCTGCTCGAAGCAGGGACAACGCTTTGCCCGTGAACTGTTCGGTGATAGGGTACTCTGGGTGCCCACGGTCAATCCCGGTTACATCCTGGCCGCTGCGGTGCGTGCAGCCGTCCTGGAGTACCGGCAGAGGCGGGGGCACAGTCCCGATATCCTGCTGTTTCAAAATCACGGGCTGTGCATCGCAGGGGAGAGCTTAGAAGAGATACGCTCAAAAACGGACTGCGTAATGCAAACCATCGCCGAACGCCTACAGGAACGCCCCGATTTCTCGCCGGTCGACTTCGATCGCCGGCGGGCGGCCCGCCTGGCCCCGGCGCTGCGCATGCTGCTGATGGGCGAAAGCTCAGGATCTATCCTCACCTTCCACACGGACAGGACCGTCGCCTCGTTCTTGAAAAACTCCAGAGCGTACGCCGCCCTGTCGACTTCCGTATCACCGGACCACATCGTGTACTGCAACCACGAGCCGCTGTTCATTCCGGCCAGGGCTTCGGTCGAGGAGCAGTACGCACTGCTGACCGACGGCATAGGGGCCTACCGAAAAAGGAATGGTTTTCCTCCGAAGATCATCAGCGTCCAGGAGCTCGGAACATTCGCCTGGGGCCCCACCAAGAGGAATGCCGATATCGCGATGGCGGTATTCCAAGATGCGGTAAAGGTCGCAGTATACGCCCGCTCCTTCAGAGGAATCAGCTCTTTGCCTCCCGATCAGGTCGAGTTCATAAAAAACTGGGAAGTCGAGGCTTTCCGCAAGCGGGTAGCCTCCGGGCAGGAGCAAAGCGGGGGGATGACCGAGAAAATCGCCCTGGTCACGGGAGCGGCTCAGGGATTCGGGCTGGGCCTCGCCGAAGCCCTGGCCCGAGAGCGGGTCAATACGGTGTTGGCCGACATCAACGTTCGGTTGGCGGAGAAAAGGGCCGCCGAGCTGTCCGCAAGATACGGCAAGGAACACGTAGGGGTCCTGGCTGTGGACCTGACCGACGAGCGTTCGGTGGAGGCGATGATCACGGACACCGTTTTGAGCTACGGCGGCCTGGACCTGCTGGTCAGCAATGCCGGGGTTATCAAAGCGGGAGGTTTGGAGGAGCTCGACCTGGCCAGCTTCGAGCTGGTCAACCGTGTCAACTACACGGCCTACTTTCTCTGCTGCAAGCTGGCCTCCGAGCCCATGAAGATCCAGCACCGCTTCTGTCCGGATCGTTATATGGACATCGTTCAAATTAACTCCAAGTCCGGCTTAAGCGGCAGCAAGAAGAATTTCGCTTACGCGGGCAGTAAGTTCGGAGGCATCGGTCTGACCCAAAGCTTCGCACTGGAGCTGGTAGAAGACAATATCAAGGTGAACTCGATCTGTCCGGGCAACTTTTTCGACGGACCCCTGTGGTCCGATCCAAAGAAGGGGTTGTTCGTCCAGTACCTGCGGGCCGGCAAGGTACCCGGGGCCCGCAGCATCGAAGATGTCCGGCGTTTTTACGAAGCCAAGGTCCCGATGAAGCGGGGCTGCAGCGTGGAGGACATAGCCCGCGCCCTGTTTTACCTGGTAGAGCAAACCTACGAGACAGGACAGGCGTTGCCTGTGACGGGCGGCCAAATCATGCTCAAGTAGCGCCGAAAAAGCGCAACTATAGGGGTGAAAGCGATGAAAACACTGGCCGTGCGACTGTACGGGAAAGAAGATCTGCGCCTGGAGGAGTTCGATCTCCCGCCGCTCGAGGACGATCAGATCCTGGCCCGGGTCGTCTCCGATTCGATCTGCATGTCCAGCTACAAGGCTGCCAAGCAGGGCGCAGAGCACAAGCGGGTGCCCAAAGACATAGAGCGGAATCCTACTATAATCGGCCACGAGTTCGCCGGGCTGATCGTGGAGGTCGGGAAGAAGTGGCGCGGGCGGTTCAAAGAGGAGTCCAAGTTCTCGATCCAGCCCGCCCTGAACTATCGGGGGAGCCTGGATGCCCCCGGCTATTCGTACAGGTACATCGGCGGCGATGCCACCTACATCATCATTCCCAATGAGGTAATGGAGATGGACTGCCTGCTCCCCTATACGGGCGAAGGATTCTTTCCCGCCTCTCTCTCCGAGCCGGTTTCATGCATCGCCGGAGCTTTTCATGCCTCCTATCACAGCGAGCAGGGCTCTTACGTTCACCACATGGGGATCAAGGAGGGAGGCAATCTCGCCCTGCTGGCCGCAGCCGGTCCTATGGGTCTGGGTGCTCTGGACTACGCCCTGCACGGCGGCCGCAGGCCGGCTCTGATCCTGCTCACCGACATCGACGACAGCCGCCTGCAGCGGGCCAGGACTTTCTTTCCCCCTGAACGATTCGCCGCAGAAGGCGTGAAGCTGGTTTTCCACAACACCCGGGACAGCCGGGACCCTGCTGCGGACCTGATGGGCTTGAGCGACGGACAGGGATTCGATGACGCGTTCGTCTTCGCCCCGGTCGCTCCGGTGATACAAACCGCAGACCGGATCCTGGGCAAGAACGGCTGCCTGAACTTCTTCGCCGGCCCCACGGATGCGGGGTTTAGCGCTGCGATCAACTTCTACAATGTCCACTACGGCGGCACCCATGTGGTCGGCACCACCGGAGGGAACAATGACGACATGATCGAAGCCCTGGAGATGATGTCGGCAGGCAGGATCAACCCGGCCATGATGGTAACGCACGTCGGCGGGCTGAACGCGGTGGTGGAAACGACCTTGAACCTGCCGAAGATACCCGGCGGGAAAAAGTTGATCTACACGAACATCGACATGGAGCTGACCCCGATTACCGAGCTCGGACAGAAAGCGGACGAAAACCCTTTGTTCGGGAAGCTGGCGGAGCTGGTGGAAGCCCATGACGGGCTGTGGTCCGTGGCCGCCGAGGAGTACCTGCTGGCGAACGCCAAACCCATATCCCTGTGAGCCTCGCGACGGGGTGAGCCCCAAAGCCGGGGGTCTCGAATCCCGACCCCAGTCTTCAGATAATTCCTGTAGAAGCCTTGAAATCTCCGGCCTTAGCATTTATAGTTCAGGGACAAGGTATGGCCAAAGTTCCGAAATCCCGAGCGAAGCCGGCGGCGGCAAAGCCGCTGATCGCTTCCCCTGATGCGTTGCTGCGTACGATTTTTTCCTACGTAGGCCGGATCGCCGACGAGCGGGATATCGACAAGCTGCTGATTCTGCTGGCCGATATGGGCCGGGACCTGATCAACGCCGACCGCTGCACCGTCTGGCTCCTCAACCGCCGGACCGAGGAGCTCTGGAGCAAAGTGGCTCACGGGGTGAACCGGATCACGATTCCGATTACCGCCGGAATCGCCGGCTGCGTGGCCATGAGCGGTGAGCCTCTCATTATCAATGATCCCTACAATGACCACCGCTTCGACAAAGATGTAGACAAGAGCACCGGGTACCACACCCGCAATATCCTGGCCTTACCCATTCACGATGGGGAGGGAAAGATCATCGGTGTATACCAGGCCATCAACAAGCTGCCCGAGCAACAGAAGTACAGCAAGCAGGACATGGAACACCTACTGCTGGCGGCCACCTACACGGGCAAGATCCTGGAGGCCGCCATGCTTCAGGAGGAGATAGAAGCCACCCAGCGCGAGATCATATTCACCCTGGCGGAGACCGGCGAGATGCGCTCGAAGGAGACGGGGTACCACGTCAAGCGGGTGGCCGAGTTTTCATACCTGATCGCGCTCCGCTACGGGTTGAGCGAGGAGGAGTCGGAGCTGATCAAGCTGGCCGCCCCGATGCACGACATCGGCAAGATCGCCATCCCCGACTCCATCCTGCTCAAGCCGGGAAAACTGACGCCCGAAGAGTGGGAAACCATGAAGATGCACACCACCCTGGGCTACGAGATGCTGAAGCACTCCGAGCGCCGTCTCCTGAAATCCGCTGCCATCATCGCCAACGAGCATCATGAGAAGTGGGACGGCGAAGGGTATCCTCGGGGGCTGAAAGGCGAGGAGATCCACATTTACGGCCGCATCACCGCCCTGTCCGATGTTTTCGACGCGTTGGGGAATGCCCGGGTGTACAAGCCCGCCTGGGAGATGGACCGCATCGTCAGCCTCTTCAAGGCCGAGAGGGGTCATCAATTCGATCCGGACATGGTCAAGGTCTTTCTCGACAACCTGGACGATTTCATCAAGATCAGTGAAATCTACAAAGACGAGCCGATCCAAACCGCAAGCTGAGACAAGCCGAACCAGCAAAACCGAATAACACCGGAACGATCGTGGCTATTGCCAGACCGTTGACCTGATCGAAGGCGGGCAGCAGCTTGAGTAGCAGATACACGGCGGCCAGCGCGACCAGCAGCAGCCAGAGCAGGCCGAGCCTGCGCAGGCTACGTCCTCCCCCCAGAGCCGCGGCCACGCCAAGAGGCACGGCGAGGAGAGTCAGGGGATTGGCCAGGAACAGGTTCTCGTTGCCGTAGGTTACCGTGTGGTCGGTAAACATGCTCATCAGGAACAACACGGTCCCGAGACATCCTAAGACCAGACCTGTCACCGCGCTGTACAGGCCGTACAGGAGCCCGGCCAGCCTGCCTCCAGCTCGCAGCCGGTAGCCGAGAAGGAGTGCGCCCAGAGCGGCTGCCGCTCCGATAAGCAATCCCCACGGCCAGTGCGCCGGCGCCCGGGCAGGGATACGGGGTGCGTGACCGGCCTGGTAGTAGGTAACCGACTCGCCGATCAGGGGCCTCTCGATTCCCCGTTCATCGCGGTAACGCAGCCCGGCCACATTTGCCTCCAACTCGGAAGGCAGGAACATCTCCTGCCATTCGGTGGCCGGACGGTCGATCACATCGGACATGAGGAACATGAGCAGCCAATCCATCACGAAATGGCGGGAGGTGAAACGCCGGGTCTGCTGGCGCAGAGTCATCCTGCCGGGTCCGGCCGTAGCCGCCTGAAGCTGTCCGTTTATAGTCCGGTCGATGAGGTCCCGCACCCGGGTAGCGCAGTTGTCGTTGTAATGGTCGTACCGGTAGGTGCGGTTTTCAGGCAGGATATTCCACTCCAGGAACCTCGCCATCTCCAGCCGCTTCGCCGGGGAAATATTCAAAGTCTGAATGCGTATGGAGCGGTTAAGAAACCGGTAGTAGGCCAACTCGCGCTCGGTGTCGCTGGCCCCGACCTGAAACCAGAGACGGCCCTGGGCGAAATTGAGCACGAAGTTCTCCTGCTCGAAAGAGAACAGACCGTAGTTGTAGAAGCGTGATTCGGCGAGCCGCCGGTCCTCCACGATCAGGGCGCTGTGACCCCACCACGTGTAAATCGGATCGGCCGGTCCTATGGTGACCAGCTTCACCACCAGGTCCTCCGGACGGCTCAGGCCCTCAGCCCAAGGGGCAGGGGTTGCCCCAGCCGGCGGGGCGGCTGCGGCAAAGAAAAGCACTACCAGAGCTGCTGCGACAAAGAGAGGAAGGCGCATGGCTCCCGTTCAGCTCTCGCCGGACAGACGCCCCTGCCGCCGGTCCTCGGCGATTGCCCGACGAATCCTGCTGCGCAGCACGAAGAAGGCGCCGATGAGAAGGGGAACGATCCCGACGGCAGGCAGAGGTCCCAGGACAGGAATCGAGAACAGCAGGAAATCATAGGTTCCGTGAATAAAAATCGCCGTCCGAAGACCCCGGTTCATCAGCGCTCTCTCCAACTCGGGCGACGAGGCGAACTTGGCCAGACCGACGTAGTAGCCCATCAATCCCGAGGCGGTAGCGTGCAGCGGTATGGCCGTTACCGCCCTGCTCAGGGCCGTCCACAGGCTGCCGCCGGTTACGTAGAGAATGTTCTCCATGCAGGCAAAACCAAGGCTGGCCATCACCGTGTAGACCACTCCATCCATTATCTCGTCGAATTTAGGATTTCTGTAGGCAAAGAGGCGGACGATGGTGAGCTTCAAATACTCTTCGACCAAAGCCGCCACGATAAAGGCTTTGAACAGGATATACAGAAGCGGGAAGCCGGCAAAAAGCCCCTGGAAAACACTCATCAGCATTTCCAGGGGGATCGCCACGAAGGCAGCCACGACTCCGAACAGAAAAATCTTGATAACCAGGCGTTTAGGTTCCGGCCGTCCACGGTCCTGGCGGTAGTAGTAGCGTACCAGAAGCAGGGCCGGGGCCGCCGCCAGTATAAAAGACAGGATTACTCCCAAGACGCCTCGATCCATATTGCCTTCCTCTCAGTCCGAAGAGCCGCCGGCTTCGACGTACACCATGTCTCTTGGAGCCGGAAGCTGCCCGGATGAGCCGGTCGACGTGCAGGTGGCCGTTATTTTCCCGCCTCGGATCTCGAGCACCCTTCCCTCACCGATGGTGAGCTCCTTTTCCAGATCGGAGATGCGGCGGACCTGAACGAGGGAATCCACCGAGACATCGACATCGACCATTGCCTCGATCACGATCTTGCCTGCCGAGACGGAAGAAACAATACCCAGAAATACGTAGGGAGCAGTCAGTCCCCGCGAAGAGCCGCCGCCGGCCATCAGAATCTGAATCTCGCGCGTCACCGCCCGGTATAGCGGATCCTGACGGGCCATGGCCAGCAGACTTCGTTCCACCTCGGCACGGTTTTCGGAGCTGCTGGAAAGATAGTTGAGAAAAGTCATGATATCCCGCAGTGCGTCATCTCTGCCTTGTCTGAAAGCTCCGCTCTCCGCGTTGCTCAGGGATCGGGACAGCCTGCCTGTCTCCGACTGCAGTGTCTTCACCTGGGCGCTCAACTCGCTCACCCGGGCCCGGCTTTCCCGTAGCTGCTCGGTCAGGCCGGCGATCTGAGCCTCGCTTTCACGCAAATGAAGATTCAACTCTTCGTCTGCAGAAGACCGCTGTTCGCCCAGGCGTAGCTGCTCCTGCAGCGCTTGAATTTCACGCTCCTTTTCCCTGAGCCTGCCTTCCAGCTCGGCCGCTGCGCTCTCCCGGCTCTCCGAACCTTCCTCTTCTCCGAGACCGGCAATTCCCGGCTCGGCCTCTTCCGTATGCGTGCGGACGAAATCCTTCAGGGCGGCTACAAGGAACGCATCCGTCTCTTTAACCCTCGCTGGGGCCTTTTCGAACAGGGTCCCCAGGCTGTCCAGGGCGGCCAGTGCCGCCGCGTAGTTCTCCGACTCCAGGTTTTCGGCAACATTCCGGTACAAGGCCTGGACCTGGTCCTCGAAGAGGCTTTCCTCCCTCAAGCGAGCGTTCAGATCCTGAAGACGCTGCTCGGCCGTAGAGGTCCCGCTCTCCTGGACTGGCCCCTCCTGGGCGAACGCTTCCTCCGGCGCTGCCGCCAGTAGCTGCCTTTCGCTCCTGGCCCGCTCGAGAGCCTGTTCGGCGTTCTGCCTGGACTGTAGAAGCTGCTGTTCCTTCTCCTGAAGCCGGGCGTCCAGCTGGCCGCGGTAGTGCTCGACCTCCTTGCGCAACGAAGTCTCCTGCCGGCTTTCCATCTCCCGCAGCCTGTCGTCGATCTCGGCGCCTGAGATCCCCAGCGCCGTCAAGCGCTCTTTTTCAGCCTCCAGCTCGGATTCCATATTCCTGCGCAGCTCCTGCTCTGCCGCCGCCAGATTCGCTTCGAAGTCTGTCTGGAGATCCCGCCTCTCCCGATCCATCTCCTGCAGCCGCATCTGAATGGAGGTGATCTCTTCTTCCTTGGCCTGCAACTTGCTCGCTGATTCCTGTTTGAGGGCCTGGATCAGCTCGCTCTCGGTGGACAGGTACGCATTCCGCCTGAGGGTTATATCTTCCCTGCGCAGCTCGAAGTGCCGGAACAGCAGGAAGACGCCGAGCGCGATCAGCACCAGGGCGGCTAGGTTTATCGCAATCGGGAACAGCACGCCTCGCCTGTCTGCCCGGATCGAGAAAACGTCGGCGGCTTCCGGATTCCTGCCGGCGGCAATCACGCCGTCTATCTGGCGGAGGATCTGCTCCCGCTCTTCCGGGGAGATATCCTTGTCTTCCAGTGACTGTAAAGGATCTTCCCGTGGTTGATTGTCCATCGATTGCTGCCGATTATACAAAGTATAGCCGATATGAGCCAGAGGGCCGATAGACACATTCCCGGCCGTGTGCCAAACTCCCTAGAATCCCTGCCTGCGGGGTGCCCGAATTGACCGTACGGCTGAAAATCCTTCTAATTGTACTGCCCCTTTTGATCGCCGCCCTGGTACTCAGCACCATTGCCTCTTCCCTGTCGGCGCGAAACGGGATTACCCGTGTGGCCGTGGAGCTGCTGGCTTTCAAGGCCCAGGATATGAGCAGCTACCTGGAAAGCCAGTGGAACCTGTTGGTAGACAATGGACTGAGCCAGAGCGCCGACTACATTGCCGCGGCTCAGCGTGCCGCCCTCTCCTACGCCCAAAGCCTGGTCTCCAGTGACACGGAGCTGATATTCGCCCTCGATGAGGAAGGCCGCCCGGCTATGCAGACCGGTGAGCTCGACCTGAGTGAGCAGGAACGCTCCACTTTGAACCGGCTTCGCCGGGAGAGAAGTCAGGGTTGGATCGAGATTACTGTAGGCGGAACCCAACGGGTGGGACATACCTTCATCTTCGAGCCGTTCGACTGGTATGTCCTGGTCACCGAGGAACGGAAAACCTTCTTCCATGAGGTTAGCGAAATAACGACCCAGAACGCAGTCATTCTGGCCGCCGCCTGCGCCTTGTCCGTGGTTTTCCTGCTGTTATTTTCCGGATACCTGACCCGTCCCATCACTAGAATGGTAGGAGCCATGCAGGATATCATCCGGCATCACGATCTTTCCGAACGGGTCAGAGTGGAATATAAGGACGAAATCGGCACCCTGGCCCACACCTTCAACATCACCATCTCCGAATTGGAGAAAGCATACAACCAGATCAAGAATTTCGCCTTCAAAGCGGTCCTGGCCAAAAAACGGGAACAGGAAATCCGCAACATCTTCCAGAAGTACGTGCCGAAGGACGTGATCGATCGCTTTTTCAAGCATCCGGAATCGCTCTTGATCGGGGAGGATCGCGTTTTAGCGATCCTGTTCTCCGATATCCGGGGATTCACCAGCATCTCCGAGAGTATGAGACCGGACGAAATGGTACAGTCTTTAAACCGCTACTTTTCCCTGATGGTGGACACCATCATGAAGCGTGATGGCATCGTAGACAAGTACATCGGAGACGCGATCATGGCCTTCTTCGGAGCACCCGTCCAGCATACCGATGACGCCCTGCAGGCGGTGATGACGGCCCTCGAGATGCAGGAAGCTCTGATCGTGTTCAACCGGGAACAGCAGCAAATCGGAAAGCCCCAGTTTCGGGTCGGTATCGGCATCAACTACGGCGTGGTGACCGTAGGCAATATCGGCTCGGAGAAAAAGATGGACTACACGGTGATCGGCGATATGGTAAACCTGGCCTCGCGCCTGGAAAGCCTGACTAAGATCTACAAGCAGGATCTCATATTCTCAGAGAGCGTGTACCGGGAAGTTCGCAGCGCCCTTCCCTGCCGGTTGGTTGACAAGGTAATCGTTCTGGGCAAGAGTCAGCACCAGAGGATTTTTACGGCCAAGAGAACGCTGGACGAGCAGGAGAAACTGGCTTGGCGGTATCACCACGAGGGACTGAAACGTTACTATAAAACGGATTTCAAGAAGGCGGCCGATTACTTCCGTCAGGCCCACCGGCTCATTCCCGGCGATGTCCTTTCCGCCATGTATTTCGACCGCTGCAAGTCCTACCAGAAGAGCCCGCCGCCCCCGGATTGGGAGGGCGTTCACGTCCTGACCGAGAAATAGGTCGAAGTCGGGAACCGTTCACTCGGGGCTCCAGCCGGCCAGTACGGCAACCGTCACCCCCGAGCTGACCACCCCCACAGCCGCACTGATCAGACTGATGATGGCGAAAGCCTTAAAGTAGGTCCGATGCCGGACTGCCTCCTCGACCGTCTCGGCCTCGAAGTAAAGCTGATCCTGCCGCTCCCCCAGGCCCCAAAAAGTGAAGGCCAGGGTAAAGGAGGTCAGGCTGGTTGCCAACGAGGTTTTCAACAACTTGGCGCGTAAGCGGCTGGCTTCCTGGTTCCGCCTATCCTGGCGGCTGGCCAGAACAATCTGCTCGGCCCGCTCATCCTGCTGGCGGCTTCGCTGTTGAGCCCGCACCTGCTCCCGGGCGAGCAACAGGAGCAGGCTGCTGCGATCGATGAGGTCCCCGTACAGTGACCTGCGGATCTCTTCATCCAGAGAGCTCAACAACTCAAGATCTTCGGTGGTGAGGACGCCTTCGGCCTGCAGCAGTTTGCCGGCGACTTCCTTCCCGGCTTCTTCCAGGCGGGAAGACAGCTCCGTGTAATAGCTGTCTCCCGTCCGGCCTCCAGTCCCCTCCTCTTCCGCATAACCGGTGAAAGGGAAAAGCACCAGGAATACAAGGATAATCGGCGACTTTCCGAGCACGGCCCTACTCTCCCTCCCGGATGGAACCCAGCAGGTCCCGTACTTCGACAGCCAGCTCCTCGCCGACAGCATTCAGGTCGATCTGTTCCAGGAGCTGCTCTGCCTCTGCATCCCTTTGAGCCCGATGAAGGTAGAATGCCGTTCGGTAGCGGTAGAGGTCCAGGCTGTCCGATGCTGGGTACGTGGAAACCAGGGCTTCGTAGGCCTGGATCACCCTGTCCAGGACTGCCGGATCTTCAGAATACCAGCTCTCCAGGATCTCGGCTTGAAGCAAGTCGATTTCCTCCCGCCCGTACAATGGATCGGCAAACACCATGGCGCGAAGATGCGCGATGCTTTCCTGGTAGTTCTTCTGACGCACCAGAATATCGGCCAGACTTCTCTGGGCCTTGTCGTACAGGTCGGGCAGCGGATAGCGCTCGGTTATGAGGTTGAACTCCAAGGCGGCGAGGGAATCCTCTCCCATCAGGAAGTGAATACGCGCCGTCTTGAACAGCGCGTAGGGATACAGAGTGGAATCCCGATAGCCTTCCAGCACCCTGGTATACAGGCGCAGAGCTTCTTCCAACTGCCCCAAGGTGAGCAGATTCTCAGCCCGCTCGTAGTAGTCCTTGGCCGAGTGCAGGGCCTGCTGGCTCGTAACTGTGCGGTAGGCGAAGGCCTTTCTGGCTTTCTGCCTGCGTATGTGCAGGGCGATGTCAAAGCCGACCAGGGTGAGAGAGACGCCGTAGGCCGTCAGGGTGGCGGGAGACAGAGAGAAATCGGAGCCGATGCGTACGGCCGCCCGCTTGGGATAGAAGATGTCGTGCAGCGTCAGAACCGTGCTGAAGGCGATGGAAAGAGGCGCAGCCAGGTTCAGTCCTTTTATCCATCCGTCCTGCGGAAAAACCGGGTCGATATTCAGCATCTCATTCTGACGATGGAACGAGTAGATGCCCTGAGGAAGTTCAATAAGGTCCTCCTCCGCCTCTTCCTCCGTCTCCCCGATCTTCACCCGCTCCTCCTCCGGAAAAGCCGGGCTGAAGTACTGCCCCGCCAGATCAACGACCAGCGATTCGATCTGCCCGGGGCTCAGCTCTACCTCCAGCCGCTCGGGTGCATATCCCTCCTTCCTGACCTCTACCCCGTGCTTACCCGCCTCCACATCCCTCAGCAGGAGCGGCGTCTGCTGTTCGAGCGGCACTCCGTCCAGCAGCACGTCCGCGTTGATGGGCCGCGAGGAGAGGAAGAGGATGCTGAAATCAACTCCTTCAGTAAAGATAGGTAGAGCACTGAAAAGTAACAGCATTGATGTATAGACGATAACAAGTGAGTTGATTCCGAACATTCTTCTTAGGTGGATGTTTTCCTTATTCAATATAGAAAGGATACGTCACAGAGATAGGACCTGGATCATTACTTTTCACTTCTATTGTACCCGATTTATCTGGATTAGGATCAATCGTGCCGTATTTAGTCGAATCCATATCAACAAAGAATTCGATCTGTGTTGGAGTTACATTTGCATCGAATCTCACCTCTGCCATCGTACCATCTGCATCAAATAGATTCACATCAGTATTCTTAGTATTAGATACATTATCGAATCCAAAGCCTGTAATAGCAATAACAACTTGGCCTTTTACTGCAGATGGAGGATCAACCTCTGTGATTTTCATAAAATGATAAGGCTGTGAAAAAATTTCACTGTTGTGCAATGAATCCATGGCGACAAGATTTAGATATTTAGTTTCAGCGTTGTCGTCAATTTCTATAGGGTCCCCGTTATAAGGCTCCCCGTTGATAATGGGATCTAATGTTCCGGAAAGGTCTATTGTGTAATACACCTTTACAGGACTTCCTTTGGGATCCGTCCACTCGTCATGGTCAATACTTACAAGTTGTTTACCTGCATATCTTTGTGTGTTAGGAAGTAAAGGAATCGGAGGATCTGGAGGAAACTCATCAATATAAAATTCAAACGCTTTATCCAAGAAAGACAGGTCAACATACTCTCTGGAGGATTTTTCGGCCTGAACTATTAATTGAAACTCATAGACTCCATCCGGTGATTCGGTCAGATCTTTCTGATACGTGTGCCATTCTCCGGCCTTGAGAGGTTCCGTTTGACCGGAATCCAGAATCGCTCCTGTAAGCTCGCTGAGCATAAATCTGCAACGATGATATGTCTCTTCGGCATTGAATCTATATGATACTGAAATGATAGTACCGGTCGGATAAATCTTAGTTCCTTTAAACTCTAGGGAATAATCAGGGATGTCAACATTGAGCTTGCAGACGCTTAAAAGTACAGGCAGGCATGAAATGAGGAACAGCTTGAGGACTTTCCCGCATGACATAGCACCTACCCCCATGCTTAGAGGATACGAGCGATCCTCCTTTGTGCTCCCCTCCCATGTAGAATTCGCTTACAGATCGAATACTGCTTACTCCGGGACTTTTTGTCTACACTCCTGTTAGTAGTTTATTGATACTACCATACTTTTACAAATATTTCAACTATTTCTTGGGATATCCGGCGGTAAGCAGCCTGGGAGAATGCCTTTCGAGGGAAAGACCGCAGTCACGCGGCGGGAAGAAACGCGCAGGCCAAGGCAAACCGTCAGGCGAATTGTAAAATTCCGGAAAATCGTAAATAAACGTAAATAAAATGGTAAAATTTCACGATTTCGACAATGCTACGGCAGGCTTCTTTCTGGGCCTGTATACGTGCACCCTGCCCAGGAGATGATGTTCAGAGCCTGCTGCGATCGGCTCGTTCAACACGATTAGTAAAAACGAAGGACCAGTCCCGCGCAAAGCCCGAATGAAAAACATCCATAGAACTCATCTACATCCATCATATCGATAAAACGGTTGGTAAAATCATAGGCCGTATTGACACTGGATGACAGGGCTAGATGTCTCGAAAAATTGTACTGGTAGAGAGCAATGAACCCGACACCATGCTGGGCGCCGAAATCAAGATCATCAGCCACGACATCTACATCAGCGCCTAGATAGTTCCACATAAAATGATAGCCGATTCCCAACATCAAATCGGATTTATTCCCGATATCAAATTTATATGCCAGCCCCAAAAACGATTCCATCATGAAGCGCGGGTCCCACTGATCCTCATCTTCCTTTTCTCGATCAATCCTGACCGCCATGATTCGACTGTAGCTCAACGATGTGTATAAAAGAAATCGTCCTCCAAAATACGTGGCAAGTTGAAAGCCCATTCCCTGCAAGCCGAAATCTCTCCTTGTATCTCCTTCCACATGGGCGTCGATAAAAACCAAATTGTACTTCACGCTGGCAGAAATATTGAGCTCTCCCCAGGAAGCGGTGATTAGGAATAGAAAAAAGATAATCCCGAATAGTGCATTTTTCACCATTCACCCCTATTCATCGTAGCGGCCGTGTCTTTATCTATTCTGATATACAGAAGGGTGGTTGTCAAATTTTCCTTATTATTTTAATTATATATCGACATATATTTTTATTTAATTTAGATTTATAATGATATAACTTAAATAATGGCCACCCGGCAGTGCCGGCAAACCCGCAGCACCCTTTAAAAACGCTTGTGTTCTGCCGCTCTGCCCCCTATAATCCCCAACATATGGGCGAAAGCGATTCCTCGAGAGTGTGCCGGTGAACAAGAGAGGGCTTTCGAGGCTGACGAAGCTGCTCTACGGGTCGGGGGATATGGGGTTCAGCCTGACCACCACTCTCATCGGCGCCTATTTCGCCATTTTTCTGACCGATGTTGTGGGAGTCTCGCCGGCGGTGGCGGCGGCGGCCTTTTTCATCGGCCGGAGCTGGGACTACGTAAACGATCCCATCATCGGATATATATCGGATCGCACCAGGACCCGCTGGGGTAGAAGACGGCCGTTCCTCCTTTTCGGGGCCCTGCCCTTCGGACTGGCCTTCTCCATGCTGTGGTGGCGGCCGCCTTTCCAACGGGAGCTGTTTTTAGCCGTCTATTACGCCGCCGCCTACGTGATCTTCGACACCGCCGCCACCTTCGTATATATGCCCTACTTCGCCCTGACGCCTGAGCTGGCGGCGCAGTACGATGAGCGGACCTCCCTGACCAGCTACAGGATGTTTTTCTCGATTCTGGGCAGCCTGGTGGCCTTTACCGTGCCGCTGTTGTTGATCGGCACCTTTCGCCCCGAAAACGCGGGAAAGGTGCTGACCGTGGGATTCCTGTTCGGACTGCTCAGCGCGATGCCCCTGTTTCTAACATTCCTAGGCACGAAGGAGCGAAAGGAGTTTATGGCTCAGGAGCCTCCCAAACTGGGTGAATCCCTGCGGGCGGTTTTCAAGAATCCGCCTTTCCTCCTGGGTCTGGGCATTTTCCTCTGCACCTGGATATCCGTGGATATCGCCCAGGCGATTTTACTTTTTTTCATCAAGTATTGCGTGCTCAGAGAAAGCCAGAGTGACCTGATTATGGGCACGATCTTCGTGATAGCGATCCTGGCTCTTCCGCTGTGGAGCTGGCTGGCTCAGAAATGGAATAAGCGTACCACCTATATGCTCGGAATCTCTTTCTGGGCCGGTGTACAGCTTGTGATCGTTACTTTGGGACCTTCCACGACTCTGGGTGTTCTGCTCAGCCTCTGCGCCCTGGCTGGAATCGGCGTGGCGGCAGCCCACGTGCTGCCCTGGTCGATCCTGCCCGATGCGATCGAGTGGGACGAGTGGAAGACCGGCGAGCGGCACGAGGGCATGTTGTACAGCATGGTGACCCTGTTCCACAAGGTGGCCTCGTCGATTGCCATCCCTCTTGTGCTGCTGCTCCTCGACGCCTTTGGATACCAGCCCAACGTGGCTCTGCAGCAAGCCCGGGCGGAATTGGCGATTCGCTTGATCACCGGCCCGATTCCGGCGGTTCTGCTCTGCCTGGGGATCGTGTTCGCCGCCTTCTACCCTCTCAATCGGGAACGCTATAACCAGATTGTCAAGGAGATCGAGGCGCGGCGCTCGGAATGATCCAACTGGAAATTCGCTCGGTCAAAAAGAGGCGTGACAGGCGGCTCTTTCTCTCCTTCCCCTGGCAGGTCTACAAGGATGATCCCATCTGGGTCCCACCGCTGATTCCTGAGAGAGCAAAAACGATCGATCCCAAGCGCGGGGCGTTTTACCAACGGGGGGAGGCGGAGCTGTTCCTCGCCTGGCGGGGCAAGCTGCCCGTAGGAACGATCTGTTGCGGCGAAGACAAGGAGGCCAACAGCGCCGGGGAGCGGCGGGAATGCCTGTTCGGCTTCTTTGAGTATCTCGAGGACTTCGATATCGCCGAAGCCCTCATTCAACGGGCCGTGCTGTGGGCGCGGAAACGGGGCCTGGAAAGCCTGACCGGTCCGTTCAACCTGGACTACGAGAACGGCTACGGCGTGCTGATCGAGGGATGGGACCGCCCTCCTCCCTTGCTCTGCGGCCACAGTCCCCCCTATTATCGGGAGTTCATGGAGCGCCTCGGCTTCCAGCCATCGCGGGGGGACAACCTGGCCTTCGTTGCCCGCTTCGACGATGACAGTCCGGAGAGAAGACGCCTATCCCGCCTGGCGGAGCGGCTTCGCAGCCGGGACTGGGTTCGAATTCGCACCCCCGATGTTAGGCATCTGGACCGGGAAGTGGAGACGATTCAGCAGCTTATGAACGAGTCGCTGGCCCACCTTCCCGATCATCGACCCTGGAGCCGCTCCGCAGTGGAAGCGCTGGTCAAACCGCTCGCCAGGATTGCCGATCCCGAGCTCGTTCTGTTCGCCGAGGTGGAAGGGAAAACAGTGGGCTGGTTCCCTGGACTTCCCAATCTAAACGAAGCGTTCATTTACGCCAACGGGTTGCACCGTCCCTGGGACTACCTGAAGCTGCTCTGGCACCTGCGCCGGCAGCCGCAGTGGCTGTGTATCAAGAGCGTGCTCGTGCTGCCCCGGTACTGGCGAAGCGGCGTTGCCCTGCTGCTCTTCGATGAAATGGCCAAACGGGCCCGGGCCAAAGGCTACACCTGGGCCGACCTGTCCCTGACCTCGGACGACAACCCCTTCACGCCCGCCCTGGCTGAGCGGCTGGGCGCCCGGCTGTACAAGCGCTACCGGGTCTACCGGCTGGATCTGGTTCGCTGAGCATCGCCGGCTCGGCGGCCGGCGTACGGCGCGGCCGGGCCAATCGAATCAGGAACCGCAGGAAGAAGGCCGGAGGGTCATCTGCGCGACAACACCCCCCTGCTCCCAATTGCGGATGACGGCCGTGCCGCCGTGCAGCTCGGCTATCCTCCTGGTTATAGTCAGGCCGAGGCCGGAGCCCGGGGAGTTGCGGGAGTACTCCCCGCGATAGAGCCGGTCGAAGAGCTTCTCCAGCTCTTCGGGCGGGATCGAGTTCCCTGTATTGGCCAGGCTGAGGAGGGTTGTCCCTTCTCCGGCGGGCTCCACCGACAGAACGATCTTTCCTCCAGCAGGAGTATGACGCAGCGCATTAGCAAACAGGTTGGTGACGGCCCTCTGCAGCAGGGCAGGATCCGCTTCGAAATGTTGCACCCCGAGATTGTGTTCGAAGCGGATCTGCCGCCTTTCAAGCTCATGGGCGAATCGTTCCTGCAGCTCCTCGACGAAGGCCGGGGCGTCGATTTTCCGGATCGCCACCCTCAACTCCGGTGACTCCAGTCGCATCAGCTCTTCGAGGTCCGTTACCAGTTTTTCGATTCGGTTTAACTCCGTGAGGCTTTTTTCGAGCCGGGCCGTCGAGATGTCCAGCACCCCGTCCCGCATGCCCTCGAACTGGGCCTTCATGGCCGCAATCGGCGTACGCAGGTCGTGGGCGATGTCCTGGACCCACTGGCGGCGGATATCCTGCTCGCGCTGCAGCCGCTTGGCCAAGCGGTTCGCCGAGCGGGCGATCAGGGCAATCTCTTCTGCGCCTTTCTCGGGAATACGCGCGGACAGATCGCCGCGGGCAATGAGGTCCAGCCCCCGGGCCAGACCTGCAGCCGGTCTGGTCAGGCTGCGGGAGAACAGCAGGGCCAGGGGAACGGAGATCCCCATGGCCAGACAAAGCCCCAGCCAGACAGTACTGTGTATCGAGTGCAGGAAACGGCTGTTGGCCGCATCGTTTTGAAACTGCATCCCTCCGCTCCGGTAATAGCCCTGGAGGACACCGTCTTCCAGCAGCGGGATCAACTCGCCGTGGGCCCCGGCTTCCAAGGCGCCCCTTCTACGTCCCGGCTCTCCCCTGTTGGAGAAGATGAGCTGTTTATTCGCGTCATACACGAAAAAGGGAAGGTCTTCAGGCATGTCTATGGATTGCGGGCCGGGATGGAGTCTAAGGATTTCCCTGGCCGCCTCCTCGAGCTGCCGTTGACGGGTTTGCACCCACTGGTCCAGCGAGCGCCGAAACCCGAGGACCGCGACAACGGCCATCACCGCCACGAGAACCAACAGGGCGGCCAGGATTGTAGCCAAAGTACGAACGAACAGGCGCTTCATGCCGGTGTTCCGGAGAACCTGTAGCCGAAGCCGCGTACGGTTTCGATCCAGGCTCCGCCCAGCTTGGCCCGCAGGTTCTTGATATGCGTGTCCACGGTCCGTTCCGAGCCTTCCGCCACCAGGTAGTCCAGGCTCTCTCCCAGCAGCCTCTCTCTTCCGACCACCACTCCGGAGCGGCCGGCCAGATACGACAGAATATTCCACTCGGCGACGGTCAGATGAATCTCTTGCCCATCAAGCGAGGCTCGATGGGCCGCCTGGTCCAACTCCAGGATCGTTCCGCCGGACAGCCAGCGCTTCGGCCCGTCGGGCCCGGTTTCCCCGCCCCGGGTCCTGCGCAGGACCGCTTCCACGCGCAGGGTAAGCTCCCTCGGCGAGAAGGGCTTGACAACGTAGTCATCGGCTCCCAGCTCCAATCCGGTGATCCGGTCCGACTCCGCCGTCTTGGCCGTAAGAAAGATGATGGGCAGCGGCAGGATTTTACGGATCTTGCGGGCCAGCAGGAAGCCGTCGCCATCGGGAAGCATGACATCCAGGATTAGAAGATCCGGGGGGTTGGTGTCCACCGCTTCGAGAACCCCGCCAACCCGGGAGAACTCCACAATCTGGTGATCGTTCAGACGCAGGTAGGAGCAGACAGCCTCCCTCAGTGCCTCGTTGTCTTCGACTATGAATATCCTGGCCACTGTACAAACACCTATACTGCCGTCACCGGCATCACCCACAATATTACTCACATCGGCTGCTTTCGTCCAAGCAACAACGCCAGCATGGCTTTCCTCTTCACACACTCTTCACCGTTCCTTCACCACGCCCTGACAGCTCTCCGCTATCCTTCGCATTGAAGCGATACAGCCTCACCCTGTCGGCGCCGGCAGCAGGCTGCGATCAAATGGAGGTGGTGTTATGGGAACAAGAGCTGTGGCTCCTAAAGGCAAGCGTGGAGGCGCCAAGCTCGCCGGCATCAGGCTCGGCGTCCAAATCTTCTTCTTCGCCCTGATCGCCTTGATTGCCGTCAATCACAGCCTGGAGGAGGCGGGAAAGGCGGTTCCGGTGCTTTCCTCCGCCTCGCTGCATGCCATCTGTCCCTTCGGCGGCGTAGTGTCTATCTACCAGTTTGTCAGCACGGGCACCTACGTACGCAAGATTCATTCGGCTTCGTTCATCCTGATGTGGATCGTTTTTCTCCTCACCGTATTTCTCGGTCCGGTTTTCTGCGGCTGGGTGTGCCCTCTGGGGAGCATCCAGGAATGGCTAGGCAAGCTCGGTAAAAGAATATTCAAGCGCCGTTTCAACCGCCTCCTACCCTACCGGCTGGACAGGGTGCTGCGCTACCTGCGCTACCTGATGC
>CAYMEK010000014.1:0-26480 GCA_964389305.1 uncultured Spirochaetaceae bacterium
GGTGAAGAGCCTGGTGGGGGTGAAGAGCCCGATGGCGGCTTATAGTCCCAGAAGCGCGTCTTGAAGCGCTCCTTGAACCGCTCTTTCCAGGCCTCGTCGTCGTGCCTGTGCCTGTCGTGGGACCTGGAACTGCCCGCCTTGAACAGGATATGGGCCAGCAGCACGATCCCCCAACTCTGCCAGTAGGTCAGGGGCTTGAGCCCGAAGACCTCCGGCATGATCCAGTTCCAAAGCACCATAACCAGAAGCCCGAATAAAAAGGCCAGAACGGCGGCCAGGATGATGCCGCCCAGAATCAGGCCGATTCGCATAAAGGGACGTTTCATGAAATGTATCATCTTGCTACCTCCTTCGGGGCCCGAAGCCCCGGTTGCCGATAGTCGCGGTCAGGGCCATCCGTATTCCCTGAAGGCGGGAGCGAAGGCTCAGGCCAGCTCATCGAGCATCTCCTTGAGCTCGTGGAGGCGCCGGCGCAGGAACTGCACGGCATAGCGCTTGCGGGCGATCAGGGTGTTCAACGGCGTGCCGGTCCGTTCCGATATCTCCCGGAACGTCCTGCCCTCCATAGCCTGCTCGATAAAGGCCTCGCGCTGGCCGCGGGGCAGCTCCTCCAGCGCTTCGACAAGAGTATCCATGACTGCAGTGCGGAAGAGCTCTTTCTCGATGTCGATCCCGCTGTCGTGCAGAAGCTCCTCCAGGCTGCTGTCGTCCTTTTCACCGTGAAGCGAAACGGTGCGATGTTTACGGCGGTACAGATCGATGATCTTGTTTCGCGCTATGGTGTACAACCAAGCCACGATGTTGTCGATGGGCTCGGTCGCGCTGGCGTTGCGCAGGGCCTGGAAGAACACATCCTGGAGAACGTCCTCCGCCTCCTCGTCCGTGCGGGTTCGGGAGCGGATGAAGCCCAGCAAAGCCTGCCGCTGTTTCCTGTATACCCCTTCCAGGCGCTGCACCAATACTGCCTCCATTTCACTGGAATAGACGAACAGGACGCCGGCATTATTGTAGTGCAGAGACGTTTTTTTCTGTACCTCGTCTGCCCCGCCGCCGGAAGGAAGCTTTCGGGTAGGTAGATTTCGCCTGGAGGAGCGCTTGACAGAGCACGCCGCTTATGCGTTCATGCAAGAACAACCTGAGGAAAGGAGCCTGAGAATGGCGCGCTTTACACGCTTAGAGGTGCTGAGCACGATGGTGCGGTTGGGGGTCATTCCCGTGTTTTACAATCCCGACTTAGAAATAAACAAGAAGGTGGTGAAGGCCTGTTTCGACGGGGGGCTGCCGCTGGCGGAGTTCACCAACCGCGGCGATCACGCGGTGGAGGTCTTCTCGGAGCTGGAATCGTTCTGCCGCAGGGAGCTGCCCGAGGTGATACTGGGGGTGGGCTCGGTGATCGATCCCTACACGGCGGCGATGTACATCGCCAGAGGCGCCAACTTCGTGGTCGGACCGCTCCTGAATCCGGAGGTGGCCAGGATCTGCAACCGCCGCAAGGTCCCCTATTCCCCTGGCTGCGGCAGCGCTTCGGAAATCTCGGAGGCCGAAGAGCTGGGCTGCGAGATCGTCAAGGTCTTTCCCGGGGGTCAAGTCGGAGGGCCGGCTTTCGTCAAGGCGGTTCTCGGACCCTGTCCGTGGGTGAGCTTGATGCCTACCGGCGGCGTGGACTGCACCGAGGAATCTCTCAAAGCCTGGTTCGAAGCCGGGGTGGCCTGTGTCGGCATTGGCAGCAAGCTGATCCGCAAGGAGCTGATCCAAGCGGGCGATTTCGACGGTATCCGGGATAACGTGAAGAAGACCCTGGAGATCGTCAAGAAGGTGCGGCCCAAGAAGTAGCAACCGTTTTTCAGGGCGCCCGGCCCGGAGGCGAGTCCTGATCCCGGGGCGGGATCTCGGGGATTGGGCCGCAGAGCTTACTACAGTAAAACCTTTCAATTGGTCAGCCCGGCGACGGCCGCGCCGATCAGGGGTGCGTTCTCCACCTTGAGGATCTCGAAATACCTGTCCTGCCGCCCGCTCAGGAACTCCAGCAGGCGGCAGATGATCCTCTCCCTCAGGAACTTCAAGCCGTAGAACACCGAACCGTCGGCGGTGATACAGACCGGCCGGTAGGGATCATCGCCCTTTCCGGACTGCAGCACGACCGCGGCCAGGGCCGAAGCGGCCAACCGGGCCGAACGCTCCACCAGGGTATCGAGTAGATGGTACAGGACCAGCCCATCCGCCTTCCCGGCGCCTGTCAAGACCTGGGAAAGGGGATAGTCTTCACTTTCCGGCCAGGTGAGCAGGGTATCCAGGTCCTTGGTGCTGAGGGTCGTCACCGTCCGCAGCGACTCCCTGGTCTGGGAGCTGAGCAGTCCCCGCCCGGCCGCCTCTTTAATGACCTGCAGGCAGAGGGGACCGAAATAAGCGCCGGAGTACATTTTCTCGAAGGTGTAGCGGCCCGGGTTGGCCGTGGTGGAGTCGAACAGCAGGTCCACGTCCCCCCGTGGAGCCAGGGAGAAGTTTCCCGACTCCAGGTTGACGATCTGGCTGCCTGCAGGGTCGAGACGGCCCACCGTGCTGATATTGCGGTTGCTCTCGACGTAGCAGGCATTCGAGCCGGTGCCCAGGATGAAGCCGATATAGCCGTCGAAGCTGCGCCGGGCGAGCACCGAGCGGCCGGCGAGCAGGGTCGCCACGGTATCGTTGAGCACGACCACCCGCTTTTTCCCTTTGAAACCCCCGTCTCTCAAGGCCCCGAGCAGCCCTGCACCGATCGGCTCGCCCAACACCCCCTCGGCCTGGATCTCTTTCGACAGAAAGATCAGCTTGCCGTCCTTGTTTCGCTGCATCTCTGCAGGATAGGAGAAGCAGAATCCTATAGTCTCGGCCGCCTCCTGTACCGGCTCGAGGTAGGCGGCCATGGTCCGGAAAAACTCCTGCTTTCCGACCTTTCCCCCCACCCCGGGCATCGGATATTTCCGGAACTTCTCGATGCGGGCCGAACCCTGCTCGTTGAAACGTACGACAGCCACCCGGAAGTGAGTGCCTCCCGCATCGAGCACGATGACCGGCCGGTTCTTCGGTACCTCGCGCTCGACCTCGATGAAGGTGGGAAGCATCTGCAGGCTGCTCGGCTCGCCCCGCAGTCCCCGGTTCATCTCTTCTCTGAAGCTCGTCGCTGTGCGCTCGAGGTCTACGTTTTGCGGGGCCATTCGCTGCTGCTCGAGGAACTCCAGGACCCGCTGTTTCTCCTCACTCATAGCGAGTTCATAATTCTCCATTTCTCTGGCCTGAGTCAAGGAAGCCGCAGGGGATTCCTTGCCCACGGACAGCCGATCGTATTACATTACCAAAGTCATGAAGAAAGCTTTCGAGGCGGTGATCTTCGACTTCGGCAACGTGTTGACCTTTCCGCCTCGGGAAGGCAACCTCAGCGCCATGCAGCGAATCTCCGGACTGGATCGGGAGACGCTGCAGCGTGAGTTTCGCCGACACCGCCCCGACTACGACCGGGGAGTCATAGAGGGGCCGGAGTACTGGTCGCGGGTTCTCGTTTCCGGAGGAGCGGAGGTGGACGCAAGACGGATCCGAGAGCTGATCCGGGAAGACATAGAGAGCTGGACCCGAATCAACCCGTTGGTGCTGGCCTGGGCGGGGGAGCTGAAACAGGCGGGCATCAAGACTGCGATCCTGTCCAACATGCCTGCCGAGCTGCTGACCGTCATCGTCTCCCGCTTTCCCTGGATCGAGGATTTCGATGCCAGCCTGTTCTCCTGCCGTCTGGGCATGATAAAGCCGGAGCCGGGCATTTACCAGGCCTGCCTCGGGGCTCTGGAAGTAGAGGCCGGGAGGAGCGTGTTTGTCGACGACAGCATCGAGAACGTGCAGGGAGCCAAAGCGGTGGGTATGGAGGCGATTCATCACCTTTGTCTCGAGGACACCCTGGAGAGACTGAGGAGCCTGGGCCTGCTGAAGACCGCCGCCCTATCGGCCCGGATAGATCCATGAAGGCGCCGCGTTCCGCATATCTGCAGGCCAATCGCGAGCCGCTGGCGGGTTTCCTGCGGCTTCTGGCCGCGGACTTTCCCTACCTGTCGCTGCTGGCCACCGACTGCAGCGGGATGTGCTACTCCGTGCGCAGACAGTCCGTGGATGTCCGGGAGAGTAGTTGGAGCGAACGAGGTTTCGTGGTGCGGATCTACGACGGGCGGTTGTTCCACGAGCACTCCTTCAATGCCCTGCCGCGCGGGAAGGGGGGCGAACCGCAAGGATCCGGGCTGGAGTCCCTGGCCGCCGAGATCGGCGGCAGGATCCAACGGGCGGCCGAGCTTTCCGTCCAGCTCGCCTCTGTTCCGGCTTTCTCCGAGCAGCCCTGCTCGGGAAACTGGCAGGGCGAGGTGGAGGTCCTTCCTGACAGAATGTCCGTGGCGGATACGGTTGAGCGGCTTACCGGTTTGAAAGACAGAGCCTGCCGGCGAAGCCGGTTCCTGGTTGACATCGAGGTGCGGTTCGAGCACGTGCAGGTAGCCAAGCTCTTTCTGTCCGCCGGCCGGGATCTCGAGCAGTCCTATATCTGGAGCCAGGGCTACCTGATTCCGGTTGTGCGCCGGGACGGCACCGTCCGCCGGATGTACAGCTCCTTTTCCGGCTTGAAGGGGTTGGAGCTGATCGACGAGATGGAAGAGAAGCTGGAGGAGACGATCGAGATCGCCGGGCGGCTTCTGGAGGCCGAGAGGATCGAGCCGGGAGACTACGAGGTGATCCTCTCCCCATCGGTAGCCGGGCTTCTGGCCCACGAGTCCTTCGGCCACGGCGTAGAGATGGACATGTTCGTCAAAGGGCGGGCCAAGGCCGTGGAGTACCTGGGTAAGCCGGTTGCCTCCCCGCTGGTGAGCCTGAGGGACGGGGCCAGGGCGGCGGAGCAGACCGGCTCATACTGGTTCGACGATGAAGGCGTGCTGGCCGGCGACACCCTGGTGATCGACCGGGGAGTGTTCAAGACCGGTATATCGGACCTTCTCTCCGCCCTGCGCCTGGGAGCAGCGCCCACCGGTAACGGGAAGAGGGAGTCCTTCGAGCGTAAGGCCTATGCCCGTATGACCAATACCTTTTTTACCGCCGGAAGCGACAGCCTCGAGCAGATGATTGCCTCGATCTCTCACGGCTATCTGCTGGAAAAGTTTATCTCAGGTATGGAGGACCCCAAGAACTGGGGGATCCAGGGAGAGATTCTCTACGCCCGGGAGATCCGGGACGGCCGGCTGACCGGCAAGCTGGTATCCCCTGTGATCATGAGCGGCTATGTTCCCGACGTGCTGAAATCGGTCAGCATGGTTTCGGCGGGGGTCGAGCACTATGGCAGCGGGATGTGCGGAAAAGGGCACAAGGAGTACGTCAAGAACTCCTCCGGCGGTCCGTATATGAAAACGGTGATGAGGCTGGCCTGATGCACGACCGGTTGCAGAAGCTGCTGGCCGAAGTCCCTGGAGTGAGCGCCTGGAAGGTCCAGGAGCAGGGCGTCGAAGCCCGGGAGCTTTTCTACATCCGCCGCCGGCTGGATATGCAGCGTTCCAAGGAGGTCCGGCGAACGGTTCTGACCGTCTACCACGATTTCCAGGAGCGGGGGACCCGCTACCGTGGTTTCGTGACCGTACAGATACACCCGACTCACACCGATGACGAGATCCGTTTGCAGGTGGAGCACAGCGTAGCTTCGGCCCGCTACTTGCGCAACGAGCCCTTTCCCCTGGTGGAGCCCGGCGGCGAGGCGATACCCCTGCCCGCCGGCAGTTTCGCAGCCCGGGGGCTGGAGGAATGGCCGGTTCCCCTCAGCGAAGCTCTCTTTGAGCGTGACACCGCAGAGGAGACCAGGATCAACTCGGCGGAGCTTTTCCTCGACCGTGTGGACACCCGCATCTTCAACTCCCTCGGCCTGGACGTGAGCTGGCTTTCCTACAGGGGATATATCGAGCTGATCGTGGAGAGCGAAGGCCCGGCGGGTGCGGTGGAGCTGTACAAAGAACTGCCTTTTTCCGACTTCGAGCCCGAAGCGCTCAGCCGGGAGGTCGGGAGGCAGCTTAGCCTGTGCCGCGATCGGGCCCAGGCCAGGCCCTGCCCGCGCCTGAAACGCTGTCCCATACTGATCACCGGAGAGCCGGTACCGGAGTTCTTCGACTACTACCTGGTTCAAAGCTCGGCGGAGAGTGTGTACTCCGGTCTGTCCACCGCCAGGGTAGGGGACGCTCTTCAGGGCGGGAATGCCGGCGGCGACTTGCTTACCGTAATCCTGGAGCCGTATTTAAAGAACTCCACCGCCTCCACGCCCTATGACGGGGACGGCTTCCCCCTCAAGAGCGCCCACATCATCGAACGGGGTGTGCTGAAACGCTACTGGGGGCCTCTGCGCTTCTGTCACTATCTGGGCGTTTCACCCACGGGGAGGATCGGCAACCTGACGGTTTCCCCGGGAAGCCGATCCGCAGCCGATCTGCGCCAGGGGCGCTGTCTGGAAGTCGTTCAGTTCTCCGATTTCAGGACCGATGCGCTCACCGGAGATTTCGGCGGAGAGTTCCGCCTGGCCTATTACCACGACGGCAGCGGTGAGAAGGTCCCGGTTACGGGAGGCTCGCTGTCGGGTAACATTCGGGATATCCACGGCCGGATGTACCTGTCTGCGGAGCTGCAGACCAGGAGCGGTTTTCAGGGGCCGCAGACGGTGTGGCTGCCCGAGGTCGGCGTGGCCGGATCCGGGACCGGGACTACCTGAAGCGTACCCGCACGCTTTCCTGGGTCTCCACCTTGATACCCGGATTGTCCTGGATCACCTCTTTCATGTCCTCGATGGTTTTCGGATTGGCGCTGAGAAGCTCCTTGAACTTCTGCTCGTCCTCGAGAAGCTTGCCGAAATCAACGTCCATCAGGGTGACTCTGGAGCCCTCCACGTAGCTGGCATTGGTTTCGGTGATATTGCCGTCCACCTCCACGGCGATGCTGATATGCATGTCCTGGTAGAGCTGGCGCATCATCTCCAGCATTTCCGGGTTGCTATCCAGATCTACCTCGCCCTCTCCAGATTCCTCCTGTTCTTCGACCTGCGGCTCCTGCGGGTAGATGATCTGCAGCGTGGCGGTTCCGCCTTTGGTAAACACGAAACGCAGCCACTCTTCCACCGGCTGGTCCTGCTCCCCGCCCATGGAGGGAGCGGTAACGTTTTCTCCAGGGTTCTGATTGACCCGCACCTGGTTGATATCGGAGAAGCTGTACAGCGCCTTGTAGCCAGCTCCCCGGTCAGTCCTGACCGGCTCGGCGGACTCCAGGCGTACCCCCTCTCCCATGCTGCGTGCTTTCTCGGCTAGCTGCTGCTCGTCGACCAGCTCTTCGTCGCTGACTTCTTCCTCGGCCTCGGCCTCTTCGCCGCTGAAGCTCTTCATCAGCTCCATGAAGGAGTCGCTGATTGCCACGGTTTCTTCGATCGTGCCGCTTCCATCCTTGTTGACCCGGATGAGCACCACCGACTCGAAACAACCCATCAAAGCCAAGGAGAGAAGGAGCAGGGCCGTCAATTTCAGTATTTTCACGAAGCCTCCTTTCTAGTTCAAAGCCGCTCTGGTACCAGTATAATACAACCGCGGGACGGAAATCTTGTTTTTTTTGAGGCTATTTCAGCTTTTCAACCGGCGAACCCCTTCCGGTCGTTGCGGAGTGCATCTCATCCGCAAAGAGCAGGGTTTCCTCTACGCCCAGGACGCGCGCCACGTAGCGAGCTACGCCCTGGTTCAACCAGTGGGGCTGGTGGGCGTCGGAGCCGAGCACAAAGGCAAACAGCGGGACGAAGGGTTTGAGAGCCCCGAACCAGTCCCTGCGCCAGATGTAGCGATTGTTGATTTCGATCAGGCAGCCGGTTGGCACCCGTTTGAGATTTGTTTCCAGCACGAGGGGATGAGCGATAATGACCGGTTTGCCGGTAGCCAGAAGCCGCTCGGCGCCCTGGTAGTCCGCCGCCCGGTCGCGGCAGTGATAGATGTAGTATTCCGCCTCGACCCGCTGCGCCTGCCCGGTCCAATCGGCTCCGTTTACTTCGGTGCCGACTCTGAAACCCCGGGCAAGAAGCGTATCCCGGTAGGCTGGAAACTCTTCTGCAATCGATTCGAAGTGGTCGCTGATTCCGATGATCCGGGCATGAGCGATCGAGGCTATCATCTCCACGGTCTGCTCCGGAACCACTGCACCGTCGTGCCGGGAAAAGGTGGTGTGAATGTGCAGGTCCTGGGGTAGTTTGTACATTCTGTTCGGCTCCGTCGTTTCTCTCGAGTCCATCTTGGGTTGATATTTGTACACTACTTTGAGTCTTTGTTCCAGGGGTCGAGGCTAGCCGGCCAGTACGCCGGCGCCGGCCTCAGCCCGGCAGGGAAAGACGAGCGAGGCGAAATCCGCATCCTGAAGTTTGAGATAGTCCAGGTAGTAGTGCCGGATTACCTGCCGGCAGAAGGAGTCGATCCGGTCGTTCGGCACCAGGCTGACGGTGCAGGCGCCTAAACGGTCCCCTGTAAGACGGGCGCCGAGGGCGCCGGCTTGTCTGGAGATCTCCACCAAAGTGTCCGTTTCCGGGCAGCTGCTCTCGTAGAGCTCCCGGCAGCTGCGATGGGATTGGTTCATCAGCGCACCTACCCTGGAGGTGTCTCCGGTCTCGAGAGCCTCCACGGACTGCTCGACCCGCTGTGCCTCATCCACAACGTGGCGATAGCGCTGGAACAGTTTGAAGCCCTCTTGCGGCTCGGAAAGGATCGAGTCGTCCCTTCCCCCGCAGTAGAGGTAGGCCGTTTTCTCCGGGGATTGACCGAGAATGGCGGCGATTTCCTGAAGGCGGTAAGGCTGTCGATGCAGGCAGCGGCCGGCAAGCTCCCGGATCTCTTCCTGCCGGACGGCCAGCCTCTGCTCTTGCAGGTCGCCCAACAGAAAAAGCGGCACCTCCCGCCCATAGTGCTCGGCGAAGGCCTTCTGCATGACCGCCGCCGCCAGAGCGCACTCGATTTGCCGCCACCGGTACCGGCCGCCGTCTGCGCCGCCGGCCGACTCCGCCAGGCTGTCCGCGACCACCACGGTATGGCTTTCCGGCAGCAAGACGGAACGGCACCGCAGAGGCCGGGATTCGATTTGGAGCGCCCGGCCCGGTCTAGCCAGCAGCGCGAGGGCCTGATCCGTCCCCTCTCCCCGGGCGCCCAGGTAGCGCTCGGCCCTGGCCAGGAGGCCGGCCAGCTCGAGTCTGGCAGGCGCCGGTAGGCCCTTTTTGGGTGCGCCCGTTGCGGGCGGGTCGGAGTCGGGGTCCTCCAGCTCGATCCCGTTGGCCGCCAGAAACATCAGGGCGCCCAAAACCATCAGAGACGAACAGCGGCCGGTTCCTGCTGCGGCCGCCGCATTCCGGTCGAGGGTCGCCTTAAAACCGCTGAAGCGCTTCACTGCCTTTCCCTTTCGACCGTAGAAATCGAGCAGGCCCTGGACTGCGGCCTTGAACGGGTTTCCCCAGTCTCCGTGCGGGTAGGGAGGGATTGCTTCCTGGATTCGGAAGCGTCGGTCCGGGAACCGGGGATCTGTGTTGCTGAGGAAGACGGTGGCCTCCTGTACGGGCGAAAAGCGGGCCGTGATGTTCCGGTTGACGGCCATGGACAAAACCGGAAAGCCGTTATAGACGGTATGCGCGCCTAAAAGGTCGATCCTTCCAGGCACCCTGGCGGTCAGCAGCTCGCCGCTGCAAAGGCAGCCGGCGGCATCAAGCGGTTCCCGCCGAGGTTCGCTCGGCATGCTCCTCCTCCTTGCTTCAGGCTGCGAAGCGGAGATTCGTCAGGCGGAGATTCGCCATGTACGGCCTCGAAAACAAACTCTTAAAAAAAATCATAGGCTCGCAGCAGCCGGCGGTCAAGGCGGCCAGGGGAACGGGCATTGCAGGGCGCAGCGTCTTTTTACGACTTTTTTACAAAGCTTTTACAGCCCGGTGACAACCGCCGCCGGCAGTGCTGCTATGCTTCAAAGCGAAACGTTCGATAGGAGGAAAGAGATGAAGAGACTGAATGTTGTGGTACTCGCGATGCTTGCGGTCCTGATCCACGGAGAGGAGCTTTCCGCCCAATCCGCCGGACCCGTGGCTGCGTTTCTAGAGCCGCTGGAGGCGGGAGAGCCGGTAGTGTTCCGCAGCCTGACCGTGGTGCCGGTGTATTCGCGCAGCCTTGCCCCACTGGATCGGCGGCTGAACTGCGCAACTCTGGACCAGGCCCTCGAAGCGGGCTGGCTGGAGATCAGGGAGAAGAATGGCGGGGAGGTGCCCTGGGTGGTGATCAGCAACCGCAGCAAAAGGAGCATATTCCTGATGGGCGGCGAGATCCTCAGCGGCTGCCGGCAGGACCGGATCGTGGCCCGGGACGTGCTGATCGCGCCCCGCCGCAGGCGGCTGCCCGTGCCCGTGTTCTGCGTGGAGGCGGGCCGCTGGCACCATGTCTCCGGCGAGTTCAAGAGCGAGAAGAACCTGGGCACCTATATCTTGAGAGGAACAGCCCAGAGCCTGGCGCCAAACGCCCAGGCCAAGATCTGGAGCAAGGTGTCCGAGGGCAACAGGAAGCTGGGGGTGGTCTCCGACACCGACGCCTACCAAGACGCCTTCCGCGAGCGGGAAGTTGCGGAACTGGCCTCAGTGCTGCAGGAAAAGCTCAAAGGCCTACCCCGGCTGGAGCAAGACACGGTGGGCGTAGTAATAGGGCTGGGAGACAGGGTCGTCGGCGTGGATCTGTTCTCGGACCCCGAGCTGTTCCGGGCCCTCTGGCCCAAGATCGTCAAAGCCTGCACGCTGTTCGTCTCGGATCCCGCGGTACGGGGTACGCTGTCGGCAGACAAAGCCGGGGAATGCCTGCGGGCCCTGGCCTGGACGAGCTACCGGGAGCGCCGGGCGGTGGACCTCGGGGTGGAGCACGTTGGCGAGCTGAGCGACCTCGCGGTGACCGCCCTGGGCTACGAGGAGCAGCTGCTGCACCTGAGCGCCTTTCCTCGACAGGACGGCCCGTAGGGGTTTCCTGCAGCTTGCCAAAACTGACCAGGGGTGTGAAGATGACAGCGTGATGAAGCGCTTTCCCCTCATCCGGCACCTTGGCTGGATCTTCATTCTGGCCGTGGTCGTTCCCGGTATCCTGCTGGCTGTGATCGCCGTGCGATCGATCAAGCGGGAGGAGGCCTACATCGAAAAGCAGCTCCAGGGGACCCTGCTCGCCGAGGTCACCTACCTGGTTTCCCTGGTGGACGCGGAGCTCAGCGGGATCGAGAAGGAGCTGGCCGGCTTGGCCCCTGACAGCGCCTCCGGCGACCCGCAAGACCTGCTGGAGGAATGGCGCCTCGCCTGCCCCCTGGTGGGCTCTCCCTTCCTCCTCTCGGCCCGTTTCGAAATTCTCTGGCCCCGCCCCGAGGGCTCGCTGAGCGAGGAGCAGCGGTCCTTCCTGCGCTTGAACAGCGAATTCCTGAGCAACCGGCTCAAGGTCCCGGTTTTCGAAAACATCGCCCTAGCCTACCAGGACCAGGTCGTGAGCGGGAAAAGCGATAAGGGGGAAGAAAAAGTGAAGGGGGCGGAGCTCCAGCAGGTTATCAGCAGCTTCGAGATGAGCCGCGACGTTCAGGAAAAGGTGTACCGGCAGGCCCGCGAAAAAGGGCAGAGTCCCGAACCGAGAACGGTCGTGCCCTCGGCGAACCTGCCCGGGCTGCAGGAACAGCCGCCGCCTTCCATCTTCATTTCCACGGAGCTGCGCCTGGCCGACATCACCGCCGGAGGCGATCTCGGATTGGTTCCCCGCTTCTTCGAAGATCAGCTGGCCCTGCTGTTCTGGAAGAAGCTGAACGACGGGAGCATCCTGGGCTGCCTGCTGGCCGACGAGGTGCTGAAGGAGAGGCTGGTTGCCCTCCTGCCCGAAGTGTACACACCGGTGCGTATACTGACGCTCCTCGACGAGCAGGGGAGTCCCTTGATTGCGCCACAGGAGCAGACCCTCCGGGACTACCGCCGTCCCTTCGTGGCCAGGGAGCTGAGCGCCCTGCTGCCCCGCTGGGAGGCGGCCGCCTACCTGACCGACCCGCAGATCGTTTCCTCCCGGGCAGGCCGGGTGGTCACAATTCTCTGGGTATTGATCTCGATCCTTTTCGTCTCCATTCTGGCCGGCGGCACCCTGGTGCTCAAGACCGTCAGAGCGGAGGTATCCCTAGCCCGGCAAAAGACGCTCTTCGTGACCAATGTCTCCCACGAGCTGAAAACCCCGTTGACCTCCATCCGCATGTTCGCCGAGATGCTGCGAGGGGGCAGGCAGCGAAGTGCGAAGAAGAGCCGGGAGTACCTGACGCTGATGGTGGAGGAGGCGCAGAGACTGACCCGCCTGATCAATAATGTGCTTGATTTTTCGGCGATGGAGCGGGGCGAGAAGCGCTACGATCCGCAAGTTCTAGACGCCGCCGAGCTATGTAGAGAGCTGGTGGCGAGCCAGCGTCCGCGCTATAAGCAAAGCGGCTTCAGCTTGAAGCTGCGCTGCTCGTTCCCGGCAGAGGAAGCTGTGGACGGAGCCGAGCGCGCTCCCGAAAAAAAGTCCGCGGCCGGGCTGCCGGTGCGAGCCGACCGGGAGGCTCTCCGTCAGGCTCTCATGAATCTGCTCTCCAATGCCGAGAAGTACTCGGCCGGGGGTAAGGTTGTGGAGGTGGCGCTGCAGACGTCCGGCCCGTGGCTTGCAATCGACATCATGGACCGGGGCCGGGGGATCGCGCCTTCCGAGGCGAAGCACATCTTCAAGGAGTTCTATCGGGGCGATGAGTCGGTGACCGCCGGCGTACGGGGCAGCGGGCTGGGCCTGGCCATCAGCCGCCGCATCCTGCGCGATCAGGGCGGGGATATCGAGTATATGCCCCGGGAAGGGGGCGGCAGCATCTTCAGGGTGCGGCTGCCTCTGGTGGAGGAGCCGTGATGGCGGAAACGATCCTGGTCGTCGAAGACGATCCGGCCATCCTGCTCGGACTGGAAGACCTGCTGGCCGGCGAAGGGTATGCGGTCTCCAGCGCCCGCGACGGCCGGCAGGCCCTCGAGCTGTACCGGCGGGAAAGGCCTGATCTGGTTCTGCTGGACATCATGCTTCCGGAAATCAGCGGCTATGAGGTGTGCCGGAGGATCCGGAAAGAGGACGCCGAAACCCCGATCCTGATGCTCACCGCCAAGGGACAGGAGGCGGACAAGGTGGCCGGTCTGGAGCTGGGCGCCGATGACTATATCGTCAAACCCTTCGGAGTAAGCGAGCTGCTGGCCCGGATCCGGGCCAGCCTGCGCCGCTGCCGGTATGGGGCGGCCGGAAGCGGCCAGCCGCTGGCCTTCGCAGAGGTGTTGATCGATCCCAGGAAGCTGGAGGGAAGCCGCGACGGGGTGAGCTTCAGCCTGAGCGTTCGCGAGCTCGCCCTCCTGAGGTTTTTCGCCGGCCGGCCCGGGGAGGTCCTGGACCGCTTCACCATCCTGGAAGAGGTCTGGGGCCTGCGCTACCGGGGCACCACCCGCACCTTGGATCAGCACGTCGCCAAGCTGCGCAAGAAGATCGAACGCGATCCCGCCCATCCGCAACACATCCTGACGGTGCACGGAGTGGGCTACCGCTTTGTTCCGGGCGTCGAGGGGCTGCCTTGATCCGGATTACACCCGATATCGCCATAGACGAGAGGGAGCTTCACTTCGACTTCATTCGATCCTCCGGTCCCGGGGGGCAGAAGGTGAACAAAGCCTCTTCGGCGGTACAGCTTCGTTTCGATGCCGCCCGCTGCCCGGGCCTGCCGGAGGAGGTGCGACGGCGCCTGATTCCTCTGGCCGGGCGGCGGATGAGCGATCAGGGAGTGCTGGTCATCGAAGCCAGGCGCTTCCGCTCCCAGGATCGCAACCGCCAGGATGCCGTGAGGCGGCTTGTCGCCCTGGTCCGCGACGCCGCCCGCCGGCCGAAGAGCCGGCGTCCCACCAAACCGAGCGCCGCGGCCAGGCAGCGCAGAGTGGAGGAGAAAAAGCGGCGCTCCTGGCTGAAGCGTAGCCGCAGTCGGCCCGAGCAGCTTGACGAGAGCTGATCCGGCCCGAGAACCGTATCGACAGTCTTTTTGTGAACACAGAACAGCTTGCAGCTGATAAGTTTTATGCTTGACAGAATAGAAGTGGTCACTTGATAGTATTAGCAACTAAGAATAAGGACTCGTAGAACGAGCACATGAAAAAAATCCTCTTGTTAGCTGCATTGCTTGGTGTGGGAATATTTCCCCCTCTTCATGCCGGAGAAAGAAAAGGTTTGTTTATGAGCGTGGGTCTGGGAGCCGGGCTTACGAGTGTTTTCTCTGAAACCTTGTCCGGCGACCAGACAATGACGAGATTGGGACCTGCTTTAAGTTTCAGGTGGGGTTATGCTCCAACCCAGCGGCTTCAAATCAGCATGGGCTTCACCGGTTCGATGTTCCAGCCCGACAGATTCAAAGACCTCTGGAAAAGGGAATATGCACCCCTGTTTCCGATTTTTGTTCCTATCAATTTCACCAGATCCTCCCATACAATGTTCGAGCTGCTGGGAGCCAGGTATTACTTCAGTGCGGCTTCACCCAGCTTCATGGTCGGAGGGGGGATAGGAGTATCGGCCTATTACGAACCGTTCTGGGATGAGACCGGGGGAGGAATCGGTTTTTGGGTAGAGGGAGGATACGAGTTCGCCAAGCATTTTTCTGCGAAACTGATGCTGTTCGGCGGGCGGGTGAAGAACGAGGAGTATGACAGCGCAACAGGGAAGGATACACTGTTACATTCCACAGGATTGTCAACGGTTCTATCTCTTGAATACTGCCTGTACTGAGCGATGAGTTTTCCACGACGGGTATCGTTCACCATTACGAATGTGTGTAATCTCAGGTGCAAGATGTGCGGCCAGTGGAGCGAGAGCGGTTACATCCGCAATTTGAGACCCGGGAGTGCCGGAATGCGGCTGAACGATTGGAAGCGTGTCGTGGACGAAGTATATGTCGGCTCCGCGTAATGCGGACGGGAGTCTCGAGGCGGGATCGATCTAGGCAGGACTATCCGCGTCGCCCGGGTTGTCTTTGGGAGCGGTGTTTTCCTGCTGCCGGTAGCTGTCCTCGTGCCGCTCAACGGCCGGCCTGGAGTACTCCCGGGCCATGGAAAGGCAGTGTACCGGGCACACCTCCACGCAGGCGTTGCAGGTGATGCAGTAAAGGCGGTCGATCGCCCACCTCTTCTGCTCTTTAGTGACGGTGATCGCCTTGGGCGGGCAACGCCGCTGGCATAGCCCGCAGAAGATGCACTTCTGGATCTCGATGGCGATCCTGCCGCGGGTGTTCTCATAGGGTTCCCTGGATACCCGGGGGTACATCCGGGTGGCCGGCCCCCGCACCAGGTTCCCGCTGATGGTCCTGCTCATGCGAAACAACGACATCCGCTACCTTACCTCTACTATCTCTCCGCGCAGCTGATGCAGGGGTCGATGGTCAGCACCACCACCGGCACGTCGGCGACCTGACAGCCTTTGAGCATCGCCAGGAGCGGCGCCAGATTGGCGAAGGTAGGGGTCCTGACGCGCAGGCGCTCCAGCTTCTTCGTGCCGTTGGCCCGGAGGTGATAGACCACCTCCCCCCTGGGCTGTTCGGTTCTCTCGAAGACCTCGCCGTTGGGCCTTCCCTTCGCTTCAGTTTCCACGGGACCGGCGGGGATTCCCGATATGGCCTCCCGGATGAGCCGCAGGGATTGCTGCACCTCCCGGATGCGTACCAGGCAGCGCGCGTAGCAGTCTCCCGACCTCTCGGTAACCGGCTCGAACGCGAGGCGGGCGAAAGCCGCATAGCCGAGCTGGCGCATGTCCGCGGCCACCCCGCTGGCCCGCAGGGTGGGGCCCACAGCCCCCAGGGCATAGGCTTCCTCGGAGCTGAGTACCCCGAGTCCCACCAGACGATGCCTGACCGAGTAATCCCGGATGAACACGGCAGTCACGTCGCGGATCAGCCCTGCGAGGGACTCCAGGCGGTCGGAGATCTCTTGCAGCTTCTCGTCGCTGACCTGCTTGCGTACTCCGCCGATCTTGATTGCCCCGAAGATCACCCTGCCCCCGGCGGTTTCCTCGATGATGTCCAGGATCTTCTCGCGCAGGCGCCAGACGTGCATGAACAGGCTCTCGAAGCCCATGGCGTCCGCCATCAGCCCCAGCCAGAGCAGGTGACTGTGCACCCGGGAGAGCTCCGACCAGAACGTTCGCAGGTACAGGGCCCGCGGCGGCACCTCCACCTGCATGAGCCGCTCGATTCCCTGGCAGTAGGTCAGGCCGTGGATGAAGCTGCAGATGCCGCAGATACGCTCGGCGATGTGGGTGAACTCGGTGAACTCGATCTTCTCCACCAGCTTTTCCAGGCCCCGGTGGATGAAGCCGATGGAGGGCACCGCCTCCACGACCGTCTCGTCCTCGACCACCAGGTCCAGGTGCAGCGGTTCGGGCAGCACCGGGTGCTGCGGCCCGAAGGGGATCACGGTCCGAATAGCCACTATCCATGCTCCTTCTCGGAAGGGTTTGACGGAGCGGCGCCGTCCGTGGCGTCCGCCCGGGCTGCGCCAGCTCCTTCTCCCGCCGCTGCGGTCTCCACCGGCGGATTGTACGGGGTCTTGACCCTGGTTCGATAGAAGCTGCCCCGGTAGTCCGGATTCAATCCCTCGACCTCTACCCCGAACAGGTCGTGCAGCTCGTTTTCGTAGAGGGCGGCGCTGCCGTAGACGCCGCTGAGGCTCCGAATCCTGGGCAAGCCGGCGGGAAGGGTTACCCGCAAGGTGAGCAGAGAGAGGTCCTTGCCAAAACTGTAGTTGAGCTCGAAGCCCTCACCGCGCACGCAGTCGATCTGCACGAGTCGGTAGCCCTGCTGGCGCAGCGCCTGCACCCGCTCGACGAGCTGGCCGGCCTCGATCCCTCTTACTTCCTGGAGGTTGTTGTTCATCTCTTCTTCTCCAGACGCAGAGGTTCGCGTGACCGCCGCGGGCCCGGGGGCGCTTCAGGGGACACCGGGAGATACCCGCGGCGCCGGAAGTCCCCCAGGGTGCCCCGGCCGGCGTGGCGGAGCTCGAGGATGTAGCACCGGGCGTGGGGGAAGGCCTCCTCCACCCCTGCCAGGAGCCTGGCCCGGATGCCCCGGTGCCGGAACCGGAAATCCACCGACAGCCTGCTCAGCAGGCATTCCTGCCCGCTCCTGTCCGCTCGCACCGTCCCGAGGATCTCCGAGTCCACCGTGGCCTTAAGAAAGACGCCGCGGCTCAGCTGCTCGAGTATCTGCTCTACTGAGGGGCCGGCGGACAGCAGCGCGTAGTCGCCGTAGATCTCCGCCTCGTACCTGTTTTCGTGCAGCTCGAGCTCCAGGATGCGCTCCGCGTCTTCCTGGTCGGCCGGCCCCACCTGCAGCGCCGAGGGGAGCTGCCTGGCGACGCGCCGCCATTCACGGTGCTTGTACTCCAGCGCCTGCAGGGCCTGAAAGACTCCGTCGATGATGGCCTCCGGCCGGGCGGCGCAGCCCGGTACGTACACATCGACCGGGAGGAGCCGATCCACGCCGCCCATCAGGTTATAGCTGAAGCGGAAGAAGTTCCCGCAGGCGGCGCAGATACCCACCGCCACCACGGCCTTGGGCCAGGGCATCTGCTCGTAGATCGTACGCACCACGTCGCGGTTCTGCTCGTTTACTCCCCCGGTGATGAGCAGGATATCGGCGTGCTTGGGATTGCCGGTGTTGAGAATCCCGAAGCGTTCCAGGTCATACACGGGGGTCAGGCAGGCCAGCACTTCGATATCGCAGCCGTTGCAGCTCGAGGCGTCGTAGTGCAGTACCCAGGGCGAGCGTTTGAGAAAGGACATGGCGCTACCCCGCCGCCCTGATGAGGAACAGGACCACGATGTTGCCCAGAGAGACCGCCAGTGAGCCTATCCAGGAGCTGTTCAGCAGAAGACGCCACTTCACACGGGCGAAGACATTGTCCAGAAAAACCTCGGCGAAATAGACCGCCAGGGCAACCCCGACGCCGAGCAGAGGCAGGTGGGCGAAGAACAGATAGATGAACCCCAGCAACAGCACCGTCTCGTACCAGTGGGCGACTTCGATCATGGCCAGCCCCGGACCGGCGAACTCGGTGGTGATGCCCTTGACGAGCTCCTGATGGGCGTGGTGCGAGGTGGACAGGTCGAAGGGGGACTTCCTGAGCTTGATGGCCAGCACCAGGACGAAGCCGAGGAACACGCCGGGCAGGTAGTGAATGATAGGTACCTTCACGGCGGCGATCTCGGATACGTAGAAGCTGTGGGTGATCATATACAGCCCCACCGCGCTCAGGATGAGAGCCGGTTCGTAAGCCATGATCTGGATCATCTCCCGCTCGGCGCCCAGGTGGGAATAGGGCGAGGCGGTGCGGTAGGCGCCGACGATGAAGAAGATCTCGGCCAGCGTCAGGGCGAAGATCACCAGCAGGATGTCTTCGCCGGCAAAGAACAGCGCCCCCGTAAAGACGACGAGAATCAGGAAGAACAGGATGTAGAAGTTCTGGGACTTATGAACGATCAGGTTCTCCTTCTGCAGCAGCTTGAGCACGTCGTAGAAGCTCTGCAGCACCGGGGGTCCCACCCGGCCCTGCAGCCGCGCCGTCAGGATGCGGTCCAAAGCGGCCAGCAAACCGCCGACGACAGGGGCGAGCAGCACGTACGCAGCGGCGGCGAGAATTCTCATCATGCCGTCACCGCCAGCGCAGCCCCGAAGAGCAGGCCGCCGATCAGCAGACCAGCGATGACGGAACCGGTGATGAACAGCCGGAGTTCGCTGAAATAGCCGCTCAGATAGTAGTTCCTGAAGGCCAGCTTCCGGGTGACTCCCATGGAGCCCCGGAAAAAATCCCCGCCGCCGCTGTTGGCTCCTCCCATGTAGGGCTCAACATAGCGCGCCCTCCTGCCCGGCAGCAGGAAGCTCAGGGGGAAGAGCATCACCAGCACCGTCATGATGACCATGATGATGATGTTCCCGCGGGACATCATGGCTTCCCGCCCATAGGTGACAATGAGGTAGGGATCGATGAGGAAACGGGAGACGAGCGGGAACAGCAGGGTAGCGGCTACGACCAGTCCGGCGATGATCCAGGACACGACTCGCTGTTCGCCGCCCGTCCCGGGGCGTTCGTAGCCCTGCGGGTTCACCACGCTGACCAGCTTGCCCATCCACTTCACCCAGAAGAAGAGGGTGGCGCCGCTGCCGAAAGCGACGAGACCCGTCAGGATGGGATTGGAGTCGGCCAGAGCCTGCAGCACGGCCACCTTGCTGATCAGCATCCCGAAGGGAGCCAGAAACATCCCCGCCATGCCGATGAGCATAACCACCGCCAGCCAGGGTATCTTGACGAGCAGGCCGCCCATCTCTTCGATATCCCTGCTTCCGACCGCCGGCTCCACCACACCCACGCCGAGGAACAGAAGGCATTTGGCCACGGCATGGAAAACGATCAGGAGAATCGCCGCCCAGACCGCCTCATAGGTACCGATTCCGGCGCAGAGCATCACCAGGCCCAGGTTGCCGATCGTGGAGTAGGCCAGCACCCTCTTGGCATTGCTCTGGGAAATGGCGATGAAGGAGGTCAGTAGAAAGGTCACCCCGCCCACCAGGGCGACCAGCAGCCCCACTACCGTGCCCCGCAGGAGCGGAGCGATCCGCACGACGATATACACCCCCGCCTTGACCATGGTGCTGGAGTGCAGCAGCGCCGAAACAGGAGTCGGGGCCACCATCGCGCCCAGGAGCCAGGAGGCGAACGGCATCTGGGCGGACTTCGTCATCCCGGCCACCGAGAGCAGGGCCGCCGGCAGCAGCGCCCCGGCCTTGCCCAGGGCGAGCATCCCGTCCAGCTCAACCGTGCCGTGCGCGAAGAACAGGTAGAATGTGGTCCCGGCGAAGGCGATCTCGCCGATGACGTTGAGCAGCAGGGCCAGAAAAGCGTTATGCATCGCCTCCCGGCTGCGGTCGTAGCCGATGAGGAAAAAGGAGCAGAGGGTGGTGATCCCCCAGAAGAAGGCCAGCCAGAGAAGATCGTTGGTGAACACCAGGCCGAACATGGCGGACAGGAAAGCAAAGATGATAAAGAAGTAGCTGCGGCGGCGGTCCTTCAGCTCCCGGTGCTCCCTGCCGTGGTACTCCCGCATATACCCGAGGGAGTACACGGCGATCAGGCTCCCCAGTACACCTACGATCACGCCCATGATGGCGGAGAACTTGTCCACGAAGATGTTGTGCCGAACGGATATCCCGCCGCGCCACATCAGCTCGAAGACGATCAGCGCCGCGGCCTGGACCAGCACTAAAGCAAAAATCAGCGGCTTTCTGTGCTTCGCGCAGAGATACAGCACATAGGCACCCAAACCGGCTTCGATCGCCAGCATCACGTAGGTGACCCAGGGGGCGTTCAGCTCGAGGTACAGGGCCTCTCTGTGCAGGTTCAGCGCCAGCAGCAGCAGGGAGGCCAGGCTCAGGATTACGGCGGCGGCCTTCACCACCGCACCCCTGACTGCATCCCTCTTCACCACCGCCAGTACCAGGGCGACCAGTAGGGGAAATCCAAACAGGAACAAAAGCAGGTTCATGGCGCTTCGATCTCTTTCCCGCCGGGGCACCCTGCCTTGCAGTTTTGCTCACGGCGGCTGGATGGATCTGCAAGCAGCGAGTCCCACGCTAAAGGTACGAGCTACGGCTTCGGCCGCGCTATAACCGTTTACGGTTATTTGTTCGTGAAATTCGGTGTACGGGGGACCCGGAGGGGCGGCCTCGCGGAGGTGGTTAACGCCGCCGGCTTTCGCATACGGGCGATAACAATGCGCGAGGGTCTTATATATGAGTGTTTTAGTAGACTATACCTTTTCGCATGACTATATTGTAGTTATCAAATTTTCCATTTCAGGAGGTTCGCAATGGTAAAAACCATGGTAAGAATCGCGGTAGTGCTGGTAAGCATGACCGCCTTCGTGGGTCTTGCAGGGGCGCAGTCGCAATACACCGTACAGGTTCGAAGCGCGGCGAACGGGGTAAACTACCTCACGGACGCCAGGGGCATAACGCTCTACTACTATACCAAGGACACAACCGGAGAGAGCGTCTGCACCGACGGATGTGTGGACAAATGGCCGATCTTTTATACCCCCAACATCTCGGTGCCGCCCACCCTCAACGCGTCCGATTTCGGCACCATCACCCGCTCCGACGGGCGGAAGGAGACCACCTACCGCGGCTGGCCGCTGTATTATTGGTTCCAGGACAAGAATCCTGGGGATATGAAGGGCGAGGGTATCGGTAAGGTATGGTATATTCTCGATGTTCCGGCGTACACGGTCATGATCGGCACCGACAAGGACCTCGGGAACTATCTCGTCGATGGCAATGGGAACACGCTCTACTACTTCACCAGGGATACGATGGGCAAGAGCGACTGCAACGGGAACTGCATAGAGAACTGGCCCGCGTTCTCCGTTTCCTCCTTCGTTGTCCCATCAGCCCTCAATGCCTCAGACTTCGCGACTATCACGAGAGCCGATGGGAAGCAGCAGGTCACCTACAAGGGATACCCGCTTTACTATTTCGTGCGCGACAAGAAACGGGGAGATGTGACCGGTGAGGGGGTGAACGGCGTCTGGTACGTCGTCGACCCAGCTAAATTTCCTCCCGCGAACATGTCGATGAGCGCGTACTAACGAATCCGCACAACGAGCGGCCCGGCTCCCGAACATTCGTTCTCTCTTGGAGCCGGTCCGCTCGGCCCGTCAGATCGGCTCCTAGTAATTGGTTTTCGACCTGCAATTAATCAAAACAGTTTATTTCCCTCGGTAAATGTATCTGCCTATGTTCTGGGAAGATGATCGCAAAAAAGTGGAGTTTGAATCGTCCCGCCGGTCGTCGCAGTCGAAACGGAAACATGGAAGGCGGCGGACGGGACGCTGAAGTAGATCGAAGAAGGGAGACGCCAAGTGCCAAAGATCCTGCCCGGACTTATCTCAAAATTCTCAATCACATGGAGGTAACCATGACAAAAAAGTACGGTTTTGCTCTACTTGTTTTGTTTATGTTCACTTTGTCGGTTTCGGCGGTATTCGCGGCCGGAACCAAGGAATCCACCACGACGGGCATGGCCCCGGCCAAGATTGCGCTTCTGCTGCCGGAGACCAAGACTACCCGCTACGAGACGGCGGACCGGCCTGACTTCGAGGCCAAGATGAAGGCACTCGATCCGAGTGTGGATATCATCTACAACAATGCCAATCAAAATGCGAATACGCAGCTTTCCCAGGCGGAGGCGGCGTTGACCAACGGGGCTCAGGTTCTCGTTCTTGATCCGGTCGATTCGGCGGCGGCTGCCGTCATCGCCGACAAGGCCAAGGCCCAGGGCGTGCCGGTCATCGCTTATGACCGTTTGATCCTGAACTCGAGCGGAGTCAACTACTACATTTCTTTCGACAACACCGAGGTGGGTAAGCTGCAGGCGACGAGCCTGATTGACAAGCTCAACAAAATGGGGATTCAAAAGCCGGTAATCGTAATGATAAACGGCTCTCCGACTGACAACAACGCCAGCCTGTTCAAACAGGGAGCGCACAGCGTTTTCGATCCGTTGGTGAAATCCGGAAAGCTCGTCATAGCGAAGGAGTACGACACCCCGGACTGGAGTCCGGACCAGGCTCAGAATGAGATGCAGCAGGCGCTCACCGCTCTCGGCAATAAAGTCGACGGAGTCTACTGCGCCAACGACGGAACAGCCAGCGGTGCGATTGCCGCCATGAAGGCAGCCGGCCTCAAGCCGATTCCTCCGGTCACCGGACAGGACGCCGAGCTGACAGCCATTCAGCGTATTCTAGTCGGCCAGCAGTACATGACCGTGTACAAGGCGATCAAGCCGGAGGCCGAAGCGGCCGCGGAGCTCGCCTACGACCTGCTCAAGAATAAGCAGGTGCCAGGCAGCATGACCGGCGGCAAGACCGTCAAAAACGGCAAGATGGCCGTAGCTTCGGTGCTGCTCACACCGGTTGCGGTCACGAAAGACAACATCAAGGATACCGTCGTGAAGGACGGTTTCTGGACGACGCAGCAGATCTGCACCAGCGATTACGCTGGCGCCTGTAAAGCTGCGGGGTTGGAGTAGTCTTCCTTCAGAACCGGGCTGGATCTTTGGCTGCCGGCAACAACCCGAGGTTTTTAGATAAAGGGCAACACCGCCGGAACCTGAGGGTTCCGGCGCTTCCTGAGGACGGTGAGTGAGAAATGGGGAAGATCAAAGAAGAAAAGCGACCGATCCTGGAACTGCACGAAATCAGCAAACGTTTCGGCGCCGTTCAAGCTCTCTGGAACGTCGATTTTGAGGTGTACGCCGAGGAGGTGATCGGGCTGGTCGGCGACAACGGCGCCGGGAAATCGACGCTGGTCAAGGTGATATCCGGCACCTACCGACCGGACAGCGGCCACTACATTTTCGAGGGACGTGAGGTGACCGTCAACAATCCGGGAGAAGCCACCAGCCTGGGAATCCAGACGGTATACCAGGACCTGGCTCTCTGTGAGAATCTGGATGTCGTGGCCAACCTCTATCTCGGAAGGGAGCAAATGCGGCCCATGGTACCGGGGGTGTTGGAAGTGATCGACGAAGTGGAGATGGAGCAGAAAGCCACCCACTTCGTGAAGGAGCTCCACGTGAACATCCCTACACTCCGCTCCCGGGTTGCAACGCTCTCCGGCGGCCAGCGACAGTCGGTCGCCGTTGCCAGGGCGGTGATGTGGAACTCCAAGGTGGTGCTGCTCGATGAGCCGACAGCCGCCCTGGGGGTGGAGCAGACCCGTCAGGTCAAGGATCTGATCGTCCGCCTCCGAGAAAAAGGACTGGGGATCGTGGTGATCAGCCACAACCTCGTCGATGTTTTCGACGTTTCCGATCGGATCATCGTGCTGCGCCTGGGCAGGCGAGTGGCGACCTTCGACACGCACGGTTCGAATCCCGAGCAGGTGGTTGCGGCCATAACCGGAGCGGAGTACGGCCACGTCGACTCGGAAACCCAGTCGAGCGGATAACGGACTCCGCAGTCAGACTGATATACGTCATATTGGGAATGGATCAATTATGAGCGGAAAAGTTCAAGAACAAGCGGATCCGGGACCTGGGCGGCGCGCCGGCGGGCTCCCGAGACAAATCGTAGAGCGACTGGCGCACGGGGATATCGGTTCTCTGCCCGTGCTCCTGGGACTGGTTCTGATCGCGGTCATCTTCCAGATTGCGAACTCCAATTTCCTCACGCCGTTGAATCTGACCAACTTGATGGTGCAGATATCTTCCGTGGGGACCATCGCCGTAGGTGTGGTGCTGGTTTTGCTGATCGGTGAAATCGACCTTTCGGTAGGGGCGGTGAGCGGGTTGTGCGCCGGCTTCATGGGGGTTCTCTCGGTCAAGCTTGGGGTTCCGGGAATCGCGGCCGTCCTGCTCAGCCTGCTGGCGGGCTTTCTCATAGGCCTGTTCCAGGGGTGGTGGATCACCAAGCTCCACGTGCCGTCCTTCGTGGTAACCCTTGCCGGGTACCTGGGCTGGCAGGGGGCACTGCTTTGGGTGCTGGGCAGCACGGGCACCATAAACCTTAACGACCTATTTATCGTAGGGCTGGCCAACACGAGGCTTCCCGTCTGGGCGGGATGGGCAATCGGAGCCGCCGCCGTAGGGTTCTTCGTGCTGACTCGCGCCAGCTTGCAGATCCGCAGGTCACATCACAGTCTCCAGTCCCAGTCGGTGCTCGCCGTGATTCTCCAGGGCATCGCGATAGCCGTGGTTGTGCTTGGTCCGGTGGCGATCATGAGCGTGAATCGGAATCCTCGAGGCAACGTGCCGGTAATGGGTGTGCCGACCGCGGTTATCATCCTCCTGGCGATCGTGATCGCCTTCAATCTGGTCACCAGACGCACCAGGTACGGTCGCTACGTCTTCGCAGTCGGGGGAGGGGCCGAGGCGGCGCGCCGGGCCGGCATCAATGTCGATCGCATCCGCATCTGGGTGTTTGCCCTGTGCTCCACCCTGGCCGCCGCCGGGGGGATTCTCGCCGGTTCGCGCCTGTTCGCCGTGAACCAGTCCTCGGGCGGCGGGGACGTGCTGCTCAATTCGATCGCGGCCGCCGTCATCGGCGGGACGAGCCTGTTTGGAGGCCGCGGCAGCACCTGGTCCGCCCTGCTCGGGGCCTTGATCATCGGCGCCATCGCCAACGGCATGGACCTGCTGGCCTTTGCCTCTTCGGTGCGATTCATGATTACCGGGGCCGTGCTGCTGCTGGCGGTAACCCTGGATGCGTACACGAGGGCGAGGCGCGAACAGGTTGGCGAGTGAGTTTCCTCCGGCGCTGAAAAACCACTCACAGCCACTTCCGGCCCGGGCGGTTAGTTGAACACCGCCGTCCCGAGCCCCTGTTTCCCCCTAACCCGAAGAGGTTATTTCCTGCCGCTGCAGGAAGCGGTACGTTTGCCAGATAAAAGTCCCTACGGAAGGGGTACACGATGAGCATAAACGGCAAGACCGCCCGTCGAGGAGCTTTGTTCTGCGCCGCCGCCGGCGTTTTCGCTGCGGCTTTTCTCCTGACGGCGACGTTCGTTTCGGCACAAAAAAACACGGACCCGGAGGCGGGCGTGCTCCGGGCCACCCTGGACAACGGCCTGCGGGTCGTGATCGTCCCCAACAGCCTGGCTCCGGTCGCAACCACGGTGGTCAACTACCTGGTCGGCGCCAACGAGGCCCCGGCGGGATTTCCGGGCCTGGCGCACGCGGAGGAGCACATGATGTTCCGGGGCAGCCCCGGCCTGTCGGCGGACGAGCTGGCCGCGATAACCGCCGCCATGGGTGGGAGCTTCAATGCCGATACCCGGCAGACGGTAACCCAGTATCACTTCACGGTGCCCTCCGAGGATCTGGAGGTAGCTTTGCACATCGAAGCCCTGCGCATGAGCGGCCTGCTGGATACCGAAGAGCTGTGGCGCCAGGAGCGGGGGGCCATAGAACAGGAGGTCACCCAGGATCTCTCCAATCCCGAGTACGTGATGTACACGAAGCTCCTTTCGGCTCTCTTCAAGGGGACGGTCTACGCCCACGATGCGCTGGGAACCCGTAAGTCCTTCGAACAGACCACCGCCGGCATGCTCAAGGGCTTCTACGATTCCTGGTACGCCCCGAACAACGCCATCCTGGTGGTGGTCGGAAACGTCGATCCTCCTCGGGTGCTGAAACGTGTGACCGAGCTGTTCGGCCCGATCCCGGCACGCGCGATTCCCTCGCGGCCCGCTGTCCACTTCGAGCCTGTGCAGCCGCAGACGCTTCAGATGACCACCAGCCGCCCCTACGCAACGGAATTGATCGCTTTCCGGATGCCCGGCTCCGCCGATCCCGACTACCCGGCCACCCG
>CAYMEK010000014.1:26580-65998 GCA_964389305.1 uncultured Spirochaetaceae bacterium
GAGGCTGCCGTAAGACGGGAAGTGGCAAGGGCGGAGTTTCAGAAGAACTCGATCCCGGGCCTGGCCATGACCTGGTCCCTGGCACTGGCCGTCGACGGGCTGCAGTCCCCGGAGGAGGCCGTCCGGGCGCTGGCGGCGGTTACCCCCGAGGAAGTGAATGCAGCGGCCGGACGCTACCTGGATTTGGGCCACGTCGTAACCGCCGTATTGACCCCGAAGCCTTCAGGGGCCCCGGTGGCGAGCCGGGGATTCGCAGGGAGCGAGTCCTTCGCAGCCGTACCCCGCGGCCCCGTTACGTTGCCCGGCTGGGCGAGCGAAGCGTTGAGCCGGCTAGCGGTGCCCGCCTCGACGATCCATCCCGAAGTAACGGTGCTGGCCAACGGGCTGACACTGATCGTTCAGCCGGAAACGATCAGCGACACGGTGAGCGTTTTCGGCCATATAGAGACCAATCCCTATCTGCAGGAACCGGCGGGTATGGAGGGCATTGCTTCCCTCACCGACGGCCTTTTCTCCTTCGGAACGACCTCCCTGGACCGTACGGCGTTCCAAAAGGCGGTCGATGACATCGGGGCATCCATTTCCGCCGGCTCGGATTTCTCCCTCCGCGTGCTGGCCGGACAGTTCGAGCGGGGCATCGAGCTGCTGGCCGAGAACCAGCTGCGACCGGCGTTCCCGCCGGAAGCGTTCCGGACCCTGCAGCGCCAGAGGGCAGCTGCGGTGGCAGGGCAGCTACAGAGTCCGGACTACCAGGCAGGCCGGGCGCTGGATAAGTCCCTGCTGCCTGCCGGTGATCCGGCCCTCCGGAAGGCCACACCCGAAACGATTCGGGCGCTGACCCTGGAGGACGTGCACAGCTACTATCGAAGCGTGTTCAGACCCGATCTGGCCACCGTGGTGGTCGCGGGCAATATCAGCCCGGAGCTGGCCAGGCGCACGATCGAGAAATACTTCTCTTCCTGGCAGGCGCGGGGGCCGAAGCCCCAGGTGCTCCTGCCCCCCGTGCCGGCGAACGGGCCGGCGAACCTGAGCGTACCCGATCCGAGCCGGGTACAGGACGCCGTGGCCCTGGCCGAAACCATCGCTCTCACCCTGGACAATCCCGACCGCTACGCCCTGGAGCTGGGCAACCATGTCCTTGGGGGAGCCTTTTACGCCACACGGCTGTACCGCGACCTCCGGGAGACGGAGGGCCTGGTATATCACGTCTCTTCCACCTTCGACTTCGGCCGGAGCCGCTCGACTTACTCAGTCGACTACGCCTGCGACCCCGAGGCCGTATCGAGAGCCCGGGGCATCGTGGTTCGAGACCTCGAGGCGATGCAGTCTGACCCGGTGAGCCCCCAGGAGCTGCGGCAGGCCAAAGCCTTGCTGCTGAGAGAGATTCCCCTGAGCCAGGCCAGCGTGAACAGTGTAGCCGGCCAGCTCTTGTATCTGGCCAGCCACGACGTGCCCCTCGACGAGCCGATTCGCGCAGCCAATGCCTACCTCTCCCAGACGGCCGCGGACGTGCAGAAGGCGTTCTCCCGGTGGGTCCGCATCTCCGACCTGGTGCAGGTCGTTCAGGGGCCGAACCCGCGGTAACCGTGGAGACGTATCCGTCGTAGCGCCAGGTGATAGGAGCGACCAAACGCCCGGATCGCGGGAAGCGTTGATGCTCCCCTCATCCTGTCCCTCAAGGATCAACATTTTAATGGAAGAGAAAAGGCTGTACGCGCGGAGCGCCTTCGTACCGCCGTTCGAACTGCCCTCTGCCCGGCTTCCTTGGCCGCTCTCAGTGCTTGCCGTACCAGGGTATACGTCAATGGGTTTGCCCTTGCTTCTGCCGCATGCTACATTATGGATGCGGTTGATCTCCAAAAGCGCGTGTTGATCGTTTTTGCCTGATCGGGAAGAGGGGGAAATGGGGAAAATATCGCAGCGATCCGGCTCGACCTCCCAGCTGGCTCATGGCGTCAAGGAAGCCGAATCCGACAGCAAGCCCGGCGATTTCCATATCAGCCGCACGCTCACCCTGACGCTTGGTTTCATGCTTATCTATGTGTCGCTGAGGCTGCTTCAGCTCTTCCTCACGAACGTGCCCGGGCAAGGCAGATCGTAGCGGAATTCAGCCGGTCTTCCTATGATTTTTTCAAGACCTGGGCGGACAAGAGTTACTACTTCTCCGATACCGGAAAATCCTTTCTCGCATATACGAGATGCATGGGTGTTGCCGTCTGTCTCGGTGACCCCGTAGGTCCGGAAGATGATTGGGAACGTGTGACTGGCCCTTTGCCGCCATGACTCTGTATTTTCTATTACCTCAGAACATTACGATTTCCCTGCCTGTTTCCGTTAGTATCTTCATGACGGCGCAGTTTGTAGGTCTCGTCAGCTTCGTCCCCGGGGGACTGGGTGTTTTCGAGGCGGTGCTGCTTCTACTGCTGCCGGCAGGGGCGACGCATCCCCAGATCGTCGGCTCCCTTGTTTCGTTCAGGGTTATCTACTATCTCTTTCATCTGGCCATAGGGGCGGCGTTGCTCGGCATTCATGAGCTGCTGCAATTAGGAAAAAAACTTAAGGGAAAGGAAAAAGGCGGTGAATCGATTCTCTTTATCCTGGAATCCAGAATACCGGAGCGCGGTAGTCGCATTGGCTACGTTCACAGGGGCCTACTTCCTGTACTGGTTTATCGCAAACTCCGCTGGATTGAGCAGCTTCTGCGCCAAGCGCCAACGGGGTGAGAAAGCCCAGGCGATGTACGTCCTCTTGCAGAGAGGTGTTGGCGTGCTTTTTCTCGGTATTCCCTCCGTCGTGGTCACGCTCCTCCTGCCGGAGACCCGCTTCTCAGATCTTGGTATGATCGCCATCGATTCTGTGACCACTCTGTATTGGATACTGGGAATCAGCGCCGTTGTCATTCCTCTGATATTCGGCTTCTCCCGGAGATCCAGCTTCTTTGAGATCTATCCGCTTATCCGGAAGCGCATCTGGGATGGCGCCCTGATCGCAGCCAATAGCCTGAGCTGGTGTTTGTATATCCTGATCTACGAGTTCCTGTTCCGCGGCTTCCTCCTGATGATCTGTATCCGTGCCTTCGGTGTTTGGCCGGGGATCATGGTCAACGTGGCGCTCTATGTGTGTGTTCATATACCCTATGGTTTTTGGGTTACCCTCGGTGCCTTGCTCTTGGGAATCGCGATGTGCATCGCAACCGTGCAGACCGGAAATATCTGGACCGCCTACCTGATTCATCTGTTGGTTGCCCTCCTGAACGACTATGTCGCTCTGGCGGCGAATCCTGAGATCAGTGTGCGTCTGAAAACACAGGTAGTACGTAGGGTACGATGAGCTCAATTTTACGCCGATCTCTTATCGACCAGCTCCTGTCGATGACAAGAGCCAGGTTCAGGGGCGGGTTTCCAGCTTCAGTACGATTCCGAGGACGGCGGAAAATGCGCCTCCGTCAAGATCCTGTCCATGACGGTCGCCGTCTACGAATCCTCCGAAATACCAGTATCGGCTGTAGCGCAGATCCGCAAAGAGGGAATACGGTTGCTTCAGGCGATATCTCATGATCAGGCCCGCCCTCACGACGAGGCCCGAGAAGGTGTAGGTGAAGTCATACTTCTTTTCGTTGGGTCCGGCCAAAACGTCCATGCCGGCTCCTCCCGCCAGTATGGCGGTGAGGCGATCATACGCCAGCACCGCTAGGCCAATCTCCGCGCCTGCGTAAAGGCCAAGAAAGTCCCTTCTCTTTAAAGCCGTACCGTCGATCTCAATCTGGTATGAATCTCGGGAGGGAAGAAAGCGGATGCTGGTCGCCAGATCGATCTCCGTACCTCCCCAATGGTAGCCAACGACGTCATCCACCACGAGGTGAGGGCCGAATCGCTCGAGCGGTCCGGCCGGCCTCCAGTAGCCAGTTCCCAATCTGGCGACGAAGCCGGCGCCTGGATACCTGGCACCTCGCGCCTCACGCTGTCGGGCGCGTCGCTCCGCGGCCTGGACACGCCGGATACTGCGCCGAAGTGCACCTTCGTGCTGCCAGAGAGCCTCGCGGAGCGGGCAATCCGGCCGTGGAAGGCTCCAGAGAAGGGCGCTGAACTCCTCGAGGTCATCCCCCGAATAGAGAATCGCGTATAGATGCCTCTCGGAGCCATGAGCGAACTGTGGCCGAAGCTGGCGAGCTTTGTCCCTAATCGCAGAATCCAGCGGATCAGCGCCGGCGCTTCTGCTCGCGATTCGCTCCACGTAGTCCAATACATGACGGAGTATCTCTTCGGAGCCTGCTTCCGGCAGATCCTCTCCGCTCATCAATGCGGTGATCACTCTTGCCCGGAAATAGTATTCGTAGCCGCCGCATACTGTCTGGTTTTGTTCGAGTATGGCCGCGGCCCACTCGACGTCACCTGAGTCAATTGCTCGTGCAAGCTCGCTCCGAGCGGCATCACCGCACGGACCGGTAGTGGCGGGTTCCTTCGCGCTGGATATTCCATCGATCAGCAAGAACAGCACAACAGCGTAGAGCATGACAAACCGATTGCTCCAGCCCGAGCTTAATCTGTGAGTCTGCAGGGCGTCGACTTCCTTCTTCACCGGCTTCTCGTTCAAGTATAGATCCCATCACTGGCCGACGCAATGCGCTCGCGTTGGCTTCCGGTATATTGGCCGGGAATCAAAGACCGTCCTTCCCAGCAAGTGGTGGCACTAACGGGTCGGCTTGGTCACCCGCTCTCAGAGCCCGGTTCCTCAGCCTATCCGGTCGTGCGCAGGCCCGAGGCCAGGCCCTCGATAGTGAGGCGCAGCAGATCGTGCAGCCCGTCCTCCCGCGCGTCGGTGGACGGCTCCGCCTCCGGTACAAGGGGCGGTTGCCGCATCGCGGCCGTGCCGGGCCGGCCGGATTTTTGCTGCCGCCTCCGGCTGCGCCGGCGGCGAAGGGCCTCGATCTGGATGAGGTTCAAGGGGTCGACGTTTGGATTGCGCACCTCTATGGAGTGCTCCAGCCAGGGAACGTCCGCCAGCAGGGTGGCCTGCCCCGCGGAGCGGAGCACAGCCTCGCTGCTCCTCTCGTACTCGGCGGAGATCAGCCCCCATATGCGGTCCCGAAGCTCTACCGGCTCGACCAGGGAGGCATAGCGGCAGGCCACCGGCATGTCCGCTTTGGCCAGGGCCAGGGCGGCGTTGGCCAGGACGGCCCGGAAGAAGGGCCACTCCCTGTGCATGGCCCGCAGGGTGTCCCACCCCTCGGGGTGGGAGGAGGCGTACTGCTCGGCGGCGGTACCCAGGCCGTACCAGGCCGGAAGCAGCGCCCGGCTCTGGGTCCACGAGAACACCCAGGGGATGGCCCGCAGGTCTTCCAGGGTGCGTCGGCCGTGCCGGCGGGAGGGCCGCGATGCAATGGGCAGGGTTTCGATCTCCTCCAGGGGCGTGGCCTGGCCGAAGTACTCGATGAATCCCGGTTGCCCGATCAACTCCCGATAGCGCTCCAGAGAGCTGCGGGAAAGCTCCTCCATGACCTCGAGCCACAGGGGTGAGGGCGCAGCCGGCGGCCGGCCGGTGGCCGTCAGGGTGGCCCAGACGACCTGTTCCAGGTGGCGGTAGGCGATCTGGGGGTCTCCGTAGCGGTCGGCCAGGACCTCCCCCTGCTCGGTCATACGCAGCCCCGCCGAGAAGGAATGGGGCGGCAGCGAGAGAATGGCCCGAGCCGCCGGACCGCCGCCCCTGCCCAGGGCCCCTCCCCGGCCGTGGAAGAACACGAGACGCACGCCGTGGGCCCCGGCAACGTCGCTCAGGGCGCTCTGCGCCTTGTACAGCGCCCAGGTGGCCGCCAGGTAGCCGCCGTCCTTGGTGCTGTCGGAGTAGCCCACCATGATCGTCTGAGTGTCGTCCTGGCTGCGAAGGTGCTCCCGGTATGGCCTGCAGCGGAACATCGCTTCCAACACCCGGGGGGAGGCTGCCAGGTCCTCGATGGTCTCGAACAGAGGGATGATGCGCAGCGGCAGTACCTCACGGCGGCCGGTGATCGCCGGACAGGAAGCCAGCCACAGCACGGCGAGCACGTCGCTCAGGGCGCGGGTCATGCTGATGATGTAGCCGCCCACCGCCGCTTGGCCGAAGGCCGCGTACGCCCGCGACAGCAGCGGGAAGATGTCTGCTCGCTCCACCGTCGGCACCTCGACATCTTTCCCCAGGGTCGTCTCCAGGACAGCCGCCTTCTGCTCCTCGGGCATCTCCAGATAGCCCTCCGCCAGCCCGGCGGCGGCCAGGAGCCGCTCCATCATTGCGGCGTTCCGCCCGGACTCCTGGCGCAGGTCCAGCGCGGCGTAGTGCAGGCCGAAGACCTCCACCCGGCATATCCAATCCGCAAGCTCGCCGCTCACGATACGCCGGCCCTTGTGGCGCTGCAGACTGGCTCGCACGGCCTGAAGGTCCTCGGACAGCTCCACCTTGCTCCGGTAGGCGCCGCGCGGAGCGGAGTCGAGCCCTCGGACCGCGGCCGTCTGCTCCAGGCGCCACTCCACGAGGCGCAGGAAGCGCCGGTAAACCTCCTCGGGAGACACGGGCTCCAGGCGCGGCCCCGCCTCCGGGTAAAGCGCCAGGGCGCGTTCCAGCCGCTCTTCCAGCTCGGGCTCCACCGGAACCTGCTTCCGCGACGAGGACAGAGCTTCGAGGAGCAGGCGGCACTGCTGCAGGTGCGCCTGCGCGGCGGCGCGGTGCATGCGGGTCAGGGTCCGTGCCGTGATCTCCGCGGTCACGTTCGGGTTTCCGTCGCGGTCACCCCCGATCCAGGAACCGAAGCGCAGAAAGGGCTGCAGCGGAAAGTCGCTTTCCGGATACACCCGTTTCAGGGCGCCGTAAAGGTCGCGGTACAGGTGCGGGACGACCTCCCAGAGGGTGGCGGCGAAGTACAGGCCCACCTCTACCTCCTCCAGCACCGTGGGGCGGCGCGGGCGCATCAGGTCCGTCTGCCAGAGCTCGGTCATGTAGGAGCGGGCCCGGGCTTCGAGGAACTCCCTCTCCCGGCTCAGAAGGTCCTCCTGATCCAGCTCCGCCAGGCGCTGCCGCAGCCGCCATATCTTGGTGCGGACCGTGCGGCGCTTGGCCTCCGTGGGATGAGCCGTGAAGACCAGCTCGATGGACAGGTCGGCGAGAAGCTTGCGGACCTCGGCCGCCGACCAGCCGGCTCCGGCGAGGGCTTCCACGGCTTCGGCGACCGACTCGGAGCGCGGGGCGGGAAACCCCGCCCGCTCCCTGTCCCGTAGCACCCGGATGCGCTCCCTGTCCTCCGCGAGGTTCGCCAGGTCGAAGAAGATGGTGAAGGCACGGGCCACCAGCTCCGCCTCGCTTTCCCGGAGGGAAGCGATACGCCTCTCCAGGCGTTCTGCCGTCCCGGCCTCGCCCCGGCGCCGCGCTCGAGCCCCCAGCCGGATCTCCTCCTCCAGGGCGTAGAGCCGCTCGCCAGCCTGCTCCCGGATCGTCTCGCCCAGGAGCTTGCCGAGGTAGTGGATCTCTTTGTCGAGGGTTTCGCTGCGGTACACGAGCGGACTAGGAGAGACCGCCCGTCGAATCACCGCCCGCCGCATCCACAGGGTGGAGGTGGTTGAAGAGCTCGGTCATGTTCCGGTACAACGTGAAGCCGTCAACTGCCTTCATTGGGTATAGTATAGTTAACTGTCACGGCAGGGTCAATTTTCGGAACAGGAACGATGAGTCGAATCACAGCCTCTACGATCCGCGGTTTTTTCGAGCGCTCCGCCCGCACCTACGACCTGCTCAATCACCTCTTCAGCCTGAACATAGACAGACGTTGGCGGGCGGTCCTGGTGCGCTCCAGCGGGATGGCCGCCGGTGGGGATGTGCTGGACGCCTGCTGCGGTACCGGTGACCTGGCCATCGCCTTTGCCCGGCGGCTGCCTGTGCGGGTCGTCGGGGTGGACTTCTCCGAGGGCATGCTGAGGGCGGGAAGACATAAGGTGAAGCGCCTCGGCCTGGAGGGACGCGTCGAGCTCCTGGAGGTGAACGTCCTGCGGCTTCCCTTCGCCGCCGGCCGGTTCGACGCGGCGGCGGTGGCATTCGGCCTGCGCAACGTCAGCGACCGCCTGGCGGCGCTCAGGGAGATAGTGCGGACCCTCAAGCCCGGCGCCCCTCTTCTCGTGCTGGAGTTCGCGCCACCTCCGAAGACCTTCGCGGGGCGGCTGTACCGCTTCTATCTGGGGCGGGTCATGCCCGCTATTGGGGGGCTGCTGTCCGGCGCCCCGGAAACGTACCGCTACCTCAATGCCTCGGTGCTGACCTTTCTCGAACCTTCGGAGGTAAGACGTCTGCTGGAGGCTGCGGGGCTCCGGAAGGTGAGAATGCGCTGCCTGAGCGGCGGCATCGCCTGGCTGTGGCGCGGAGTGCGCCCGACCCCCGAGGAGTCCGGAGCCCCGCCAACCGCGGAAGCGCGGCGCCCGAAGAAGCCCGAGAGAGCCTCAGAGAAGCCGTCCCGATGAGTTCTCGACCTGGGCCGCTTGTTGCGGAATAGCTTAATGCTCGCCTTGCCTGCGCGTCGGCTTTGTCGTTATATTTCTAGCTTGTCGAGCAGAACAGCATTTGCGATGAGGCCCGGGCCATGAAAGCAGAGAACGAGCGAATATCCTCCTACTTTCCACTCCTGATCGCCGGCCGGGGGGAGGAGCTCCTGGGGCTCTTCGACGGTACGCCGCGTGTAGATGACCCCCGCGGCGGTCGTGTCCGGGGACGGGCGGATTTCACCGCTTTTGTTGACGACTCCCACCGCTGGCTGTCCGAGCACAGGGCGCGGCTGAGTTCGTTCCGCCCAACCCGAACGGAGGGCCGCACGGTGGTGGAGTCCGTCCTGGACCTGGATTCCGGCGCGGTGTCCCTCCCGGTAGCGGTAGTCGGAGAGCAGGGCGCCGCCGGATTGTCAGCTGTGCGGGTTTATTACAGCATGTGGCCGCTCACCGGAAAACACCAGCTGCGCCGGTCGCCACTTGAAGTCGATTCGCAGATAGAGATCCCCGATGTCGTGGGCCGCTACCAACGTGCTCTGGCTGAGGGCAGCCTGGAGGAGGTGCTCAGCCTCTTCGAGCAGAACGGCTACGCCCGAGAGCCGGCCGGCGCAGGTTACGTGCATCGCGGTCCGGAGGAGCTGAGGGAGTTCTACGGCGGTTTGTTCGACATAGGGCCGATCCGCCTGGGCCACTGCGCTGTTACCGATGACGGTGTGTGCTGCTGTATCGAGTATGTCATGTCCGGCCGCTGGGGAGGGATGGAGTTGGAGCCTCAGGGAGGGATAGCCGTGTACGAGCGCAGTCCGGGCGGCCTTCTGGCCGCAGCCAGGATCTACGACGACATCAACGTGGAAGGCCAGGAGGCGTAGGGGGATCCCTTCAGGCTTTTGGCTGGCGTCCAAACGGGATTTGGAGGGCGATCCCGAACCTCTTAATGCCGCCGTAGTGCCCCAGCGGGCAGCCGGATGACCTTCATGGCCGGTAATTCCCTGTTGAACGCTATTGCAGATCTGGAGAAGGCCGTGAGCGAGGCCGGAACCAGGAGCTATGCCGGATTGGTCAAGGCCGGAAAACCGACACGCTACGAAGGCGCACACAAGAACGATGTGCCGAAAGGTCTCGATAAACAGACCGGACAGGGCTACGCCCAGGTCAGGGAATGCCACAACATCCAGATGGCCGAGGTGGAGGTGAACACCGAGACCGGAGAGACCCGGGTTTTAAAAATGACGGTCGCTGTGGATGCGTGGACGATCCTCAACCCGCAGTCCTTCGAAGGGCAGCTGGAAGGGGGAAAGGACCAGGGGTCGGCTATGCGCTTCGCGAGGAGTACGTCATCGGCCGGACGACCGACTATGACGATTTCCCCTCACTGGAAAGGCGGCGCAGCGGCAAGCCGCCCGTATATCTGGACAACGCCTGCACGACGCTGGTCCCCCGGCAGGTCATCGCAGCCATCAACGAATATTATACGGACTATCCCTCCTGCGGCGGCAGGAGAAGTCACCACTGGTTTGCCGAAGAGCTAAACAGCCGCATCGAAGGGAATGCCGAGAGGCAGATCGAGGGCTCGCGGCGCTCATCGAGTATTATCGCCGTCTGCTGAAGGAGAGCTTTCCGAATGCCGGCGAGTTGGAACAACCTTCGGTTTTCGTGGAAGCCATCGGCGAGGAGATGATCAATTGCGGTGACGGCAATTACATGCAGCTCTATCTCCGGCTGACCGGCCGCCGGATCACGGATATCAGGTATCTCTGTGTCTGTGAGCCCGTTGCCAATGTTGCCGTCGAGATCTTGTGCCTGCTTGTGAAGGGAAAGACGCTGGATGAAGCCGCAGGCCTCGGGGAGGAGCCGTTTTATCGATTTCTGGGGAGCCGGGACGAAGAGTTTCACATGAAAGTTGTGGGCCTCCTGGAGCTCCTGCGTAAGGGGATCGCAGGCTATCACAACCTAGCCGGTTAGAGAAAGAAATCCATCGACCCCAGGTTGCAGCGCTCTCCGAATGGCGGCGAGAGTCGGCGGCGTTTGCCCTGCCTGTGATGCGCCCTTTGCGCCTAACCTTAATAAAACGCTAATATAGACGGTTCGGGTTATGGCTGACTTGGGCTTCGCGCCTTTATTCTGAAAACGCATAGCCTGCATAAAAAACTCCGAGCACAGATGCGCAGGGCGCGGGAAGGGGGTAGCGAATAATGCTGTGGCCGCTGGTACTATACTTCGCCGTCGTAGCTGTCACGGTTCCCGGCCTGCTCGTGGTCTCCATGTTCATAGGAGAACGGCACCGGCAGCGGGCCACGGTGCAGCCCTATGAGTCCGGGATCGCGCCCACCGGTACACTTCCCGTGCGCTTTGCCGCCAGCTACTATCTGGTGGCGGTCCTGTTCGTTCTCTTCGACGTGGAATCCATCTTCCTCTTTGCCTGGGCGATCGCCGCGCGTGAGGCAGGCTGGAAGGGATACGCAGTCATGACGGTGTTCGTGCTGCCTCTGTTCCTGCTGATCGCCTACCTCTGGCGCAACGGAGCTTTGGACTGGCGCACCGCCCGCCAGCGGGAGGACGCCCGGCTGAGAAAGGAGAGTTGAGCATGTTCGTGCCCCGCGGGGCAGCTCCGCCCGCAGAAATCCGAACCCCCGAGGCCCCCGCAGGCCGGCGGCCGCACGGTGGAATCGTACTTTCGACTCTGCATGCCCTCATAGGCTGGGGGAGGAAGTACTCACTGTGGCCTTTCAATTTCGGGCTTTCCTGCTGCTACGTAGAGTTGGCCACCAGCCTTACCAGCCGCTTCGACATCGCCCGTTTCGGTTCCGAGGTGATCCGGGCAAGCCCCAGAGAGGCCGACCTGATGGTCATTGCGGGAACCGTCTTCATCAAGATGGCCCCAGCGATCCGGCGGATGTATGAGCAGCTCCTGCAGCCGCGCTGGGTGATTTCTCTGGGCTCCTGCGCCAATTCCGGCGGTATGTACGATATCTACAGTGTCGTCCAGGGCGTGGACAAGATCATTCCGGTGGACGTGTATATCCCCGGATGTCCGCCGAGCCCGGACGCCTTCATGTACGGCTTGAGGCGCCTGGCGTCTCTGGTGGGCGGGGAACGGCGCCCCCTGAGCTGGGTGATCGGTCCTCAAGAAGTATATCGGCCGGAGCTGCCCTCGACGCGGGCCGAGCGCCGAGCGGGGCGGGCGGAGGAGCGCAGCCTCGAGCCCCCCGACCGGGTGTAGGCGGACCCCACTATGAGCGATTCGGCGCCGTGCGGAACAAACATCCTCGAGGAGCTGAGCAGGCTTCTTGGGCCGGGAGCTCTGACTCTGCAGGAGACAAAAGACGGCATCCCTACGGCCTGGGTCGCCGTCGACCGGCTGCTGCAGACACTCGCCTTTTTGAAAGCCGGGGTCGACAGGCCCTATCCCATGCTCTACGACCTTACCGCCATCGACGAACGGCTGCGGCGGCATCGGGTTGGGCAGCCGGCAAGCCACTTCACCGTGGTCTACCAGCTGTTTTCCTTCGAGCGGGCCGAAGATCTGCGGCTGAAGGTCGCGCTGCTCAGCGAACAACCGCTGCTGCCCACCGTCACCGGCATCTGGCCGTGCGCCGACTGGTACGAGCGGGAGCTGTGGGACATGTTCGGCATTCGGGTGGAAGGACATCCCAACCTTCGGCGAATACTCCTTCCGCCCTGGTGGGATGGTCATCCCCTGCGCAAGGAGCACCCCGCCAGGGCAACGGAGATGGGCATGTTCAGCATGAGCGAAGAGGAGGCGGAAGAGTATGACCGGCAGCTGGAGTTCCGGCCCGAGGAATGGGGAATGGAGGAAACGCAGGGAGACGGGGATCCTCTGTATGTAAATCTCGGACCGCAGCACCCGGGAACCCACGGCCCTCTGCGCGTGATCGCCCACATGGACGGGGAGGAGATCGCAGATCTGGTGTGCGACATCGGCTACCACCACCGCGGCGCGGAGAAGATGGCCGAAAGGCAGAGCTGGCACACCTACATCCCCTACACCGACCGGATCGACTACCTGAGCGGCGTGATGAACAACTTTCCCTATGTGCTGGCGGTGGAAACCCTGGCGGGAATAGAGGTGCCCGAGCGGGCTCGGATGATCCGCATTATGCTGGCCGAGCTCTTCCGGATCATCAGCCACCTGGTCTACCTGGGCACGTTTTCCCAGGACGTGGGGGCCATGTCCCCGGTGTTCTACGCCTTCAACGACCGCGAGCGGGGCTTCGATATCGTGGAGGCCATTACCGGCGGCCGCATGCATCCCGGCTGGTTCCGCATCGGCGGAGTGGCGCAGGACCTGCCGCAGGGCTGGGAGAGGCTGATCGATGAGTTCCTGGTCCATATGAGGAGGCGCCTGCGGCAGTTCGACCGCATGGTGCTCCGCAACAGGATCTTCAAGGCCCGTACCGTGGGAGTCGGGGTGCTGAGCTCCCGGCAGGCGGTGGAGTGGGGAGCCACGGGTCCGATGCTCCGCGGCAGCGGCCTGGCCTGGGATTTCCGCAAGGGCAGGAGCTACGGAGGCTACGATCAGTTCGATTTCGAGATTCCCGTGGGCAGCCGCGGGGACTGCTTCGACCGGGCGGTCGTACACCGGGAGGAGATCGAGCAGAGCCTGCGCATCATCGAGCAGTGCCGCCGCCGCATGCCCGCAGGGGCCTACAAATCCAGCCACCCTCTGGCCACTCCTCCGCTGAAGGAAAGAACGATGGAGGACATCGAGACGCTCATCGACCACTTCCTGGCGGTGAGCTGGGGACCGGTGATCCCCCCGGGGGAGGCCTCCGTACGTACCGAGGATGCCAAGGGCAACCACAGCTACTACCTGGTGAGCGACGGGGACACGATCTCTTACCGCACCCGGATCCGCACGCCGTCCTTCGCCCACATCCAGATGGTGCCGCTGATGTGCCGGGGCATGATGATCCCGGACGTGGCGGCCGTCCTGGGGAGCATCGATTTCGTGCTTGCGGATGTGGACCGTTGAGAGAGGAGCCGTGCTTGAGCGGAGAGTGCCGCCTGCGGGGAGAATCGTCACCGAAAGGAGATCCGCCATGCTGAGCGAAGAGGAGCGAAATGAGATCCAGGCCTCCTTCGACCGCTATCCCCAGAAGCGGCCCGTGATGCCCGAGGCGCTGCGCGCAGTGCAGCGCCGGCGAGGCTGGGTTTCCGATGAAGCGGTTCGGGACATTGCCGAGTTTCTCGATTTGACCGTCGAGGAGGTCGACGCGGTGGCCACCTTCTACAACCTGGTCTACCGGAAGCCCGTTGGCAGGCACGTCATCCTGCTGTGTGAGAGCGTGAGCTGCTGGATCATGGGCTACCAGAATCTCTACGAGCACCTGCGCTCCAGGCTGGGAATCGAAATGGGGCAGACGACATCCGACGGAAGGTTCACCCTCCTGCCGGCGCCGTGCCTGGGGGCCTGCGACCAGGCTCCGGTCATGATGATCGACGAGGATCTGCACGGCAGGCTGGACGCAGGAGCAATCGACCGGATCCTCGAGCAGTATCCTTAGAAAGGCGGGGAAGTGGAACGGCACCTGACCAGGAACATACGCCCAAACAGGGAGGCTTTCCCGCTCGCGGAGTACGAGCGCACCGGCGGCTACGAGGGGCTGCGCAAGGCTCTGGCCATGAGCCCGCAGGACGTCCAGGAGCTGGTAACCAGCTCCGGCCTGAGAGGGCGCGGAGGGGCGGGATTTCCCACGGGACAGAAGTGGAGCTTCGTGCCGATGGGTGAGAGCGCCCGGGGTCCCAAGTACTACATCGTCAACGCCGATGAGATGGAACCGGGGACCATGAAGGACCGCCTGCTGCTGGAAGGAGATCCCCACCAGGTCGTGGAGGGAGCCATCATCGGCGCCTATGCCATCGAGGCGGAGGTAGTCTACATCTATCTGCGTTGGGCCTACCGGCTGGCCGGCCGCCGCCTTCAAGAGGCGATCGACGAGGCCTCCTGGCGCGGCTACCTGGGAACCGACATCCTGGGTTCCGGATTCAACGTGCACGTATACGTCCACCAGTCCAGCGGCCGCTACATCTGCGGAGAAGAGGACGGGCTCATGGATGCTCTGGAGGGCCGGCGGCCGATCCCCCGGCCGAAGCCTCCTTTCCCCCAGACCTGCGGTTTGTGGGGAAGGCCCACCGTCGTGAACAACGTGGAAACGGTGAGCAACCTTCCCGGAATCCTGCGCCGGGGGGCCCAGTGGTTCAAAGACTTGAGCCTGAGCGAGGACGGCGGCACCAAGATCTACGGGGTGAGCGGACGGGTGAAGCGGCCGGGGATCTTCGAGTTGCCCCTGGGCACGACGGCCCGGGAACTCATCTTCGAACAGGCCGGCGGCATGGCTGATGGGGCGCGCCTGCGGGCCTTCCTGCCCGGAGGCGGATCTACGGATTTCCTCATCGACGAGCACCTGGACGTGAAGCTGGACTACGCATCGGTGGCCGCGGCCGGAAGCCGCCTCGGCACAGGCACCATCGTGGTCGTTGACGACGGGATCTGCCCGGTCAGCGTCCTGATCAGCCTGGAGCGCTTCTTCATGAGGGAGTCCTGCGGATGGTGTACTCCCTGCCGCGAGGGGCTGCCCTGGATCCTCGCCCTGCTGGAGGAGCTGGAGGAGGGCAGGGGCCGGGAGGAATCCCTGGAGCTGCTGGAGTTCCACTGCCGCACCATCAAACCGGGACTGACTTTCTGCCCCCTGGCCCCGGGCGCAATGGAGCCGCTGGCCAGCGCCCTGAAGTACTTTCGCGAGGACCTGCTGCGGCACGTGCGCGAAAAAAGGTGCCCCTGGAGGTAGCGGTGGCCACTCTGTACGTCGACGGCATACCGTACGAATTCGAAGACCAGCACCGGACGTTGCTGGAGGTGTGCCTGTCCCTCGGCTTCGACATCCCTTACTTCTGCTGGCACCCGGCCATGCACTCCGTGGGTGCCTGCCGGCAGTGTGCTGTCAAGCAGTTCAAGGATGAAAACGACTCGCACGGAAAGATCGTGATGTCCTGCATGACCCAGGCCGGTGACGGTATGCGAATCTCTATTGACGACCCCGAGGTCAAGGCCTTCCGCGCCGCAGTAATCGAGTGGTTGATGCTGAACCATCCCCACGATTGCCCGGTGTGCGACGAAGGGGGGGAATGCCACCTGCAGGACATGACCGTCATGAACGGGCATGTGTACCGCCGCAACCGCTTTCCCAAACGCACCTTTCGCAATCAGGATCTGGGGCCCTTTCTCCACCACGAGATGAATCGCTGTATCCAGTGCTATCGCTGCATTCGATTCTACCGGGATATCGCCGGCGGGAGGGACCTGGAGGCCTTCGGCTGCCACGATGATGTTTACTTCGGCCGCTACGAAGACGGCGCGCTGGCCTCGGGGTTCAGCGGCAATCTGGTGGAGATCTGCCCCACCGGCGTATTCACCGACAAGACCTTCCGACGTCACTTTACCCGCGTCTGGGACCTGCAGACCGCCCCGTCGGTATGCGTGCACTGCGCTCTGGGCTGCAACACCTTGCCAGGAGAGCGTTACGGCATGCTGCGGCGCATCCGCAACCGCTACCATTACGATGTGAACGGCTACTTCCTCTGCGACCGCGGCCGCTTCGGCTACGAGTTCGTCAACGGCGAGCGGCGCATCCGCCGCCCCCGGCTGCGCGGTAGCGCAGAGGTGGTCCCCGCGAGCGCGGAGCAAGCCGTCCGGCGTGCGGCGGACCTCCTGGGCAGGGGAAGGCTCATCGGCATCGGTTCTCCTCGGGCTTCGGTGGAGTCCAACTTCGCCCTGCTCAGGCTGGTGGGAGCCGGTAACTTCTTCCACGGCCTGGCCCACCGCGAGCTGGACCTGATCCGCCTGTTCGCGCGCAGCGTGGTCGAAGGACCCACGCCGATCGCCTCCCTGCGGCAGGCGGCCGAGTCGGACGGGGTGCTCGTGCTCGGGGAGGACATCCCCAATACGGCGCCCCTCCTCACCCTGGCCATCCGCCAGGCGGCGATTCAGAAACCTCTGGAGGAGGCCAGGAACCGGCAGCCCAGGATACCGGCCTGGGAGGATGCGGCCATCCGCGAAGCGATCCAGCAGGAGCGGGGCCCGGTGTACGTGGCCACTCCGGCGGCAAGCGGTCTGGACGAGCTGGCCTCCGAGAGCTTCCGGGGGACGCCCCAGGATATCGCCCGGTTGGCCTTCGAGCTTTCCCATCGGCTGGACCCGGAGTCGGCGGCCGCCGAAGTCGACGAACGGACAGGGGCCCTGGCGCAGCGTATGGCCGGGGCCCTGCGGGACTGCCGGCGGCCCCTGGTGATCTGCGGAACAACCCTGGCCAGCGCCGAGCTGGTACAGGGAGCCTGCAATGTCGCCTGGGCGCTTACCCGCGCCGGTGTCCAGGCTAGACTGAGCTTCGTGGCACCCGAGTGCAACAGCATGGCTGCCGCCTTGCTGGAAGGGGGCTCGCTGGAGGACGCGGTGCGGGAGGCGGCTTCCGCCGGCGGCGGGAATGTCCCGCAATCTGCGGACAAGGCGGGAACCCCGGACGCCGCTGCCGGGGTCACGGTAGTGATCGTGGAGAACGACCTCACGCGCCGTCTCCCCTCTGAGCAGTTGAAGCCGCTGTTTGCCCCGGAAGCCCGGATCATCTGCATCGATCACGTGGAATCCCCCACTACAGAGACAGCCGCGGTGCTCCTTCCCGCCGCCACCTTCGCCGAAGCCAGCGGCACGCTGATCAGCTCGGAAGGCAGGGCTCAAGCGTTTTACGCGGTCTTTGCCCCGGAGGAGGAGATCCGGCCGAGCTGGCGTTGGATCGGAGAGCTGCTGTCGGCTTCGGGAAAGACGGAGGCACAACCCTGGCCGAGCCTGGGCAGTATCCTGGAGGAGCTGGCCGGCCACGATCCCAAGCTGTCCAGCCTGGTCGAGCTCGACCGCATCGATGGCTCCGGCTTGATGGACAGACCCGTGCCCAGACTGAGCCGCCGGGCCAGCGGCCGCACGTCCGAGCACGCCGCCCGGAGCGTCCATGAACAGCCGCCGCCGCCGGATCCGGACACACCTCTGTCGTATTCCATGGAGGGCTTCACAGGCAGCCCGCCCTCCGCGCTCGTGCCGCGCTACTGGGCCCCCGGCTGGAACTCGGTGCAGTCGCTGAACAAGCAGCAGACGGTGCCGGGCGGTCCGCTTCGCGGCGGGAGTCCGGGCTTTCGCCTGCTGGAGCCCGGCGGAGACACCCAGCGGGAGTATTACCATCGGATCCCGGATCCGTTCAAGCCTCGGGAGGGGGAGATCCTGCTTCTGCCCCTCATCCGGTTGTTCGGATCCGAGGAGCTCAGCCGGCTGGCGCCGGGAATAGCCAGCCTCATTCTCCCCCCCGCGCTGCGTCTCCATCCGCAGGATGCCGGACGGTTGGGGCTGGGGCTGGGCACACAGGTGGAGCTGGCGGTTGGCTCGGACAGGTGGCGTCTTCCCCTGGAGCTGGATGAGGGGATGATCCCCGGTACGGCGCTGGTGCCGGCGGGTCTCCCCGGGGAGAGCCCGCCGCTGCTGCCCGCCTGGGCCAAGCTCGGCAAGATAGAAGGGGAGAGCCGATGAGCGCAGCGATCCGGAGCATCATCACTGTAGCCGGAGTATTGGTCGGCGTGCTGGCCCTGGCGGGCGGTCTCACCTTTATCGAACGGCGTCTGCTCGGGCTCTTTCAGGAGCGCTACGGGCCGAACCGGGCCGGTCCGCTCGGGTTGCTGCAGGTGGTGGCGGACGCCGTCAAGATCCTGACCAAGGAAGACTGGATCGCACCTTTCAGCGACCGGGTCGTGTTCTTCCTGGCTCCGGCCATCATGGTGGCGGCCACCGTCATGCCGTTTTCGGTCGTGGTTTTCAGCCCCGGGGTGGCAGTGGCGGACCTGAACATCGGGCTTCTGTTCTTCCTGGCCATGTCCTCCCTGGCGGTGTATGGGGTGGCTCTGGGCGGCTGGGCCTCCAACAGCAAGTACCCGCTGCTCGGCAGCCTGAGGGCGGTCGGACAGATGGTCAGCTACGAGGTGTTCATGGGTCTGTCCCTGATGGGGGTAGTCGTTCTCGCCGGGTCCTTCAGTCTGGGGGAGATCGTGAGGGCGCAGCAGGGGATGTGGTTCTGCATCCCCCAGCTGCCGGGGCTGATTATCTTCCTGATTGCGGGTATGGCGGAGAGCAGGCGGATCCCTTTCGATCTGCCGGAAGCCGAGGCCGAGCTGGTCGCCGGATTCCACACGGAGTATTCGGGGTTCAAATTTGCCTTCTTCTACATTGGTGAGTACATAGGCGTCACCCTGCTTTCGACCTTCGTGGTAGTGTTGTTCTTCGGGGGTTGGCTCGGTCCCTGGCTGCCGCCGATCGTTTGGTTTCTCCTCAAGCTGGCTGTGGTTATCGCGTTCCTGATTTTGGTACGCTCCGCGCTGCCGCGGCCCAGGTACGACCAGCTGATGCGCTTCGGTTGGACGATCATGCTCCCGCTGGCCCTGGCGAACCTGCTGGTGACCGGCGCGGTCGTGCTGGCTGTGGGGAGATAGCGATGCAGAGGAGCTGTTAGGATATGTTCAGTATCATACGCACTCTTTGGTTGGTTTTCCTGCGGGCCTTTGCCCCCCGTTTCACCGTTCGCTATCCGGAACGGCGCCGGCGGCTGCCGCCCCGCTGGAGGGGGCGGATCATCCTTTCCAGGGACCCGGAGGGCAAGGAGCGCTGCGTGGCCTGCTACCTCTGCGCCGTGGCCTGCCCCGTGGACTGCATAGCTCTGCAGGCGGCGGAGGATGAGCACGGAAGGAGATATCCCGCTTTCTTTCGTATCAACTTTTCCCGCTGCATCTTCTGCGGTTTCTGCGAGGACGCCTGTCCGACCTACGCCATCCAGCTCACCCCGGACTTCGAAATGGCCGAGTATCACAGGCAGGAGCTGGTGTACGAGAAGGAGGACCTGCTGATCGGCGGACAGGGCAAGTATCCCGGGTACGACTTTTATCGCGTGGCGGGGGTGAGCATCGCCGGAAAGGGCAAGGGTGAGGCCGGCGGCGAAAGACCGCCGGTGGATACGCGCGGTCTGATGCCGTAGGCCGGTGTCGAGGAGGAGTGATGAATGCAGCCGTCTGGATCGCAGGGAGCCTCTCCGTGCTGAGCACGCTCCTGGCGATCACCCGCCGAAACGCGGTGCATGCCCTGCTGTACCTGATCGTAGGCATGCTCGGCGTGGCGGTCGTGCTCTACGCTTTTGGGGCCGCCTTCGCGGCGGTCCTCCAGATCGTGATTTGGGCTGGAGCCATCATGGTGCTGTTCCTGTTCGTGATGATGATGCTCAGTCTGCGTACCGAGCCCAAGAGCTCGCTAAGCCTGCGGCAGGCGGCGGGGCCGGCCCTGCTGACGGCGATCCTGGCCCTGGAGCTGGTGATCATGGTCGCCCTGGCGCCTGCGGATCCTCCGGCCGCCGCCGCGGTGGAGCCGAAACAGGTCGGAGCCGCCCTGTACGGGCCCTACGCCCTGGGGGTTGAACTGGCCTCCGTGCTGCTGCTAGTCGGGGTAGCCGGAGCCTTGCACCTGGGGCGGCGCAGCTCGGAAGGGGAGGGGGAGGAGGTTCAGTGACCACACTACCGGTCCAGTACGGCCTGCTCCTGGCGGCGGCGCTGTTCGTCGTCGGGCTGGGAGGGCTGCTTCTGCGCAGAAACCTGCTGTTCACGCTGCTGTCCCTGGAGATCATGTTGAACGCCTCGGGCCTGGCCTTCATCGTCGCGGCCAGCCGCTGGCAGCAGCCGGACGGACAGATCATGTTCCTGTTCATCCTGGCCATCTCCGCAACCGAGGCGGCGGTCGGTCTGGCGCTCATCCTGGGGATTCATCGGGTCAGCCGTACCCTTGATCCGGACGAGCTGCGGAAACTGAGAGGCTGAGATGACGTTGCTGCTCTGGCTGATTCCTCTGTTTCCCGCCTGCGGGTTCCTGCTCCTGGCTCTCCTGGGCCGCCGGCTGCCCCCGCGCGCATCCGCGGTCATCGGTACAGGCTCCGTGGCGCTGTCCGTGGCTGCGGTGGCCCTCGTGACCCTGCGCTACCTGGGCGGCAGCGGTCTCCAGTCGTTCAGCGCCGAGGCGCCCTGGCGCTGGCTGGAAGCCGCGGGGCTGACCGTCAGCTTTTCTCTGCACCTGGACTCTCTGTCTCTGCTGTGGGCCCTGGTGGTGAGCGGCGTCGGCTTCCTCATTCACCTTTACTCCACCAGTTTCATGGCCGGGCAGGAGGGCTACGGGCGCTACTTCGCCTACCTCAACCTCTTCGTGGCCTCCATGCTGCTGCTGGTGCTGGCCGACAGCCTGCTGCTGCTGTACCTGGGCTGGGAAGGGGTGGGCCTGTGCAGCTACCTGCTCATCGGCTTCTGGTACCGGGAGCCGGCCAACAGCCGGGCTGCGGTCAAGGCGTTCGTGGTCACCCGCATCGGTGACACCGCCTTCATAGTCGGCATCCTGCTGCTTTACACCCGCCTGGGCGCAAGCGGTATCCAGGATCTGCTCGCCCGGGCCGCTTCGCAGCTTGGACCCGGCGCGCCGCTGGCGGCGGCCTGCGCCGCACTGTTTTTGGCCGGAGCCGTGGGCAAGAGCGCTCAGGTCCCTCTCCAGACCTGGCTTCCCGACGCCATGGCCGGCCCCACCCCGGTGAGCGCCCTGATCCACGCGGCTACCATGGTCACCGCCGGAGTGTACCTGATCGCCCGCATGAACGCCCTCTTCGCCCTGGCGCCGGCCGTTCGCTTTCTGGTGGCTCTAATCGGCGTCTCCACCCTGATCCTGGCCGGGTTCAGCGCGGCGGTCCAGCGCGACATCAAGCGTGCTTTGGCCTACTCCACCATCAGCCAGATCGGCTACATGTTCCTGGCTCTCGGCGTGGGCGCCTGGCCGGCGGCGGCCTTCCATTTTCTCACCCACGCCTGCTTCAAGGCCCTGCTCTTTCTGGGCGCCGGTGTGGTCATCCTCTACCTCGGGGAGGAGCACGACATCTTTCGCATGGGCGGCTTGTGGAGGAGAATGCCCCTGGTCTTCTGGACCTTTCTGGTCGCCTCTCTGTCCATGGCCGCGTTCCCGCCCCTCACCGCCGGATTTTCCAGCAAGGACTGGATCCTGGATTGGGTTTGGAACTCCGGGCCATCGGGGCGGCTGCTCTGGATCCTGGCCCTGGCAGGGGTCCTGCTGACCTCCCTGTACACGTTCCGCCTGTTGTTTTTGGTGTTCATGGGACCCGAGCGCAGCCGCCCTTCGGGCAGGCCCGGCTCTCTTCTGGCGGCCCCTCTTTTGATCCTGGCCGTGCCGGCGGCGCTCGGTGGCCTGCTGGAGACGCCCAGTCACCTCGGGAACATCCGGCTGTTCTCCCGTTTCATCGCCGAGACCGCGCCGCTCATGGAGCCCCGGCCGAGCACCCCCGGGGTGGGCGTCTGGCTGATCGTCGCTTCGGAGGCTGCCTCATTGCTCGGGATCCTGCTGGCCTACGCGGTATTCCGGTTCCATCTGCGGGCGAAGGAGGAGGCGGCAAATCTGCCGAGGCGGGCGTACCTGCGACGCTTCTGGCTGGCCGGCTGGGGTTTCGACTGGCTGTATGAACGGCTTATCCTTCGCCCCTACCGGTTGCTCACCCGCGGCGTCGGCAGTGAGCCGCTCGACTGGCTGTACCGGGCTCTGGGCGGCCTGTCGACCGTGCTCCACCGGCAGCTGAGCGCTCTGCAGAACGGCCGCATCCGCCGCTACGCCGCCGGTATCGCCCTGGGGGCGGCGCTGATCCTCGCATTGGTGGTGGTGCTGATATGATCCTCGCTCTGCTGGTGTTTATTCCTCTGTTTGCCGGGCTGCTCGCCTGGCTGCTCGGACAGACCAGCGAGTCCGCCGCCAGACTGGCAGCCTGTGCGGGGCTGACCGCCGATCTGGGCATCGTGGGTTCGCTGTGGGCGCTCTTTTTCCGGGCCGCAGCCGCGGGACCGGCCAACCGCTGGCTGGAGCGGCTCGATCTGCGCTGGATCCCCCAGCTTGGCGTCCGCTTCCATCTGGCCCTGGATGGTCTGAGCCTGCTGATGGTCTCGTTGACCGCAGTTTTGGGCCTGGTCGCTCTGTTTGTTTCCTGGTCTTCGGTGCGAGAGCGGGTCGGCCTGTTTCATTTCCAGTTGATGTTGGCGGTGGCGGGTATTATGGGTGTGTTCCTGGCCCTGGATCTGTTTCTCTTTGCCATGTTTTGGGAGCTGATGCTGGTACCGACCTATTTTCTCATCGTAATTTGGGGACACGAGAACAGGCGTGCGGCGGGGACCAAATTTTTCCTCTTCACCCAGGCGGGAGGCCTGCTCATGATTCTGGCCATCCTGGGCCTGCACTTCCTGCACGGTTCCCAGACCGGGGAGTACACCTTTGACGCTCTCCGCCTGGCGGAAACCGACCTCCCGGGAAAATGGGGAATGCTGCTGATGCTGGGCTTTTTCCTGGCGTTTGCGGTCAAGCTGCCCGCCTTTCCTCTCCACCCCTGGCTGCCGGACGCCCACACCGAAGCCCCCACGGCGGGCAGCATCATCCTGGCCGGCCTGCTGCTCAAGACCGGGGCCTACGGCCTCATTCGCTTCGCCCTGCCGCTGTTCCCGGCCCCTTCCGCCCGCCTGGCCCCGTGGGCCGTCGGCCTGGCCGTGGCCGGCATCATCTACGGTGCCCTTGCCGCTTTCGGGCAGTCCGACATGAAGCGCCTCATCGCCTACACCAGCGTCAGCCACCTGGGATTCGTGCTGCTCGGTATCTACGCCGGGAGCCGGTCCGCTATGGAGGGTGCCGTGCTCCTGATGGTCTGCCACGGGCTCACCACCGGCGCTCTGTTCGCTCTGGCTGGAGGTATTCAGGATCGCCTGGGCACCCGCGACATGGAATCACTCGGAGGGCTGTGGAGCGGCGCCCCCCGTCTGGCGGCGATGAGCCTGTTCTTCGCCCTGGCGGCGATGGGCCTTCCCGGATTGGGCAACTTCGCCGGGGAGTTTCTGGTGCTGCTGGGGGCCATCGCCGTCCGCCTCCTGCCCGCCGTACTGGCGGCCACGGCGATGATCCTCTCCGCCGTCTATGCCTTGAGCCTGGTGCGCAGGACGATGTTCGGTCCTCCGCGGCAGCAGGCGGTGATCGCGGATCTGGGGGCCGTGGAGACGATCGTGATGGGCTGGCTGACCCTGCTCATCGTATTTCTCGGACTGTTTCCCCGAACCCTGATCGGCGTGGTCGGTCCGTTCCTTCAAACCATCCCCGGAGGCAGCCCATGAATCTCGCCGATCTCATCGCGCTGCTTCCACTGCTCGCGCTCATCGCCGCCGCCCTGGCCGTGCTCGCCGCCGCAGCGGTGCGAAGAACCACTAACGCCGCCGCCTGGATCAGCCTGATCGGTTTGGGTGCGGCGCTTGCAGGGGTGCTGGCGATCGGGGGGCGAGGATCGAGCTCCGTCGCCGGTCTGATCGTCAGCGACCGCTACAGCCTGTTCTTCACGGCGTTGATTGTCGGGACCTCCTTCGTGGTGTGCCTGTTGTCCATGAGCTACTGGCGGGGACGCCGGGGCCGGAGGGAGGAGTACTACCTGTTGCTGCTTACAGCCAGCATCGGGGCGATCGTCGCTGTTTCCAGCACGCACTACGTGTCCTTCGTACTGGGACTCGAGATCCTGAGTGTCAGCTTCTTCGTGCTGGTGGCCTATCGCCGGGGCAGCGCCGCGGCCCTGGAGGCCGGGATGAAATACCTGGTGCTCGCCGGGGCCTCCACTGCCTTTCTCCTGTTCGGAGTAGCGCTGATCTACGCCGAGGTGGGTTCGCTGCGTTTCCAGGATGCCGTCACGGCCATGGCAATCGGTCCCGGGCTGGTCGCGGGAGCCGGGATCGGACTGTTCCTGGTCGGGGTAGGCTTCAAGATGAGCCTGGTGCCGTTTCACCTGTGGACTCCGGATGTATTTCAGGCCGCCCCCGCCCCCGTGGTGGCCTACATTGCCACGGTCTCCAAAGGGGCGATCTTCGCCCTGCTGCTGCGCTACGTACCGGCAGTCGCACTCCACCGCTCCGGCGGCCTGGTCGCCGCCGTGACGGTGATCAGCGTGCTTTCCATGGTGGCCGGTAACCTCCTGGCCCTAAAGCAGCGCTCGATTCGGCGGCTCTTAGCCTATTCCTCGATCGCTCACATGGGCTACCTCTTGGTTGCCCTCCTGGCCTCAGGGGACCAGGGGGCGGCGGCAGCCGGCTACTATCTGGTCGTATACTTCCTGGCCACCCTGGGCGTGTTCGGGGTCGTGGTGCTGCACCCCGGCGAAGGGGGCCGGACGGATGATCTGGAAGATTTCAGGGGCCTGGCCTTCCGACGTCCCGGGCTGGCAGCGGTGATGGCTGTCGGGATGCTGTCCCTGGCCGGTCTGCCCATCAGCGGCGGCTTCATCGGCAAGTTCTATATCCTCCGGGCGGGGGTCTGGAAAGGGATGTTCGCTCTGGCGGGCGTGCTGGTCGGCGCCAGCATCATTGGACTGTTCTACTACCTGCGGGTCGTCGCCGCGCTATTTACCGCTGAGCAGCCGGCCGGCGGATTTTCGGGCGTTGTCGGCAGGGCGTGGAGCGCCTCCGGAGTCATGATCGGGCTGCTCATCGCCGCTTTGATCGTCCTGGGCGTGTACCCCGGGCCGCTGCTGAGGCTGATTGCCGCCGCCGTGGTGGGAGGCCTGGGTGGATGACTGACGATAAAGCTACGGCCTGCGGGCCGAGGAGAAAAAAATACAAGGAGAATACGTAATGGACAATGACGGCCCACCCGCCTTTCTCAAAGGTCTGATCATCGGCATAGCGGCTGCTGCAGTCTTGGGCGGCCTGCTGTTCTTTTTACTCTTTCCGCTGGCGCTCAAGCACAGGTCCTCCTGGCCGCTGGAGGACGCGATCGGAACAAACCGCGTGCTGGCCGCGATCCCCGCAGCGTACAAGCGGATGGAAAATCCGCTGACCGCCGATGTACGGACCACCTCCGAGGGAAGCACGGTTTATCTGGGCAACTGCTCTGTTTGCCACGGTCCGGAGGGAACCGGCGATTCACCCATAGGCCGAAACATGTACCCGCCGGCGGCGGACCTGACCTCACAGAGGGTGATCGGCATGAAAGACGGTGAGATCGCCTGGATCGTCAAATCCGGGCTGTCCTTCGTGGGCATGCCGGCATTCCGGACAATTCTGTCGGACCGGCAGGTCTGGCTGGTGGTCATCTTTATACGAAGCCTCTATACTGCAGGCGCCGGTGCCGAGGCGCCCGCTCCCACGGTCGTATCCTCAAAGGATCTGGCCCGCGGAAGGGAGCTTTTCGCCGAGAAAGGGTGCGCGAACTGCCACGGCCGGAACGCCGAGGGCGGAGTCGGTCCGGCGCTCTCGGGAATCCCCCTTCCACTGGACTCTGTGCTGCGGAAAATACGTAGAGGAGGAGGAGGGATGCCGGCCTTCGACAAGGGCACGGTCTCCGACGCGGAGGCAGAACAGATCTACCGGTGGCTGGAGAGCCGGCCTTAGCCGGCGCAAGGCAAGAGGTATGGGAACGGGCGGGTGAACCCCGGCGCCCTCCGTTGACCCTTTATTCTCGCCGGGATCGCTTACGAGGAGAGACAGAGATGTTTATTGACTACGTGGCCCTGATGCTCGTCAATCTGTCGGCAAGCCTGATATTGCTCGCCCTGTTGGTGCTGAAATTCCTGGATGCCGACAGCCGAAAAATGGCCCCCGGTTTTCTGGTAACCGGCTTCATAGCCGCGGCGACGGGCCTGTACATGATCTTTACCTGGCCGCTGCCGAGCAGCTACAATATAGCCTTTGGAGAGCCGTACGTCATGTTCGGTATTCTGATTTTTACGGTAGGGCTGGCTCTGGCCCGCGGATGGGACCTGCTGTCGCTGGCGATTTTCGCCGTGTTCGGGGGGCTGGCTTCCGTGGTGGTAGGCATCCGCATCGCCCAGCGCGGAATGACCGATTCTCCGCCGCTGGCCGCCGCGGGTTTTATTCTGACAGGGCTGGCGGGCGTTCTATCCCTGCCCCTATATGCGGCCAGAAACAGCAGGTTCCTCAGAGTGGTGCTGATTTTGCTGCTGGTGGCCGGCGCCGCAATCTGGGCCTTCATCGGTTTCGGAGCCTACTGGAAGCATCTGGAGAGCTTCGCCGGGTGGAAACCGGGATAGGAGACTGCGGATGCGTGTACTTTAGGTCATGTCGAAAACACGCGCTTCGAAAGCGGAGGGTGGCCTGCCGCGGGCGGTGGTCTGGTGGCGGGCCTGCCGCTACCACTTCGTCCCCCCGAGTTTCCTGCCCGCGGCGCTGGGAGCTGTCATCGCCTGGGCCATAACGGGCAGCTTCTCCCTGGCCTGCTACCTGGTCGTAGTGCTGGCAACCACCATAAATCACATCGCCCTCAACATGACGGATGACTACTTCGACTACAAGCACTCGGTCGACGAAGCTCAACAGCAGGGTCCCAGTCCTTATTCCGGCGGCAGCGGTCTTTTGACCAGCGGGGAGCTCAGGCCTTCGCAGATGCGCCGTACTTTTACCGTCCTGTATCTGATAACGATCGCCGCCGGCTTGTTCCTCACGGCGACCCGAGGTTGGCCGGTGCTAGCCTTCGGAGCGGTCGGCATGTTCTCGGCCTACTTCTACGCCGCTCCCCCCTTACGCTACGGTTACCACGGGTTCGGCGAGCTCTCCCAGCTCGTCAACTTCAGCTTAGTCATCGGTCTGGGTTCCTTCTACGTGCAGGCCCGGCAGCTTTCCTGGGAGGCGGCCTTCGCCCTGCTTCCGCTGGGGCTGATGATGTTCGCCATGATCACTATAAACGAAATCCCCGACGTGCGAAGCGACGGTAGAGCGGGCAAGCGTACTCTGGTGGTTCGCCTGGGACAGCGTCGGGGTGTCTGGCTGTACGGCGGCAGCATGGTCCTCGCCTACCTGACGGTCCTTTGCCCGCCCCTGGTGGGGCTTACCTCCTACTGGACGTACCTGGCGTTTCTTACATTGCCTTGGTTCATCAGGGCCTTCGCCGTGCTGCGCAGGAACTACAGGGAGCCTGTTGCCATGGCCCCGGCGAATATGCTGACCATCCGCATCCACAACCTGACCGGAATCCTGCTGGTCGTCGCCTACGTCGTTCGGGGAGCCATGCTGCGGAGCGGCCTGATTCGGATGGTGATTCCCCTGGCCGTACTCCTGCTGCTTTACCTGCCCGTAGCCCTGGCTCAGTTCGTCCCGCGCACGCAGGCGGGCGGAGGGAAGTGACAGTAAAAGCTAAAACCGGCGCTGACCGAGGCGTAGCTCAGTGATCAGGATTTGAGCATGAGGCGGAACGAAAACGGCGCTTCCTGGTTCTCCGGCTTCGGGTTCAGTTTGTACTTGTCTATGAAGGTGTACACTTTATCCGGCTTTACAAAAGCTTCCAGGTTCTCCCTCTTGACCCATATCCAGTCGGCCGGAGTATCCTGGCGCCTCTGATCGGCGGCAGCGAAATACCACCCTCGTTTTAGCTCTTCGGGCGTCAATTTCAGCGTGGAAGTCGAAGGCGGTGGCACATACCCGGGATCCTTGGCATAACCGCTGAAATCCGAAGGATTAATACGGATGCGATAATTGTATTTGGTCTTTCCGATGATTATGGTGTTGAAACAACCGGGCAGCTCCCTGCCCCGAAAGAAAAGGTGACCCGCTCTTCCCTCGTTTTCGGTGTGCGGTTTGGTGATATTTACTCTGTATTTCCACCTGCCTGCGGCGTCCGGGTGCTCGACGGTCTCTATGGTGAGACAGCTCACGGCCGAGAAGGACAGGAGTAAAATTGCGAAGATACCCAGCAACTTGTAGGTGTGGCCTTCAGATAGCTTCATAATCTTAATATAAGCATATTTTCGTGCCGGTCAAACAGGAAGTATCGTTACCGCCACAGCAGGGTCCGCCCGTATCGTCGAGCTGGTGAGGATCTTGGCGCTGATCTCCCCGCCGAGCCTCGGGGGATCTCAGGATTTCCAGAGATGAAAATTTTTATAAGTACTTAAAAACTCTCGTATCCGCGTATAGTCATCTTCGTGCAGTTCTACAAAATGAACGGCGATCGAGGTGTCGTATAATTGACTCGTGGATTCCAGTAAAATTATCACGATCTTGCAGGGAAAAATAGTTACTTTCCCCTTTTCGAGCTTCAGATACTGGTTTATTCTCAGCTCTCTGGTCCAATTATCCACGAAGCCGATGGACGAATACTGTTTCAACAGATATTCACCCTCATCCCAGTTCGCAAATACAGGCCTTACGATCTTATACGGATCACTCGAGTCGATGTTGAAATACTTCCGATCCCCGGTTTGCACATGTTCCAAGGTAATCCGATACCCGAAAGAGATATCTCTTGAAGGTGCTATCTGGGTATCCAGATAGACAACCGGCACAACAAATAGGAAGTCCTCATCGTTCCAGGGTTTCGGAAATGATTCGCACCCCATAAGCATGAGTGCTAAGAACAGCAGCGCAACGGTAAATCCGGTTTTTTTGATACAATCCCGCTTAGGCATCATTGCTCCTTTAGAATATCCTCTCTGCCGATACTTTTCAGCCAATCGATGAGCTTTTGCGATCTGATAGCAAAGTAGATATCGTCGGCCTCCTGTAGTTTGCCGACATTGATTCCGATAAGCTGTCCTTGGGAGTTCAAGAGGGGGCCTCCGGAGTTCCCGAGATTGACAGCTGCCGTATGCTGAATATCCCATTTATCATCTCTGATCGCTGAAATGATGCCGTCGGTAATGGAGGACTTGAAATCATTCAGAAACTGACTAAAAACACTCTGAAGGGGATAACCGATGGAAACGACTTTCTGGTTCGGCTTCAAGCTCACCTCGCGGGTCAACGCGATGGTTGCCAGCTCCTGATCAGCTTCGATTTTCAATAAAGCCAGGTCCAGCTCATCGTTCTCAGCGATGATCTCGGCGATATACTCTTTCCCGGTATCCGTGATAATGCTGATGTAAATATCGGACTTCCTGGCGATTTTCCGGTATTCCTTGAGTATTCTGTTGAGCTCAGAACTGGTGAGATAGCCGGGGGTGAGATGCTTTCCGACGTAGCTGGCAAAATAATACAGGGACCAATACTCTACCTGCTCCTTGGGGATATGCTTTAGCACATGAAAAGCCGTCACCAGGTAGCCATCCGCTGTTATGGCAAACGCGGTTCCGCTGGCAATAGGGAAATACTGGTCAAGTACTTCGCGATCCATTGCATCTTCCAATTTCTCGAACAGCTCGATGTGTTTCACCTGCGCCCTGGGTATTTGTATAGACTGGCTGACCAACATAACAGCCTTTTGATGAGTCAGAAAAACGTCTTTTTCCTTCTGCGATTCTTGGGAAAAGGCGCAAAGCGACACAAGCATGAGCAACAAAAGCTCCATCACGCACGAGCTGCGCGGCTTTCTCGCCAGTAAATATTTCATACTTAAATTATAGGGGGCGCTGACAGTACTGTCAAATCCGATCGATAGTACTTCAGAACTCGAAGCTCACCTGCGCCGTGGCGCTCAGGGCGTTGTCGCCGGTGAAGAGGGTGAACTCCTTGCCCTCGCCGCCCCCATTGTAGGCCAGGGTGAAGCTGAAGGGGATGAAGCCCGGGATGTCGAAGGCCCCCTTGAGTCTCACCGTGCCGGAGAGGTCGGAGAAGTTCATGAATCCGGAGAGGGTCCCGTCGAGGAAAGTGCCGATCAGGTCCGTCCTCGTAATCGCGGCGTAGGCGTACATCCGGCCCACGTAAAAGGGGATGTACCCGGCGGCGTAGAAGTCTGTTGGGCTCAGAGTCGAGTAGGCGGCGTTGTCCTCCTGTCCCGCTGAGTTGTAGAAGAACTCGCCCTGTATGGTCCAGTTCTTGAGCTCTCCGAGGGTCCGCTGGAATCCGGTCGAGATCGCGCAGCTGAAATCGTACGATTCGTAGGGAAAGGCCATGGCCAGCTCCCCGTAGACGTCGGTAGCGAGAGCTCTTCCGGAGAAATCGAAGCCGTAGCGGTTCTGGATTGCCGCCCCCAGGTAGGAGGTCAGCCCGAACTCGAAGCCCAGGGCGGTCAGGTCCCCCCGGATCCCGAAGTTGGTCTGCTCGAAGAGGTTGCCCACTACGAAATCGCCGCTCCCCGGCGGGGTCTCGACCACGGTGTCGGCGAAGTCCGTAAACAGGAACAGGTTGGCGCTTTTCAGGGGCAGGTGCAGCCGGACCCCCGGCTTGCCCACCCGCAGATCGTAGGTGGCCGTAGGATCGAGCCGCTCCCGGTTGATGAAGTCCACCGGGGTCCAGATCACCGAAGGGCCCCAGGCGATCAGCTGGTTGCCGACCCGAAAGAACAGGACCTTGGCCGCGTCGAAGCTCAGGTAGAACTCCGACAGGGCGAAGGTGTTGGCAAACAAGTCCTCCCCGGGCAGGGAGAAGGCCACGGTCCCGTACTCGCCCGCGAGCAGGGTATGGCCGAAGTTGTAGCCCAGGTACAGGGCGCCGTAGCTCGGGACGCTGAGTCGCACGAAGGCCTTACCCGCGAAGTCCGCCGAGGCGGTGTAGCCGTCGAAGGCGGCGGTGGTGCCCAGGGAGCCCCGGGACAGAAAGACCCCGCCGAACAGGTACTCGAGCTTATTCTTTTGCTCCTCCTGCTTACTTTCCTGGACGGCCTGGTCGAAGGCGTCGGACTGAAAGATGTCCGCTTCCGAGAAGCCCGAGCCTTCGCCGCCCCCGGCCGCAGACTCCGAACCGGCCGCGGACCCCGAATCGGCCGAGGACGCCGAATCAGTCGGGGTCCCGGAGGCGTCCTGAGCGGCGAGGCCCGCTCCGGCCAGGGCCGACAGGGCCAGGGCAGCGGCGATGAGGATCCTGGTGCTTATCGTCATGGCTGACTCCTTCCGTGCTTTGGGCACTAGCGGGATTGCTCCTCCAGGAAGGCCTTGGAGAAGACGTAATCCGGGATCGGGGTGGTGGCGATGTTCTCGTTGGTCAGGAAGGTCTGCTGGCCCTGCTCCAGGTTGTTCACAGCCAGGAACTTGCTGAAGATGACCTTGTTCGGCGCCACGGTGGCGTAGTCCACGTAGTAGAAGGTGCGCAGCAGAGTTTCCGAAACACTGAAGTTCTCGACCTTGACCGGCAGCCCGTCGGTCTTGCGGAAGTACCACTTTTGGACCGGAAAGGACACATCCAGCTGCTTGGCGTCCAGGCGTACCACGTCGCACTCCCACTTGGCCACCGCGGCGGTGCCCGTGTAGCCGACCCAGTACTGGTCCAGGGTCTTGGGCTGGCCGAACAGATCGGTCCGCACGTCCGTCGAGCCCACGTCGTCCTTGCGGTTGCGGTACACGAACTCCCGGGTGGAGGGCAGGTACAGGTACAGGTCGTCCCCTCTTCGGTAGTAGCCCTTTCCCTTCTCGCTGTCCGGGTACTGAAAGATCAGGGTGAAGGTGTCGGCGGCGTCCCGGCGGTAGACCTTGACCTGGAGAACCCGGTCGGCTTCGCCTTTCTTCTTCTGTACCAGGGTGAAGGTGGTGGTCACGTCCAGTCCCCTGAGGTTGGTCATGGCTTCGTAGCTCTCCACGAGCTTGACGGCCCGGGGGTCGTTCTGGCCGGCCTGCTGGGCCGTAAGCGGGGTCAGCGTCCCGATCGCGAGTGTCGCGGCCAGGAACAGGGCGGCGAGGGCCGGAGATGTCGGGCGGGTGACCCAGCGGGCGAGGAATCGCAAGGCAAGCCCGGCGGAGCTCCGCGCGGGCGGATTGGTGAGTTTCATCTTTGCTCTCCTTCAGAATACTTTGGTCAGGGCCTCGACCGGCCGGATCCTCCCGCCCCGGCGGGCCGGGAAGAATGAGAACAGGGCCGAGAAGCCGGTGATCAGGGCGATGATCATGACTATGTCGACGAACCGCGGGACGAGCATCAGGTGACCCTGGCTCAGGAACAGGGCGGCGTTCCCAGACAGGGGCAGCTCGATCACGAAGCGCAGGAGCGCTACTACCCCCAGGGCAACCCCTGTGCCGATCAGGGAGAAGATCAGGGCCAGCAAGATGCTTTCGAGCATGAACAGCCCGGTGACGCCCGCCGCCTCCATGCCGATGGTGCGCATGGTCCCGATCTCCCGCAGGCGCTCGTTGATGCTCATACGCAGGTTGATGAAGATCGACACCGCGATGATGAACAACATGATGGCGGCGATCAGGGTGCCGACTCCGTTCACCGCGTTCAGGATGTTGCGGACCAGCCCCAGGACCTCGTCGATGGTCGCCAGGGTCAGCTGCACCCGGTCGCGGCCCTCCTTGTCCACTTCGTAGCGTGGGGAGGCCGCGGTGATGGCGGCCACCGCTTCGTTGTCGTTCTTGGGCTTGGAGACCTCGAAGCCCGCAGCCTCCAGGGGTGCGATCAGCCGGTCGCGCTTCTCGCCGATGCCCTTGGTGGAGGGCAGGTACACGTAGAGGGTGGAGGCGGCGTCCTGCGGGGCCAGGTCCAGGGTGCGCAGGAACTGGAAGTGGGCCAGGACCTGGTTCTGGATGAAGAAGTTGTTGGTGGTGTAGATCCCTTTGATTTTCAGGACCCCGGTGTTGAAGGCCCCGAAGCGGGTGCGGGTGGAGATCAGCACCTCGTCGTCGTAGGCCAGGCCGAAATACTCCGCGGTGGCCTGAGGCATGACCACCCCGTTCGGGCTGTCCACGAACCTCTGCCAGTCCCCGGCCAGGAAGGTGATCTGGTCTCGAAAGCCTTCCTCCAGGCTCGTGTCGATCCCGACGAAGGACAGGCGCTTGGACAGCCCCTTGTAGTACACGGCCGAGCTGATCAGGTAGCGGGGCAGCACCTGGGTGTCGGGGCCCAGGGTCCGGCGGATCGTGGTGATGATCTGCGGGGTGCGAAGCAGTCCGTTGTACACCCGGCCGGAGACGATATATTGGCCGGAAACTGTGATGTGCCCGGCAGAGGATCGCACCAGGTTAGAGGTGATGTTGACCCGGGCCCCTTGAGAGAAGGAGAACAGCAACACCAGGATGAAGGTCACGATCGCGTAGTTGACACCCAGGGTGAAGCTGCGTTTTTTCTGACGGAAGATGTTTTTCAGGGCCATGCGAAACAGCATGCTCATGGCGACTCCTTCAGCTACTTGTCGCTCATCGCCCGCAGCGGGGTGATGGACGTTGCCACCCGGATCGGGTACAGGGTGGCTACTACCGAGGCCGCTATCACGATGACCAGGGCCTGCGCGAAAGGCAAGGCGCTCAGATGCAGGGGCAGGTTGCCGCCGCCGATCAGGAACTGGGAGATCGTGTCCGGAAGCGGGATACCTCCTGCTTTCAACAGCAGCAGGAGCAGCAGGGCGAAGGCCATGGCGGCCAGACTGAAGAAGGTGTTCAGGATCAGGGTTTCGGTCAGGAACAGCCGACGAACGAAGCGCCGCTCCGCCCCCACGGCGCGCATCGTGCCGATCTCCGAGGTCCGCTCGATGATGCTGATGATCAGAGTGTTCATGAAAATGAAGATCACCACCAGGAAGATCAGCGCCGTGGCCAAATAGATGAAGGCCTGCAGGGCCGAGGCGATGCGGGCGAAGAAGCCCGAGGCCTCGTCCCAGCGGGAAACCTTGATGCCCAGGTCTTCCCGGGCCGTCACCTCCCCCATCACCCGGTCCAGCTGCCGGTGGTCCTTGAGCTTGACTGCGATCATGGTGTAGCCGGAGAGGGCTTCGGATTTGAGGGTGGAGAGGTCGATCTTGCCGAAATCCGCGTTGTCCGCCAGGGCGAAGAGGCTGTCTTCGTTCTCAAGCGCGGCGTCCAGCCCTTCGTTGAAGCTCTTGGGCAGGCTGTCGGGGCTCACGCCCGTGAAGTTGTACAGATCCGAGTAGGAGCCCACGTCCATGAAGTTGATGTAGTTGAAGACGTTCTTGTAGTACCGGGGCTCGAAGATGCCCAGCAGCCGGGAGCTTACCGCGTTGACCGAGCCGCCCTCGGTCAGTCCCAGGAGGGTCAGGGGCTGTCCAACCTCGAGGGTCACCCCGTATTTCTCCTGGTACTGGCTGTTCTGGTACTGGCTGATCAGTATTCCTCTCCGAGCGGGTCCCCCCTGGTCCACGCCGAAGAAGTCTCCCCGGACCATCTCGGCGTTCCGGAAGACCCGGCGGTACGGCGCGGGGTCCACGGCGTAGAAGATAAAAGGCAGGTCGATCTTGGTGCCCCGGTGGTCCACCTCGATCAGCCCGTAGTTCTGGGCGTAGGGGACCACGGTTTCGACCTCCGGAAGACCGGACAGAAAGCTCTTGATCTCCTCCACGTTCTTGATGTTGGGCAGGGGGGTCTGGAAGGCGAACGGGGAGGGTTTCTCCTTGGAGTCCGCCGAGTAGACGATAAAGTCCCCGGTGAAGTTGTCGATGATCGAGCTCCGCGAGGCCTCCCGGGCTGAGCGGGTGAAGGTCCCCCCGAAGATCAGGAGGAAGGTGCCGAAGGCCACCAGGATCCCGATAGCGATCATCCGGCTTTTCCGGCGCAGCAGGGTGCGTAGGGCGATCTTGAGAGTGAGCACGCCGCTACTCCTTTCGCTCCTCGCCGGTAAACAGCCCGTCACGGATGTTCACGATCCGGCGGGCGTGCTCCATGATATGGGGGTCGTGGGTGCTGAAGATGAAGGTAGTCTTCTCGGTTTCGTTGATCGTACGCATCAGCTCCACGATCCTGTGCCCGGTGTCGGAGTCCAGATTGGCGGTGGGCTCGTCGGCCAGAACGATCAGGGGGCGGGTCACCAGGGCCCGGGCGATGGCCACCCGCTGGCGCTGCCCGCCGGAGAGCTCGCTGGGCTTGTTGTGGATGCGGTCGCCCAACCCTACCTCTTCGATCACCCGCATCACCGCCTGCTCCCGCTCCCGCTTGGAAAGGGTGCGCTGGAGCAGCAGCGGGAACTCGATGTTCTCGTAGACATTGAGCACCGCCACCAGGTTAAAGGACTGGAAGATGAAGCCGATCTTGTTGCGCCGGATGCGGGTCAGCTCCGTGTCGTTCAGCGCCTCGACCTCCTGGCCGTCGATGAGCACCTTGCCCTGACTCGGGGTGTCGATGCAGCCGATCATGTTCAGGATCGTGCTCTTGCCCGCCCCGGAAGGTCCGGCGATGGCCAGGAGCTCCCCCCGCTCGATCCTCAGGGACACACCACGGAGGGCGTCCACCCGGGTTTCTCCCAGCATGTACTGTTTCCTGACATCCTGCAGATCCACTACGCTCATGATTTCTCTCTTTCGTTTGCTCCAGACGAACGCGTATGCGAATGCTGATTGTGAATGATCCAAATGTACTGCCCGGCAGGGGAAAGCGCCAAGCGATTTCTCCACGGTCGCCTGATCCGGGCTGGTTCCGAAAGCCCCCGGCGAGCACCGGGTGTCCAGGCCGAGCCCGCAGGCGCTGCTCCCGCGGTCGGCGCTGGACTCATTGACACAAGAATGTGTAGCTACTATTCATTGATCATGCTTCCCCGTGACCCCGCGAAACGGGAAAAGATCAGCTACACGCTCCTGCGGGTGGTGTACAAAATCATCGAGCTGGACAAAAAGATCCGGCGCTACGGAACGGAGGCGGAGCTGTACGAATCCGAGATCCATATGATCAAGTCCGTGAAGGAACGGAGCGGAGAGCATGTCTCGAGCCTCGCGCAGGCGATGGGCGTCACGAAGGGCGCGGTGTCCCAGACGCTCAAAAAGCTCGAGCGGAAGGGGATGATCGAAAAGGAGCGGGACGCGACGAACAGGACACGGCTAGTTCCCCGGCTGACCCGAGCGGGGGAAACCGCCTACGCCCACCACGAGCAGCTCCATCGGGAGTTCGATACGCTGGTGAACGCGCTGCTCGAGAACGAACCGGAAGAGAACCGAACGTTCCTCAAGAGGTTTTTGCATTCCCTCGAAGAAAGGCTGGATGCGTTCGAGGGCGAGTGAATCAGGCTCCCCCCCTTGTTATTTTTTTACAATAACGTATAGGTGCTATACGTCTAATCCGTAAAGTGCTGACATTCAATCCGCCGAAACGCTGAGGAGACAATCATGAAGGCAAAGGACGACAGAATCACCCTGATGCGGGAAGGAAGCGTTCCGTCCACGCTGCTGAAACTGGGCCTGCCGACGATGATCGGCATGCTCGTGAGCGCGCTCTACAACGTGGTGGACGCCTATTTTGTGGGTAGGCTCGGAACGAGCCAGATGGGAGCGGTCTCGATCGTCTTTCCCGTCGCGCAGGTCATCATTGGTCTCGGAATGATGTTCGGAAGCGGCGCCGCCTCCTACCTCGCGCGTCTGCTCGGGGGGCGGAAAACGCAAACCGCGGACGCCGTAGCTTCCACCGCCGTGTTCACGAGCGTACTCGTCGGGTCTGTGGTGATCGGCCTGTCCCTGTGTGTTCTCGATCCCCTCCTGGTCTCACTCGGGGCCACGCCGACCATCCTCCCTTACGCGCGGATGTATGCGGTCATCTATCTGGCGGGTTCCGTCATCCAGGTGTTCAACGTCACGATGAACAATATCGTGACCGCGGAAGGAGCGACGACGCTGACGATGACTTCGATGCTCCTCGGCTGCGGGCTGAACGCCGTGCTCGATCCGCTGTTCATCTACACCTTCGGCTGGGGAATCCGCGGAGCGGCGATCGCCACCGTCGCGGCTCAGTGCGCCTCCACGGCTCTCTACGTCCGCTACCTTGCGGGCAGGCGCGGAGCCCTGCGGTTTTTGCTCCGCAACTTGGCGTTCAGCGGCGAAACCTTCGCTCAGATCTTCAAAGTGGGCGTTCCCACGCTCCTGTTCCAGCTCCTCACGAGCATCTCGATCGGGCTGACGAATACGGCCGCGAGTCGCTACGGCGATGCCGCGGTGGCCGCCATGGGAATTGTAACGCGCCTCATGGCGATGGGAACCTTCGTCATGTTCGGGTATATGAAGGGTTTTCAGCCCTTCGCGGGGTACAACTACGGCGCCGGGCAATACGAGCGGCTCAGAGAGGCGATCCGCGTATCGTTGATCTGGGCGAGCTGCTTCTGCGCAGCGGTCGCACTCATCCTGTTTTTCGCCTCCGCTCCCATCATGGGAGCATTCACCCGCGGCGACCCTCTGGCGGTAACTGTCGGAAGCAGGGCGCTCCGTGCGAACGCAATTCCGTTCCTGTTTTTCGGCTTCCAGATGGTGTACGCAGCCCTGTTCCTTGCCCTCGGCAGAGGCCGTGAAGGAGCGCTCCTCAGTATTTCCCGGCAGGGGCTTTTCTTCATTCCCGCGATCCTTACTCTGCCGCGGTTTTTCGGCCTCGACGGCGTGATCTTCACCCAACCGGTTGCGGACATGCTCACGGTCATCGTGACGGCGCTATTCGCCTTCCGGCTCTCCCGCGAGCTCTCGAGCCCCCGCTCCCGGGATTCGGAAGAAAAGCGCCGGGCGGTTGCTGAGGGCGTGCGGGAAAACCTCCAGGCAGGTCTCCACAGAACCGGAACACAAGGAGACCGGCCCGCCTAGTACCTGGTCTGGCCGCGCAGCAGCCGCTTTTGGATACGCTGGAGGCACTGGCTCGGCCCCTTCCTTATTGACCAGCCTGGGGCGTTGGGGCTAAAAAAGGATTGCCGGGCACAGCGGGAGCTCATACAATCGGGATGGGCACGCTCTCGAGAGTCTGGTTTCTCGGCCGCTGCCGCAGGCCGAGCCGCGGGTTTGCCATTGGAGGTATCTACTCATCGTGAAAGATCGTGAATGGGGCCAGCCGCATTCGGAGCTTGGGGAGAACTGGGGGGTCGCCATGGCGCTCGTGGACAGGCCCTTGTCTCGGGAACAGATCAAGGAGCAGCTCGCCGCCATCTTCCGCCGCTTTGGCTTCCTCGGCAAGGTGCTCTTCGGGGCGGACCATCATGGCCGGGACTTCGACTTCTGGCTGCAGGAGCGCCTCGAAGAGCTCGGCTCCAGGGGTTGGGTGGTGCAGCAGGGCTCGACCTTCGCTCTCACCGAAGAGGGACGTCGCAAGGCACGCCGGGCCCTGGCGGAGGTCCGTTTGGCCAGGCAGCGCATCGCGGCCTTTGCTAGCCCGGAAAACGTCTCGAAGCTCACCCTGATCGTCCACCTCCTCCTGGCGGCGCTCAAGCTCCCAGCGGCCCTCCTGTCGGGGAGCGTGGGCCTGCTGAACGATGCCATCGACACTCTCCTGGACGGGGCCTCGAGCCTGATGGTCTACTGGGGCCTGCGCCGGGAACGCGAAGCCCTGGTAAGCCGGCTGCTGGTCGTGTTCATGCTGGCCACCGGGCTCTTCACCCTCTTCGAGGCGATCATGCGGATCGTTCGTCAGGAGCCTGTACGGGCCGAGGCCTTCACGTTTGCCGCCATCCTGGTATCAGCCGGGGTCTGTGCCCTGCTCTGGCTGGTCCAGCGCTTCATCGGCCTGCGCCGGGGCAGCCTGGCCCTGATCACCCAGTCGGTGGACTCCCGCAACCACGTCATCGTGGCCGCAAGCGTCGCCGCCGGGCTGATCGCCGCCGCCCTTCGCTTCCCCTGGCTCGACTACGCCGTGGGCTTGGCCGTGGCGGTGCTGATCCTCAAGAGCGCCGTCGAGCTGGCCGTCGAGCTGATCCGGGCTGGGGACCAGGAGGTGGCGCTGGACAAGTTCCAGTTCCGGCTCTACGAGCGCTTCCGCAGCTCGCAGCTGTGCGGCTACATCCTGTACCTGGTGAGGGACGGCCAGGCCGGCAGCAGGGAAGAGCTGATGGCTGCCGTGAACCGAGCCTTCGATTTTCGGGACAACACCCTGCTGCGGGCCGTGGGCCTGGACCGTGGTCCCTCCGGGAGCGAAAAGCTGGCGGCGGCCTGCTACGAGCGGCTCGTCGGCCAAGGTCTTCTGCGGGAGCACGACGCGCACGGGGAGCGCCGCCTCGCC
>CAYMEK010000014.1:66098-74789 GCA_964389305.1 uncultured Spirochaetaceae bacterium
CCGCCTCGCCTCCAACCGCTTCTTCGTTCACGCCGAAGGCCAGGAGGAGCTCAAGCGCAGCGCTCGCCTGGGGCTTCGCATCGGGCTTGCCCTCGCCTTCCGATGGGCGGTGTTCGGCGGGCTGTTCTGGTTGGCCAGCCGGTATCTGCTGCCGCTGCTTCCAGAGTTTGCGCTGTGGGACTCTGTGGATCGGCCCGGCATGATCCTCCTCGGCCTGGATCTATCGCTGTTTGATCTCATACACTTGGGGGTGGGTTTCGCCCTGGTCACCTGGGGGACCGTACGGCTGGCCCTGATCCGGGCCCGGCATTTCACCTGGCGAGAGCGGAAGGGCAGGGCCCGCGTGCCCCTCATGACCGACGGGTTCTTCGCCGCGGTGCGGCATCCGCTTTTCGGCGCTGCCCTGCTCTACAGGCTGGGATTCTTCTTCGCCTTCCCTACCGGGTGGGCTCTGGTGCCGATGGGCCTTTCGGCTTTGATCTCTGTGGCATCGGCACTCGCCGAGGAACGTCGGGAGCTGGAGCCCCGCTTCGGAGAGGCCTACCGGAGCTACAAGTCAGAAGTCCGCCGGCTCCTGCTGACGCCGCAGCAAAGAATCACCGTCGCCGCCGCAGCGATCCTGCTCGTCTTGGGACTGGTGCTCTGAGGCGGACCCGCGTTTCTGAAGCGCCTCCCGGCAGATAAGATCTACGCAGTCAGCGAAGGGCATGTAGAAACACCCATGTATATTCAGCCAATCCTGCTTCCAGTACCGTGAGATCGAGGGGCTCCAGCACATCCTCACCGAGTATTGCTCCAGGATGGATTGGCTTTCTCGTTATCATTTTTTTCCTTCCAATATTCGCGTGTCTCGGGATTGCGGACCACCAGAAAGAGCGCAGTAAGAAGGAGTATGGCAATGATCATGATGAAAGGCAATTTCTTGGCGGCCTCCGACAGGAGCCCGGAGATCCACCCGAACGGCGACGATACCGCCAGAACAATCGTGTTAATCACTGACAGTATGCGCGCGCGCTCCGCGGGATCGACAGCAGCAGTGACAAAGCTTTCGCCGTACGGGGCCAGGATTGCCGCACCGGAGGCTTCGACCAGTGTGGAGATCACCACGACGACGAAGCCATGAACCGGAGCAATCACCAGAATCACCATCCCGGCCACGGTAAGCAGGAGGCCCGCAACGAGGTAGCCGATATGGCGATCCTGCCGGAGCCTGGGGATCACCACGAAAATGAACAGGAGGATCACTGCCGACCTCAGTGCCGGAAACCACCCGATTTCGCCAGGAGCGAACTCGAGCCGTTCCGTGAGGAGAACGGCAAAGAAGGTACCTCTCACGGTGGCATAGATTGCGTGGGCCAGCAGCACAACGGTCGCGGCAAGTGTTCCCCGTGTCGTGAATACCAATCGGAGAATCTTCAGCGACTCGGCAACCAGGCTCAGGAGAGAACGGTCGGCGGTTTCGGCTCGGCGTATTTTGCCCCGGTAGGTCTCCGTGGCCGTTGCATTCAGAATGATGAACTTCGCGGTCATTGAGATCGCCGCAAAGAGATAGATTGCCCGCATCGTGGGCACGAGCGTAAAGCGATCGATCAGCAGTCCTGCTATCGGCGCAACGAGTCCGGCGAGTATTCCCGCGATGTGTACCCAGGCCCAGTAGTGGACCACCTTGTCCCGCGGCGCGTCCTCAATGAAAAGGCAGGTCCACGATGTCATCGTGATCCGCAGGAGCGAGTTCACAATTGCCGCGATGTAAAACCACGCCGCATTCTGCGCTGCCGCCCAGATCAAAGCAGGGATAGACCAGGAGATGGTGTCGAATATAAACGTCGTGCGCTTGCGACCGAGCTTGTCGGTGATGGGCCCTCCGAGAAGCGAAAAGACCATCTGCAACGCGAGCCCCACAGAAGCAATCGCGCCGATCGTTGCGTCGGTCAGACCGAGCGCGAGCATATAGACCGAGGCAAAAGGTACGTACAGGTTGAACGGAATACCCCACAACGGCTCGGTATACATCGCGGCCCTTGGATTCCCACGAGCGGTGATAAGCGACTCCAGCATGGGATGCACACGGCGTCTGCCCACTCTACCTCCGTTGCCGAACAGCACTCCACGTGCGGACCTCGGGGGTACGCCATACAGGCCGAGCCGCCCCATGCGGGCCGAGTCGCGCCGGCATCGGCACCTCAGGATCATAGTGACATGTTGGTCCGAAAGGAATCCCAGAGAGCCTCTTGTGCGATGCGCTGAAGGCTCTTGCGGCTTGCGTTACAGTGAGACCAAGTGACTTGATGAGCTTCTCATGAAGTATTCTTCCAGGATAGGCTGTCTTGCTCATCGTCATGACTGTTCCCCTCCCACGATCGAGTAATGGTCCAAATAGTCCACGTCTGCCGCATCTTGCGCCTCGATGTTGAATGTCACTCGATAGTTTCCGCTCACCCACACAGACCGTGTTCCTTTATCGTTACCGGAGAATCGGCGTCTGTGGACCGGCAGATTCATACATACTCCCCTGCCGTGGTACTTTGCCGATTCACAGCATACCGGAGACATGCGGTGGCTTCTCCCCCATCCTCCGCCCGAAATTATACCGTGTCTAGGGACTCTACCCATAACCATGTCAAGGAACCGTTGCTCCTTGATATTTATCGTAATAGCCTATCATTTAATTGGTTGGTGACGCACGAATTATACCACGGAGAAAGGCTTTTTGCCTAGGGCCTATGAGAAAAGCAGGCTTACCGTTTTGGTCATCTATTGAACTCCATCCGGGTTTTCGCTAAATTGAAGTCGATGCACGGCAACGCCACCCTCAAGACACCGGAAAGCCGCCAGAGCGTCCGGCAGGGTGAAGAAGACAAGGGTTTCCTCGAGCACTTCCGCGAGCTTCGCAGCAGGCTGATCGCCTCGGTCATCGCGGTGGCCGCGGCAGCAGTGCTGGCCTTCGTGTTTTACGACCGGATCATCGAGATCCTGTACGCCCCGTTTCAGGCCCCCCGGTTCCAGAGGGGCGGGGAATTCCTCTTCATCAACACCATCTTCGAGGGATTCCTCGTCAAGCTGAAGGTGTCGCTCCTGGTGGGCCTCATCCTGGCGCTTCCCTTCCTGCTGTACAACACCGTTCGGTTCGTGTTTCCGGGGTTGAAGCGGCGGGAGAAGAGGGTCGTCTTCGTGGCCCTGGTCAGCAGCTTTCTTCTCATAGGCTTGAGCTTCTACTACGGCTACTACCAGGTCATTCCTTTCTCGATCGCCTTTCTCACCGGGTCCGGCTTCATCCCGGACGGCACGGGGTTGCTGCTCAACTTCGGAAGGAACATCTTCGTCATCTTCCAGTTGCTGTTCATCACGGTCCTTCTGTTCCAGCTTCCCGTCGTCCTGGAGGTCCTCCTCGTCATGAACGTGGTGAGCCGGCGATCGCTGCTGAAGGCCAGCCGCTACGTCGTGGTCGGGATCTTCGTCGTTTCCGCGATTCTGACGCCACCCGATTTCGTTTCTCAGCTGAGCGTGGCCGTTCCGCTGGTGGGGCTGTACTTTTTGACCATCCTGATCGCCAGAATCGGCGGGTTCGGAAAGAGCGGGGAGGAGTAGGATGTTCGGGCTCGGGTTGTGGGAGATCGTGATCATCGCGATCGTGGCGGTCGTGCTGATCCGGCCCCAGGATCTACCCAAGATCATCAGGCGGCTGGGCCGGGCGTACGGAATGCTCACTCGGCTGAAGGAGTCGGCGCTGCAGACGGCACGCGAGCTTGAGTCGGAGATCAACAAGTTCGAGGTGGCGCGTGACCCCGCTCCAGGCGGGAATGGAAACGGCCGGGGAGATCGTCCGGACGAGGCAGAACCCCGGGAGCGCGGCAGGCTCGCGGATGAAGCGGATGAGCTGTACAGGCGCCTGCGGGAGGAGAATCCGGAGGAAGACGCGAGTCCGAAGGAACACGGAGGCAGGGGCAAGAGGGAAGCCCGCAGCACGCGGGCGGCCAAACGGAAACCAGATGTTCAAGGGGGAACAGGCAGATCATGATCGGAACTACGGAGATACTCATCATCGCGGGCGTCTTGGTTCTGCTCTTCGGAGCCACGGCGATTCCCAAGCTGGCTCGGTCGATCGGGAAGGCCCGGGCCGAGTTCGAGAAAGGCGTCAAGGAGGGCAAAGAGAGCAAGGAGGGCGAAGAGAGCAAGGAGGGCCAAGAGGCCGGGCCTGAGGGTCCCGGAGCGGAAAAGGAAGAGAATACCGGCAAATGAATCGGCGTGATTTCCTCAAGACGGGCGCCACGCTGCTCGCAGCCGGAGGTGCGGCCCTGCTGGTGGGTCGGCCCCGAAGGGTTTTCGCCCAGAGCCTGGGGGACCAGGAGGCGGAGCTGGTGGCCGTGATGGGAGGAGAGCCGGATGCAATGTTCGACCGCGGCATCGCCGAGCTCGGGGGCATGGAGCGGTTCGTGAGGCGGGGCCAGACGGTCGTGATCAAACCGAACATGTCCTGGAGCTCACCCCCAGAATCGGGAGCCAACACCAACCCGCTTCTTCTCAAGAGGATCGTCGAACACTGCCTGAACGCCGGTGCCTCCAAGGTCTACTTCCTGGACCACAACCTCTCCCGCGGCTCCTACGAGAGAAGCGGGGTCAAGGAGGCGGGGCAGAGAGCGGGGGCGGTCTTCGTGCCGGCCAACTCCTCTTCCTACTATCACTCGGTGCGGGTCCCCGGAGGAAAGGTCCTCAAGAGCACCGACATCCACGAACAGATCATCGAGGCGGACGTGTTTGTCAACGTGCCCGTGCTCAAGCATCATGGCTCCACGGCCGTGTCCTGCGCCATGAAGAACCTGATGGGGATCGTGTGGGATCGCTGGTACTTCCACAGGTACGGCCTCGAACAGACGATCGCCGACGTGGCGCTTTACCGCAAGCCGGATCTGAACGTGGTGGACGCCTACCGTGTCATGCGCTCGGGGGGACCCTCCGGCACCGGCTCGGTCAATCTCTTGAACGCCAGGATGCAGATCCTGTCGCCGGACATCGTGGCGGCCGACGCGGCGTCCGTGGCCCAGGCGGTGCAGTGGGGGATCCCCGGGGCGAACCGCATCGCCTACGTACGCATGGCCCACGAGAATGGTTTGGGTAGCATGAACCTGGACCAGATGGCGATCCGCAGGATCAGGATGTAGCCTGCGGTCTCCCGGGCCTGGCTCCGCCTGGTCGAGGGCGGACGTCGCGGGGCCGCCGTCGGTCCGGGGCGCTGAACGGGCAGTTCCGTCATGAAGAAGAGTGGATCACTTCACCGGCTCCACCGAAGCCGGATCCTGGTCGCCGGGTTCGTTATCGCCTCGTTCTGTGTGAGTCTTTTCCTGCAGAGCGCGGTGTTCATCGCCGTGCACGACGCCCTGGCCTACCTGCAGTTCTTCCCCTCCCTGTGGACGTTTCTGCTGGCGGGGTTCTCGTCAGTCTCTATTGGGTTTCTGGTTGTCCTGGGGCTGACCGTCCTGTTCGGGAGGGTCTATTGCTCCGCCCTCTGCCCCCTGGGCATCACGCAGGACGGCATCGTGTGGGTCGCCCGCAAGCTCAGGAGAGCCCCTCTGGCCTACCATCGGCCCCTGAAAGTCCTGCGCTACGGCGTCCTCGCTGTGACCGCGGTGCTCCTGGCCTTGGGGATGATGACGGCCGTCAACCTGCTCGAGCCATACAGCTTCTTCGGCCGCATCCTTCACAACCTGGCCGGGCCGGCTATAGCCATCCCACTGAGCCGGCTGGTTTCCGCCGGTCTGCAAACCCTCGGGATCTACGTGGCGCCGCTGTCGCCGAATCTCGAGCCTGCTGCGCTCGTTTCGACGGCGGTCCTGTTCGGACTGCTGGTGGTTCTGACCATTGTCCGGGGAAGGCTGTACTGCAACTCCCTCTGTCCAGTTGGGGCGCTGCTCGGCCTGATCTCGCGTTACTCGAGGATGAGCGTGCGCATAGACCATGCCAAGTGCACCCGCTGCGGCCGCTGCGAAGCCGTGTGCCCGGCCGAATGCATCGATATTGGCTTCCAGACGGTGGACCAGTCCCGCTGCGTTTCCTGCTTCCGCTGTCTCTCCGCGTGCCCCGTCGATGCGATCCGCTACCAAGGCCGCCGCTGCTCTATCGAATGGCGAGCCACCGCCGGGTCTTTCGCCCGCCGGCAGGGGGACGACGGGCACGTTTCGCGCAGGAACTTCCTCGGGTTCATCGCCAAGGTGGGCGCGGGCGCCGGCCTTTTCCTGATTCCGGCCCTCCGCTCCGCCGCCGGCACCTCCGTGGCAGGGGAGTCGTCCACCATCGTTCCGCCGGGTGCGCTCAGCGTGCGGCGTTTTCTCTCCAGCTGCACGGCCTGCCACCTCTGCGTGCGAAAGTGTCCCACCAGGGTGCTTCAGCCTTCGTTGTTTTCCGCCGGGCTGCGTGGAGTCCTGCAGCCCCGCATGGACTACCACTCCGGTAAATGTGACTACTACTGCAACATCTGTTCTCAGATCTGCCCGTCCGGGGCCCTGCTGCCCCTTTCGTTGAAGGAGAAGCAGGAGACCCGGATTGGAACGTCCGAGTTCGTGCTGGGGCGCTGCGTGGTGTACACCAACGGGACGGTGTGCGGCGCCTGTGCGGAGAGTTGCCCCACGGGGGCCGTGCGCATGGTTCCCTACAGGGGGGCGCTGACGATTCCCGCCCTGAACACGGACCTGTGCATCGGATGCGGGTCATGCGAGTTCGTCTGCCCCGTGGTCCCGCAGCGGGCAATCACCGTGAGGAGCGTGCAGATGCACGAGCGGGTCGACCTGGAAGGGGCCACCCGGGTGGAGGAAGACGAGCCGGGGGAGGCGGAACAGGGGTTCGCCTTCTAGGAGCTCTTGGTCGAAGGCATCCAGACTGCACGAATGCGAGTCAGGCGCCGCTCGACCTAAATCTGCCCGGCCGCTTCGAGCTGCCTCAGGGCCCGCGTCACGTTGGCCCGGGTCGAACCCACCAGCCCGGCCAGCCGCGTGAAGACGGTGTTCTGCTTCAGCCGGGTGTCCAGCCGCGACCGTTCTACGTCTCGGAGTTCCTGCAGGCGGAGTTCTGCGTCACGGTCAAACACTACGGTGTAAGGCTGAATCCCGAGGATCGGCAAAGGATCGACTCGATCAGGCGCGAATTGGAAGAATACACCGATCCCGGCTGGTTCAAGCGCCTAGGAGTAGGAATCGGATTTCCATTTGTCGTGACTGAGGAGCGAAGCGCTCAGTTTGGAGGTACTGATTACCTGTATAACTACTTCCTCTTGGACCGACAATATGTGTTCCTGGCATACGACCCAGTTGATTTCATTTCCTTCAACCTGGGTGTTAATACAAGCGGGGAATCCTTGTTTTGCGGAGTCTCTTTTGACATCTCGACACCCGTACGCGCTGCGTTTCGTGGCTTCAGCGACTGGCTGGAGCGGCTAGTTGGACTTCGGTAGACGTAGAGTGTTCTGTTTGACTTTTTCCCCACGTGCCAGTGATGTGTATTTAGGTAATACCACGCCGACCATTAAAGACGGAAACATACTTAGAAATGACTGCCGTTCGGAAGAAGTCGTGGTTGTACCCTTTTCTCTTAAACTGTACCAGAACCATACTTATGTCCTGTCGTCATTCAGCTTTGGAAGGGGTATTATCTGTTTGTTTGAAGAAACTAACAAAGAGATGGCATCAAGGTTTTTCGATCACTGGAAGGACTGGGCAAGAAAAGTAAAATCTCAGCTTTATGCACTCTATCTGGCCTATAACGATCCATGGGTTCCTTGGTATGCAAAAGCCTTTTGCGTGTTGGTTTTGGCTTATGCTCTCAGCCCCCTTGATCTGATTCCCGACTTCATTCCAGTTCTTGGGCATCTGGACGATGTCGTACTGATTCCGCTCGGAATTACGCTGGCCATCAAGATGATTCCCAAAGAGGTCATGGAAGAGAGCCGCAAGAAGGCGGAAACCAATCTAAGCCGTGGAAGCGTAAGAACCTGGCCGGCAACTGTGGTGATCGTTTTCTTATGGATGACGCTGCTGGCCTTGATCGGCTGGAAGGTTTTTACCAAATGAAGCACACTCCTGTTTCCAATATGCATACAGTAACATGAATATCTAAAGCTCTTCTATTTCAAACCGCCAGCACTTCTTGAGGGCATCCCTCGGGTAACACGATGTTACCCGAGGAATCTACTGGTGCAGTGCCGGCGGTTTAACAACAGACGGCGGCCGCTGTAAGAAACAGGCGAGTGCTGCCTCTTTTGTGGTTCGCGTCTCGTTCGCTTCGCCGGAGAGTGCTTCTCGCTTGTTTCGTCGAGGAGTGCTCCTCTCTAGGCAAATTCACATTGATCCCAGCATCCCTTGGGATACATACACAACACTGAGTATTGACACGTAACGGGTTACAAGTATATAATTATAATAAGAATGATAAGGTTGTTCCGGAACAAAGGACTACGCGAGTACTATGAAACCGGAAACAAAAGAGGTATCAATCCGGACCATGCCTCAAAATTAGCGCGTATCTTAGATAGGCTAGATGCATCTGTACAGCCTTCGGACATGGATTTACCGGGCTATCACCTGCACCAACTATCAGGGCGAGAGAAAGGAACATGGTCCGTTCGAGTGAGCGGAAATTGGCGTGTAACATTCAAGTTTGAAGGTGAAGATGCTACAGATGTTGATTATTTGGACTATCACTGAA
>CAYMEK010000015.1:0-10241 GCA_964389305.1 uncultured Spirochaetaceae bacterium
GCCCCAGTAGCTCAGGAGGATAGAGCAACGGTTTCCTAAACCGTGGGTCGGACGTTCGAGTCGTCTCTGGGGCAGACTCCCGCCAGCCGGTGCAGGCTCCGCACCGCTTCCTGCGGTTACTTGAAGATCAGAGAGTAGTCCAGCGGCTTGTCCAGAAGGAGCACCCTGATCAGGGGGATCCTGTAGGTCACGCCCCGCTCCGAGAGGCTGCCGCCGCTCTGGGACACCAGCGTTCCTTTCACGGTCACCTTGGTTTCTATGTACGAGGCTTCGAGACACTCGGCCCCGCCTTCCCCGAGGGCCAGATCGATCAGCTCGCAGTACTCAGCCTCGCTGATGTCTTCGTTTTCCTGAGGTCCCAGGCCTTCGAACAGGGGATTTTGCAGTACCGGCATGAATTCCAGCACAGAGGAAAAGTTGCTCTTGTCCAGGTGAAAGCGAACCGAGTAACCTTCCGGGACCGCGTCGAAGCGGATTACCCCCGCCTGCTTGAGCTTCTGCTCGCCTGAGAACACCTGTTCGATGCTCCGAAAGCGCAGCTTCATTTCCAGTGACTCCGGACCCGGAGTGGCGATACGGAGGAGCTCCACGTCCTCCCTTTTCGAAAAGCCCTCCTTGATCTTTTCGACATTGAACACCTGGTCCGCCATCGGCTCCCCGGTCAGCTCGGCCAGATCGCCCAGATAGTCCACGAACAGCGGCTGCAGGTGAATGCTCATATCCACCGTGCCGGAGCCGTCCGCCTCGATCTGGACCTGCTGCTTGATCGTACAGCCGATCAGCGCTCCGGCCGCGGCGAGCAGCACCACCGCGAGAATGTGTACGGTTTGGCTGACTGGTAGAGGTTTCATGGTCTTAGAAAGATAGACCCTTACCTGCGGGAAGTCAACCTGAGCGGCTGTTTCCCTTGAGTGGAGTGGGTATATCTCCTATAATCCTCTAGCCATGCGACAGGTCACAGTGTATCCGGGAGCAATAGTTGTTCACGTCGAGGAAGGCACTCCGGTGCGAGATCTGCTGATCAGGGAGGGGCTGCTGGTGGATTTCCCCTGCGGGGGCAGAGGAATTTGCGGCCAGTGCAAGGTAAAAATCGATCCGCCCACCCGCAGCGGGAAGAAGGGCCGCAAGCCGCTGGCGGCTGGAGAGCTCGAAGCCGGTATCCGCCTGGCCTGCCAGACGGTGATCGAGAGCGACTGTACGATAACCATTCCCGAAGAGAAGGCGGTGGAGGCGGTATGGCGGGATCCGGCCAGGGCGGAAGGCACCAGGCTTCTGTATGGGGAGCCTCTCGTCGTTCGCCAGCGGCTCCGGCTCGTGCCTCCCAGCCTGGAGAACCAGCAGGCCGACTGGGAGCGGGTGCGCGAGGCCCTGGGCGGCGAACAGGTCTCGATGCCCGAGGTGAGCCCGCAGACAGCCGAAGCGTTCGCCCGGACGCTGCGCGACAGTGAATGGCGGGTTGACGCCTTTCTCGAAGACCGGAAACTGCTCTGCATCACCGCCCAGGCGGAGGAGCCGGTATACGGCTTCGCCATTGACCTTGGCACGACCACCGTGGACGTCTCCCTGCATAACCTGGAAACAGGCCGGCGCATCGGCCGCAAGACCGTGCTCAACCGGCAGTCGGCCTTCGGCGCCGATGTGATCTCGCGAACCGTGGCTTTCCAGCAGGACCCGCAGGAGGTCCGCCAGGCCGCCCTGGCGACGATTGCCGACTGCGCCGGGTCCCTGCTTCGGGAAAGCGGGGTCGAGCCCCAGCGCGTGGTCCGCAGCACCGTAGTGGGCAACTCGATCATGATCCACATCCTCCACGGGATCAATCCTCGCCAGCTCACCCTGGCCCCTTACGTTCCCCTGGTGGCCGGACCGATGCGTCGTTTTCCCCAGGAGTTCGGCTGGTCGTTTCAGGGCTGCGGCTACGTGGAGAGCTTGCCGCTTATCTCCGCCTTTGTGGGCGCCGATACGACCGGCATGATACTGGCTCTGGACCTGGAGCGCGAGCAGGGGATTTCCCTGTCCATCGATATCGGCACCAACGGGGAGATCGTGCTGGCCCGAGGCGGCGAGCTGATCGCCACCTCCACGGCGGCCGGTCCGGCTTTCGAGGGCGCGCAAATTGCCTGCGGCATGAGGGCGCTGGAGGGCGCCGTAACCGGTGTAGAGATCTCCCCCGAGGGAGAGGTGGCGACTCAGGTGATCGGGGGGGGGAAGGCCAGGGGGATCTGCGGCAGCGGGCTGATTTCCGCGGTGGCCGAGCTGCTGGACTGCGGCCCGCTGGACTCCAGCGGCCGGCTCAGCCGTGGCGAAGAGGTGAAAAATCCGAAACTGAAAGATCGGTGCTTCGAGCTGGACAATGTGACCGCCTTCAGGTTGAGTCCCGACTCAGAGGAAAACGTCTACATTTCTCAGAAGGACATCCGGGAGCTGCAGCTCGCCAAGGCGGCGATTCGCACGGGCATCGATATGCTGCTCGACGAGACGGGAACGGATATGAAAGCCGTACAGAAGATACGGCTGGCGGGGAACTTCGGCGCCGGGGTGGATATCGGAAAGACGATTCGCCTGGGGCTCATCCCCAGGGTGGCGGTCGAAAAGGTGGACGTGGTGGGGAATGCCGCGCTGCGGGGTGCTTCTCTGGTGCTGGTCTCCAAGGAATACCGTGAAAGGGCGCACGCGCTTTCCGGGAAGTGCCGCTTCATCGAGCTGGCCGCCAGGCCGAGCTTCCAAAGCCGCTTTACTTCTTCCCTGTTGTTTTAAACCCGGAGTCCCGGGGTAAAGATGGACCGCAGCCTGCGGCGGGATGGAAAGCAAAACCACCTTCCCGACACCCTTCCGCCGCGTTCTTTCATGGTTTGAAAAATGAAATCGGCGAACTGCTCGGTTTTGCCCTTCCGACAGGCGAAGCCGTTCATGAACACGCCGCTGTGCACGTTGCTGGCAAACAGGGCCGAAGCGGTGGCGCAGAAACTGGCCCGAAGGGCGCTGTCCAGGGGAGGGAGCACTCCCGCCGCTTCCTGCTGGATGTGGTCGACCAGGGCCAGGCGGCCCCGTTGGCCTCGGGCGAACAGCTCCAGTACCCCTTTCAGCAGAAACAGGGTACCCTTGATCCAGGCGTCCACCGCCCGGTCGATCGTTTCCACCGCCATCTCCGGGAGCAGCTTTTTTTCCAGCTTGGGCACCAGGAGCAGGAGCGCTTCGTCCAGCCCGTCAAAGCGGTTCAGCGCGCCGAGAAGGAGGTTTTTGGTCGAGATGAACGATTTGCGGTCCCAGTCGATGAGCAGAAAAGTATCTTCCCCGGCCGACAGGTGCGATTCCGGGCGGCCGCGGTCGGAGCGGGCGGCCGCCACCCTGTAGCCCCCGTCCAGGTAGCGGCGCACGAGCTGCACTCCCAGAGGCGTTTGGGCATCCGTGATCAGGACGACTGGTTTCACTGCACCAGCATCTTAGCAATCAGAAAACCGGTGGTCAATGTCGGAGAAGGGTCGTGACGACGAGCAGAGCGGCCGGCCGGCAGCTTAGCCGGCCTGGGGCTTTTCCTTCAGGTTCCGGTAGATTTCCAGAATGGTCTCCCGGAATCGTTCCGGCGCCTCGACGTGGCCCCAACCCTGCTGGGACTGCCACAGCCCATCATAGGCGCTGTCGTGATAGGAGCGCATCAGATGAGGTATATTTCGGTCCTCGAGCAGCGAGCCCAGAAGGTGCGCCTCGACCTCGTTGTCCAGAACCAGGATTTTCTCGAAACCTTCCATGCGATCCTCCGGTCAAGGTTGTCCGCCTACTCTACCAGTTTCTGTTGCTTTAAGCCAGAGCGGGTTGCAGGATCCAGAAGGTGACGGAAAGCGCTCCTTCATAGTATGGTATCATCCAGGATTGCCCGCGGCCGAATGCAGCTGGGGGAGGAAATCCAGTAGATCAGGCGGAGGTGCCGCAGTGGAATTGGGGATCGGTCAGATCAACCCGATAATCGGAGACTTCTCCGGCAACGCCGACAAGATACTCGCCTATGTCGGCGAGGCTCGCCGGCTGGGTGCGGAGGCCATTCTGTTTCCCGAGATGTGTATCTGCGGTTATCCACCCATGGACCTGTTGGATCAGGGCTCGTTCGTGGAGGCGAATCTGAAGACCCTGCACCGGATCCAGCGCAGCGTTCCCGAAGGCATAGGGGTGCTGGTCGGCTATGTGGATAAAAACAGGTCCCAGGCCGGCAAACCCCTGGTGAATGCGGTGTCCCTGATCCACAACGGGCGCATCCTGCTCACCCAGGCGAAATCGCTCCTTCCCACCTACGACGTATTCGATGAAGCCCGCTACTTCGAGCCGGCGGCCAGCCGGAGGGTGATCGAGTTCAAAGGCGAACGGGTCGGCGTGGCCATCTGCGAAGATCTTTGGTGGGAAGCGGAGAAACCTGCGGCTCTGCACTACCCGGTGGACCCGGTAAAGGATCTGCTCGATCAGGGGGCGACCCTGATTTTCGCGCCGTCGGCTTCCCCTTTCTATTCAGGAAAGTTGAAGATTCGCTTCGAGCTGCTGTCCGGCATCGGCAAGTCTTCCGGTGTGCCGGTGGTCTACGTGAACATGGTGGGCGGGAATGACAGCCTTATTTTCGACGGCCGCTCCCTGGTAACCTCGGCAGAGGGCGAGCTTGTATTCCTGGCCGCCGGATTCGAGGAAAAGCTGGAGATCATCGATACAACCAGGCTGGGGCCCGCGATCGAGCTGAGGGATGATAAATACCTGGAGCTCGAGCAGGCGCTGGTGCTGGGCATCCGCGACTACCTGGCCAAATGCGGATTCCGCCGCGTGCACGTCGGACTTTCCGGCGGAATCGACTCCAGTCTGGTTGCGGTGCTGGCTACCGAGGCGGCGGGGGCGGAGAATGTCACCGTGTTCGCCCTGCCTTCGCGCTATTCCTCTGCAGGCAGCCGGGAGGACGCCCGGTCGCTGGCGGAGAATCTGGGCCTGAGTCTACAGACTCTCCCGATCGAAAATATATTTCAGGCCAGCCTGGAAACCCTGGCTCCGGTGTTTCAGGAACGCGACCCGGATTCCAGCGAGGAAAACCTGCAAGCTCGTATAAGGGGTCTTTTGCTCATGGCCTACTCCAACAAGTTCCATTCCCTGCTGCTCACCACGGGAAACAAATCCGAACTGGCCACCGGCTACTGCACCCTGTACGGGGATATGTCCGGCGTCTTGGCCGTAATCGGGGACCTGTTCAAGACCGAGGTGTACGCCCTGGCCCGCAGCCTGAATCGCGACAGGCAGATCATCCCGGAGTCCGTGCTGAACAAAGCCCCCAGCGCCGAGCTGCGGCCGGACCAGACGGATCAGGATACTCTGCCGCCCTATGAGCTGCTGGACCGCATCCTCGAGCTGTACATCATCCGGAATCAGACCTGTGAGCAGATCACCGCCCAGGGCTACGATAGGCAGCTGGTGCGGGAAGTCCTGAGCATGGTGGGAAAGGCGGAGTTCAAGCGCAGGCAGGCTCCCCCGGTTTTGAAAGTGAGTCCCCGTGCCTTCGGAACCGGCCGGCGGATTCCCATCGCCCGCCGGATTTACGAAGCCTGCTGAACCGTCCTCTCCGTCCTTTCCCGGCCTGTAGGCTATGGATGCTGGAAAACCTGGGGGAACTCCTCGTGAAGCCTGGTCAGGTACAGTAGTTCCCGTACCCAGATGGTGCAGTCCACGGCACCGAACTTCTCGGCCTCGGTTTCCTCGGGTGCATAGAAGGAGGTGCCCATCGGTTTCTGGAGGGTGAAGGAAACAAGCCGGGAGATGAGCGCGCCCAGGCTTTTCAGGCGCCTGTCCTTCCCTATGCAGGCGTTGATTTTCATCAGCAAATAGGCCATCTCAAAGCCGCGAAACACCAGCCTGTTCTCATCGAGACGGCTGTGCAAACCACCCAGTGTATTGAACTGTTGCTCTGGATCACCGTAGTTGAGATGCAGCCACGGCAGAAGGGCCACAAAATAGCTGTTAAGCCCTCTAACGGTGTGCTGCGAGCCGGCCAGCAGCACTGCTGCGTGCGCCTGTTGCAGGGCGGGTTCAAGATTTGCGCTTCTGCCATCCCAACCCGAAATGGGGATCGTCTGTACCGATTCTTTACAGAAGCGCGGTGTAAGCGCAGAAAGCGCTTTTTTATAGGCATCTTTGGCAGTCAGCTCGTATACCTGGAGCAGCAACTCGACCAAAGACGGAGCGCCGTCTCCCTGAGGCGTGGAGATATACGAGTCGGGATGCAGCAGGCCGCCGGGCTGATTGGCCGAAGCAAGCAGAGCGTCGGCCAGACGGGTAACCGCATGGAGATAGCGGCCGGCGGCAGATGCTTGTGCGCGGAGCTCCCTGATCAAAGCGGCCAGCATGACGGCCACTGCGGCCGACCGCTCGATGGATGGCTCCGGGGGATCCTCGGGATCCTTATCGACCTCCAGCCAGGAGCGGCGATCGAGATGGTAGGTGGGATAAAACAGCCCGCTCGGATGCTGGCCCGTCAGAGCAAAATCGGCCAGCCGGAGCGCCAGCTCGGCCAGCTCCGCGTCATCACGGCAGAAGCGTCGAAGGAGCAGCGCCATGGTGCAGGAAGCGGCGGAGGACAGGGTGGAGGAGCGCTCTGCTGCCCGCAGACCGCACAGAGGGCTCCGATCGACGAGAAACATGTCAAGGCAATCGCGGATCTGTTTTCTGATTCGCTCCCCGATGCTGACGGCCGAGATTCGCCGGGGAGGGTGAAACCTGGCCCGATTGCGTTCGAGGACTGCGGTGATTGCCCGTTTGTGTATCTCTTGCGGCGGGGCGGTCACCACGTTGAGACGCAGGGCGTACTCGAAGTCGCCATTGCTCTGGAAATAGTCCGGAAGCGGATTTTTCTTGGCGGTTTTCGCAGCTTGTTCGCCCTCTCTCGAAAGGGCGGCCGGAATCCGCACTTCCGTTCGCAGCAGCGTCTCCTCTTCGATGGAGTGGCGTTTTAGCTCGATGCTGCCTGTTTCCATAGCCGAACGCGGAGGGTCAGAAAATATCAGAATCGATTCGGGTTCGCTGAAAAGGTAGAGGGCGTTGGCATAGGCGGTACGGACGCCAGAGGCGAGGAAGGGCTGCTGCGGGATGGTCTGTGCGGCATAGATCCCCGGGAACAGGCAGGGGATCTCTGCGGCGTCGAGGATATCCAGGCAGAAGGAGAGGGCGAAGGCCCCCTCCGGAACGATCTTCCAGCTCCGCTGGACGGAAAATCCGCTGTGTTCGGACAGGATGAAATCCCGGATGGTGGAGGTGAGAAAGTAGGCCACCACGGTATCACCCCTACAGACGATACTTTCCGGAAGGCGTTCCTCCCCGTCCTGGTAGAGGCTGTAGCGCAGCAGGAAGGAGGCTGCGCCCCTAATAATCCGAACCGTGCGAAAATCTGCCTGAGAAATCTGCATTATGCAATGAGTAGCATATAACGGAGTCGAATTTCCAGCCACGAGAAACGGAGGTTCTGGCTTACGGTTACCCGAGCATCGGGGATCGGGTCTTTTCGGCGGTGCTTATACACCGCCGGGGACCGACGAACAGGAGTCATAGCCAAAGCCCTGGGTTTTTACTGGCCCGGGAGGCAGTCTGTGCCGATCAACTAGATAGATTCCTGCTGGTCACGCACCACGGATTCCGGGAAGGAGGTTCGGCCATCGCCGGATCGAAGTCGAAAACCAGCTATCTTTGCACCGTCTGCCAGCACCGGGAGCCGAAATGGCTGGGGCGCTGCCCTGAATGCGGAAGCTGGAACAGTTTCGAGGAGACGGATCGAGGGACATCGCCGCAGCGGCTCAAGGCGCATCAAACTCCTCTGCCCATCCCTCTATCCGCTGTGGAGACCAGGGAAGCGCTGCGCCTGGACTCCGGGCTCGAGGAGATGAACCGCGTTCTGGGCGGCGGGGTAATGAAAGGCTCGGCCGTTCTCATTGCCGGCGAGCCGGGCACCGGCAAGTCGACCCTTATGCTGCAGCTTGCCTCCCGTGTGCGCACCGGGGGACGTGCGCTGTACATTTCCGGAGAGGAGTCGCCCGGACAGATCCGGCTGCGAGCCGACCGGCTGGCCGTCCAGAGCGAACGCATAGAGATTCTCTGCTCCACCGAGCTGGCTTCCCTGCTGCGAGTCTGCGGGCAGCTCAAACCGGTGGTGGTGATTGTGGATTCGATCCAGACGGTACACTCCGAGGACATCGGGAGTGTTCCGGGCACGGTCAATCAGATCAAGCTCTGCAGCCAGGAGCTCATCGACTGGGCCAAGGTCCATGGAGCGGCCCTTTTTCTGGTCGGCCACGTGACCAAGGAGGGCTACATCGCCGGGCCCAAGGTCATAGAGCACATGGTGGACGCGGTGCTGTATTTCGAGACCGGCAGCGCAGATATCCGCATCCTGCGCTCAGCCAAGAATCGCTTCGGCTCGGTCGATGAGATCGGCATCTTCGAGATGGGCGAGAAAGGCCTGGAACAGGTTCGGGACCCGGCAGCCCTGTTTCTATCCAGCCGTCAGGACGAACAACCTCCGGGTGTGACGGTAAGCCCCGTGTACGAGGGCTCCCGCGTGTTGCTGGTGGAGATCCAGAGCCTGGTTGTGCCTGCCAAGGGTGGAGTGTCGAGGGTTTTCTCGGAGCGCATCGATTCCGCCCGGGTATCCCGCATGGCGGCGGTGCTCGAGAAGCACCTCAAGGTGCGCCTCTCCGACCAGGATATCTACGTCAATGTTGGCGGGGGCATACGCATCAGCGAAGTCGGAATCGATTTGCCCTTGAGTCTCTCGCTGTACTCTGCCCGGATCAACCAGCCGGTACCGCTGCGGACGGCCGTGGTCGGGGAGGTGAGCCTGGCCGGTGAAGTGCACCCGGTTCCCCACCTCGACGGTCGCATCAAGGCTGTGCAGGAGATGGATTTCAGCCGCTTGGTGATGCCGCACTTCAAAGACCGCAGCCTTGCGGTCCCGGAAGTTTGCTTTCCGGTTTCCTCGTTGGCGGAAGCCGCCCGGAGTTGCTTCAGCCCATGAAGGTCCTGAGCCGCTGCGGTACGAAGCGCCCGGCGGTGCTGGTGTTGATCGTCGCAGCCGCGCTTTCGTCCTGGCTCTGCGGAACGCTGTACGCCGAGTTGGACGAACCACCAAGAGGTCCGGAGGAGATCGGCTTCAGGAGGGGACCGGAGTCTCTCGAGGCCGGTGAAAGGACGGGTGCGAGACAGGCGCCCGGCGGCGGGGCCGCGGCTGCCGCCGGCAGGGAAAACGGCTATCCCTCCGTTGGGAGCGGCCAGCGGCTTTCCCCTGAAAGACTCCACCACTGGCTGCTGCTGGCCGTGTCCTGGATCCTGCTCATCGTTGGGTTGTTGCTGGTCATACTCGCCCTGGGCAAGTCCTTGCATTGGCTGTCCGCCATGCGGAAAGTCCGCCGCGCTCCGAGCTTTTTTTTCAACCTCCAGCTCAGCGTGCGCGGCCGGGAAGGGTCCCTCAGTCTCTACAACTTCGACTACTATCCGGTGGTGGTCTCCTCGGCGGGCGTAGCCGACCTGCTACTGCCGAGCCTGGCGGGAGGACAGGACCGCTTCCGTATCGATTACCGGCAGGGGGAAGCCCGGCTGGTATCGGAGACCCCACTCATTGTAAACGGCTTGCCGCGGCGGGAGAAGCAGCTCAGGTCGGGAGATCGCATCATCTTCGGCTCGTATCGCCTGGAGTTCAAGAACGCTTCGATCCAGGAGCAGGCGCTGCCTGCTCCGAAAAAGCCCGCCCTGTCATGGCAGTTTCCAGTCGTGGCGGTACTTCTGGCCCTCTCGCTGCTGTTCCGGCAGGCGGTGGCCGGACCTTCCGGCGAGTTGGTGGCCAAGGCGGCCCGCGAGCTTCCCGCTTTGCCCAGCTCCGGGGAGGCGGAGTTGCCGAACAGCGACCCGACGGAAGCCGCAAGTCTGCCGATGGCGGCTGTCGCCTCCGTACCGGCCGAAGGCCGCCCCGTAGAGAACCGTACGGACATGGCCCCGGAGCCGGTTTCGGCGGCTGCGCTTTCCGTGCCGCGGGTGGCGGAGGTACGGCCGAGGGCGACTGCGCCGGCAGCGTCGCCGGAACAGCCTGCGGCTTGGCCAGGCCCGGTCGCAGCTCCGTCAAAGGTGCAAGCGACGGAAGCGCCACGGCAAAGAGCAGCGCAGCCGAAACCGGAACAGGCGCTGGAACGGGCAGCGCGGCCGGAACAGGAGGAGTCACAGCAACCGGCAGCACGGCCGGCGGC
>CAYMEK010000015.1:10341-72523 GCA_964389305.1 uncultured Spirochaetaceae bacterium
GCCGGCGGCGGCCGTCGCTGCAGCCAGAAGGATCGACGGAGAGAGTAAGACCGTGGCAGCCGTCCGCAGCCGGGCAGCGCCTCAGCCGCGGCGGACCGATGTGCGGGTCATCGCACCCGGCAGGCCGATCGATTTTTTCGCCGTCGATATGCTGTTCATTCACGCCCATCCAGACGACGAGAGCATCGATTTCGGGACGCTCATGTCCAGGGCTTCCCGCTCGGGAAAGCGAATCGTCACTCTTCTGTTTACCGACGGCGAGGCCGGACTGGACCTGTATCCCCAGCGAAAAATCGGGGACATCTACCCGGCCCGGCCGCTCAAGGGTGAGTCACTGTCGCAGGTGCGGGTGGTGGAAGCAACCCGAGCCCTGTCGATTCTGGGAGCGGAGCTGTACATTCGCTGGGGCCTGGGCAACCGGCCCTACAACAGCCAAAGAGACGTCGTACCGCCGGAGGAAGTGATCCGGGGCTGGGGCGGAGAACAGGAGCTTGTGGACAGATTGATCGAGGTTCTGGAGGGCTTCCGGCCGCAGGTAGTAGTCTCGCCGGACGGGAAGTCGGCGGCTCACGAGCATTTCGAGCACGAAGCGGTGGGCGATCTGGTAGCCAAGGCCCTGGAACAGCTTCGCCAGGATGGCAGGGACTACGTGAAGGGTCATTTAGTTTCGGTGGACCCCGGCCAGCAGGACCGTTACACGGGGCTGGTCGGGGTGGACTCCCGGCTGGCCGATCCGGAGTCGGGCCTGGCCTACCGGGATATACAGATGCTGGCTCTCAGGGAGCACATCAGCCAGCGGGACGCCTCGGTGATCGCAATCAACAGGCTCGCCCGCTACCCCGACGAGCTGTACAAGGTCCGGTTCTGGGAGCTTTCGGGGTCCGTGGAAGAGTATTTACACTGAGCTTCCCTTCGCCTGAGCCGCGAGCGTTCTCCCGCTGGGCCGGCCCTTGCTGAGGTTCAGGAGGAGCCGGCGCGGGCCGGGTTGCGGCCGAACAGTGAAGCGATTCCCGCTTCGGTGGCCGGACACACCCCTCTTTCAGTGATCAGCGCGCTGACCAGCCGGGCGGGGGTGACGTCGAAGGCGTAGTTGGCGGCCGGACTGTTGTCGGGCAGGATGCTCACCTCCGCCGGCTCTGCTTTTCCCCTGAGCTGGCCCCGTACGAAGCGAACCTCCTCGGCATCACGCTCCTCAATGGGGATGCCGGCCACACCATCGCTCACATTCCAATCTATGGTCGAGGAGGGCAGGGCTACGTAGAAGGGAACGCCGTTGTCCCGGGCAGCCAGGGCCTTGAGATAGGTCCCGATCTTGTTGGCCACATCCCCGCGGCGGGTTGTGCGGTCCGAGCCCACGATCACCAGATCGACCTGTCCGTGCTGCATCAGGTGACCCCCCGTGTTGTCGGGGATTACCGTGTGCGGCACTCCGGCCCGTCCCAGCTCCCAGGCGGTGAGGCGGGCTCCCTGATTGCGGGGCCGGGTCTCGTCGACCCAGACGTGAACGGGAATTCCCGCCCGTACGGCGGCGTAAATCGGTGCCGTAGCCGTGCCGTAGCGTACGCAGGCCAACCAGCCGGCGTTGCAGTGGGTCAGCACGTTGACCCGCCGGCTGTTGCGCTCGTAGATCGCGGCGATGAGAGGCAGGCCATTCTCGCCGATAAGGCGGCAGCGCTCTATGTCCTGCGCCTCGATCTCACGGGCCGTGATCAGAGCCGCGGCGGACCTGGCGTGTGGATCGTGAAGATTACGCAGAGAATCGAGCTGCCGCTGCACCGCCCAGGCCAGATTCACGGCGGTGGGTCGGGTGGCCAGCAACCGGCGGGACGCCTCGCCCAGGTCCAGGGTCCGCTTTCCGCCCTGGACGCACCGGCAGGCTAGATACATGCCGTAGGCCGCGGCTACCCCGATCAGGGGCGCTCCGCGCAGGTGCATCTCCTGTATGGCGATGCACATCCGCTCCAGATCCTCGATTTTTTCGATGACCAGGCGGTGGGGAAGATGGCGCTGATCGATGATGCAGACCTGCCCTTCGGCTTCGTCGAACCAGATTGACTGCAGTTCCTCGTCCATGAATCTTGTACTCTTATAGGACTTCCGCCTGCAGACGCTCGAGAGCCCAGAGAGCGCTTTTACGTACCCTGGCATCCGGGTCGTTGCGGAGGGAGGCGAGGATATCTCTGCCCTCCTCGCTCTCCAGCTTCTTCAGGGCGGCAGTGGCCTTGAGCCTTACCTCCTCGTCCGGGTCCCGGGCGGCGATAACCAGGCCCCGGAAGGCCGAGAGGGTTCCAACCAGGGCAAGGAAAGCGGCGGCCTCCCGCCGCACCCCGCGCTCCCGGTGAGCTAGCCTGGCTATCCGCTGCTCCACGTAGCCGGACTTCTCCAAGATCGAGTCGAGGGAGGGCTTGAGGGAGGGGGCAATCCCTCCCAATAGCGCCGCCGCCCCCTGCTCTCCGCGTTCCCGCATAAGCGTGAAGGAGGCGGCGATACGTTCCTGCACCGTGGACGGACAGCCATTGTAGAGCTCCACCATACGGATCAACCTCGGCTTGTCCGGCCTGCGGGACAGGGCCTGTACGACCGCCTCGTCCAGTCCTTCGGACTTCTCGAGCTGTTCCACCAGGATGTCTACGGCCGCCGGATAACCGGAAGCTCCCAGCCCCTCTATACAGGCCAGCTTGACCGCATTCATCTCGTACTCGTCGCCGAGAACCTGCTTCAGGCTTATCAGGGCGCCTTCACAGCCGAAGGAGCCGAGCGCCCGGCCTGCTTCCGAGCGTACCCGGGCGACGGGATCGCGAAGAAGGGCGGCCACCTGATTCAGAGAACGGGCATCCCCATAGTCGACCAGCGACCGTACCGCCGCCATGCGTACCTCGGGATCGGCGTCACCGAGGGCTCGGCGGACCACCTTGACCAGCTCCCGGTCGCTGCTGGCGGGCAGGGCGGCGATCAAGGCCATTCTTGTCCCGGCGTCCAGACAGGTGAGCATCCGGGTAACCGCTTCACGGAATTGTGTCTGCGGATAGTGGGCCAGCACGGCGAGCGCTTCCCGGGCTTCCTGAGGAGGGAGGAGGGGGAGATTCTCCAGCAAGATCTGCAGGCAGTAGGGAAGCTCGAGCTCGGCCAGCAGCCTGACCGCATCCATGCGCACTGGGTGAGGACAGCCCGCCGGGGCAGAGCGGAGGATATTCAACACATCCTCGAGGACCTCGGAACGGGCCATTCGCTTCAAAGCTTTCCTAAGGGCGTCCCTGGCCGGAAAATCGACGTTTGTGAAGAAGCCGAGCAGGCTGTCCAGGAAAATAAAATCACCGCGAGCCGGAAGCTGGTCGAGCAGAAAAGCTATCCGCTCCGGGTTGTTTTTCCAGCGGAAAGTCTCCCGCAGGAGCAGCTCAAGGGCCAGCTCGCTGCCCCGCCTGGCTGCGCACCGTACCGTAGCCCGGTACAGCTCGACGAGCTCCGGCTGCCCGTAGAAGCGGGAAAAAACCTTTCTGGCCAGGGTGTGGATGTGATTCCGGTCGCCGTTCTCGGCCAGGACCCGGGCACAGATCTGCAGGGTAGCAGGATTACGGGTTTCCCGGATCACCGACAGAAAGGAGCTGACGTTTACCTCGCTGGCTTTACAGAGCAGATCCTGGTTACGGGCCAAGGTATCGGGGTCGCCGTAATCAACCTCCAGGCAAAGCCGCCTCAGTGCCCCGCAGCGTCTCAGAAACGAGGCAGCCGAGTGGCGCAGCTCGAGGTTATCCGATCCCACCCAGAACAGGGCCAGGCTTTCATCGCTCTTGCTGCCCGGCTCCAGCAGCTCGAGAACGTGGAGGGCCTGCTCCGCGCTAATGATCTGCGGATCGAGGCAGTGCAAATCGTGAAACTCCCGTCGAATCCTCTCCCAGGCTATCCGGCGTACTTCCCGTTCCGGATCCTCCAGGCTCAGCAGCAGAAGCTGGTCGTAGAGCCGCTCCCGCTGCTGGGTGGCCAGCTCGATGGCGGCTGTTTTGCGCACAAGGGGATGGGGGTCCGTCAATGCCGGCCAGACGGCCTGCTGCGAGCGGGGATCGGGGTCGTGAAGCAGCAACTTAAACGCAAAGTAGCGGCAGAGCCATTCCGGGTCTCCGGTCATCTCCCGCAGCTCGGGGAGTCTTTCTTTGAAAATTTCGAGGGCCGGGCGGCCCTCGAAAGGCTCTCCCCTGCCCGAGAGGGCCAGCCGGCGCAGGCAGCGGGACTCCCCGCTTTCCTGAAACCAGGAAACCAGCAAGCCGCTGCGGCTCTTGTTGTTCAGGCTTTCCAGGAAACACTGGAATGAGCCTTTGTCGGCGGCATATCTCAGAACCCGCTCGAAGTCCCTCCGCCTGCCCTTGAGGCGAAGCTGCTCGACCCAGATATCGTCCAGGCCTAGCAGGGAAACGAGACCGCCCGCCTGCCTGCAAGCCAGCCGTTCGACCAGGGCCGAGCGGCGCCGGAGCACCCTCTTCGAATATCGCCGTCTCAGAAGCGGCGCCCGCCGCGGGGTCTCGACGAGCGCCAAAACTTCTCTCCGAAATCTGATGCGCATCGCCAGGATCACCAGGACCAGGGCAATTACGGCAGCCAGTACGCATGCTACGGCCAGCCTGAGCCACAGCGGACCGAGCGCTCCGATCTGCTTCAGTCTTTCGAGGGCTTGCTCTATGCGCATTGGGATCACGGCCCTGTTATAATATCCCATTGTTGGATCGCAGCTCAAGGAAACTCAAAGCTTCCTCCCGTGGCCGAGAGCCCGGCAACAAGGAAAAAACCTCCGTCCGTAATCCTGGACCCTGCAGGCCTACGCCATTGATAAGGGATCGCACTTGCGTGTATTCTGTGGTCCATGGGCGATTTGGCATGGATTGAGTTGGACGCGCAGGCCCCGGATCACAACCTGAAGGAGCTACGCAAAGGGGTGAAGCGGGGTACACGTCTCTGTGCCGTGGTCAAGGCCAATGCCTACGGTCATGGCCTGAGGGAGATGGTGCCTCTGCTGCGATCCGCGGACTGGTTCGGCGTCAACTCCCTGGAGGAGGGGATCGAGCTGCGGGAAATCGGGGTAAAGAGGCCGATTCTGGTTCTCGGGCACGTGCCCTTGAAGGCCGTCGGAGAAGCGGCCGCCAGGGACCTGGATCTGACCGTGTACAATCGGGAAACCCTGGAGGCCCTTTCCAGAGTCGATCTTGAGGCCGCCGGCCGGGCTGGAAGCCTTGCCCGCCTGCACCTCAAGATTGAGACGGGGACGGGCCGGCAGGGAATTCTGCCTGAGGAGGTGGAAGGATTCCTGGAACTTCTGGCCCGGACGCCGGGAGTACGCCTGGCCGGTGTCTCCACCCATTTCGCCAACATCGAGGACACCCTGAATCACGAGTACGCCCAGTTCCAGCTCCAGCGTTTCCGGCGGGCGCTGGAAGCCCTCAAGCGACACGGCTTAAAACCGGAGTTCGTCCACACCGCCGCCACGGCGGCGGCGATCCTGTTCAGCAAGACGCACTTCAGTCTGATACGGGCCGGAATTGGCGTCTACGGGCTGTGGCCTTCCAGGGAAACCTACCTTTCCACCCTCCTGGGCCGGCGCCGCGTACCCGAGCTGAAGCCGGTCCTGACCTGGAAAGCCCGCATCGTGCAGCTCAAGAGCCTGCCCGAGGGCAGCTACGTGGGCTATGGTTGTACCTACAGGGCTACCAGAGCCATTCGGCTGGCCGTGCTGCCCGTAGGCTACGCCGACGGCTACGATCGCGGGCTCGGCAACAATGCCTACGTGCTCATTCGCGGCAGGCGGGCTCCCGTGGTCGGCCGGGTGTGCATGAACCTGACCATGGTCGACGTCAGCGACATACCCGGAGTGCGGCTCGAAGAGGAGGTGGTGCTTCTGGGCCGGGACGGGGAGGAGCGTATCAGCGCCGAGACCATGGCCGATTGGGCGGGTACGATCAACTACGAGGTGGTGACCCGCATCAGCCCCTTCTTACAGCGGCGGGTAACTGGCGTAAAGGATGGACCCTGAATGGGGAGGTACAACGGCCCGAGGGGTCCGCTTCCCAAAATCCCCAGGGGCTCAGGCGGCTCAGAGCCGCAATCTTAAGAGCTACTCCAGGCCTACGAATACCTTTATGTACTGCAGCCTCTCGTAATACTCCGGTTTATCACTGAGTTCCATGCACATCTTGCCGCGGAACTCCTCGATCGTCCGGTACTCGTGGCTGTCCATCCACTCTTTCAGCTCGTCGAGCATGACCTGTATCCGGCCCATGCCCTTCTGGTAGAGGTTGGAGCACAGCTGAACCGCCCGGGCTCCGGCCAGCAGCTGTTTGATCACTCCCTCCCCATCGTGAATCCCCGTGGAGGCGGCCAGGTCGCAGCCTACCTGTGTGGCAAGGATGGCGATCCAGCGCAGGGGGAGGTAGATTTCCTCCGGTGAGCTAAGGTGATACCCCGGGGTGAGCTGAAGTTTCTCGATGTCGATGTCAAGCTGGTAGAAGCGGTTGAACAAAACCAGGGCGGCGACTCCCGCGTTGCGCAGCTCGCGGGTAATCTGGGGAAGCGAGGTGAAGTACGGGCCTATCTTCGCGGCGATGGGCAGCTCCACCCGGCGGCGGATGCCTTCGACGAGCCTCAGGTAAGCCCTTTCGATCTCAGCGGCGCCCCGCTCGGGGTCGGTGGGCATGATGGCAATGTTGAGCTCGATGGCGTCCGCTCCGGCCCTGGCGATATCTTCGGCGTAGCTGTTCCACCATTTAGGGGTGATGCAGTTCAGGCTGGCGATCACCGGGATGGAGACTTCCTTCTTGGCGCTTTCGATCAGCTTCAAGTACTCATTCTGGCCGAGACGCATTCCCATCTGGCGCACATAATCAAAGGCCTCAGGGTGCGGATACGGCCAGGAATCTTCCTCGATTTCCTCTGTCTGGGCCTCGATCTGTTCTTCGAAAAGAGACTTCAAAACCACCGCCCCGGCGCCCGAATCCTGGCAGCGCTTGACCTTGTCTACGGTGTTGGTCAGGCTGGAGCTGGAGACGATGATCGGGTTTCGCAGTTTCAACCCCATGTAGGTAGCTGTGAGATCGGCCATGGGAACCTCCTGTCAGCCGTTTGCCGGTCTACTGAACCGGCAGTTTGGCCCGCCGAGTCCCCGGCTCCTGCTTCGGGGCCGGATATCCAACCGCCATCCTCACAAGAGACTGCGGTTGTTCCAAGTGAACATCGACAGACGATGGAGGAAACGGTAAAACAGCCTGGCGGAAAAGTCAAGTTTACGCCGATAGTGGCGCCGGCCGGCGGCGGGTGGAAAAACTGGAACCGGCGTATTGCATCGGGTGATCTCGAGGCAGCGGGAAAACTCACTCCGCGGTGCAGTCGCAGAGCCTGCCGCCGGTGATACGCCGCAGCTGCTCGAAGCTCATGGGCACGCCCGAGCTGTCCGTACCGGCTGCCGGATAGATCGTGCTGTACATCTGAAGATGCACATCTATGAGGATCTCCACCCCCTGTACGCCGAAGGGGCACACCGCTCCGGGCTGAAAACCGGTGGCGGCCAGAGTCTCCTCGGAGGTGGCCATGCGGGTCTTCGCGCCCACGGCTGCTTTGAGCTTGGAATTGGATACCTTGAGGTCGCCGGGGCATAGCACCATGAAGCAGCGCTTGTCCTTGCTGATAAAAAGCAGGGACTTGACGATCTGGCCCACCCTGACCCCCAGCTTCTCGGCGGCCAGGACCGCAGTGGGAGTGCTTCCCTGCTCGAACACAATCGCCTTCAGGCTGTTTTTTTCCAGTACCGATCGGACGTTTTCGGGAATCATGGCCTCGAGAGCTCCGCTTCAGGATAAAGAGGTGATTTCTTCCCGCAAGCGGGCATACCCCGGTTTTAAGGTGTCGAAGATGATCTTGATGCGCTCGTCGTAGTGGATGAAGGCGGATTTCATGGCGTTGATCGTGATCTTCTCCAGGTCCCGCAGGGTAAGGTTGTAGTGATTGACCGCCAGGTGCATCTCTTTGCCTAGGCTGGTGTTGCTCATCAGCCGGTTGTCCGTCCCGAGAAACACTCGAAAGTCATTGCGGTAGTAGATCGGGAAGGGATGCTCGTCCAGCGAGGCGGCGGCCCCGGTATGAATATTTGAAGACAGGCACATTTCCATGGGAATGCGCTTGTCCCGGATGAAGTGAGCCAGGGAGCCCATCTTCTCGATGCGGGTGCCCCGGACCGACATGTCCTCGAGCAGGCGGGTAGCGTGCCCGATGCGATGGGCCCCGCAGTACTGAATCGCCTGCCAGATCGACTCCATGCCGAAGGCTTCCCCGGCATGAATGGTTATGTTGAAGTTCATGCGTCGGATGAACTCAAAGGCGTCGAGGTGTTTCTTGGGCGGATGGCCGTACTCATCCCCGGCCAGATCGAAGCCGACCACCCCCTTCTCCCGAAAGGCCACGGCCAGCTCGGCGGTCTCCAGGCTTACCGTCTGGTCCCTCATGGCGCAGAGAATCAGGCCGAACTGCACGCCTGTTTTCTCTCTACCCGCCTCCAGCCCCCGCAGCACCGACTGCACAACCTTTTCCAGATTAAGGCCGCGCTGAAGATGGAGCACCGGCGCAAAGCGGGTCTCCACGTATACCACGTTGTCCTCGGCCAGGTCTTCGATCGTCTCGCGGGCAATGCGTTCGAGGGCTTGCTCTGTCTGCATTACCGATATGGTGGTGTCGAATCCTTCCAGGTACAAGCCCAGGTTCTTGCGGTCGGCGCCCCGGTGAAACCAGGCGGCCAGTTCCTGCGGATCGCGGGTTGGCAGGTCGATTTTGTACAGGTCGGCCAGCTCCACGATTGTCTTAGGCCTTACCCCTCCGTCCAGATGGTCGTGGAGCTCCACTTTGGGCAGGCGCTTGATCATCTCTTCGGTTACCATACAACCATTCTACCGACAGCCCGGCGGAAACACAAGAAGCCTGGCGGACCTTCAGAAGCCGAGCCCGGCGGCAGCTCTTAAAAGCCTAACGCAGCAGGGAGGTGAGGTAGGGGATGCCGATGAACGTGCCAAGCGAGCTGCCGATGCTGGAAAACAGGAACACGAGCAGAATGTGGGTGATGCGATTCCTGAAAAACCCTTTAAAGGTCAACAGGTCCTGGGGCAGGTTTTCGAAATCCGTGACCCGCGGTTTGCGCAGGGCGGCCTCCAGGACCCCGGTTACCAGACCCACCCCGATGGTCGGGTTCAAGGAGGTGATCGGGGCGCCTGCAAAGGCCGCCGCGATCGTTATCGGATGGGCGAGCGCCAGCAGGGCGCCGACGGCCGACAGGGTGCCGTTGACCAGCACCCATTTCCACATCATCGACAGGCTGAGCTGCCAGCCGGAGCGCAAGAAACCGGCTACGATCAGGGCCACGATCAGGGCCGGGACCAGGTAGGGAAGAATCCTGGAAATTTTCTTGCGAGGAGGGATGGTCTCCAGAGCGGAGATATCGCTTTCCAGCGTCTTCGACTCGAGCTTTTTCAGATTTTCCACGATTCCGCTTACGTGCCCTGCTCCGATGACGGCCACGATCTTTGCGCCCTCTGCATTGAAGATCCGGGTGGCCAGGTAGCGATCCCGCTCGTCGATCAGCACCTCTTTGACCGAGGGCAGGAACGAGGCCAGCTCGTCCATCATCGTCTGGAAGGTGCTCTTTTGCTTGAGCTTTTCGATCTCCTCCGGATCCAGCTTCTCGCGGCTGAATACCGAGCTGAGCATGGCGGCCAGCATCTTGTTCTTTCCCCAGAAGCCGGATCGCGACCAAGCCCGGCGGAGGGTGATCTGGATGTCGCGATCGCAGAGGCTGACCGGAATACCCTGCTCCCGTGAAACCCTGACGGCGGTGAGCATCTCCTCTCCGGGACTTACTCCCATTTCCAGACCCAGACGTCGTTGAAACGAGGAGAGAACGAGGTTGGCAAGCAGGAGAAATCCCTTGCGTTCCCGCAGCACCTGTCCGATGTTCAGATTCTGCCAGCTCTTTTTTTCCACCAGAGAGTTGTAGCGGGTTTCATCGATCTCTACGCACACCCGGTCCGGTTTTTCACTCCGGATGACCTCCCGGACTTCTTCTACGCTCCTGCTCGATATGTGGGCTGTGCCGATCAGGATGACCTCGCGGCCGCCCAGGGAAAGATGTACCGAGGTGCCGCTGTTTTCCTTGCTTTCCTGTTTTTTTTCTCTGCTCATATACCTGTCCTGCTCGTTTGGATCGAGGCCACCGGGGTCGAAATGACGTCCTAGAATGTGACAATTAATCGTAAAAAGAACAAGACCGTCCGCGGGCTGCAGTTCAGTCCCTGACCTCGTAGCGGTCCAGAAGGCGGGCGGCTATCCGTTTCTCAAGACTGTCCCGGCGCTCGATCTGTTTCACGATCAAGAGGTAGCGGATAGCCGTCTCGCTCCTGTTCTCCAGCAGCATCTGGGATGCGATGTAGAACAGCATGCGGGCCTGGATCAGCTTGTTGCTTTCTCTGCTGGCCCGGTTTACCACGGCAGCCTCCAGAGCCGGATTCAGCAGGTAGCGGGCGATTTCTCTGATCCAGGACCCTTCCGGAAAGAAGGCCAGCTGCTCCTCCAGGTACAGCTCGGCCTCTTTGTTCCGGCTCTGCTGTTTGAGACAGAGTGTCGCCAGCAATGCGTAGGATCCTTCTTCCCGCTGGAACTCGAAAGCCTTCCGGAAGGCGCCGGCTGCCTTCTGCCAATCCTGCCCGACATAGTACAACGCCGCCAGAGAAGCGTAGGCGAAAGTGTATTGGGGGTTCAGTTCGAGCAGGCGCTCGTAGTCGCAGATCGCCTGTTCGCTGCGATCAAGCCGATCGTTCAGACCGGCCCGGTACACGTAGGGAAGAAAATTCTCCGGGTCGAGAGAAATCGCCCGGGAGAAGTCCTGGTGGGCTTGTTCCAGCTCTCCCAGACGCAGGTACAGCCTTCCCCGATCCACGTAATGCCAGAAGAAATCCGGATCGAGACGGATCGCTTCGCTCAAATCGGCGACTGCTCCCCGGCGGTCTTTTAACGCTGTTTTCGCCCGGGCTCTGTCTGCGTAGGTCAAGGGATTTTCCGGGTCCACGGCCAGGGCTTCGTCGAAGCTGCGGACCGCTTCCTCGTAGCATTCCTCCTGCAGCAAGACCAGCCCCAAGCCGCGAAGGGCAGCCGGATGACGCGGATCGGCCTCCAAAGCACTCCGAAAGAACCGGTCGGCCTGTTCGAAATCCTCCTCTTCCAGCGCAATCGTTCCCAGGGACGCCAGGGCCTCGGGATTGTTCTTGTCTGTAGCGAGCGCCGCCTGCAGATACTGCTTTTCCCTGTCCGGGCAGCCGGCGGCCCGTTCCAGGTAGGCCAGAGCGAGGAGCACCTCGACCGACCCGGGAAAATCCACTAGAAGCTGCTCAAGCTGCTTTCGAGCTTCCTCGAAATATCCGGCGGCTAAAAGAAGCCGGGCCAGGAGCAGTCTGTCCTCCAGGGACGGGGATGGACCTTCCAGGCGCTGCAGGTAGCTCCGGTATTCGCTCAATGCGGCCTCCGGGTTCCCCTCTTCAATAAAATCCTGGATACTCTGTCTGGGTAGCTGGGATATACCTTCATCGGTCTCAGCCTGCCTTGCTTTGGAACCGGCGCAGCTTGAAAGAAAGGCCAGCAGGAACAGGAATGATGCTGAGAGTAGCAGGAAACTCTGACTGCGGGTTCGGCTCATGCTCTTCTAAATCCATTGGTAGCATATCCGGCCGGTTTTAAGCAATGTTGAACGTCCCCCGGCTCGGTGATAGAATGGAGCGCCCATGGTGCGCAAGCTCTCCCCTATATACTATCTGATTCCGGTCATCTACATAGCGGTCATTCTCTTTTTCGTGTTCATGCAGTTTCAGTCTCAGAAGGATTTCCAGGCCTCGGCCGGCAACCTTTCGCTTTCAGGAGCCTACGCCCAAGCTCTCGGAGGCGGTCAGCGCCTGAAGACGATAGAGCTGCGCTTCCACAACGTGCGTATGCACTTTTCCCGTTCCTCGGCGCTGCTGGGTGGGTTCGGTCCTGTCCGTCAAAACAAGCTCCTCCCCGAGACTTTCAGTCAGTTTCCGGAAGGATTTGAGATCGAGTTCAACGACGGATTCGTCCTGCGTTTCGTCGTCGAGGGGTCTCTCGGTGACCGGGTGAGAATCATTCCGATCGTACCGCAGTCGCTGGGAAGCCTCAGGAATATTTCTTTGCCCTACACTATCCTGCAGGGAGACCAGGAACCCGTACGGGGTATTCCTGAGCTAGAAGCAACGGGACCTGCCGGGACGGTCTTCGTCTCCCTCCCCGAAGGATCCGAGATCGACACGGAAAAGGGCAGGCTGAAGGTAAACCTCGAGGCCGCAGCGGACGGAGAGGCGATCGTGCTCGAGCGGATTTTGAATGAACCGCAGCCCTACCTGTACTGGTTTTCCCAGGATTTTCCTCTGGTCAAGAGTGAAGAGCTGGAATCACAGGTCAGGCTGTATCTGAACCGGTCCTACCAATATTGGAGCAGCGTTTTCGCCAGCGCTCAGAGCAGCCAGCAGCTGGTAGGCGACCTTGGCATCGCATTGATTTCGGAGGCGATCAAACGAGGGGAGTACCGCAGATTCCTTGCGGTAGTCGCACGAAATATCCGCCAGTTCCTCCTGGAAAACAGCGACAATCCGTCCGTCTATCAGAGTGCCGCGTACCTGGGAAATCTGCCCGCCTTCCTGGGTCACCGACAGGAAGCCGCGGCGGCGGAGATCGAGCGTATTACCGCCCTTATCAGGGCGGCCGATTTTTCGGTACTGGAGACACCGGATCTGATATGCTTCATCATCAATCACGCTCCCTTCTCGCTGGTAGAGGAGGTGCTGCGGCTGGCCGACAGCGCTCGACTGGAGCAGCAGACGCTCTACACCCTGCTGCACTTGACCGAGGTGTATCTTGATGCAATCCGTTTCCTCGATGTGGGTAATGCCACCTACAGCCGGGCGAAGGAGATTATCGATCATTTCATTCTACCCTCGATTCGTAAGACTCCCAGGGGGTTGTTCCTGGCAGCGTCCGTCTCCGCAGATCAAGAGGAAGTCCAACTGTACGAGTCGGTAAGGACAGGTGGAATCTTGATGCGGGCCGGCGAGCTATTGGCTCAAGATTCATACGTCACCTTGGGAGGAAATCTCATCCACTCCGCTCTGCGGCTTGCCGACTCCGAAGGCTTCATTCCAACCCGGCTGCGCATCCAGGGACAGGAGATCGAGCCCGGGGAGGAACTCCTGGCTCCGGAGCGGATATACGGTCTCCTGCCGACCACACGCTACACCCCCAGAGAATATCCGCTTTACAGCTACCTGTACCCGGGGAGCTGGATTTGGACAGCTTCCCTGCCTGGGGAGATAAAGATCGACGAGCAGCAGTACCGTTTCTTTTTTTCCTTTCCGACCGGTGGTACTCACTACCTGTTGATCCAGGGAATACGGCCGATGCAATCTGTAGTCATGCATGGCATCCCCTGGAAATCGGATCCCGAGTACTTCCAGTATACCGACGGCTGGACCTACGATGCGGACAACCAGACATTGTATGTTAAGATCACTCACCGAACCCAGACCGAAGAGATCGTGCTGAACTATTGATTGGCAGGAGAGGGCCGTTCAAATGCACGGGGAGTCCAGGAGACTGTTGAGAACGAGCTCCCCGTGGTTGTCTGAAGGCGGGGAAATCCATACATTGAAAGTATGAAAGATAAAGAAGCAATTCTGGATGCAAGCGGGGCCAACTGCGCCTCATGCGTATATGCCATAGAACATCTGGGCAGAAAGGTTCAGGGAGTTACGGATGTGGAGGTAGACGCCGCCCACGGGGAGATCCGTGTTTTTTATGGAGGGAATCCGGGCTCGTTAGAGCGTATTGCCGATATCGTCCGGCATCTGGGTTACGATGCTCGGGTGCGCTGGGAGAGTGTTTCATAAATACAAAGGATAAAAGAGTTTACAGACGAGTGGGGAGCTACTATACTTTCTGACCGGATCGAAGGTAATGAAACTGCCACCGGAGCGAACGCTGTTGCGGCTCCTGCACCACAACTGGAACCGGCGCACCCTCGGTACTGTCTCTTATATATGCGAGCACTTCCTGTTTAAAGGCTGTTTCTGCAATGTCGAAACCATAGGTCTGGACCAGATCAAGAAAAAAGCCAACAGGGGGAAGCGGCTCATCTTCATACCCGATCACCAGAGTGAGTACGATTGGCTTTTACTGCAGAGCAGGCTGTTCCTAGCCAACATCAAGACCGTCATTCAGGCCGGTGATAACCTGTTTGTAGGGCCCCTGGATCCCATCTTGCGGGGCTGCGGGGCATTCATGAGCATTCGGGAATCCAGATCGTTTTACTCCAGCCACTGGCTGTACAGCCCCCTCATGAAGTACCTGGGTAAGAGACCGATCGTCGTCGATCGAGACACCTACAGCCGGCTGTACGTAAAGCAGTTAAAACGCATCCTGGGAAGGGAAGGTTACAACGTGCTGGTTTTTCCGGGATACGAGACCGATCCATACTCCGGCAAAGTCAAATATGGTCGCTCCTACAGCGGAATGTTTAACCCGCTGTCCCCCCATGTGTTCATTTTGATCTCCAGGGTCCTGCGTGATCTGGGAATTACCGATGCAGAATACATACCTGTCTCGGTATCTTACGAACGGATTCCCGAAGATGTTCTGTTCCGGGAGTTCAAAGCCAAGACACGAAAACGAAAGATTGCCAAGTACATCTACGATCACTACTACACGTTCTTTAAAGCTCCGTTTTCAAAGGAGCTTCATCAGGAAAAATCCAGGGTGTGTATAAAGTTCGGACAGGGAATCTCTACTGATTTCCACCTCAAAGCCCGGGATTTTGCCGAGTCCATGCGCAGTGAGATCGCCAAGCTGACCAGGGTCTATGAAAGCACCCTGATTTTCTACTCGCTGAACAACAGGTTCACTCTGCCCAAACAGGATCTGAAAGAAAATGTCCTGCAGAATATAAAGAAACTGAAGAGCCTGAAAGTCGACTGCTCGCCGTTGTACGCCAACGCCAATAAGCTGTATTCGATCGACACCATGCTAAAAAGAGTCGAGGATATTTTCAATTTTCCCAAGAGCCCGGTCATTCCCCTGAAATCTTACCTTACTTTGGAGCATGACAAGAACGAGGTCTTTATCCACAATCCCCACCTGGCCGACTACTACGGCAACAAGCTGAGATATATCTTGAGCAAGAGCTGAACGCTCCATGCTTCGACGCTGCCTATAAAAACAGTGCTGTTCGGAGTTGAAATACAGGCAGGATATATTACAATCAACAGGAAGTGATACGGCAGGGTAACCCACAGCTCCCTCTATATCCGACCGGTCGTTGACAGGTTGTTGTACGGGTGGAACGTAAAAAGTTGAAATAGCCTGTTCCGGCGGCGTTTCAGCGCCCTGCTGATTTTCAAGCGCGCTCCCGGAAGCGGATTTGCGGATCGTGGCCGTGAGCCGGGCTGCCAGGCTACCGATCTTTTCATGAGGAAGATATTTTTGCAGCGTATCTGGTGGATAAACAAAAAACAGTACAGGAGGAAGACATGGACAAAGATCCTTTGGAGACCGTTCGGAGACTGGATCCCGAGTTCTTCGATCGGGTGTCGCAAAGCCGGGAGTATACCTTCAAGGATGGAGCGTTGCCGGCGAAGGTTAAGTATTTGATAGCCATGGTTATCGATGCGGTACATGGAGCTGCGGGAGGAGTCTCTTCGCTGGCCCGACAAGCTATGCAGCATGGCGCCAGCAAAGACGAGATAATGGAAGCTCTCCATGTTGCCAGTTTCCTGGGAGGAGTTGGGAGCGTCTATACAGCCTCCTTCGGCTTGGGCGAGCTCTTCGAATGAACGGTCCGGTATCGTCGAACGCGGATGAAATACCAGGACGAGCCCAGAGACAGGAGCAATCATGAGCGCAAAGAATGAAAAGATCCGGTATCTCTTATTGCATCTCCCGGGCCCCATGTGGAAGGCGGGAGTCGATTTCAGAGAGCAACCCGGCATCCAGGATCATGTACAATACTATCAAAGATTGTTGGAAACGGGAAAGCTGGAGCGAGGTGGGCCGTTTATTGGAGGTGCGCTGGGGGCGATGATAATGCCGATAGCTGAAATGGACAAGGAGGAACTTGCCCGATTTGCAGACGAGGATCCTGCTGTGCAATCGGGTCTGCTTACATACGAAATATGGACCTGGCTGGTTGAAATGCAGTCTTGATTGGGAGCGCGGAGAGTGAGGAACGTGCAGTGCAGGAACGCGCTTCCTCCGGCCACGCTATCGAAGATCTGCCGTCGGGCGGCAAGTACTGGAGCCATTGGGGGCGAATTTCAGTATATTCACGAGAGGGAGGCAGTGTGTGGGCCGTTCACCCAGATAAACGAAGATGGAGGATTGTTTAAATGAAGATCAGCGCGAGAAACATGCTGAAGGGCAAAATCAAGCAAGTTGTCGAGGGCGCCGTAAATACGGAAGTGACCGTGGTTCTTCCCAACAATGTGGAGATTGTCTCGATCATCACCAAAACTTCATCTCGAAATCTCGATCTCAAGGAAGGGAAAGAGGTGTATGCTGTGATCAAAGCCAGTAATGTGATGATAGCAACGGATTGATTCACAACGGAGTTGCCTAACGGCTGGTTGTCAAAGCCAGCTCCACGGCTCCCTGGCTGCGTTCCAGGCTTGGGGTTTCCCCCCAGAGATCTATTGCCTGAGTTGAATTAGCACAGCACGTGCGCATTGGAAACCATGAATGCCGAGCAAAGCAAAGAATATCTTGATTTCGGATTAAGCCTCGCCAAGGCGGCTGAAAAGCATATCATGAGGTATTACCGAGACCATACAATTCAACTCAAAGCGGATCGTAGTGAAGTTACAGAGGCTGACCGCCAGGCCGAGGAAACAATTCGACAGATGATAGTGGAGCGCTTTCCCCGACATGCGATTTTGGGTGAGGAGCTGGGCGCGAAGAACGCGTCGACACAACATTGCCGATATCAGTGGTTGATTGATCCCCTTGACGGTACAACGTGGTATACTATCGGTGTACCTATTTTCGGTACCCTCATAGCTTTACTGGAGAATCGCGAACCGCTTCTGGGTGTTATCCACTTTCCTGCGCTGAGAGAAACCGTGTATGCTTGCAGGGGTTCCGGCTGCTGGTTCAAGGTCGGCGACTCGGAGCCTGTTCGAGTCCAGGTGATGGCCGGCGTTCCTCTGAAAGCTGCCACGGTATCAGCTTCGGGCGTTCATGGGTCCGATATTCTATTATATGAAGGAAGGACTCCCTACAAATTGACTGCGCTGATCCGCCAAGCTGGAAGGTTCAGGTTCTGTGGCGATTGCCTTCAACACGCATTGGTGTGCCGTGGAAAGATTCATGCGGCTGTAGATACAATCATGCAGCCGTGGGACGCCGCAGCCATTATTCCATGTATTGAGGAAGCAGGGGGTATTGCGACTACGATTTCGGGTAGAACTCAGGAGGTGGCTTTTGGCGGGTCTCTGGTGACTTCATGCGGCGAACCCACCCATGGCGAAGTCCGGAAGTCCCTTCAAATGGCAGCTTCTTCAATGTAGAGCTTCAGGCTGCCGGTGGCTCCGCTCCACCGTGAAGGCTAACGCCTGAAGGTTTTGTAAGATGAAATCATGCGATTATAGCTGAAACAGGGGGAAGGTGTCTTGCTAAATCTTTCTTTTGCGGAACTGCTAAGGATTGTCCCTGCGATTCTGGTCGGGCTGACCGTACATGAACTGGCTCATTCTTATGTAGCTCTTTTACTGGGCGACGACACTCCGAAGAGACTGGGCAGGTTGACTTTGAATCCGATCAAGCACATCGATCCGATAGGATTCATCCTGCTGCTAGTTGCCGGGTTTGGATGGGCAAAACCGGTTCGTATAAACAGAGAGAATCTGAAACATCCCAGAAGAGATGACATACTCATAGCACTGGCCGGTCCTCTGTCAAACCTTCTATTCGCCGTCATGATCGTCATTCTCCTGAAAGTCGTGATCCTTGCTATTCCCTTCAAGTCGGCAGGCGCTTTCGAATCGGTTTTTTCGGTTTTTTTTTCCTTTCTGTTTATTAACATCGCGTTGGCGATATTCAATCTCCTGCCCATACCGCCTCTGGATGGATCGCATGTAATCTCAAACCTTTTATCCTTAAAAAGCTATACAGTTTCTGCGACGTATTTTAGATACGGTTCTATTGCGCTGCTACTATTGGTGATACTGGACCGGGTTACAGAGATCGATTTGCTGCCGGTGGGCCGAGTTGTAGAATATTCGGTAATCCGTTTGCTGAGCTTATTCTCGGTATTCTGATTTCTGACATCGATAGATGAACAATCTGGTTGAATGCATTCTTCGGGACGTGGAAACGGCTAGAATCCAGTGTGGAGGCCAGGTCAAGACGGGTCTGGTCAGGAAAATTGCGGGCAAATCCTTCACAAAGCTGAGAACGCAGACACGCGAGCGCATTCTTTCGGTGTGCGATGAACTGCTGGCGGCAGGCGGATGGGAGCTGAGAACCATCGCTTTCGACTTCGCGTTCCGTTTGAAGGATTTCACCGAGAGAGATCGGATCATCCTTTACAGATGGCTTGCCGACTATGTTCGTGATTGGGGCGGCTGTGATGATTTGTGCACTCATGCGTTTGGATTATACCTGTTCCAGTATCCAGATTACTTCAAAGAGATCCTGACCTGGACCCATTCCGAGCATTGGTGGATCCGGCGGGCCAGTGCCGTGGTACAGATCTATTCTATTCGGCGTAAAAGGATGCTTTATGAAGCACTTGCAATTGCCGATCTCCTCCTTCACGATGAGGTAGAGCTGGTGAGGAAGGGCTACGGATGGATGTTGAAGGAGATCGGTGCACACGATCCAGCGGTTGTGTACGGCTATGTCGTGGCTCGGCAGGCCGTTATGCCGCGAGTCGCACTTCGATATGCCGTTGAGAAGCTTGATCCCGAGCTGCGGCGCAAGGCTCTTGGCAGGAGCCAGGCGAATCGCTTTAAATGAAGGGAGTACAGTACCGACATGGAAATACTCAAGCAAACGTTGTTATCCTGTCTTGACGATGCCTTTGATGGAGAGGCTTGGCACGGGCCGAATCTGTACGGAACCCTGGCGAATCTGGATCTGGAACAGATAACTTATGATAATACCGTCGAGGGATTCAGCGTCTGGCAAATAGCCTTACATTGTTCGTATTGGAAATACTACGTCCGCAAGCTCCTGTCAAGTCGTGATGTACCTGCTTTTCGAAGGAGCCCGGATGATTGGCCGGCTGTCCCCGATAATCACACGCTCGAGAATTGGAATCGAGATATTGATTTCCTTGTAGAAGAACATCGGTTGCTAAGGCAGAGCGTAGTGGAGTTCCCAGATAACAGACTGTCCGATATTGTCGAAGGTAAAAGCCTGTCATATTTAAAGCACATCTATAGCGTAGCTGCTCACGACGTCTATCACACAGCTCAGATACGGAACATGGGAGTTCCTGGAATAAAATAAAAACGAACGAGGCGAGGATCGTCGTGCTGCTTTGAAAGAGAGGTATGGAGATATGCAGGAGTACGGACGGGTCTTCTCAGAGGTGTATGACAAGCGATGGGCTCCGTTTGCCCAAATGTTCGCTCCCAAGCTGTTGGATTTCTATGAGAAAAAGGATGTCTGTCAACAGAACAAGACCGTGCTCGATCTTTGCTGCGGACCGGGACAGCTGGGACTGCTTTTTCTAGAGAAGGGCTACCGCATCATTGGAATTGACAGGTCTCCCCACATGATCTCACGGGCAAGGAAGAAATGTTCCGAATACATCCGAAAAGGTCTTGCCGAGTTCCTGGAAGCCGAGGCTGCCAGCTTTCATCTTCATCAGAGAGTAGGATTGGTTGTCTCCACGTTTGACTCTCTCAATCACCTCGAGAATACAGAAAAGCTGGCTGCATGTTTCGGTTGCGCCTACGAGGTGCTGTTGGACCAAGGTTATTTCGTTTTTGACCTGAACACCAAAGAAGGGTTGAAACGCTGGACCGGAATGGAGCTCCAAGAGGATAAGGAACTCACGATTATCAAACGTGGTATTTACACCCCAGGAATGGAAAAAGCCTACACGCAGATAACCGGCTTCATACTGAGAGAAAACGATTTATACGAGAAGTTCAGCGAGGTGTTCTTCAATACCGCCTTCGACCTGTCCGAAGTGCTTGAAAAGCTGCGAAGCTGTGGTTTCCAGCAAGCGTACTTTTCGAACGGGAAAGATCTGGACGCCAAGCTTGCGGAACCGGAGAGGGAAGGCAGAGTAATCGCCGTGGCCAAGAAATAGACCGTTCGGATGCATTTGACCAGAGCTATCCTATTTGACTTGTACGGAACGCTGTTTATCAGTGATTCGATCGAAGACGCCCATTCTTCTTTCGGCCGATGCCTGTCCGGCTTCCTCGAGAGCCTGGGCGTTGAACTGCAGCAGGCCGGAGTTGAAGACCTGTTCGAATATTTTTGGGCCAGAGAAGAAATTTCCCCGCGTTCAGATGTTACCCTGTTCGAAAGAAGATTGGCGGGTTTTCTATCGAAATTGCACATCCCGTGGGATCGGGAGCTGATCTCGATGCTGGCTTCAAGGCTCTGCAGCGCCTGGCAAGAGCTTTATTACGTCGACCCTGTTGCTGGCGATGTTCTGGAAAAGCTTCGTGCTCGCAGTAAGCTTGGTGTGGTCACGAACTTTGATCACCCGCCTCATATTCAGACACTTCTCGGCACCTGTGGCTTGAGATCCTATTTCGACACCGTGGTCGTATCCGCTGATGTCGGCGTGCAGAAGCCAGACCCTGAGATACTTCTCATCGCTTGTGAACGAATCGGAGTAACCCCAGAAGAAAGTGTATATATTGGGGATTCCATTGTTGACTGTCAAGCAGCCATGGCGGCAGCCATCAGCCCAGCTATTATTCGCCGTCCAAAGCGGCGGGAAATCGAGAAACAGCCGCGTATCGCAGCCAGATATACTGATTTTGATGATTATCTGGAGAAGTTTTCGAAGGAAGGCAGGCTGCGCATTATCGATGATTTGCGGTGTGTTGCGGAGGTCCTATGAAGATCGTGGACATTAGTCCGGAGAACGAGCCGCTGTACTTCGTCTGCCTGGAAGATTGGTCCGAAGAGATCAAGGAAGCCGCGGACCACAAGGAACGGTGGTACCGGCTCATGAAGGATCAAGGTCTGCGTGTGAAGCTCGCCCAGGATGACGGCGGAACCGTAGGAGGCATGATCCAGTACCTTCCCGTGGAGCACTCTCCAGCAGAAGGGGAAGATCTGAACTTTGTGCTCTGCATCTGGGTCCATGGTTATAAACAGGGAAGGGGAAACTTTCAAAGGCAAGGAATGGGCAGGGCCCTTCTGAGCGCCGCGGAGCAGGACACCAGGGCCCAGGAGAAGAAAGGACTGGCGGTCTGGGGCATTTCCCTGCCCTTCTTTATGCGGGCTTCGTGGTTCAAAAGGCAGGGGTACAAACAGGTAGACAGAATGGGCATCCAGGTACTGCTCTGGAAACCATTCTCATATACAGCTGTTCCGCCGAAATGGATACACGAGAAGAAAAGGCCGGGGAAGAGACCGGGACAGGTAACTGTCAGTGCATTTACCAATGGGTGGTGTCCGGTCCAGAATTTAGTATTTGAGCGGGCCAAACGCGCCTGCCAGGAGTTGGGGAACAGGGTGGTATTCGAGCCGTACCATACATGGGACCCGGTCGTATTCGGGGAATGGGGAATTGCCGACGGGCTGTTTATCGATGGCAGGCAGGTCAGGACAGGTCCGCCGCCTTCTTACGAGAAGATCCGCAAAGCGATCCAGGCAAGACTCAAGAAACTCGTCTGATCTATGTATCAGGTGATGTCTCCAGGAGTGCCAGAATCGGGGAGCCGCAGATGCTTCTTTGTTGTCTCAGGAGCAGCGGCTCTTTCACATACGGGCTGTTGCCATTTTGCTTAAAAGGCGTCACCTGGAGGAACCATAATGCGTAAGCGGGTACTGCGCCTGATATTGATTGCCGTGATCGTTGTGTCCACCTTTGCGTGTGACCAGACAACGAAACATTGGGCGAGAAGTTTTCTTGCAGGAAGGGGAACGATTGCGGTATGGAACGGTTTCTTTGTACTGAGATATGCCGAAAACCAAGGAGCATTCCTCAGTTTGGGTTCAAACTGGCCTCCTCACCTGAGACTTCTTGTCTTTGTGGTGCTGTCTTCTTTGATCGTTCTTGCTGCGCTCCTCTACATGATATACGATCGAACCATGAACCTCGGTCGCACAGCAGCCCTATCGCTGGTGGCGGGTGGTGGAGCGGGGAATTTGATAGACAGAATCGTGCGTGCCGGCTATGTAACCGATTTTATGAACCTCGGGGTCGGCAGGTTACGTACCGGGATTTTCAATTTCGCGGACATTTTCCTTTTGCTTGGGGTGTTATTGCTTGTGATAGTGCAAAGAAGACGATAGAGGAGTTGTTCTTGCAGCCGGTACAGATACAGGCCTGTATGTCATGGAAAAACTCCACGGTCGCAAGATAGCGGAGAAAACCGCCGAATACCTTGAATATGACCAGAAGAGACTGTAGGAGGGGCAGGCTTGTTGCGGATAAGACGGGCAAAGAAAGATGACCTGAGCGCTATCACCGAGATCTACAATGAAGAAGTCTTGACTTCCACCGCCACTTTCGATACGGAGCCAAAACAAATATCCGAGCAAATCGAATGGCTGAACAGACATACGGACAGGCATCCTGTAGTTGTGGCTGTTGAGGATTCACAGATCGTGGGCTGGGCTTCTCTGAGCCCCTGGTCTGATCGCTGCGCTTACGCCGATTGTGCCGAAATCTCAATATACATCAAGCAGGGTTTCCGCAGGCGGGGAATCGGAAAGCATCTGGCGTGCCACCTGATAGAAAGTGCAAGGGTTTGCGGCTTGCATACTGTTATTGCCAGAGTGTCGGAAACCAGTATCGGTAGCATCGAGCTTTTCAAACGGCTTGGTTTTTCGTCCATAGGAACAATGAAGGAAGTGGGCCGCAAGTTCGGAAAGCTGCTGGATGTTCATCTCCTGCAGCTTGTCTTTAGCGATAAAGACTCCGACGGCTGCGCTACGGGGGGAAAGTGACATGGTCCTTCTGGACAGACGGGAATGCAGTGGCTGCGGTTTGTGCGCCCGGATTTGTCACGAGCACTGCATGAGGCTGGTTGGTGAGGTCATAACCATCGACTACAAGTCCTGCAGCACCTGTACCCAATGCATTGCCGTCTGTCCGGAGAAAGCTCTCTCCTGGAACAATATTGCCCCCGTCTCATTCGATAGCAGCCTGCTGCCGTCTATGGAGCAGTTTGACGAGCTGTTGAAAGAAAGGCGAACAACCAGGAGCTTCAGGACAGAGAGAATCGAACGTGAGACGCTCGAGCGGTTAGTGGACTATGGAGCGTATGCGCCTACCCATAACTTCAACCTTAGAGCAGTGGTAGTGGACGATCCTGAGATTATCCGGCTCACCGACAGGGTAATCTTTGGCTTTAACAGATGGCTGTACAAGCTTGCCTTCAGGCCAAGATTCATGCCTGTATTGCTCCGGCTTATGCCGGTTGTCGTTCGATCTGAATATTTCCGAGCAAGACCCAAACTGGAAGCTTCCCTGAAGATAGGGAGAGCGTTTCAGAGCCCGCCGGCAGCGCTGATCTTCCTGGTGGGAGACAGGCGGATCCCGCTTTCCCGAGAAAGCGCTCAATACGCCTTGTACAATATTGCCTTGTGCGCGCAACTCCAAGGCATCGGCAGCCGGAATCTGGTTGGAAACCAAATGATCCTGAATCGAAGCACTGCCATTCGGCGCCGCCTACACCTTGGAAGATACGAATGCATATTCGGCACGTTGGGCATTGGCTATCCCTCTATCGTCTTTCGCAACAAGGTTATAGGCAGGAAGATAGACATTAAATGGAACGGCCGGTGAGGGATTCAAAAAATTTCACAGATTTAGTAACTTATTATATATTATGAAGCGGTTTATTCTGATTGATTTTGAGAACACGCAGAAGATCGATTTTGATCTGATCGACACAGACGACACGGACATTGCCATATTCGTTGGCAGATCCCAAGGTAAAATTCCTTTTCCGCTCGTTCAGAAAACACAGAGGCTCGGCGATCGGGTGAAATGGTTGAAAATAGCTGGAGACGGGAAAAACAACCTGGATTTTCATATAGCCTATGAGTTGGGCCGAATACGTGAAAGGCATCAAAAGGACATTGACCTGATTGTTCTTTCCAAGGACAGCGGGTACGATTCTTTGATCAGCTACATCAAGGACTCGGGTGTCACAGCCAGACGGATCGCCAATCTTGCCGAGCTGGCCGAAAACAAGAAACAATTGCCGAAATCGAAGTATACACACGACGTAGTGAATAACTTGAAGAAAATCAACTCCCAGCAGCGACCAAGGACCCGCCGTACGCTGCGCAAGCATATAGAATCTTTTCTGAGAGACAAAGCTAGCTCAAACGATATCGAAGAGATAATCGAAGAAATGTTCGTAAGCGGCCGGATATCCGAGTCAAATGGCCGTTTGAAATACCGACTTTAGAGCAAGGATGGCGGCAGTTTGCCCGGAATTTCCGTCATCCGTCTATTCCCGGGTGTGGGGCATGCTGCATCGCAGTTATCCTCTTGTTATACCGGATATGTCTCACGGCAAACCTGCCGGACTGCGTTGTATTCAACCTAGCGCTGCTAACCTCTGCAAGGTTTACAGAAAGCCTGCAAGGGCTCTAGTGTGCGTGGAGCTTAAAACCTTCGGTACAGCTGTGCAGTAATAATACCGCAGCAGCCGATCGATACCTGAGGCACTTTGAGCGGACTACTGAAACCTATCTCCTCTCACGAGTAGTCAAACAATCACAACTTTTCAGATCAATCCGGGTTTTCGGATTCTTCGTTTTCGACTGATCCATCGGCTTCCTCATCCGTATCCTCTTCCGGATCAACATCGAGTCCCAGGTACTCAGCCACAAGAGATTCTTCGTCTTGCGGCGATCTGTTGAGCTTTCTCTCTTTCTTCGCTTCTTTTTTCTTTTGCTTGGCCAGTTCACGTCTTCTCTTCTGTGCACTGTAACCAGAGCGTCTCGACAAAATCATCCCCCTTCCACAGTTGCGATTTCGATTCTCAACCTCTCACGGTTTCGTTCAGAATTTGCGTCGTTCGCGGGCGAAATCAACCGTCAAACGCCGTCCGCCGAACTCCTGATCGTGCAAAGCCTGTCTGGCCGCTTCAGCCTGGTCGGGAGTCGCCATTTCCACGAATCCAAATCCGCGGGGTCTGCCGGTCGTGCGATCGACTACGATGTTGACCGAAGCGACTTCCCCGTACTCGGCGAACAGCTCACGCAGTTCATCTTCGGATGTAGCGTAACTCATGTTACCTACATACAGCTTGTTTTGGGCCACAACCATCTCCTTTCCCAAGATATTGTAAACCATTCCCTGTCGTTATTACATCTGAACTCACTTGGGAAGTATTCGTTTCTATCGGAGCTGGTTAAGACGATCAGGTATCAAACCACTGCTATAGAAATTCCCGTACTGTCCCGAGCGCATCTATCCAATAGAATAGATGAGCAAGTTCAAGCGTAACGCTGATAGTATACAGAATAGAAAGCAACCTGGTCAATGGTATATTCGCCCCCGCTTAAAGCAGTCGCTCCATGGTTACCGTCCAGCCGAGCCGCGTATCCTCCTGCTGGCCGGTCCTGGTATACCCCATCCGCTTATAGAAGCCTACGGCGGTAAGGCTGGAATCGACGGACAGCTTCCGTACCCCGTCCCGCCTGGCCTGCTCTTCCACGAATTCCAGTAAAGCCCTTCCAATCCCGCCTCCCTGCCTGTCAGGAGCAACGAAAAAGTTATAAACCCTGTCTCCCTCCACCCCAATGGTGCCGAAGATCTCACCGTTGTCCTCATATAGATAGATCTTGCGTTTCCTCGCTATACGTTCGAGCTTATCCGGTGAGAAGGCAGCGCTGAGGTTTGCTATTATTTCCAGATCATAGTCGGAGATATTGGTGACCAGAAGGGTATTGCTGATCAGGGCGCTTACCTTTTCGAGGTCGGCTCGTTGCAGCCTTCGTATCATCTGTATACCCGTACTAGGTCCGTATTGTATCGATTCACAGCTGTCTTGGATATAAGGAGAAAGGCTCACCTGCGCCCCGAAAACCAACCCGTTAAGGAACCGGACGCTGAAGCGGTAATCTCGGCGTTTCGACCAGCCGCGGGTTGCTCTGGAATAAAAGGCCAATATATGGTAGTATCGGGGCTCTTAATTACAGCCCGGTGAACCCGAACGACCGCCGTGGAAATGGGTATAATTGCGGTTGGACCGGTAGACTTGAAAAGCACGATCAACGCGAGCAACACAGGGAGAGAGATTGGTCGGTGAGTAGGAGAAAAAACACAGACGGACTAACCAATGGGCTGCCCACAGAGCAGTCCTCGCCGAGCCCGGACTTCATCCGGGCAATCGTGATCGAGGATATTAAGAACGGGAAGCGGGATGGGCGGGTGCATACCCGTTTCCCTCCCGAGCCGAACGGTTATTTGCACATCGGACACGCGAAGTCGATCTCCCTGAACTTCGGCATAGCCGAGGAGTTCGGCGGGCAGTGCAACCTGCGCTTCGATGATACCAATCCGAGCAAGGAGGAGGTGGAGTACGTAGAATCCATCAAGCAGGATGTACGCTGGCTGGGCTTTGATTGGGAGGACAGGGAGTACTATGCCTCCGATTACTTCGAGAAGCTCTATGAATATGCGGTCAGGCTGATCCGGGAAGGCAAAGCGTACGTGGACAGCTTGAGCCAGGACAAGATCCGGGAGTATCGGGGCACCCTGACGGAACCCGGCAGGAACAGCCCGTTCAGGGAACGTTCGGCCGAGGAGAATCTGGAGCTGTTCGAGGGCATGCGCGCCGGCAAGTACCGCGAAGGAGAGCACGTTTTACGGGCCAAGATTGATATGGGCTCTCCCAATATCAACCTGCGGGACCCCACGATATACAGGATCCGTCATGTGCCCCATCACAGAACCGGCTCGGCCTGGTGTATCTATCCCATGTACGACTATGCCCATCCGCTCTCCGATGCGATCGAGGGTATCAGCCACTCGATATGCACACTTGAGTTCGAGAACAACAGGCCGCTGTACGATTGGTTCATAAGCCAGCTCCAGTTCAAGGACGCCCCTCAGCAGATCGAGTTTGCCCGGCTCAATTTGAGCTACACGGTTATGAGCAAGCGAAAACTGCTTGAGCTGGTCCGAGGAGGTCAGGTCAGGGATTGGGATGACCCGCGCATGCCTACGATTTCCGGGCTGCGCCGCCGGGGATACACGCCTGAAGCGATCCGCGCCTTCTGTGAGCGCGTAGGCGTGTCGAAGACGAACAGCATCGCGGATATCTCCCTGCTGGAATACTTCATCCGGGAGGACCTGAACAAACGAGCCCCCAGGGTCATGGCCGTGCTGCGCCCTCTGAAGGTGGTGATAGACAATTTCCCTGAAGGAACTGTTGAGCGGCTGGAGGCGGAAAACAATCCCGAAAATCCCCGGGCCGGAACGCGTACACTGCCCTTTTCGAAGGAGCTATACATAGAGCAGGAGGATTTCAGGGAGCAGCCGCCGAAGAAATATTTCCGCCTGGCTCCGGGGAGAGAGGTGCGCCTGAAGCATGCTTACTATATAACCTGCACCCGGGTTGTGAAGGATGAGGCCACCGGGAAGATCACGGCACTGCACTGCACCTATGATCCCGAGACCAGGGGCGGATGGTCCAAGGACGGGCGGAAGGTCCTAGGCACTTTGCATTGGGTGTCCTCTGCTCATGGGCTGCCGGCGGAAGTGCGGCTCTACAATCAGCTTTTCCTGAAGGAGAATCCGGACGAAGAACCGGAGGGCGTTGACTTCAAGGAGTATCTCAATCCCAACTCCTTGGAAGTGTTGCAGGGCGCTATGGTAGAGCCGTCCCTGAAGGGGGCAAAACCTGGCAGCCGCTTCCAGTTCCTGCGGCAGGGTTATTTCTGTGTCGACCCCAATTCAACCGCAGAGCGGCCGGTATTTAACCGCACAGCGACACTGCGGGACACCTGGGCCAAGATAGAAAAAGCCCTGTGAAAAAGGGAGTGGAATGAATTATCTGCACTACAAGGTTCACGCCGGTCCAACCAAGGTCATCAAGGTGTCGCTTACGGACAAGGCGAATATACGCCTGCTGGACACACTGAATTACTACAAATACAAGATCGGAAAATCCTACCAGAGCAGCAGCGAGTACGCAGGCCAGGTCGCCTGCGTCTTCAAGCCTCCTCACAGGGGCGAGTGGCACGTGGTGGTGGACCTTAGCGGGCAGGGTGAACAGGTGAGAGCCTTTATCGAGATCGTTGACAGAGATGAGAAGCTGTAGGAAGCGCCGGCGTCTCGGTTGCCATCCAATCGGCCTGCAGCGATGATAAAATAACGAGCCTTTGAGGTAGGAATCGTGGGAGGGAGGTAGCCCATGGCGGATTTGAAGAAGCAACTCGCGGAGAGCAGAAGAAAGCTCCAGGAGCTTATTCGTTCGCGCTCCTCGGCGACGTGCTCCTCAGTGGTATCATCTGAGATTGATGTTCGTCGAGAAACGGAGATCGAAGAGCTGGAAGAGGAAATCGAACGGTTGGAGAGACAGGTCAAGAGCTAGCCTGAGAGACCCGAACGTCTGCAGAACCTGGGGCCGTAATATGGATTTTTTTACGTTGGCGAGCCGCCGCCAGAGCGTGCGTCGGTTCAGGGACAAGGCTGTGGAGCGGGAGAAGATCATGCGCTGTCTCGAAGCAGCGCGGATTGCTCCCTCCACGTCCAACTCCCAGCCGTGGAAGTTCATAGTAATCGATGAGCCGCGGCTGAAAGCGCATCTGGCAGGGCAGACTATCGGACCGCTGCGGTCATTCAACACCTTTGTCGACCAGGCTCCGGTTCTAGTGGCCGTGCTGGCGGACGGCTCCAACCTGGAGGCCAGGGCGGGACGGCTTGCCCGCAACCTGGACTTCAGTCTGATTGATATCGGTATCGCTACCGAGCACTTCTGCCTGCAGGCCACAGAGCTCGGTCTGGGCACCTGTATCCTAGGCTGGTTCCACGAGAGGGCCGTGAAGAAGGCTCTGGGCGTACCGAAGGGAAGCCGCATCTGCCTGATAGTCGCGCTGGGTTATCCGCAGGAGGAGACTGTCCGGCCCAAGCGCAGAAAGCCTCTCGAGGCGATATATTGCTACAACCGCTACGCTTGAAAGCTGTCTTTGCAGCACCCGCAAATTGTATTATGCTTACTATAGAATATGAAATGGATGCTTATTACCGTTGCGGCTGCGAGCGCACTTTGGCTGCAAGTTCAGGTAGGAGCGCAAGGAGGTGAGGAGAACGTGGCTATGTCGTTACGAAGCCCGGCGATAGAGGCGGGGAGCGGGATTGCGAAGAAGTACACCTGTGATGGACGGGATGTTTCGCCTCCGCTGCGCTGGGACGATACACCTGCCGGAATAGGGAGTTATGCCCTGATCTGTGACGATCCGGACGCCCCTATGGGAACCTGGGTGCATTGGGTTATCTATAATATTCCCGGCACGGTAAGCCAGCTGCCGGAGGCTGTTCCGGCACAGGAGGAGCTCAAAGACGGCACGCTTCAGGGCAAGAGTGATTTCGGTCGCATCGGCTACGGAGGTCCCTGCCCGCCGCGGGGCAAGCCTCACCGCTATTTCTTCAAGCTCTACGCCCTGGACGCAATGCTTTCCCTGCCGGCGGGGGCGACCAAGAGCGCCCTTCTCAAGGCCATGGAGGGGCACATCCTGGCCGAAGCACAGTTCTACGGGACCTACGGCCGCAACTGAGCGGCGAACGGACAGGTGCTTCTTCGAACCCCGGTACCGCGGGAGCGGGACGAAACCCAGGATCGCGCAGTTTTACTGTCAGCAGGTGAGGTGCAGCGCCGCAACCACTTTCTTTTGCCCGGACAGCTCGTTGTAGCGGCGCACGGCTTCGGCCGTTGGAGCGGTAATTACTTCGATCCCCTGCTGGCGGATCCGCTCTACGAGCTTCCGGGGAACCTTCATGAGCCCGGGCTTTCCCTGACCGATAACCAGGACTTCCGGCTCGTAGCGTAGCACCTCCTCGAGATCTTCCAGACTCAAGTTGTGCCCCTCCTTACGCCACCAGGACGGATCGACGTGATCGGGGTAGATGATTACATCCGAGTTGTAGGTCCTGCCATTCACCGTTACCGTACCGAACGCATAGGTATCGATCATGACTATTTTCTCCCTCCAGCTACGATAGATATTCGCCGGGTGCCGGTCAAGCGTCGCAGTGCTCTTTGCAGAGTGCCTGCGGATCGGGTAAGGTGAAAGCCGTGGTTCTGCCATGAACAGCCGGCACCGCCTTGTTTTTGCAGACTCGAGAGATCTATCCTGGCTCCCGGACAACAGTATCGACTTGGTGGTTACCTCTCCGCCGTACCCGATGATAGAGATGTGGGACGAGCTGTTCACAGGATTGAATCCGGCGATCGCAGGAAGCCTGGAGGCAGGGGAAGGCCTGGCGAGCTTTGAGGCGATGCACGCCGAGCTGGATACGGTATGGAAGGAGCTGTACCGGGTACTGAAGCGGGGAGGAATGCTGTGCATCAATGCAGGCGATGCGACGCGCAATCTCGACGGCAGCTTCCAGCTCTATGCCAACCACGTGCGTATCCTCAGCGCCTGCATGCAGCTCGGCTTTCAGGTGCTGCCCGAGATTCTCTGGAGAAAACAGACCAACGCTCCCAACAAGTTTGTCGGCTCCGGCACCCTTCCCCCATCCGCCTACGTAACCCTGGAGCACGAGTGGATCCTGGTGCTGCGCAAGGGAGGGCGGAGGAACTTCAAGGGCGAAACAGCCAGGCGCAACCGCTTGGAGAGCGCCTTCTTTTGGGAGGAGCGCAACATCTGGTTCTCCGATGTCTGGGATTTCAAGGGTACTCGCCAAAAGTTGGCCCAAGACTGCGGGCGTCAGCGCAGCGCCGCCTTTCCCCTGGAGCTTGCTTACCGCCTGCTCAACATGTTCTCGGTCAAAGGGGACCTGATCCTGGATCCGTTCGTCGGCGCCGGCACCACGACTCTCGCCGCCATGTGCGCCGGCAGAAGCTCGTTAGGGGTGGAGATCGATCAAACCCTGGCGCCTTTTATTCAGGCCTCGATAAGCCGGGTCGTGAGCGCTTCGAACCGTAGGATCCTGGAGCGCCTGGAGGCGCACCGGGCCTTCATCGAGGAGTACCGCAGGAGCGGGAGGGAGCCTAAGTACAGAAGCCGGCACTACGGGTTTCCCGTGGTCAGCGCCCAGGAGCGGGAAATCCTGCTGAACTATCTGAGCTCTCTCAAGAGAATCTCGGAGCTGGAATGGAAGATCGAGTACTGCCCCGAAGCCGGCCTGGTCTTGAATTGTTGAAGCGCTTTCAGAGCAGCGGCCGGATCAGCCGGATGAGCTCGGGCCAGTCACGCCGCTTCTGGTAGCAGATCGGCTCACCGCTGCGCAGCAGAAACAGGCAGGCGGATATCTGCTTGTCCGTGAGCTCCGCCATGGCCAGCGCGTACAGGCCTAGCTGGCTCTCATGCTCTCCGGGCCGGTAGCTGCGGTCGGTTTTGAAGTCAACCAGGTAAACCCTATCTTCGCTCTCGAAAGCCAGGTCGACCTGGCCGCTAATATACAGCGGTCCCCGTTCGTCCTGGTGCCGATACAGAAACGGCAGTTCGCGTTCGATGCTGGTAGCTCGAACTGTCAGGACCCCCAGGGCTGAGGTAAAGAAGCGGCGGCACAGCTCGACAGCGCTTTCCTGCAGCAAGGCCCGGTGCTCCCGCGGGACCGTCAGCCGGGACCAGTCCGGCTCCGGGGCCGGTCCGGCGGGGTTCCGGCTCCAGCGATCGATGAGCCAATGGGTGAGCACTCCGAAGGGGGCTTCCAGTCCTTCCCCTGCAAGAATCGAATCGGCGGGAAGCGCCGGAAGGCTGAACGGCTTGCTGTCCTGCCCTTCGTCCTTTCGCCGCTGCTCCAGTACGGGATCGAGATGCCGGCACAGCTCGGTTACGCTGATTTCCCGGCGGGCGAACTGCCGGCGGATCGGTTCACCCCGATAGCAGGCATCCAGGCCGGGAGGCGGGCCTGTGACCGGGCCGGCCGGGACCGGACGCCGCCTGCTGAGGTGATCGGGGTCAAGGGCTTCGATCCGGTGGACCTGGAGGCTATAGGCGGAGCCGGCCGGAGGAGCTGCCTCGGCGAGGGTTTCCACAGACGCTCCCAGCCCCCTGAGAAGGAGGTTGAGATGAGCCCTGGGAGATGCGCGGTTCCTCGATCCGTGAGTACCGCTGAGAACGAGGTGGTGCCGGGCCCGGGTCAGAGCCACGTACAGGAGGCGTTTGATCTCCGCCAACTCCTTTCCCTCCGCTTCCTGTTCGCCCAGCCGGGTGAAGTAGTTTCCGGGACCCAGGTTGACGGTGACGCCGCAGTCCTCCGACAGGTAGTAGGGAGCCGAGCCCGATCGCGCCCGTCCCAGGTTCCCCATGTCGGCCAGCACGACGATCGGAAACTCCAGACCTTTGGACCTGTGTATCGTGAGTATCTGTACACCCGGCTGCCGCGGTCTGGGAACATCGAGGTCCTCCAGCCTCTCGTAGCGGCCAAGATTGCGGCGAAGAAAATCGAGGAACAGGGCCAGGCTGTCTCCCTGGCGGTCGAATCGCTCGGCCAGTGCCAGCAGGTATTCGTAGTGCTCCAGATAGCTGTGGTTGTCCGGGTTGCGCAGGATCGTGTAGCGGTAGCCGAAGGAGTACCACAACCGGTGAAGCAGCTCTCCGATCGAAACCCGGTCGGCTAGCTCCCTCACCATCTCATAGATGTTGGCGGCCTGTTCGAGGCGTCGCCGGTCTTCTACGCTCATCTCCACCACTTCCAGGCCGGAAAACAAGCCGGGCCGTGCGGACAGGGACAGCAGCAGGCGAAAGGCGGTCTGATCCGAGACGTTGAGAAACGGCGAGCGGAGCACCCCCGCATAGGCGACCCTGTCTTCGGGATAGACGGCTAGCTGGAGGAGCTGATACAGGTCGCCGGCTGGAGCTTCCATGAACAGACTGCGCACGTTTTGGGTGGTGTAGGGAACGGCGAAATGGCGCAGCATCCGTTCGTAGTGGATCTGGTTTCCTGTCGATCGCAGCAGAAGCGCAAAGTCTTCGTAGCCCGCCGGTCTTGTATCCCCGGCCTGGGCCACGAGCAGGCTCTGTTTCCGTACCGCCTCGTGAATGAAGCGAGCCGCGGCGTAGGCTTCCGAGAAGGCGGGTGGGGCCGTGAACCGTCCTTCCTCTGCGGCTGTCTCGTAGGATCCGTAGAGCAGATGCACCTGCGGGGTCAGGGGATTGTCTTCACCGCCTCTGGTCATTTTCTGGAAACGAGCATCGAAATCGGCGGACCCTTCCCCAAGCACCGCGGAAAAGATCCGGTTGAAAAACTCCACCAGTCCGGATTCGCTGCGGTAGTTCCTGTCCATCTCGATGGTCTGCCCTCCGCAGCGTTTAAGCTCGCCGTACAGGGACTTGAATACGCTTACGTCGGCGCCCCTGAAGCGGTAGATCGACTGCTTTTCGTCCCCCACGAAGAAAAGCTTGTCCTCTTCCAGCTCTTCGGGTCCGGGGACCCCCTCAGAGCAGGCTTGCAGTCGCTCGGCCAGGAGATAAAGGAGGTCCCTCTGCAGCCGGTTGTTGTCCTGGAACTCGTCGATCATGATGTACCGGTAGCGATTCTTGTAGTACTGCCGCAGGGGCTTGTTCCGTATCAGGGCAGCCACGGCCAGTTCCGCCACGTCCTGAAAGGTAACCAGAGCGGCCGAACGTTTTTTTTCTACGAACTCCTGGCCGAAGCGAGTGAGCAGAGAGAAGATGCTTTCCAGCGCGCTCTCCTGAGCCAGAGTACCTGCCAGAACCTTGAGGGATTCAAGCTCCGGCTTGAGACGGTCGATCAAACCCTTCAACTGCTGGATGTCTTCAGCCCCGCGCCCACCCGGTTTCTTCAGCGACAGCTCCCGCAGTGTGCCTGCCGCTTCCCGAAAGCTCTTATCCCTGAGTAATCCGGCCACTCGGTCCAGCAAGCCGAGAGATTCTTGGACGCTGCGGATCGAGGCGGTGCGGGGAGCGAGTCGGCCGATCTCGGCGGCCAGTGAGCGGGCGCGGTCGAGCCCTTGCCGGAGACCGCTGCGGCAGCGCCGGAGCTGAGAATCGAGCATGGCCGGGAAGTCCGGACCATCCGGCAGGTGGATATGCTGCAGGGCCAGATCGGCGAGCAGGGCTTTCCAGATCCGCTCGAAATCGTGAACGGCCAGAAGCGCCCGCACGCCCGGGTCTTCCAGGTTTTCCAGGAGGAAATCCAGGCTGGCCTGTTCGGCCAGCCGGGCCACGGCCTCCTGGTCGTAGCGAAAAATCGGGGGCAGGCCGAACTGCTCGCTGGAGTTGCTCACCACTTCGGCACAGAAGCTGTCCAGAGTGGAGATCTGGGCCTTCTCGAAGTCCTGGAGCTGCTTCCGCAGAGCGGCCGGGGCCCGAAGCAGCCGGTTGTAAATGCGTTCGTACATCTCGGCGGCAGCCTTTTGGGTGAATGTAAGAGCGAGCACTCGATCAACGGCCACGCCGCGGTGTTCCAGCAGCCAGCAAAACCGTTCGGCAAGCACCGTGGTCTTGCCCGAGCCCGCTCCCGCCATGACTACCGCGTTTTTCAAGACGGTGATTGCTTTCCGCTGTTTTGAGTCGAAGGAAAACTCCATGGCCTCACGGATCGAGCAGGTAGCGCCGCCTGCACACCTCGGCCAGCGGACACCGGCTGCATTCTACCCTGTACGGATCCAGGATCCGGAAATCGCCCCGTGCAATCCGGTCTCCCATCTCCCGAATCCGTTCTTTCATCTTTTCAACACTCAAGCGCATGGCCCCGGCCTCAGCCATGTTACTTCCCGGACCGCCGAACAGGAAACGGTAGCGTCTGTTTTCGATCGAGTAAAAGGCCGCCCTGGAAACGCTACGGCCCGTGGACTCCATCAGGTATATGTAGCAGGGCATCTGCAGAGACACGGGATCCGGAGAAAAAATCTCGGCGGCAGCGGGCACCTTTTTCTTTTTGTAATCCACCACCGTGTAGCCGCCGGGATTTTTGCAGATCCTGTCGATCTTGCCTACCAGCACGATTCCCGCCTCGACTACCAGGCTCTGCAGCTTGATTTCGGTAGCCTCGGTCTGCTCTTCCCCCATCATCTCGAGATCCGCGTCGAGAAAAGCCAGGGCCAGCTCTTTGGCCCTGCGCTCGAGCTGACTCCACAGGGGCCTCAGCAGCACGGGGTTTTTTCTCCGGTACGCGCTGCACACCTCGGCCACCGTCCTTCTCATCCGATCCCGGTATTCCACCTTCTTCTCCGGACGGAGGTGAAGGTGGCCTCCCTCATTTTCTTCGGCTGTGAAGAAACGCTGCAGCACCCGGTGCATGATGATGCCGAACTCCCTGGGATCGCTGAGCACGACTTCGAAGTCCTCGCTTTCCACACCAAGCAGCCTCTCCAGCAGAAAATGGAACGGACAGAGGGAAAAACGTTCCAGGGCCGTGGTGCTGATGCCGAGTGTTCCCTGCTCGTCCTTCAGACGGTCCTCGAGCGTACAGATCAGCCGCCGGTCGGCAAGCGGGCTCCTGGTGGCGTCCAGCTCCCTCCGCTTAAGGGCCGAGACCGAGGCGCTGAGATAGCCGCTGCTCTGTACGGGCAGGAGCGGAAACGATCCTCCTCCCGCCCAGGCTTCCCGCTCCAGGCTGTAGGAGTCGGGCGCGGGCGGCGTCCCGGCGGCCTGCGGTGCAAGCCCCTGAGCCGCGAAGAAGGCCGGGGGCAGGTTCGCGCCGCGGGCGTCCCGGCGGGAGTAGCTGAAGCGAACCCGGCTTCCGCAGTGGCTGTACAGCCGCAGATAATCGGCCGACAGCTCCTTCTGGGTCTCGGCGAAATGTTCTTCCTCGTGGATACTCAAAAACGGATAGCGGCGGATCCGGTGGCCGGTGGCGGCCTGGGAGCAGTTGACCAGAAAGTGATGCTCGGGCGTAATCCCTGCGCTCACGCGGTAAGGATAAACCGCAACTCCGCCGCCCTTCTGACCGGGCACATAGACACTCGAGGCGAGGTAGCTCCACCAGAGCGAAAAAACCGCCTCGGAAGGGGGCGGGGCGACCTGCTCCGCCCAGTCGAGAGCATTCAGGGTGTCGACGGCGAACTGAAAGATCCGCAGCTCCTCCTCGGCGAGACGCTTCAAATCCAGGAAGGAAGCGGCGAAGTCAACCAGATCGCTCTTTAGCTCGGCGAAACTCCGTGCCCGTATTATCCGCTGTAGTTGGTGGCGGAGACTGGAGTAGAACCCCTTGATCCGGCTCAGGGGTAAGCCGCGCGGATTCCCGGCCCGGCGGGTCGCTTCGACAGCGAGCCGCCAGCTATCCCTGCCGCCGCCGGTCTGGTTGCGAAGGAGCCGGCTGTCCAACCCCACGCGGATCAAGCCGCGGCAAAGCCCTTCCTGTTTCCAGGGCAGAGCGCGGTCGAGAAGGAGGGCTTTCATCGTGGGAAGATCGAAGGAGCAGTCCACCGCCGAGCGGATCCGTCCTAGGGCCCTGATCAGGGGGAACTCGCAGAGCGCTCTGCCCTGATGAATCGCCAGGGGCACTTCGTAAAGCTCAGCTTCCCGCCTCAAGAGCGTCTCGAGCATGCTCAGCTCTCCCACGGTGAGCACGATGTCCTGCGGATCGGTTCCCCGATCGAGCAGCTCCGCCACCGCCAGAAGGGTCCAGCGGACCTCCTCGATGATCGTGTCGAATACCTGGATTCCGACGCCCGGCCGGGGGCAAGGGGGAATGGAAACGCATTGAAGGCGGGGATCGGCGGCCAGCAGGGATTCGAACTCACCGAAGTCTTCGATGATTTCGGGGTAGAACAGGAGGTAGCGCGCCGCAGCGGGACGGAACAGCGGATGTTCGTAACCGGGCTCGTAGAGCCGGGCCGCGGCGAGAAAAGAGCTGTATTCCGTGTACAGCAGCCGGAGATCGTCCAGCTTTCCGCTGCTGAACGCCGGCCAGCGCGCCTGGAGCGCCGGGACCCGGTTGAGGGCCGGCAGTAGCCTCTGCAAGGAAGGCAGGAACACGAGGTAGTTTCCGGCATAGCGGGCAGGTACCAGGTGCCTCAAAAAGGGGCTTCGACTGTTGCGCTCCAGGAGCCGGCTTAGAAACAGCAGGCGGACGGACCTGTTCACCGCTGTACGGTTCTCCGGGTGCTGGAAACAGGACTCCTTGAACTGATCCCAGGAGAGGAAGCGATTCAGGGCCAGGGTCCGGCGTGTAGAGGCAGCCAGGGCGCTGCGGCATTGCAGGCGGGCCGTGACTTCGGAAGGGAAGACGAAGCTGATTCCGGGATCTTCCAGATTGTCCCGTATGACCGTGCGGGCGCTCATGAGGCTGTCTCTCAGTGGATGAGCTTCTTCAGTAGCGTGTCGTCCTTTCGCCATTTGGGTCTGGTTTTGACCCGAACATCCAGCCTGACCGGATAAGGAAACAGCCGGCCAGCCTCCTCCTCGGCCTCCCGGACGATTGTTCTGATTCTCTCTCCTCCCTTTCCCACCAGGATTCCCTTTTGCGATTCCCGCTCGACGTAAAGGAAAGCCCTCACCCACAGGTAGCGGTCGTCGTCCTTCATCTCCATGTCGCTGATATCCACGTAGAGGGAATGCGGGACTTCCTGACGGGTTTGCCGTATCGCCTTTTCGCGTATGATCTCGGCAAGGCGAAAATCCGGACTCTGGTCCGTATAGAGGCCTTCCGGATACAGCTCCTCACCCTCCGGCGCCAGCGCCCAGACGGCGCCGAGAAGCTCCGGTACTCCTTCGCCGGTAAGAGCGGAGATCGCCTGGATCCTGGGACCGGCCAATGTTCGTTCGACCAGGCCGCGTATTTTAAGGCCTGGGTCGCCGCCGATATCGATCTTGTTCAGGCCCACGATCAACCTCTGCTCTTTACCGTGGAGCAGCTCCATGAGGGCGTGTTCCTCCTGCCCCGGCTGTCGGGTCACGTCGATCAGATACAGCAGCACATCGGCCTCGGACATGGTGCCGATGGCCAGCTCCTTCAAGTACAGGTTCATCTTCTTGTCCGACAGGTGAAAGCCGGGCGTATCGATGAATACCAGCTGTCCTTCCGGGGCATTGTAGATCCCCCGCACGCGGTTGCGGGTCGTCTGGGGTGCGGAGGAGACGATCGACACCTTGTGCCCGCAGATCCTGTTCATCAAGGTGGATTTGCCGCAGGAGGGTCTTCCCAAAAGCCCTACGAAGGCCGCTTTCATGGTCCGCCTGCATAGTAGAAGTATTACGCCTACTTTTCAAGAAACACGCACTTCTTTCGCTGCCCTCACCCCGCGCCCGTTATTAAACACCCTTGTAGCTGTATCCCCATTGGGCTACTGTATGGCGATGTCGCGACGAAGCGCAGGCCTCTCCTTGGCCGCAATCCTTGTTCTTGTTCTCGTTCTCGCCTCCTGTGAGGTGCCGCTCCATCGCGAGACCCGCTTCGCCATGTCCACTACCCTGACGGTTCTCGTTTCCGGCCGGCCCCGGCCGGACTGGACGGCCCTCTTCGATCTTGCCGCAGCCAAGGCCCGGGAGTTCGACCACCGCTATCCGGACAGCCCGATCTGGGAGTTGAACCGGGAGGGAAGGGGCAGGCCGCCGCAGGAGGTGCTGCTTCTGGCCAAGGCTGTCGCCGAGCGAAGCGGCGGGGCTTTCGATCCGACCATCCTTCCCCTGACCGCGCTGTGGTCCTTCGACTCGGGGGGCAGGCTCCCTGCGGAGCAGGAGATCGCCGGCGCCCGCAGTCGAGTGGACTACTCCCGCCTGGTCATCGGCCCGGATGGAGAGGTCGCTCTTCCCCGCGGCTTCGGTCTGGACCTCGGCGGGATCGCCAAGGGGGCGGTGGTGGACCTGCTCGGAGCCTATCTGCTGCGGCAGGGCTACGAAGATTTTCTGATCGATGCGGGCGGGGATATCCTGATCTGCGGGCGCAAGGGTGGAACCGCGGCCTGGCGGATCGCCATTCGCCATCCCAGGAACAATCAGGCCATTGTCGGAGTATTGACCTTGGGGGAGAAGGGAAAGATGCAGGCGATCGTAACCTCCGGAGACTATGAGAGGTTTTTCGAGCAGGGCGGCGTGCGCTACCACCATATCCTCGATCCGCGCACCGGTTACCCGGCGCGCGGCCTGGCCTCGGTTACCGTGATTGCTCCCACCTGCGCCGAAGCCGATGCCCTGGCTACGGCGGCCTTCGTGCTCGGGCCCGACCGGGGACGGTGGTTTTTCGAGGAGCGGCCCGACACGGAGGGGCTGCTCATCGGAGAACGTGACGGGCGTCTGGAAGCCCACGGCACGGCCGGTTTTCCTCTGTCCGTCGAAGCGCTTCAGCTCGAAGCGCCGACTCCGCCTTGAAGGACGGACCGAGGCCGGCTGCGGCGCCGCGGCTCCCGAAACGCCGGCCGCAGATCGGGACGCCTGCCGAGCAGAGGGCCGGCTTGCGGGCTCACTCTACAGCTTGTGCCAGTATTTCCCGTAGAAGGCCCAGAGCCTTCGTTTCGTCTGGTAGGGGATGAGATCGGCGTCGGTCATGATGGCGGTCTCGGCGGCATGGCGGCAGGAGCAGTCCCCCCGCCCTCCGAGAGCCGCTACGATGCCGGGGATCAGTGCCTGGACGGTACGCGTGTTGTCGTTCATGACCTTTAGCACCATGTCGATGGTCACGCTGTCCTCTTCGCCCTTCCAGCAGTCGTAGTCGGTCACCATGGCCACGACGGCCAGGCAGATCTCCGCCTCTCTGGCCAGCTTTGCTTCGGGGAGCGCGGTCATGCCGATGAGCGCAGCCCCCCAGCCGCGGTACAGGAAAGACTCGACCCTGGTCGAAAACAGGGGTCCTTCCATGGTGATCAGGGCACCCTCCCGGTGAAAGCGGTGATTGCCCTTGGCGAGCACTCCGGCTATCGCTTCCCGCATGCCGGGACAATAGGGCTCGGCAAAAGGTACATGTCCGACCACTCCGTCCCCGAAAAAGCTGTTCTCCCGGCTGCGGGTCCTGTCGATGAGCTGATCGCAGAGCACGAAGTCTCCCGGCTTGAACTGCTCCTGGAGAGAGCCTACGGCGCTAACCGACAGGATCTGCTGTACTCCGAGGCTCTTGAGGGCCCAGATGTTGGCTCTGGAAGGAACCTCGGTGGGCAGCAGGCGATGTCCCTTGCCGTGCCGGGGAAGGAAGGCCACGCGCTCCCCCGTGATATCTACAATCGAGATCAGATCCGAAGGAAGGCCGAAAGGCGTCGGGACCTCGACCTCTTCGATTAGCTTGGCGTCCTTCAAACGGTACAGGCCGCTGCCTCCGATGACTGCGATTCGTGCTTGCATGATCTTCACTCCGGCTAGTGGATTTTATCGAGCGGGGACGTGAAGCCGCTCATCGCGGTGACCGGCTGCGCTACGAACCCCAAACCCTACGGGAGAGATTGTAAACCAGCCGGGATGAGTGTGGCAATGCCTCGCCTGGATGCAGTCGTATGGATACGGTCCTACGGCTGTGAGTTTCCTTCTGCTTGCTCCTGGAGTCCGGCCTGAGCCCTCTTTCGGTTGAAAATTCTTCCGGCTTTCACTATATTCATCCCTATGATGGATGAGAAGCTGTTTCCCTCGTACCGGCTCCAGGAAAGCGAAGAGCAGGATGAAACGAAGAAGGAGTCGGAGTCGACCCTCATCGAACGAATTCTTAAAACCCGCAACATCCTGCTGTCCGGGGAGATCAACAAGCCTCTGGGCGAGAGAATCATCCGCCAGCTTATCTTGCTGGAAGACCAGGGCGACGATCCCATCAAGGTTTTTATCGACAGCCCCGGTGGAGACGCCGATGCGGGCTTCGCCATATTCGACATGATGCGCTTCATCAAGCCCGAAGTGGTCGTTATCGGGATGGGACTGGTAGCCAGCGCGGCGGCGATCGTTCTGCTGGCCGCGCCCAAAAAGCAGCGCATCGCCCTGCCCAACTCCCACTATCTGATCCACCAGCCTCTAAGCGGTATGCGGGGGGTGGCCACGGAGATCGAGATCCACGCCAGGGAGCTGGACAAGCTGCGCCGCAAGATCAACAAGCTGGTCTCCGAGGAGACCGGCCAGAAACTCGAGAAGGTGGAGAAGGATACCGACCGGGACTATTGGATGAACGCGGAAGAAGCTCTGGAATACGGTTTGATCTCCAGGATCATAACCAGCAGGAAGGACCTGTAGGCTCCTCCGCTATCCGCCACGATGTCGGGGAAGACGCGACTCGTTTTTGCCTTGCTTATTCTTCTCCTCGTCTCCTGCCGCGAGCGGATCGAGATCCTCTGCTACAATGTGGAAAACCTCTTCGACGATCGTTCAGACGGCCGCGAGTATCCCGAATACAGGCAGGCGGACTGGAACGGGGAGCTGTATGCCCGCAAGCTTTCCGCCATAGCCCGCGTGCTCAAGGCAGCCTCCGCCAGGGGAGCGGACATTGTCTTGCTCCAGGAGGTGGAGAGCAGGAAAGCCCTGCTCGACTTGCGGGACCGGCACCTGGACGCGCTCGGGTACCGCTACCTCGTGCTGGCGTCCCAGGAAGGGATAGCTACGACGGTGGGCTGTCTGAGCAGGGTGCCCATCGGCCGCACCGTGACGCACTCGACCGGGTGGTTCGAGGGGCTCCCACTGCGCCCCATCCTGGAGATGCGCTTCGAGCTGGACGGCGCCGTGCTGTACCTGTTCAACAATCACTGGAAGTCCAAGACCGAGGGCGCCGAAGCCACCGAGCAGGCCCGCAGACAGGCGGCCCGCGTCCTGGCCGAGCGCATCGGTGAAGTACTGCAGACCGAGCCGCATGCGGACCTGCTGGTGGTGGGGGATCTGAACGAAAATCTGGATGAGCTGCAGCAGGCCGGGGGACGTTATGCAACTGCGGTCGTCGCTCCGGAACTCGGAAGGGACCTTGTTCCTCCGCAGCGATTGGAGCAGGGAATCCTGTTCGTAAGCTCCAATGTCCGGGCGGGGGGCCTGAGGGACGGCCGGCTGGTCCTCTACGACGCCTGGTTCGAAATCCCTGAGCAGCGGCGAGGCAGCTCGGTCTACCAGGGAGCATGGCAGACCCATGACCGGATGCTTCTGTCCCCCGGACTGTTCGATGAAAGGGGATTCCGCTACCGCCTCGGCAGCTTCCGGGTGCTGCGAGAGAGCTTTCTGCTCGAAGCGGCCAGCGGCTTTCCAAAGCGCTGGCGCAGGAGCCCGGCGGGCGGCCTGGGCGGCGAGTGGGGCTATTCCGATCACCTGCCCCTGGTGATACGCCTGGAGGCGCTCAGGTAGCGGGCAGAGAGCCGCCGTTCGGGCGAGCAGGAGACCTTGAGGCGATAGCGGCATATCGCTACACTCTAGGCTCGATGGCCGGCTATTCCTCCGCCCAACAGTACCTCGAGGAGCTGCAGAGACGTTCCGCCCTGCCGGAAGGGTTTGCGGTGTCCACCACTTCCCTCGAGTTCACCTCCCGCGAGAGAGGGCAGAGGCTGCCTATGAACCTGGCCCTCATTCTGCTGGAGCAGCCTACACCGCACTTCGGCGGGGTTTTTACGCGCAACCGTTTTGCCGGGGCGCCGATCCAGATCGGCCGCCAGCGCCTAGAGCAGGAGACGCTGCGGGGGGTGCTGATCAACAACAAGATCGCCAATGTGGGAGCGCCGGGAGGCGTGGAAGACGCCTGCCTGCTCTGCGACGCCCTGGGAGAGCTTCTCGGCGAGCGAGGCAGCCGCTTCCTGCCCGCCTCTACCGGGATAGTGGGTTGGAAGCTCCCTGTCGAGCCGATGATGGCCGCCCTGCCGGCTTTGACCAAAGGTCTGCATAATCATGGCGCGCTTCCCGTCGCCCGGGCTATCATGACCACGGATTCCTACCCCAAAATCCATCGGGAGAAAGTCGGGGAGGGAAGCATCCTGGGGCTGGCCAAGGGAGCCGGCATGATCGAGCCCAACCTGGCCACCATGCTGGCGTTTATTCTTACGGATCTGGCTGTGCCGAGAGACGAGCTGCGGCGTGTCCTGAGCTCCTGCGTCGAAGAGAGCTTCAACCGCATCTCTGTTGACGGAGATCAAAGCACCAGCGACATGGTGCTCCTATTCAGCTCGGCTTCCAAGCCGGCGGTTCCAGCCGAACGGTTTCGCGAAGCCCTGCTGGCGGTGTGCCGGCGACTGGCGGAGGACGTGGTCCGCAACGGCGAAGGCGTGGCCCACGTAATCCGGGTGAAGGTGGAGGGTGGAGCGAGCGGGCGGATAGCGTCGGGAGCGGCCAAGGCCGTGGTCAACTCCCCCCTGGTCAAAGCCGCCGTGTTCGGAAACGACCCCAACGTGGGAAGGGTCGTTTCCGCGCTGGGAGATTTCTTCGCCACCGCCGAGTTCGTTGACGCCGACGGCAAGGTAGCGGAGGCGCCTTTCGATCTCCAGCGCCTGCGGATCACGCTGGGCGGGACGGAGATATTCAGCGAGGGCGCTTTCCGCCTGGACAGCCGCAAAGAGGGGGAGCTGAGCCGCTACCTGGCCGGGTGCGCGTTCGATCCCACGGTCAAGGGGTTTCCGGCGCACGACCGGCGGGTCGAGATCGGGATCGATCTGGGGGCCGGGCGGGGGGAATCGGAGGCGCTGGGGGCGGACCTGTCCTACGAGTATGTCAGGGAGAACGCCGACTACAGGACATAAGACAGGCAGTTCTAGGGATAACCGCAGATGGGTCAGAAAACCAGCATGCAGAACGAGAATGTAGAGAGAGCCACTGAGCTGTTGCAGCGTGCGTTTCAGGAGGTTTCCAGGCGCATCGTCGGCCAGCGGGAAATGCTGGAGGGTATGTTGATGGGCCTGCTCACCGAGGGCCATGTGCTTCTGGAGGGAGTTCCCGGGCTGGCCAAGACCCTGGCCGTGAAGTCTTTGGCCGAGGTGCTGGATGCGGGGTTCAAGAGAATACAGTTCACCCCCGATCTGCTGCCCGCGGATCTGATAGGCACAATGATCTACAGGCCCCAAACGGGGGACTTCGTTCCCCGCAAGGGACCGATCTTCACCAATATTATCCTGGCCGATGAGATCAACCGCTCTCCCGCCAAGGTCCAATCGGCTCTCCTCGAAGCCATGGAGGAGCGCCAGGTGACTATGGGAAACGAGACCTACCGGCTCGATGAGCCCTTCCTGGTGCTGGCCACCCAGAATCCCATCGAGCACGAGGGGACCTATCCCCTTCCCGAAGCTCAGCTGGATCGCTTCATCCTCAAGCTGTTGATACCGTATCCGAGCTTCGAGGAGGAGAAGGAAATCCTCAATCGGGTTGGGGTTCGCAAGGAGATCGCCGTAGAGAAAGTTCTGGATGGTGAAGGAATCGGCGTATTGAGATCGGTGGTGCGGGAGATTCACGTCGATCCGAGGATCGGGGAATATATCGTCCGCCTTGTTCAAGCCAGCCGGGAACGAAACAGGGACAAAGCGGACTTCGTGCGGTTCATAGAATACGGGGCCTCGCCGCGAGCTTCGATCTATCTTTTCCGCTGCGCCAAGGTCAGGGCGCTCCTCGACGGCCGGGCTTTTGTCATACCGGAAGACGTGAAGGTAACGGCGCCGGCGGTCCTCCGGCACCGGATCATCCTCACCTACGAAGCCGAAGCCGAAGATGTTGCCAGCGACCAGGTCATCGCCGAAATACTGGGCAGCGTCGACGTTCCCTGACGGCATATGAAGGAGTTTTCCTTTTTCCGCCGGGTCCGGCAGGTCGAACTGGTGGCCGCCAGGCTGGTCGATCAGCTTCTCGGCGGACGTTATCGCTCGATCTTCAGGGGCCAGGGGATCGAGTTCGACGAGGTGCGCGAATACGTAGCCGGGGACGATGTACGGGCTATCGATTGGAACGTCACCTCCCGGATGGGAATGCCGCATACGAAAATTTTCCGGGAGGAGCGGGAAATCATTTTATTCAATGTAGTCGATATCTCGCCTTCCCTGTACACGGGCTCCGGTGAGATAGCCAAGAGTCTGTTTGCAGCCATGGTTTTTGCGATCCTGGCCCTTTCGGCCGTGAAGAACAACGACCGGGTAGGGGCGGCGTTTTTCAGCGATCGGATCGAGAAATGGGTCCCGCCCGCTCAAGGGCGAAAGCATGCCTTGAGCCTGATCCATGAGCTGTTGACCGTGAAACCCGCCGGAAGAGGGTCGGACCTGGATCTGGTGCTGAAGGGAGTGTATCGGAACCTGAAACGCCGCGGCATCTGTTTTATCATCTCCGACTTCCGTACAGATGGGTACTGGGATTCTCTGTCTCTGCTGGCCCGCAAGCACGACTGCGTGGCTGTGAAGATCTACGATCCCGTAGAGGCGTTTTTTCCCCGGACCGGCGTCGTGGAGCTGGAAGATCCGGAGAGTGGAGACATCCTGCTGGCCGACGGCTCTTCCTCCCGGTTCCGCCGCAGCTATGAACGCCTTTGGCAGGAGAAGCAATCCGGCTGGACCAACGCCTGCCAGAGGCGAGGCGTGGAAAGCATGACTCTCAGCACCTCCGACGATCCCGGCGTGGAGATCCTGCGTTTCTTCCGGCGTAGAAGGCGCAGACGATGAGCAGGATGACAGGGGTTATCGGGTCGGTGCTCCTGCTGCTGGCGGTCTCCGTTGCCCTCTCGGCCCAGGAGGAGTCTGTGGAGTCGGTCCTGCTCCCGCCCCGCTTCTATGTGGGCGACCGCGTGGAGTTGCGCCTGACGCTGGATGTGCCGGCAGAGCTGGTCGTGAGCGAACCGGAAAAGCTTCCGCAGGATCCGTGGCTGGAGGTACATCGGGTGGAGGTCCAAGACTACAGAAATCCCGGCCGAAGCGGGAAGGTGCGGATCCGGGTGTTTTTCACACCATTCCAGCCCGGGCAAAGCAGGCTGCCGGCCCTGTCCCTGGGCCAGCTGCATCTCGGAGCGACTACCGTTCACACCCGCTCCGTGCTGGAGCAGGAGCAAAGTCTTTCTCTGCAGGGCTTGCGGGGACAGCTCGATCTGCCGTTGACCGCAGCCAAGCTTGCCCTCATCATCACCATAGGGATCGGGGTCCCGGCGGGTGCCTTCTTCGCCTTCGTGCACGGCGCCCGAGGCCTGGCCAGGATCCGGGCCGAGCGGCGCCGGCGGCTTCCCTATCTTCGCTTTCGCAACATCTTGCGGCGGCTGAAAAAACAATCCTCCGAGATCGAGGGCAGGTCCTTCTTTATCCTGCTCTCCCTCGCCCTGAAGAGTTACCTGGCCGAGAGGCTGTCGGTTCCCCTTATGAGCGCTACCACGGGCGAGATCGGGCAGCGGTTGTCCGGGATAGGCCTGGAGCCCAGCCTATCGGAAAGCATCCATGAGCTGCTCAGAAGGTCGGACCTGGTGAAGTTCTCGGGCCGTAAGACGGGCCGGCGGGAAATAGGCGCGGAGCTGCGGAGAGTGGAAGACATTCTAGAGGGAATCGAAGAGAGGATCCGGTGATGTGGAGCCTGGACTTTCCCCTCACCCTGCTCGCAGTATCGATTGTTCCGGTATTAATCTACCTGGTTCATTTTCGCCGCTCCCGCGGCGGGAAACTCAGCTTCAATTTCAGCATCTGGGGAACCGAGCCCATTCGCTTTCCGGGGACCCCCAAGCGACTGCTGCTGTTGCTGAGCAGGATTCTGTTCTGGACGGGATTTTCTCTGCTGGTGGTAGCGCTGTCCGGACCGGTGTTGATCGAAAAGCGGAGAAACTACCTGACCAGGGGATTGGACCTGATCATTGCCCTGGATGTTTCTCCCAGCATGTCCGCCCGGGATGTGGGCGCCGCCACCCGCTTCGAAGCCGCGCGGGAGGTGATCAGAGGTTTCGCGACCGGCAGGGAGAACGACTCGATCGGCCTGGTCGCCTTCGGCCGGGAGGCGGCTCTAATGGTTCCCCCGACCCTGGACCACGGCTTTCTCTTTGAGGTTTTGGATACGCTGCAGGTCATGGAGCTGGGCGACGGAACATCTATCGGAACAGGAATCGCCTTGGCCGCCCTGCACTTGAGGGACTCCGGCTCCAGCGAGAAGGTTATTGTGCTGGTGACAGACGGGGACAATAACGCCGGAGAAATCTCCCCGGAAAGGGCGACCGAGGTGGCTGCAGCACTCGGAATCAGGATCTATACCATAGGAATCGGGAGCGAGGGAGAAACCACCCTCGAGTTCACGGATCCGGAGAGCGGAAGACAGGTGCGGGGGGTTTACCAGGGAAAGCTCAATGAGGAGCTGCTGCGGCAGATGGCCGCCGTCTCAGGCGGCCGCTATTTTCACTCCGGCACTCTAGGTATTCTTGATACCGTATTCCAGGAGATAGACAGCCTGGAGAGCAGGCGGCAGGAGGTGGTGGTATTTGTCGAGCGCCTGCCCCGGCAGGGGATTTTTATCCTCACCGGGCTGCTCATCATTGTGGCCTGCGTTCTGATAAATAAACTGATGATAGGGGAGCTGTTGTAAACGGATGCTGGACCGACCGCAGGCGCTGTTCTTTTTTTTACTGCTGGCCCTTATTAGTGCGGCCTGGAGCATCGCCTTCAAGCGCGGACGCAAGAGCCTGCAGGCCTTGGGAGGAGATTGGCGATCGGCTGCACTCCTCGACGTGTATGTGTTCAAGAGCTTTTTCTCCTTTCTCTTCTTCGCCTTTTTTTTCGCCTCCTGTGTGCTCGCCCTGGCCGGTCTTAGCTGGGGGAACCGGCTGGTGGAAGAACGGCGTTCGGGCCAGGAGATCGTCGTAGTCCTGGACGTCTCAAACAGCATGCTGGCCGAGGATGGGAATGGATCACGTCTGGAGCGCTCCCTGCGCGCCGTCAGGCGGTTGGCGGCGGAGCTGGAAGGTGTCCGGATCGGCCTGGTCGCGTTCAAGGGCCGGGCGGTGCGCCTGCTGCCCTTGACCGAGGATCGTTATGCCCTGGAGACTGCCCTTCGACATGTCGGTCCCGACGTTATGAGCTCGCCGGGAAGCGGTCTGGAAGAAGGCATCGATCGAGCGATCGAGGCCCTGGCAAGTACCCGGGCGACCTACAGGGCTGCAGTGCTTTTCAGCGACGGAGAGTACCACTCGGGAGAACCCTCTGCGGCAGCGGCCCGGGCCGGCAGGCAAGGAGTGCCTCTATACGTGGTGGCGGTTGGAAGCGAGGAGGGCGCAGTGGTCAGGCTTCCGGACGGAAGAGTGCTGGAGGACAGCCGGGGCAATCCAGTGGTCACCCGCCTTCGCCTGAGGCCACTGGAGGAAATCGCGAAGCTCAGCTCGGGCCGGCTTTTCCGGCTTGAGGAAAAGGACAGCAACGTCGTGGAGGAAATAGGCGCGGAGCTGAGAGGCCAGAAGGAGGGAAGCACTGTGCTCGGCATGAGAGCAGAGAAGAAAGATCGCTTTCGTTTATTCCTCTTTCTGGCACTCCTATTTCTGTGTCTGTCCATATTGGTGAAGGCGGTGCGGTGGCGCAGCATTCTGTGAAAGCCTCGAGGCGATGCGAGGCGGCTCTGCTCTTGCTGGCCTGCGCTTCAGCGCTTCTGGCCTCCTGTTCGACGGCGGGCGTGACCTTTGCCGTGCTCAGGGGCAACTTCCTGTTTCGTCGCGGAGAAGATGCCCTGGCCGCCTATTCGTATCTTCGAGCCAGGGAAGGGCGGGGTGGGCGGAGCTGGGAGGACTGGCTGGACTACGATCTGGGCAGCCTGTACCTGTCGATCGGGGAAACCTCAGCCGGGCTGCGCGTGCTGAACAGGGCTCTGGAGGGCTTCAACGAGCTGCCCCGAGAACCGAATCGACGAGACAGGGAGCTGTTCTTTCGGGTGTTCTTCAATCGGGGAGTGGCCTTATACGAGACAGGGAGGTACCGGGAGGCGGCCGGGAGCTTTGTCCAGGCGCTTCGACTCAAAAGAGGAAGCTGGGAGGCGAAAATCAATCTGGAGCTGTGCATCACGGCTTTACGAAGCTCTACGGCTGCCGGAAGCGTTCAAACGGCGGGGAAGGCTGCGGAGAGCTGGGCCGGAGAGCGCAATAAGCGAGATGACAGCATTCTGGAAGCATTGCACCAGGAGGAGAAACCGGCGTGGGTATCGGCACCCTCAGGCAAGCGATACGACGAGGACTGGTAGTCGTCCTGTTTCTGAGCCTATCGCCTCCAGGCTGCCTGCAGGGCCAGCCTCGGGAGGGCGCGCCAGAGGCACCGACGACGGTCGCGAGGTCGGGTGAGCGGCAGCAGACGGAGTCCGCTCTGCGGTTGAAGAGCTGGCTGGAGATCGAACGCTCAGGCTGCAAGCGCCGCTACCGCAACCCGTTGAGCCTGCTCTGGCTGGCACCAGGAACGCTTTTCTTTGTTTTTGCATTGTCGACCCGAAAGCGCAGAGCGCTTTTCCCTTTTGCCGTAGTGCTTCTGCTGGCCGCGCTGCTCGGCAATACCCGGCAGACTCCCGAGAGTCTGGTTCAAGAGGCCCAACGGCGCTTCCTGCAGGGAGACTATCGCTCGTCCATGGAGTTGTACCGGAAGGCGGAAGAGCTGCTGCCCTGCAATCCGGCCCTGGAGTATAATCTCGGCGTGGTTTCGCATCATCTCCAACAGCGGGGGCAGGCCATTCATTATCTGCGCCGGAGCCTGGGCGAGAGACCGGGGGATCCTCAGGTCCGCAGCGCGTTGAAGCGTCTCGAAGCCCTCTATGGTCTCCAGAGCCAACTCCCCGCACCTCTGCCGGTCGATCCCGATCTCGTTTACCTGCTGTTCCTGGTGCTGGCCAATGCTTCGCTGGTTATGGCCGCTTTGGTGGTGCGGGTGAAGAGAGTCCAGTTCCTGATCTCTCTCGTGCTTCTGGCGATCGCGGCGCTGGGGTCCCTGATTTTCTTCGTGGAGCGCCTGTCGGCCGGCAGCCGCTCGGTGGCAGTGGTAATCCCCGAACAGGCGGAGCTGTTGCGGGTGCCCGAGGAGGATTCCAGACCGTGGCTTGGATTACCCTCCGGCACGAGTCTCGAAATCAGAGGCGAAACGTCAGGGTACTATCTGGTCCAGACCGCCTCGAAGCTGAAAGGATGGGTCCACAGGGATGCGGTTTTGCTTGACTGAGGGGGAGGGCTTTTAGCAAATTAGGTCAAGGAACATGGATTTTGGCGAGATTCTCGACGCCTGGGACGGGAGTGAGGCGGAACGCGAGCGGGATCCAGGCTCAGGTACGGACTGGCAGCGCCTGCTGTCCCGGTATCCGCCGCAGCCCAAGGCAAGCGACCGGCGGGAAGACTCCTTGCAGCCCGAAGACGAAAGGCGTGACAGGAGAGAACGAAAAAGAAGGCTCAGCCGCCTCGAGCCGCAGGCGGTTTTGGATCTACATGGTCTGAGCGGCCCGGAAGCGGAGCAAGCCCTTATCGAGTTTCTGCAATCGGCGAGACGGCGAAAACTGGAGAAAGTTCTGGTCATTCACGGGAAAGGAACTCACTCCCGGGGCGGACCGGTGCTGCTTGGCGTAGTACGTGCCTGCCTGGAGAAATCTCCGCATGCCGGGGCTTTCGGTCCTGCAGAACGAAAACACGGCAGCAGTGGTGCAACGTGGGTCATTCTGCGCCGCCGTTGAAACGACCAAGCTTTCAACCGGTAGAGAAGGGGATCAACGTTCTCTGTAGATAATCCGTCCTCGTGTGAGGTCATAGGGAGAGAGAGCGACTTTTACCTTGTCGCCCGGAACGATTCGGATATAGTGTTTCCTCATTTTGCCGGAAAGATGGGCAAGGATCACGTGCCCGTTCTTTATCTCTACCCGAAACATCGTATTGGGCAGTGACTCTTTCACTACACCTTCGACTTCTATTGCTTCTTCTTTGGCCAAGAACCCTCTCCTTGTTTCGGGAGTTTAGGCCTTAAGAAAGTTATTTGTCAACAGGTTGACAAATTTCTGGTTTTGGTTACTATTCTTCTACCTTTGAGGTGGCGATGAGCAAAGATTTCAAAGAGACGATGAGGCAAAAGCTGCTCGCTGTAAAGGAGCAGATCCTGGAACAGCTTATATCTGAAAGCGATGAGTTCCAGGAGCTCGTGGATGATATGGAGCCCAAGGATCTCGCCGACATCGCGGCTGATGATATAGACAGGAGGATCTTAGAGGTCCTCGGTGCTCAGGAAATCAGGCGTCTGCAGCTTATCGATGCAGCTCTTGGCAGGATTGAGAATGGACATTACGGAGTCTGTATGAGCTGTGGCAAGAAGATACCTGCGGAGCGCTTGAAGGCCATTCCTTATGCGATCCTCTGCATCGACTGCAAGTCCTCTGAGGAGCGCCGCAATCGTTAGAAGGATCTAATCGGCCCCGGCAAGTCTTCCGATAATGGGAAACGGAGACAGGGGTCGACAATGATTCAACCGACAGCTTCCGTTCACCCCGGATTCTTTCTCAATGTTATCCGTCTGGAAAACATGGGCGGCGGGAGACTCACCGTTCCGGTTCATCCGACCCACGCGCCCTATGCTCGTTTCAAGCATATCCAGGGCGTTCCGGCCCACGACGACGGAGTGCCTATCTTCAGGCTTAGGGTCCTCGACAATCTGATAGATCGGCTGATCAGCCGCGGCCAGCAAATTCCGTCTCCGGCGCAGCTGCTGGAGCTGAAGCCTGAGTCGATCGACCCTCTGATCGACCGGCTCGAGAGCCGGCTTCACCGGTACCTGCTGCAGTTCCCTTCCTCTTTCGGCGGTTTGTATCCTGAGACAGGCCTGCTGATCGATCTGAGCGCCTGATGCCTCCGGTGCACGCCTGGTGCGCCGGACGGCTTGCTTTGCGGCATTCCGCCTACTGTCAACGTATAAAAGGATTGCCTTTTATCTCGCGCTCGATGGTAGTGTCCAGACCGTGTCCGGGAAAAATCCTGGTCTCCGGGGGGAGTGTCAGGAGCTTGTTGCGGATCGCTTCCAGCAGGATCTTTTCATCACCGCCGGGCAGATCTGTCCTGCCGATGCCCATAAAGAACAGGCTGTCCCCGGAAAACACCAACCCGTCCTTCTCACTGTACAAGCATATGCTGCCCTTGGTGTGTCCCGGAGTTTCCAGAACCACCAGGGCGGTGTTGAAGACCGTGTCCCCTTCCTTGAGGATCACATCCGGCTCGGGAAGGTTGGAGAACAGCTCTCGAAACTCTTCCAAGTCTCCCAGACCGAGATCGTTCAGCGTTTCGCGGTTGGTCTTTTCCGACTTCTTGCCCAGGAAATTTTTATCCGCCTTATGAATGGCGATGGGGATGTCGATGCCCTCCTTCTTGTAGAAGCTCTTGATCTTTCCGGCCGCGGCGGTATGGTCGAAATGACCATGGGTCAAGACAATACCGGAGGGAATCATCTTCAGCATGTTGATGCTGGAAACGATTCGGAGCTCATCTCCTCCGGGGTCTATGACGATGCACTCTTTTTTCCCGTCGGAGTATAGATAGCAGTTCGTCTCCATCGGACCTACTATTAATCTCTCTATCATGGTAGATTTGAGACTACTGGAAATGCTCGGCTTTGGCAACCTGGAAGGCTGCGCTTGCAGACGAAGCGCAATCCGGTTGCGATTCGCCTCGCACTAAGATTCGAGCGCTGACTCAAAGATCTATGCACGAACTGTACCTGTTGCTTCTCGTCCTGCTAGTGGCTTTTGTCTTCTACGGGCTGATCCCGGGAATCGGGGCTTTTTTTGCCAGATCCCGATGGCGGCTGTTTCGCAGGCGCATCCAGGAGAGCTCTCTTTACCCTTTCCTCGGCTATTCCGATCTGTCCAAACAGGGAGACTTTCTCGGAAACTACCGGGTGTTCGGCGATCTGGAGGCGATTCAGGGAAACAACAGCATCTGGATCAACAACGGCAGCTTCACGGTCGAAGCCGATCTGAAAGCGGCCAAGCTATATTTTCTCCCTTCGTTCTCGGTCGCCAGCCAGAAGGTACCCGTGGAACGGCTGCAGGACGTCATTCCGGACGAGCAACCGGCGATGGTCTCCTGGGACCAGGTTTTTTCTCTTCCCGCCGGGATCAAGATGTTCGTGGCCGGCCCGCTTTTTTCCCACGAGGATAGAGCCGTATTCCGTTCCCAGGCCAGAGAGCCGCTTCTGGTCGTGCTGTACGACGGGCCCCAGAGCACTATACTGCAGCGGGCGATCTGGGCGGGCCGGCAGAAGAACGAGTACTGGAATCAGTTCACCCTGGCCTCGCTGCTGACCGGATCGTTTTGTATGCTACTGCTGGCTTACATCATGCTGCGTTCCATCCCGTCGGGACTGCCGCCCCTGGCAGCTCTTTCGCTCGCCTTTTTCCCGATTTCCGGACTGCTGCCTCCGGGATTTATCCTGTACTATCTCTACCGGCATTTCTGGAAACAGGCCAGGCTATTGCGGGCCGAGAGGGATCTTCTGCGCCTGCCCCTGCGCTATTATCCGAACCGAGGCACGAGAGACGAAGCCCTGATTCGGCTGCCGACCGGAGAGCCGTATCTGCACAGCCGGGACGCGGGTCTGCTGATAAAGGGAGATCTGATTGTCCGGGGTGCGAGCCTGCCTTCCCGGCAGGCGGATCGGGCCGGTAGCTATGAGTTATTTGGAGTGTACGAGGAGCAGGACGGCGAGTGCTGGCTGCAGGTGCCACGGGATCCCATGGCGGAGCTGGTGCTCGTACTCGGTGATCCTGAAGTGCTGGCCGATGGCTGCAATGCCCGCGCCCACCTGTTCGAGCTGCTTTCCCTACTGTGCGTGTTTTTTGGGCTCGGCGTGAACCTGCTTCTCCTGCTGGCGATCTGGCACCTGATCATTCGCTAGTCCCTGCCGGAGGCGATTTTCCTGGCCGCCAGGGTACGAAGCGGTTTGCCAAGATCAAGAAATCTCTGACCGTATACCGAGACCAGCACCGATTCCGAGGGTCTGGCCTGTGTGAGGATCAGGTCAGGCTGCAGAATAAACAGCAGCTTGGTATGCAGGTAGTAGTCGAAGAAGTCCGTTACGACCAGGATCAGCCCGTTATCCTTCAGGCTGCGCAGGAGCTCGGTCAGGTTGTCCAAGCGCAGAAAGCGCCGCCGCCTGTGCCTGCTTTTCGGCCAGGGATCGGGAAAGTACAGATGAAAAGCGTCTACACAGCCGTCCGGCAGCAGGCGGATCACTTCCTCGCCTCTCCCGTGGATGACGAAAGCGTTTTCGAGTCCCCGCCTGTTTATTTTTTTCACCGCCTTCAGGCAGCGTTTTTTCTTGATTTCCACGCCGAAGAACAAAACGTCTGGATTGCGAGTGCAATATTCGATCAGAAAGTGCCCGTTGCCGCAGCCGATTTCCACCTCCAGGCGTTTTCCTTGTTCTATGCGCTGTCGGTTGCTTTGAAAGGCGGCGGAGATCTTGTCGTGCCGGCGCCTTTGCCCGGCTTGCTCAAGGGACAGCAGCAGTCGCTTCAGGTGCTCGGGGCCGAACAGCCTGTCCTTGTTATCTGTTTTGGTGTTTCTGCTCGCGGGTGCGGGCATAATTTACCGCTAGAGACCGGCCCTTGAACTGCAAGCCGCTGAGCTCCCGGATGGCTCGTTCGGCCAGATTTTGATCGATCTCCACGAAGGAGTAGTTGTCCAGCACCTTTATCTCGCCGATCTGAGCACGCCCGAGCTGGAGCCGTTGCCTGAATAGCTGAATCAGATCTTTGGGGAAGACCTTCCGGTTTTTCCCCATGCTCAGGAACAGCTTGACGAATTTGAGGCGCTTCTTTGTCTCCGGTGTAAAGGAGCTTTTAAACAGATAGGCTGCGAAGTAGGAACGCAAGGTAAACGGCACGTTCCGGCGTATTATGCTGCGGTAGCGGTTCAACGTATTCGGTTCTTCTTCTTCTCTGATCCTTTTCAGTATCTGCTGGATCGCGCCCTGGAGGACTTTCTCCTCCCCAGGAAGCTCTTGTTTTTCCACGTGCATGTCTAGCTTCTCCTTTAGGCGGTTTTGTTGATCGCCGCTGCCGAGGGTTATTACTTTCTGCAGTACGAAAGACCTGGGCTTGTAACTGTCCGGATCGGGGGGCGGATCGAGATTTATGACATGAGTGACCCATCTCAGGTTTCTCTTTCCCACCTCCTCAAAGGTGCCGACCAGAATTGGCACTCTGCCCACGCTGAAGGTCTGGCAAACCTTGTTTTGCTGGGCCACGGTTAGGCTGCCCAGCAGACAGGCCGCGTCCAAGTGGTGGTCCTTTATGCGTTTGGCGATTGCCCTTACGTTGTCTGCGCTGGCGCTCTGGATAAGCAGGGTTTCCATGGGCTCGGCCAGGATGAGTTTTATCGCCGCCTCCAGCCTGTTATTGCCTGCGGTGTCGATGAAGATGTTTTCCACCGGGCTGGTAAGCTGCCGCCACGAAGACATGGGGACTGTGTAGGGGTGCCTTAACAGGGGGATAAGCTGTTCGTTGTCTCCCGCAAGAGTGGAGCAGATGAGAATAGTTTGTTTTTTTTGCGGAAATTTGGAGAAGATAAAGCGGACATCCTCCACGAATCCGGGAGACTCTACGGCTTCAGCTCTGTCGATTACCGCCACTTGGAGATTGGGAAAATGCAGGTTCCCCCGTCTGATATGATCGATGATTTTGCTGGGGATACCTATAACCACATCCGGATGCTTGGCTAGAATCCTATGCTCTTTTCTCTCCTGGTCCTCCAGGCCGAGGGCGAACACGGAGAGACTCTTTCCGGAGCGAATGAATCTCCTAAACTCGCGATATACTTTGAGCGAGTTATCCGTGGTGGAGGTAAGGACTATCGCCTTGATCCCTGCTTTACCCCTTTTCAATTTCACCATCAGGGGCAGGATAAAAGCGACAGTCTTACCGGAATCCGCCTCCGCCTCCACGGCTACATCCCTTCCCCTCAGAATAAGAGGAATAAGCCGCTGCTGCAGATGGGTTGGCTTCACATGCCCGGCTTCCCGGAATAAATTCCAGATTTCCGCACTTCCGAAAGACCGTTTTCTTTGCGTCAGTGCCATAAGCCTTTGTTTTCCAAAGAACGGGTGTATATATATGAATAAAATAGAGCACGGCAAGGCGGTTTGTCAATGAGATGAGAAGCGCATTCCGGGCCGATAGTATGAATAGAGCCGGTCAAGCAAGGGGAGGACGCTTATGCGGAAAGGGCTAATCGTTACCGTTATCCTGCTTCTGCCTCTCGGCTGTCTGGGAGCGGAGAAGTTTCGCTTCAAGTACGAGCAAGGCGAAAAATACAGGCTGGTGACTGAGGTCAATGAAGAGGTCTACTATAACGGCAGGCTGTCCCATCAAGCCAATATCCTCAACAAGGTGGCGGTAGAGACCCTGGATGTCCGTGGAGGTTCGGGATTGCTGTCCGCCACTTTTCTGACCTCCGAGCGCTCCTATGGCGTCGCGACCTCTTTCTCACTGAGCGAGGAGTACCGATCCCTTTTCTGGCGGGACGGCAGGGGCCGTTACGATATCGGGGTCGAGTACTTCATGCCGGTGGTACGCGGCGTGCCGACGTTTCCCGAAGAGGACATTGCCCCCGGCACGAGCTGGACAGCCGCCGGCGAGGAGGCCCACGACCTGCGGCGCAGCTTCGCCGTTCAGCACCCGGTACGCTTCCCCATCACCGTCGGCTACACCTACCGCGGTTCCGAGCAGCGGGACGGCAGGAAGCTGGAAGTGATTTCGATTCGCTACGAGGTGTTTCACCGTCTGGAAGGCCTGCGCAGCACCGGGGGCCTGGTCCCGGTGCGGATCACCGGTACTTCGGAACAAACCTATTACTGGGACACAGAGCAGGGAAAGCCCCACTCCTACGAGGAGGAGTTCGACTTCATCTTCCATCTCTCCAGCGGCGAATACGTTGAATACGTTGGAACGGCTCAGGGCCAGCTTTTGGAGTCCGCAGAGCTGGACAGGGAGCAGGTAGCTCAGGATATCGCCAGGGAGCTGGAGGACCGGGGCGTGGAAGACGCTACGGTGAGCGCCGGGGAGCAGGGAGTGACCTTGAGCCTGCAGAACATCCAGTTTGCCCCCAACTCGGCCCAGCTGAGGGCCTCCGAGCAGGCCAAGTTGCGTCAGATCGGAGAGATCCTGCAAGACTATCCCGACCGGGACATTCTGATCACCGGGCATACGGCCCGGGTTCCAGGGTACACGGAAAAAGACCATCAGCGCCTGTCCGAGCAGAGGGCTGCTGCGGTGGCGGATTTTCTGCTCTCACTGGGCGCGGTTCGGGAGATCCAGGTCACCACCCGGGGTATGGCGCATCGGGAGCCCCTGGCCGATAATGCGAGTGAAGAAGGAAGACGGCAGAACCGCCGGGTAGAGATCACCATCCTGGAGAACTGAGGCTCGGGTGTCTAGTTCTTGTCCTTGTCCACCAGCCGGTTTTTGGCGATCCAGGGCATCATGGAGCGCAGCTTCTCTCCCACCCGTTCCAACTGGTGGTCGGCGTGCTCCTTGCGCAGCCGCTGGAACTCCTTCCGCCCGCTCTGATTTTCCGTGATCCAGCTCCTGGCAAAGCTGCCATCCTGGATCGCTTCGAGCAGCCTTTTCATCTCTTTCTTGACCCCGGCAGTAATGACCCGGGGGCCGGAGACGTAGTCGCCGTATTCGGCGGTGTCGGAAACGCTGTAGCGCATCAGCGACAATCCACCTTCGTAGATAAGGTCCACGATGAGCTTCAGCTCGTGGATGCACTCGAAGTAGGCCATTTCCGGGGCGTATCCCGCCTCTACCAGCGTCTCGAAGCCCGCCTGCATGAGGTGGGTCACGCCGCCGCAGAGCACCGCCTGCTCGCCGAACAGGTCGGTTTCGGTCTCTTCCTTGAACGTCGTCTCGATCACACCGGCCTTGGCCCCGCCGATGGCCGACGCATATCCCAGGGCCGTCTCCCGCGCCCGTCCGCTCGCGTCGTTGGACACGGCTATCAGGCAGGGAACTCCGTAGCCCAGCTCGTACTGCCGCCGTACCGTGTGCCCCGGTCCCTTGGGGGCCACCATGGAGACGTCCACCTCCTGCGGCGGCCTGATCTGGCCGAAGTGGATGTTGAAACCGTGGGCGAACATCAGGGTTTTTCCGGCTTTGAGAACCGGAGCGATCTCCTTTTCGTAAACCTGCGCCTGGAGATGGTCAGGGACCAGCATCATGATGACGTCGGCCCAGTCAGAGGCCTCCCGGGTGGTCGTGACCCGTAGGCCGGCTTCCTGCGCCTTCTTAATCGAGGCGCTTTCCCTGCGCAGCCCGACCGCCACCTCGACGCCGGCGTCCCGCAGATTGTTGGAGTGAGCGAAACCCTGGCTGCCGTAGCCGATGACGGCGACTCGCCTGCCTCGGATCCACTCCTGGTTTATTTCTTGCTCGTAGTAGACTTTCACCGCTTCCTCCTCAGTGCCCGATTCAAGGGTTGTAGTATAGTCCCGCTGTCCGTGAGCATGTCAAGGCGAGGTGTTTTTCAGGCGAGTTTCAGGCTCTCTCCGCCTGTGGGAGCTAAGGGTGCAGGATTACCTTGTAGGCCCGCTCCCGCTCCTTGTTCAGGGCGACTCGGAAGGCTTCCGGGGCTTGCCGCAGGGGAAAGCGGTGGGTGATGAGGGGTTTCACCACCACGGCTCCGGAGGCCAAGAGCTCGATGGCCCTGGGGAAGTCGCTGTACCTGTTGTTGGAGGAGCTGAGGATCCGGCGTTCGCCGCTGAACCAGATCGGCGCCACCGGCATCTGCTCGGCGTGTACGGCCAGAAGCACCAGGGAGCCTGACTTGTCGAGGATGGCCAGCCCGTCGTGAAGCGATTCGGCGCTTCCTACGGTGTCGATCACCGAATCCAGGCGTGTGTTTCGTTCCTGCAAGTGCCTGCGCAGCCCGCCGCTGGGCTCCTGCAGCGCCTCCTCGAGGCCCACTCTCCGGGCCAAATCGACCGCAACGGCGGACGTGTCGCAGCCGACGACCAGGGAAGCCCGCCGGGCGGCGACTTGAGCGGCCAGCATCCCTATGGGTCCCAGGCCGATTACCCCAAAGCGCTGACCGGGCTTCAGGCCGCTTGAGTCCACGGCGTGCACGGCCACGGCCAGTCCGTCGAGGAAAGTCGCTTCCTCGAAGGATATCGAAGGAGGAAGATCATACACGAAATCCTTCCAGATGTCGAACTGCTCGGCCATTCCCCCCGGATAGTAGGGCATCTCGGGCCAGCCGGCGCCGTGGCCGAAGTGCTCCATGGCTTCGCAAAGATTCTCCCTGCCGCTCCGGCAGTACTCGCAATTCCCGCACGCTCTGTAAGCCAGCACGGCGACCCGCCTCTCCTGTTCCTGGACCAGGCCCGCTACCTCGTGACCCAGGACCAGGTTGGGCGGCGAGGGCACGTGCCGGCCGAGGGTGTGCAGGCTCCAGGGATTCTCTCCTTGAAAGTAACGAATATCGGAGCCGCAGATGCCGCAGGCACCCAGGGTTACACGGACCGCAGGCCCGCCGATCGCGGGAACCGGGATGCGGCGCACGGAAAGGCGCCCGGGTTTTTCAAGGACCACTGCCAGGGTCTCGTTCATACCACTTTCCATTTTCTTCAGACGATTTTCGTCAGCAGGCTGGTTGCCTGCCAGTAGCTGTCGTGAACCGCCTCGTAGATCTTGCCCACCTTCAGGGCGTCCCCGAGGCTCAGGTACCTGCACCCGAGTCGCGGCCTGCTTCCCTCGACAGCGTGTTTCAGCGTCTCGTTGCTGCGGCCGCCGAGGGCCACGATCACCAGATCCGCCGGCAGGGGTGGCCCGTTCCGATCCGTGACCACACCCTCGACGTCCAGACGTATAAAACGGGTAGAAGTAAGGACTTCCACCTCCGCCTCCGCCACCAGGCGCAGGAGCGAGAGAGCCCCTACGGGCTCCAGGTCCAGGAGGATCGAGGGAGCCTGCTCGATAACGGTGATCCGGGCTCCGGCGCTGCGAAAGCAGAGGGCTGCCTCACAGCCCGAAGAGCCGCCGCCCAGCATGATTATCCGCCTGGCCGAGCTGTACTTCTCCAGGTCTAGGAGAAGCTCCCGAACCGGCAGGACCGGGTAGGGCAGGCCCGAAGGGATCTCCGGCAGGACGGGGAAGGAGCCGGTGGCATCGAATAACACCTCCGGAGCTTCCTTTTCCACCAGATCGAGGTCTACGGCCGTCCCCGTAACGACATCCACATCGGTCCTGGCAACCCGGTCCAGCAGGTGATCGAGGTACAGGCAGATGTCCTGTTTGAAGGGCTCCGAACGGGCCGTATTGAGCAGACCTCCCAGCCACTGTTCCCGCTCGAACAGGCGTACGGTAAAGCCCAGCTCGGCGGCCCTGAGCGCCGCTGTGATCCCGGCCGGGCCTCCACCCGCCACCAGCACGGTCTTACTCTCCGGCCGGCGGCAGGGGTGCACGGCAACGGCAAAAGAGGCCTCGTAGCCCAACCGGGGATTCACGGAGCAGCGTATCGTTTTGCCCTCCCGCACCCGGCCCAGGCAGCCCTGGTTGCAGCGTATGCAGGGACGTATCTCTTTAAGCGCTCCGCGCTCGACCTTGAGGGGAAGCTGCGGATCGGCCAGCAAGGGCCTCGCCATCCCGATCAGATCGGCCGCCCCCTGGACGAGCAGCTGCTCGGCCAGCGGGGCCTCGTTTACCGAGCCCGTGAGGATGACCGGGATGGCAGTGACTTTCTTCAGCCCCTTCGCCACGTCTTGCAGCAGGGCCCGGGGTTGGTAGAGGGGCTGTATGGTGTAGTCATTGCTTTCTGCCGTCCCGGCCGAGGTGTGAAGGTAATCGATCGCATCGCAGGGCAGCTCGCCGGCGATGCGCAGTACCTCCGCCTCCTCCAGCCCTCCCTCCACGAAGTCACCACAACCCAGTCGCAGGCCAAGGATAACCCCGCGGCCGATTTCAGAGACTACCGCGGCTATGACTTCGAGAAGGATCAACTCCCGGCGCCTGCCATACTCATCACTACGCCGGTTGGTGTAGGGGGAGAGGAACTGGTTGAGCAGATAGCCGTTGCCGGCGTGTATCTCCACACCGTCAAATCCGGCGGTTACGGCCCGCCGGGCCGAATGGGCGAAGGCCCGGATAACGGCGGCGATCTGTTCTCTGCTCAGCTCACGGCAGTCCGCAGTGGGGCCGCTCGGGAGGCGGGAAGGAGCTACGGGCGGTCGGTTGTTGGCCTCGAAGCTGGACTGCCGGCCGGCGTGCCCGATTTGGGCGACCGCCAGGGTACCTGAGTTCTTTATGCCGTCGGCCAGGCTGCTCATGCCGGGAAGGAAGCGGTCGTGAAAGGCGGCGGGCTGCACCGCGGTGAACTTGCTGGCTATATCATCCACGTGAAAGGTTTCGGTGATCACGGCCGCCGCTCCCCCGGCCGCCGCGTTCGCGTAGTAGGCGAGCATCTGAGGGCTTACGCTCCCGTCGGGGGCGGCCAGGCGGGTGCTTACGGGCGCGAAGACGATGCGGTTTCGCAGCAGCCGCCCTTTGAGGAGCAGGGGCTGGAGGAGCCTCGGAAAAGCCGGAGCATCGGGTTGGACCATGGGCCGCCTCTTCTCTGGGTGTAGCTAGAACTTCAGAGCTCCGGCGGACAGACCCTGAACCAGGTATTTCTGGGCGAAGAGCACGAACAGTATGCCGGGCAGAGCGGCGATAGTCCCGCCGGCGCAGATCTGGTTCCAGTGGACGAAGATGTCCCCTATGGCGTCGAAGCAGCCCACCGTGACCGGCTGGGCGCGGGAGGTGGAGGTGAACACGAAGGCGTAGATAAACTCGTTCCAGGTCCAGAGAAAGGAGATTATCGCCGAAGAGGCGATGCCGGTGGCGCTGACCGGCAGCACGATGCGCAGCAGCACCCCGGTGCGGGAGCAACCGTCCACGATACCGGCGTCCACCAGGTCGCGGGGAAAGCTGTCGAAGAAGCTCTTCATGATCAACACGGCGAAGGGGTAGGTCAGGTAGATGT
>CAYMEK010000016.1:0-68454 GCA_964389305.1 uncultured Spirochaetaceae bacterium
CCTCTTCCAGCGCTTCGGCTTCCTCGACTTCCTCCGCTTCCTCGACCTCTTCGGCTACCTCGATCTCTGCCGCTTCTTCGACCTCTTCCTCCTCTTCTGTCGGGATCACCTCCCCGGGTTCGACAACCTCCTCAACACCGATCTCTTCAACCACGATCCCCGCTTTGCGTGCCCGGGCTCTTTCCGGCACCTGCGTCTGCAATGTAAACTGGCCGTGATCAAGGGCCTGCTGGATGAGCTGCTCCAGGTGACCAAGGTCTACGGTCTCCTTTCTGGGCTCACCGATTCTGGCCTCGATAATCGATATTATTTCATTCCAGCTTTTATCGATCATGCCATCCAGCTCCGGCTCTCTGTCGACAGGGACCCGCCCGACTCCCTTCCTGATCCTCGATTTCAACTCACCTCTGCTGGTGACCAGCTCGTTGCGCCAGCGTTGCCAGTCGATTCGCTCCTTCCCTTCGATGAACTCCCGCAGCACCTCGAGCTGCAGGCGCTTGATCCGTTGTGAGAGAATGAGAAAGGGATCCTGGCGTAGATTGAAGACCAGAAAAACAACAAGAAAGACCGTCAGGGAGAAGGCTGCGATCAGGACGATTTTCATGACGGGCTGGAGCTGAAAAACCGAATAGGGAATAAGGAGGCTGATGGAGCCGAATTCCGGGGTCGTCCTGCTGAGCAGGATATATCTATCCTTCTCCGATTCTGAGCTCTCCAGGACGATCGTTTCACTGTAGACCTCGTCTCGCCCGCCTCCTTGCTGCCAGACCCCGGTGATCGTTGCTGCGACCAGCTCTCGGCCGCTTTCGGGGAAATTGATCACCAGTCCCTGGCGACCGATAAGAAACAGCTCTCTGAAGTCCAGAGCGGGGAACCGCAGCAGGTACTCGGCCAGACCGCGTCTGGAGAGGTAAAAGAGAGCCACTCCCCGGTACTGGTCGAAAGGATCCACCACAGGAAAAGAATAGATGAACCGCTGGGCCGCCCCATCGATGATGAGTCGGGGCTGCGCTCCCTTTTCGGTAATCAAGTCCGGGCCTTCTATGGCGTCACCGGTCTTGCTGTAATCACGGTATTTCCTGCGTCCCTGATCCTGGCTTTCTATGTCCGAGCCTGAAGTGCTGAAATGGATTCTCCTACCCTCTGGGCCGAGGAAGCGCACGAATTGAATGTTCGGGTAGTCTTCGAGAAGCTTGCCGAAAAAGATCTGTCGGTTGATGATATCTTCTTGAGCCTGCTGGTTGCTCTCGAGAAACGCCCGCCAGACAAACTGCTCCTGCACGACCGGCTGGAAGCGCTCGAGGTTGTCATTGTGATAGGAGGCGACTCTGGCAACCAGCTCCTGGAGTTGCATCTCCCGTTCAGCGACGACCCGGGGTTGAAAAAAGGAGGTCTCCAGGATCTCGAACAGCCCGGTGAAAGAGAATACGGCAAACCCGCCGCACAGGAGCAACGAGATGAGCAGGCTCAAGGCTATTTTCAAACTCTGCCGCATGAAATGGGGAATGTCTCCTAACGTTTTTTCTACTCGAGTCCTATTACCATATTATATATCGGCTCTGATCGATCTCCCAATAGTGCCTAATACGGGAAAAAGACCAGCCCCCAGTTCATAGCCAGGAGGATAACCAGCACGATGGCCCCTCCGGCAGTGGTCCTGGCAATAGGGGAGCTACAGCTGTTCTGCTGTTTGTTATAGACGGTATCGAAGATCTCATCAAGCCGCCCTACCAGGTTGCCCCGCCCCAGCCCGGTTCGCAGCCTCAACAGCTCGTTAAGATAATAGAAGGTTTTCGAAATGTAGCGCCCGAGCATTCCCGGTAGTGAGACAGAGGAACGCACACAGAACCTGGAGATGTACAGGAGACACACCAGGGTCAGAGCCTTGGCAACAGCAAGCCGGAGAGCGCCCTGGGTGATGCGGATCGGTCCTGCCTCGAAGAGGACTTTCCCCACCGGAGAGAGGAGGTTTATGGCCACGGTGGACAGCGCGAATACTACGCTGCCGGTAAGCAGCCGCTTCCTTCCTGCGCGAACGGTAAGCAGCGCCAGAAACAGAAACAGGCAGGTTTGAGCAGCTTTGGCGATTAGGCTATCCTGAAGGATAACGGCTGGAGCCAGAAGCAGCCCCGTAATAAATAAAAAAGAGGGAGACACCTGTTTGTCTATCCAGGAATCTCCCTCTACAGGCCGCCCCGCATTCATGGTTAGGATTCTTGGCTCTCCTGCTTTTCTGCGGGTTTCTTTCTTTTCTTCCTGGCCAGTTCCTTGTGCTCGACCAGCTCGAGAAAAACCATCTCCGAAGCGTCTCCATAACGCTGGCCGAGCTTCAGGATCCTGGTATACCCGCCGGGTCTCTCTCTGAAGCGGGGGCCGATGTCGTTGAACAGCTTGGCCAGGATCTCTTTATCTTGGATAGTCTTGGCTGCGATTCTTCGGTTGTGTACTGAATCGATACGGGCTCTGGTGATCAGCCTCTCGGCTACCTTTCGGATCTCTCTGGCTTTAGGTTTGGTCGTTTTTATCCGCTCGTGGCGGAAAAGCGCTGTAGTCATACTCCTGTACAGGGCTTTGCGGTGGCTGACATTCCTTCCCAGCCTGTTGTATCCAATCCTATGCTTCATCCTCTTGTTCCTTTTGTTCTTCCTCTCCCATAGCCAGAGCTTTCTTCAGAGCACTGTAGTCCTTCATTCCAAGAGCCAGATTCCTATCACGAAGCTTTTCCTTGATCTCCTGGAGGGATTTCTTCCCGAAATTGCGGGTTTTGGCGATCTCTTCTTCGGTTCTACGGGTTAGATCTCCAATAGTTTTGATGTTGGCATTTCTCAGGCAATTACTGGATCGTACCGACAGCTCCAGTTCCTCCACCGGTGTATCGAGAAGAGCGCGGATGCGCGCCTCTTCTTCGTCTATCGCGCCCTCATCCTCAGCTGATTCCTCGTCGAAGTTGATGAAGATCGACAGATGGTCCTTGGCGATCTTGGCGGCTTCGGCTAGGGCGTCCTCCGGAGCAATAGTCCCATCGGTCCAGATCTCCAAATTGAGCTTGTCATAGTCCGTACGCTGCCCTACTCGGGTGTTTTCAACCGCGTACTTCACTTTAGTCACCGGCGAAAAAACCGCGTCGATGGGGATCGTACCGATAATCTCGATATACTTCTCGCTTCTCTCAGAGGGCACATAGCCCCGACCCAGGTCAATCTGGACTTCCAGCTCCAGATTTGCCTTGTCCATCAGAGTGGCTATCAGCAGATCTTTATTGATTACCTGGATGGTATCATCAACTTCGAGATTCTTGGCCGTAATCGAGCCCGGCCCCTTGGCCTCTACGACGATCACCTTCTCTTCTTCTCCATCGGGTAGGTTGATTTTCACAGCCTTAAGGTTGTTTATGATGTCGGGCGTGTCCTCGGCCACCTCCGGGATCGCTTCATACTCACTGGTGATGACTTTCGGCGAACCGTCCTCCCCGTAGCTGGTTATGCGGATAGCTGTGATCGCATATCCCTGGATGGAGGATAGCAGGATACGCCGGAGAGTATTCCCCATGGTCACTCCGTAACCCCGCTCGAAGGGATAAGCAACAAACTTGCCGTAATTCGTGTTTGATTCAGAGTGCTCGAAGGTGATTCCTTTAGGTCTCTTGAATCCTTTTAGCAGATTCTTTCTTGCCATCCCTGCTCCTTACTTAGAATACAGCTCGACGATCAACTGCTCCTGGACGTCCGCCAAATCCGTAATGTCACTGCGTCGGGGAATCGCCTTGACTCTGCCCCAGAGCTTGTCTGGATCTACTTCGAGCCAGGGCACTACACCGGAGCGGGAGTATTCTTTCAGGCTGTCTTTTACTGCAGTAAGTTTCTTGCTGTTCTCCCGGATCTCTATCTGGTCTTCCACTTTGACCAGGAAAGATGGAATGCTCACACGACGATTGTTCACCAGCACATGGCCGTGGGAGACGAGCTGACGGGCCTGCTTTCTCGAGCCAGCGAAATGCATTCGATATACCATGTTGTCCAGACGCCGTTCGAGCATCGCAATCAACGTTTCCCCGGTTATACCTTTCTGACGCGCCGCTTTTTCGAAGAACAGCCGGAACTGCTTCTCCAGCATTCCGTACATCCGCTTGACCTTCTGCTTCTCCCGAAGCTGAACGCCATAGTCGGAAAGCTTCTTGGGCCGCGACCTGAGACTCCGCCCGGGTTTACCCCGACGTTTGGTGATTGGACACTTTTCACTCTTGCACCTCTCTCCCTTCAAGAACAGCTTCGTCTCTTCGGCCCTGCAGAGCCGACATTGAGGACCCGTATATCGTCCCATTCACTCCTCCATTATGCTGCTACAGCCTAGACTCTACGTTTCTTCTGGGGCCGGCAGCCGTTGTGGGGAATAGGGGTTACGTCTTGAATCGCACGAACCCTCAAACCCAGTGCTCCCAAGGCGCGGATCGCCGACTCGCCGCCGACACCAGGCCCTTTCACGTAAACGTAGACCTCGCTGAGCCCGTACTCCTTAGCCTTGGTAACGGCCGCTTCCGCTGTGACCTGGGCGGCGTAGGGAGTGGACTTCTTTGCTCCTTTGAATCCCAGGCTTCCTGCTGAAGCCCATGATATGGCATTGCCCATTCTATCCGTTACGGTTATGACCGTGTTGTTGAAGGTCGCCTGAATGTAGACATTTCCTTCGGCAACGGTTTTCTTTTTATCCTTTTTGGTTTTACTCTTTGCCACGTTTTAACCTCTACTTCGCTCTTCTCTTTCCTGCAACGGTTTTTCGCTTGCCTTTGCGGGTACGGGCGTTGGTTCTGGTTCTCTGACCGCGCACCGGCAGTCCCTTACGGTGCCTCAATCCCCTGTACGAGCCGATGTCCATCAAACGTTTGATATTGAGAGACACCTCGGTGCGCAGGCGCCCCTCGACCTTATAGTCGTTCTCCAGGATCTTCCTGAGGACGTTGATCTCCTCTGCGGAAAGATCATTTATCCTGCGTGCTGTATCGATCCCCGCAGAAGCGCAAATCGCCTCGGCTGATGAGCGTCCGATCCCATAGATATAGGTAAGCGCAATGTCAACGTGCTTGTTGGGCAGATCGATCCCCGCAATTCGAGCCATCTGTTCCTCCTATCTCTGACGTTGCTTGTGCTTGGGATTCTTGCAGATTATACGTACAACACCTCTGCGTCGGATCACCTTACACTTATCGCATATCGGCTTCACACTTACTCGTACTTTCATATCCAACCTCCTACAGGTACCGAGACCTGAGCTTGCCCTTGCGTACAATACCCTCGTGGTGATGCATACGCAGATGACCTTCGATCTGACTCATCGTGTCCAGGTCCACGCCTACCATGATCAGCAGTGAAGTTCCGCCCATCAGATAAGCTACCGATCGCGGAATATTCAGCCAGGTTTGAACGATCGTCGGAATCACCGCTATAAAGGCCAGAAACAGGGCTCCGGGCAGGATAATCCGATTGAGGATCCGGCTGAAATACTCCTCCATCTTGTCGGAACGAATACCGGGAATCGATCCGCCGTTCTCCCGTATATTTTTCGAAATCTCTATGGGATTCAACGTTACCTGGGTATAGAAATAGGCGAAGAAGATGATCAAAGCAGTATAAGCGATGATATAAGGTACCCCGCTGGGACGCAGCCAGGAAGCGAAGCGCGACAACCAATCCACTCGGCTGCCGAGACTCTGGGCGATCTGAAGCGGAAAAATCATGATCGAAGAGGCAAATATAACCGGAATAACCCCAGAAGGATTTATCTTGAAGGGCAGATAGGTGTTCTGGGCGCCGTAGATCTTGCGGCCTATCACGCGCTTCGCGTAGTGCACAGGGATCTTCCGCTGTCCCTGCTGTTCATACACGACCAGCGCCACCACGACTACGAACATCACAAGTACCACCAGCATGAACACGGGGTTGAGCTCACGGCGGCGTATCTGCGTAACGATCGTGTAGATCGCGTAAGGAATACGGGTCACGATTCCCGCGAAGATCAAAATCGATATCCCGTTTCCGATCCCCCTCTGGGTGATCTGCTCTCCCATCCACATGAGGAAAATCGTGCCTGAGGTTACCGTGAGAATGGCAATGAAAGTATACGCTGTCCTGTTCAAGGTAATGGCATCGGGTATTCTATCGATGTAGGCGGTGACGGCAAAGCCCTGGATCAGGCAGACAAAAATAGTGCCGATTCGGGTGTAGCGCTGTATCTTCTTCCTCCCACCTTCCTGCTCGGATATCTTCTTCAGCTTGGGAAACACCAACAAGAGAAGCTGCATGATGATCGACATCGAGATGTAGGGCATGATGCCAAGCATGAAAATCGAGAAATTTTTGAATGCACCCCCTGCGAAGAAATCAAGATAGTCCGTTATTCCGAAGGTACCCGCAGTTTCCTGAGCCGTCACGTAGAGCTTCAAAGCGGTTAGATTCACTCCGGGAATGGGAATATTGGCCCCCAGCCTGAAAATCAGAAGAATGAAGACCGTAAACAATATTCGGTCCCGCAGATCTTTGACTCTGAAAATATCGATAATCGGATTCGCCATGTTACCCTTTCCTTGACACCCTCACTCCCTATCTCTGCCTCTGTTCAGCCGTGACGTTTCCCCCGGCGGCTTTTATTTTCTGGGCAGCCCCGGAGGTGACCTTGTCTACTGCTACGGTTAGCTTCTTGCGAATCGTCCCGTTTCCAAGGACTTTGATAGGCAGCCGTTTCGACCGCTTGCCCGGGCGGATCACTCCTTTGGCGATGAGGCTCTCCCTGTTCACCGTCTCCCCGGAACTGAACACATCCAGGTTCTTAAGCCTGACCGTGAGATACTTCTCCTTGAATGGATAGTTGGAAAATCCCCGCCGGGCGATGCGGCGATAGAGGGGCATTTGACCTCCTTCGAAGCCAACTCTGGTGCCCCCGCCGGAGCGCGAATTCTGGCCCTTGGTGCCTTTTCCGGCGGTACAGCCCTTGCCTGAACCTGTTCCCCGGCCAAGCACCTTGGAACGAGTCGTCGCTCCTCTTGGTTTTACCAGGTTAATACTCGCCATAGTCTCAAAGCTCCTCCACTTCGACCAGATGGGAAACCGCCCGTACCATTCCCATAATCGACGGTGTAGCCTGATGGACCGCCGAAGAGCGCACTCGCTTGAGTCCCAGCGCCTGCACAGTCCGGCGGGCCTGCGGCTTTGCTCCGATCGGGCTCTTCATCAGCCGAACCCGTATCTGCCTGACTTTGTCAGCCATCGCTTTCTAACCCCAAAACTCACTCAAGGTCTTGCCGCGATTCGTTGCCACGGCTTTAGCATCCATCAGCTGACCGAATCCCTTGAACACGGCCTTCACGATATTCATCGAGTTTGCCGAACCCAGAGACTTGCTCAGAATGTCCTTGACACCCGCGGCTTCCATAACGGCGCGTACCGGCCCGCCTGCTATGATTCCCGTCCCCGGGGAGGCAGGCTTGAGAACGACCTTGGCGCCTTTGAACTTGCCTACAACCGAATGCGGCAATGTGCTTTTTTTTATGGGAATCTTGATCATTTTCTTCCTGGCCCGATCCAAGCTCTTGCGGATTGCATCGGACACGTAGTTCGCCTTGCCAAACCCATATCCAACCTGCCCGTTTCTGTCACCGACGACCGATATAGCGGAGAAGGAGAACCTGCGACCTCCCTTCACCACCTTGGCGATACGGTTCAAGCGGACGAGCTTCTCCACATATTCCTTTTCCTGTTCCAAACTTTCCCCCTAGAACCGGATACCCGCTTTACGGGCTCCGTCGGCAATAGATTTCACGATTCCATGATAGGAATACCCGTTCCTATCAAAGACCACCTGATCGATTTTCTGCGCTTTCAACCGCTTGGCCATTACCTGGCCGAGCTCCTCCGCCCCGGCGATACTGCTTTTGATCTTGCGAAGCTCTTTTTCACGATTGCAGGCGGCTGCAACCGTGTGACCTTTCCGGTCGTCGATCGCTTGCACATAGATGTATCGGGCGCTCTTGAATACGCTCATCCTTGGTCGTTCAGCACTCCCGGACACGGTTTTTCGGATATGGGCTTTACGCCTCATCCTTCTTTTCGTTTTTTGCTCCAGCCTTTTCATTCCCTGAACCTCATACCCTGCCTGGCCGTAGTCCCCTGTAGCCGGCCTATTTTACTCCCGTCTTTCCGATTTTCCTGCGTACTGTTTCCTTCTCGTAGCGGATCCCCTTGCCCTTGTACGGCTCCGGCGGCCTGAAACCACGGATCTCGGCTGAGATCTGGCCCACTCGCTGCCGGTCCGCACCGCTTATAATGATACGGTTATTGCCCTCTACGGTTATGGTAATCCCTGCAGGCACCGGATACTCGATCGGATTGGAGTAACCTAAGTTTAAGACCAACATCTCGTCCCTTAGCTCCGCGCGATATCCGACCCCATTGACCAAAAGTACCTTAGAAAAACCTTCGGAGACTCCAACCACCATATTGTGGATCAGCTTCCGGTACAGGCCGTGCATTGACTTGGCCTGTTGGCTGTCGTTCTTGCGCTGCACCGTGCAGACCTTGTCATCGAGATTGATCTGTACGACCGAAGCGTGATAGTCCTGTGACAATTTCCCTCTGGCTCCTTCAACGGTAACCGTTTCTTTGCCAACCTTTATCGTGACTCCATCGGGGATCACAATTGGCATCTGTCCTATGCGTGACATGCTTCGTTTCCTCGCTTACCAGACACTGCAGATCAGCTCGCCCCCCACGTGCTGCTCGGCCGCTTTTCGACCGGTGATAACACCTCTGGAGGTGGTGACGATCAGGGTCCCGTAGCCGTTGAATATCCGGGGCATACTCCTGTATCCCTTATAGACCCTCCGTCCCGGTGTGGACATGCGGGTCAGACCGTGAAGCACTGGATTGCTCACATCGTCATATTTCAGAAAAATCCGGATCTGGTTCTGACCGTCCTGGCTGATCTTTTTAAAAGTCTTGATATAGCCCTCGTTCTTGAGGATCTTTACGATCTCCACCTTCAACTTGGAGGATGGAATATCGACCTTTTCATAACGGGCCGCGCTCGCGTTGCGTATTTTAGTGAGCATATCTGAAATAGGATCGGAAACACTCATCACACCTCTCCCTACCAACTGGACTTGGTCACTCCAGGAATCTTTCCCTCGCTGGCGAGGTTCCGGAAACAGATGCGGCACATCTGGAATTTCCTCATGTATCCGCGAGGCCGGCCGCAGATACGGCAACGGTTGACCTTCCGGGTCATGAACTTCGGCTTTCGCCTGGCCTTGTTGATCAGTGACTTGCGAGCCATCTATTGCGCTCCTCGATAATCCATACTCATTAACTGCCTACTTCCTGAACGGCATCCCAAGGTGAGCCAGAAGGCTCCCAGCCTCCCGATCTGTCTTGGCGGTGGTCACGATGGCGATATTCAACCCGGTTACCCTTTCGATCTTGTCATAATCTATCTCAGGAAAGATGATCTGTTCGGTCACCCCAAGGGAATAATTACCATGACCGTCGAAAGCGTTCGGGTTCGTACCGCGAAAGTCTTTGACTCTAGGAATCGCCACATTGACCAGCCTGTCGAAAAACTCATACATATAGTCACCCCGCAGGGTAACCATAGCTCCGATCTCCATGCCCTTACGGAGTTTGAACCCGGCTATGGATTTACGGGCAACCGTCTTCACAGCCTTACGGCCCGTTATCTGGGCCAGCTCCTGGAGAGCCGAATCGAGAAGTTTCTTGTTCTGGGTGGCTTCCCCGATACCCATACTGACCACGATCTTCTCGAGACGAGGAACTTCCATAATCGACTTATATCCGAACTCCTCTTTAAGAGCCTTTACCACCCTGTCCCGATACAAGACCTTCAACCTCGGCTGTCTAGTTTTCGTCGCCGTAGCCATTACAACTGCTCTCCACACTTCTTACAGAAGCGAGACTTTTGATCCTTTTCGATACGCAGTCCGATTCGGGTTGGACCGCATTTTTTACAGACTATCTGTACATTAGAGATCTGAAGCGGCGCCTCCACCGAAGTAATGCCGCCTTTCTGGCTCTGTCCTCGAGGACGGATAGACTTCTTTACCATATTCAGGCCTTCAACAACGACTCGGCCCCTTTCCCTGTCGATGCGCAGGATCCGGCCGGATTTTCCCCGGTCCTTTCCCGTCATGATCTGTACCTGGTCGTTCTTCTTGATCTTGTACTTTCCGCCCTTTTTATTTGCCATACCTCTCATCCCCCTAGATCACCTCGGGTGCCAGAGAGATGATCTTCATGAAATCCTTTTCCCGCAGCTCCCTGGCAACCGGACCAAAGATGCGCTTTCCCTTCGGATTGCTGCTGGGATCGATCAACACACAGGCGTTATCGTCAAAACGAATATAGGTGCCGTCCGGCCGCTTGTATTCCTTCTTTGTCCTCACGATAACCGCCCGTTCCACATTTCCCTTCTTGATCGGCGCATTCGGCAAAGCATCCTTCACGGCCACCACGATGATGTCTCCGATACCTGCATTTTTTCTACGCGTCCCTCCCAGCACCTTGATACACTGCACCCGTTTTGCACCGCTGTTGTCGGCAACGTTTAAGTAGCTTCTCATTTGAATCATAATCTGCTCCGTTCATGCGGTTCTTTATTTTGCCTTTTCCAGTATCTCCACAAGGCGCCAGCGTTTGTCTTTACTCAGCGGTCTGGACTCAACCACTTTGACGAGATCTCCGATCTGGCAAAGGTTGCCCTCATCGTGGGCTTTTATCTTCTTCGTACGGGTGATGTACTTCTTGTACAGAGGATGGAGCTTCCTTCGTTCGATTCGGATCACGACGGTCTTCTCCATCTTGTTGCCAACAACCCTGCCTACCAGGATTTTCTTGTTTCTCCGTTTCTCCGTTGTTTGCCTCTCCACCTCTCTACGCTCCTACTGCTAAGCTTGCCTTATTCCCGTTTCATATTCGTGAATGATCGTATTCAACCTGGCGAGTTTTCTTCGCAGCGTCCTCTTCTGCAGCGGGTTATCCACATGCCTCAGGATCAGGTCGAAACGCAGATCCCGGTATTGAACCTTCAACTCTTCCCTCTTGGTAAGCAGCTCCTGGTAGGTGAGGTCGTTGAATGAATCCTTCATTCTCTACTCCAGATCCTTTCTCATCTTGAACTTCGTCTTTATAGGCAGCTTGCTCCCCGCCAGTCTGATAGCCGACTCGGCCAGCTCTCGACTCACCCCGCCGATCTCGAACATGACGGTTCCCGGCTTGACCGCCGCCACCCAGTACTCCGGCGTCCCTTTCCCTTTGCCCATACGCGTCTCAGCAGGCTTCTTCGTAAAGGGTATGTCGGGAAAAATGCGAATCCACACCTTGCCGCCTCTTTTAATATGCCGGGTCATGGCGATTCGGGCCGCCTCGATCTGCCTGTTGGTGATCCAGTGCTTTTCCAGGGCCATCAAACCGTATTCGCCGAAGGCGATCGTATTCCCACGGGTGGCTTTGCCTTGCATACGGCCTCGTTGTTTTTTCCGGTACTTGGTTCTCTTGGGACTCAACATGGCCTGCTCAACTCCTGCCTGACCGCTGCTTCTTCAGAAGCAGTCCGGCGTCTTCCTTTTTCTCGCTGCCGAAGATCTCGCCTTTGTAGATCCAGACTTTGACTCCAATAGATCCGAAGGTGGTTATCGATTCAGCAAAACCGTAGTCGATATCCGCCCGAAAGGTGTGCAAGGGGATCCTGCCTTCCTTGTACTGCTCCCTGCGAGCCATCTCTGCGCCGGCCAGCCGTCCTGCCACCTTGATCTTGGCCCCCTGAACGCCCGCCTTCATCGCGTTGGCGATGGCCATCTTCATGGCCCGCCGAAACGACGCCCGGGATCGAAGCTGTCTGGCCACGTTCTCGGCGATAAGCTGGGCATCGGTCTCGGGACGTGAGATCTCCTTGATCTTGATCTGGATCTTCTTGCCCACCTGCTTCTGCAGCTTCTTGCCCAGCTTCTCGATATTGGCCCCCTTGGCGCCGATGATCACTCCGGGCCTCCCGGTATGGATTATTATTGTGATCCGCTGGGGATGGCGGATGATCTCCACATCAGCAATGTCAGCTCCCTGGGTTTCGGAAGCCTTGTCGATTATGTCCCGCAGACACAGATCCTCGTGCAGCGTGCTGGCGTAATCTCTTGGATCCACGTACCATTTCGATTTCCAGGTCTTATTGATGCCAAGCCGTAATCCGTATGGGTTTACCTTCTGTCCCACTTTACTCTCCCGTACCTCTGATTTCGTCCAACGCCACCGAAATATGGCAACTCCGTTTAATGAGCCTGTCCGCCCTTCCCCTGGCCCTCGGCCAGATCCTCTTCATGCGCGCTCCTTCGTTTATCTCGAGCTCTCGGATATACAGCAACTCCTCGTCCAGATTTTTATTGTTGTACATGGCATTTGCCGCCGCAGACTGGATAACTTTCTTCAGCAGCCGCGCCCCTTTATGGGGCAGTGTTTCGAGGAGGGCAATGGCGTCCCCATAGGGTTTCTTCCGCACTTTGTCGGCGATCCGTCTTACTTTGTAAGGAGATATTCTTATATAGCGCGCATGGGCGGTATACCCTTTTTTCGCTTCCATATCTTCTTTCCCTACCTCTTGGCCACTTTTTTATCGGAGCCGCTATGTCCCCGGAACAAGCGGGTGGGTGCAAACTCTCCAAGCTTGTGACCAACCAGGTTCTCCGTGATGTAAACGGGAATCCAGGTTTTGCCGTTGTAGACCGATATGGTGTAACCGACCATCTCCGGAAAGATTGTGGAACAGCGGGAATAGGTCTTTATCATCTTCTTATCACCGCTCTTGTTCATCTCGAGCACCTTCTTGTAGAGACTTTTGGCGATAAACGGACCTTTTTTCACTGACCTGGACACGGGCTACTCCTATTTCCTTCTCTTCACGATCAACCGGCTCGACGTTTTCTTCCTCTTACGGGTTTTGTATCCTTTTGTAGGCACTCCCCACGGTGTCACCGGATGCCGTCCTCCCGAGGTTTTTCCCTCACCGCCGCCGTGGGGATGGTCATGGGGATTCATAGCCACACCCCGGACCTTGGGTCTGTGGCCCAGCCAGCGGTTGCGACCGGCCTTTCCCAGGGATACGTTCATGTGGTCTGGATTGCCCACCTCCCCGAGGGTGGCATAGCAGCGTGTTAGCACCATGCGCATCTCCCCCGACGGCATCTTAAGGGTTGCATAGTCACCCTCTTTTGCCAGCACGGTCGCCCCGGAGCCGGCAGCTCGCACGATCTGCCCGCCCCGGCCCGGTGTAAGCTCGACGTTGTGCACGACCATACCGAGGGGAATACGCTCGAGGGGGAGCGCGTTGCCAATTTCCAAAGGCGCCTCGCGTCCGCTCATTATCTGCGTGCCCACCTGCAATCCTTTCGCTGCCAGGATGTAGCGTTTATCGCCATCCTTGTACTGGACCAGGGCGATGAAGGCGCTGCGGTTTGGGTCGTACTCGATCGTAGCCACCTTCCCCGGCACGCCCTGCTTATCTCTCTTGAAGTCGATGACTCTGTACTTACGCTTATGCCCACCGCCCCGGCGGCGGACACTGATGCGCCCGCTGGGGCCTCTTCCTCCCTTGGAGGACTTGCCTTTAGTGAGCGGTTTATGCGCTCGATCGCCCGACAGCTCCTCGAAAGTCAGACCCGTCTTGTATCGCATACCCGCGGTGATCGGTTTGTATTTCTTCACTGCCATGACTTAGACCCCTTCAAAAACCTGAATGGTTTCTCCGGAACGCAAGGTGACGATCGCTTTCTTCCATTCCGAGGTATAGCCGGGCTGATACCGTACCCGTTTCGGCTTTCTCTTTACCCGCATTACGCGGCAGGACACAGGGTGCACGTTGAATAACTGCCGGACCGCCTGCATGACCTGTATCTTGTTGGCCCGGCTGTCCACTTTGAACGCGTATTTGCTTTCTTCCCGCATTCTATTCGACTTCTCTGTCACTATCGGCTCGATGATTATCTTGGTCGGATCCATCATACGCCCTCTTTCGACCGCTGAGACTTATCGACCCGGCTCGCTTTTTTGGTGGATCCGGCGGAGGCGCCGGCAGCTTTGGCTGCCGGCTTTGCGGCCGGTTTGGCTGTGGCCTTCCCGGCGGGCTTGGTTATAGTTTTCCCGGCCGCCTTGGTTGCCGGTTTTACGGCAGGCGTAGCTGCTGGCTTTGCAGCAGCCTTGGCTGCCGGCTTCCCGGCCGGTTTGGCTGTGGCCTTCCCGGCGGGCTTGGTTGTAGTTTTCCCGGCCGCCTTGGTTGCTGGCTTTGCGGCGGGCGTAGCTGCCGGTTTTACGGCAGGCGTAGCTGCTGGCTTTGCAGCAGCCTTGGCTGCCGGCTTCCCGGCCGGTTTGGCTGTGGCCTTCCCGGCGGGCTTGGTTGTAGTTTTCCCGGCCGCCTTGGTTGCCGGCTTTGCGGCCGGCTTCCCGGCTTCGGCCTTCGGTGTCTCCTGATTCTTCCCGCCTGCTCTGGCAGTCTTCTCCCTCCTCGATACTGCTTCTTTTCCGGCTCTCGCTCCGCCGTAGAACCTGCCCAGCTCCTCTGCCGCTGTCTCAAAAAGGATAACTTTCCCGGCGTAGAACAGCTCATGAGCTCGGAGCCTGTTGTACGAAAGGATACTCAAACCCGGTATGTTCCGCCCTGCCCGCTTCAACATATTGTCTTGCCCCGAGATAATCATGGCGGTACGGTTCCCATCGGCAGGGACAAAACCTTTGAGGATATTAACCAGCTCTTTGGTCTTCCCTGACTCCACTGTGAAGTCCTCGACCACGATCAGGCGATCCTCCAGATTTTTCTGACTGAGTATCGATTTAAAGGCCAGCTTCTTGAGCTTGCGAGGTATTCTATAGCCGAAATTCCGGGGTTTGGGACCGAAAACCACGCCCCCGCCTACCCAAAGCGGAGACTGCCGGGTGCCGGCCCGCGCGCGGCCCGTTCCCTTCTGCCGCCAGGGTTTGGTACCGCTGCCGCGAACTTCGTTACGCGTTTTCGTGTTAGCCGTGCCCAGCCTGACATTGGCCAGCTCGTTTCTAATGGCATGATAGATAGATCCCGCGCTAACGGGTCTGTTGAACACTTCGTCTGCCAGCTCAATGTCCCGTTTCTTCGATCCATCGATGCCATAAACCTTGGTAACCATGGTCTCCTCTACTTCTTCCTGGCTTTGGCCACGAACACGGTGGCACCTCGCCTGCCGGGCACCGCTCCCTGGACCAGAAGCAGGCCCTGCTCCGAATCGACCCTTACGACCCGCAGGTTCTGAATGGTTGAGTGTTTCGCACCCATTCGACCGGGCATCCGCGAGCCTTTGAACATCTTCCCGCTAGCTATACCCGTCGATCCGGGCTCCCGGTGTACCAGCGAACCGTGGCTTTTCGGCCCGCCGCCAAAGCCATGGCGTTTCATGACCCCCTGATAGCCCTTGCCTTTGGAGACACCCTGTATGTCCACGAACCTGACCTCCGAAAATGCTTCCAAACCGATCTTCTCGCCCAGCTTGTACTCCGCCTCGAAGTCTTTCACTTCCTTCAAGATCCGGCTCGGCTCCAGGCCCTTTCCAAATTGTCCGGCATAGGGCTTGCTTGCGTGGGACTTTTTCCGAACCCCGTAGCCGAGAATAACCGCGGAATAACCGTCCCGATCTGCTCGGCGTTCTCCGATCACGGTGTTTGGCTCTACCTCGATCACCGTGACCGGTGTCTGCGTTCCCTGTTCATCGAAGACCTGGGACATTCCTATCTTTTTGCCTATCAACGCCAGCATCACTCACCTCACTGCTTGATCTCGACATCCACACCGGCGGGTAGCTCCAATTTCATCAAGGCATCCATCACGGCTGAGGTAGGCTCGATGATATCGATCAGGCGCTTATGCGTCCGCATCTCGAATTGCTCCCGAGATTTTTTGTTCACATGGGGAGAACGAAGAACGGTGAACTTGTTGATCCGGGTCGGCAGAGGGATCGGACCTGACACTCTGGATCCGGCCTTCAGCACAGTTTGAACGATAGCTTTCGCACTTTGGTCGATCAGCTCTATATCAAATCCCCGCAGTCGAACACGAATCCTCTCTTTTGCCATTCTTCCTCCACATTTTCACGGTCTGCCACTTCTAGCGCCCAAGAACGCCCTCTGCTCAGGACTCTATAGGCTTACGCTCAAGCTCCAAAGGCTGGCGAATCTTGACCGTCGTTTGCAGACCTACTCGATAATGTCCGTTACAGCACCGGCGGCGACTGTCCGCCCACCTTCGCGAATAGCAAACCTCAAGCCCTTTTCTACAGCGATCGTATGGATGAGCTCGACATCCAGCTCACAGTTGTCCCCCGGCATTACCATCTGGCGATCTTCAGGCAGGGTTACGGATCCGGTAATATCGGTGGTCCGGAAGTAAAATTGAGGTCTGTACCCGGTAAAGAACGGAGAGTGCCGTCCACCCTCTTCCTTGGTCAGTGCGACAATTTGAGCCTTGAACTTGTGATGAGGGGTAATTGTTCCCGGCTTGGCCAAAACCTGACCTCTCTGTACTTCGTTTTTTTCCACGCCGCGCAGCAGGCAGCCTACATTGTCGCCTGCCTGACCTTCATCGAGTATCTTATTGAACATCTCTACACCGGTAACTACGGTTTTACGAGTGTCTTTGATACCGACGATCTCGACCTCTTCACCAACCTTGATCACGCCGCGCTCGATCCTGCCGGTCACAACGGTTCCGCGGCCGGATATCGAGAAAACGTCCTCGATCGGCATCTGGAAAGGTTTGTCCACCGGACGCTGCGGCAGGGGGAAATACTCGTCCATGGTTTTGAGTAATTCCTCCACCGGCTTCATGGCCTCCGGGTCCGTGGGATTCTCCATCGCCTGCAAGGCCGAGCCCTTAACGATGGGTATGTCGTCACCAGGAAACTCGTACTCTTTCAGCACGTCGCGGACTTCTTCCTCGACCAATTCGATCAGGTCAGGGTCGTCGACCTGGTCGGTTTTATTCAGAAACACGACGATCGCCGGCACGCCTACCTGACGGGCCAGGAGAATGTGCTCCCGAGTCTGCGGCATGACCGAGTCCGGAGCCGATACGACCAAAATCGATCCGTCCATCTGGGCGGCGCCGGTGATCATGTTCTTGATATAGTCGGCGTGACCCGGGCAGTCCACGTGCGCGTAGTGCCTCTTGTCGGTCTGGTACTCCACGTGCCTGGTGTTGATGGTGATACCCCTCGACTTTTCCTCCGGGGCATTGTCGATATCCTCGAACTTCATCACCTTATCGCCGAACTTGGCATTGCAATACATGGTAATCGCCGCTGTAAGAGTGGTTTTACCATGATCCACATGACCAATCGTTCCCACATTTATATGGGGCTTGGTCCTCTCAAACTTTGCCTTCGCCATGATTACCTCCTTGCTTTTTTAAGGCAAAACGATTTCTACATCCGCACAAAGCCCGCCCCCCCACGGACCCGTTTTACGATCTCATCCTGAACTGCCTGGGGGATCTGTTGATAGGAGGAAAACTGCATGGTGTGGTTTGCTCGTCCCTGAGAAAGCGTGCGCAGCCGGGTGGTATACCCGAACAACAGGCGCAATGGAACGAAGGCTTTTACCACCTTACCCCCATGCCGATCTTCGATTCCCTCAATCCGTCCCATTCTTCCCATGAGGTCAGAGATCAGATCCCCGAGATATTCTTCGGGAGTGAAGATCTCCACACCCATGATCGGTTCCAGGATGGCCGGTTTGGCTTTTTCAAGCCCTTTTTTATACGCCATCGAGGCGGCAATTCGGAAAGCCATCTCGCTGGAGTCTACCTCGTGATAGGACCCGTCCAGCAGAATGGCTCGAAAATCAACGACCGGATATCCGGCCAGCACCCCGTTGTTCATGGCTTCTTCGATTCCCTTCTGAACAGCGGGTATGTACTCCTTTAGAACCCTGCCGCCTACGATCTCGTTTTCAAACAGAAACCCAGTCCCCGCCGGAAGCGGCTCGAAACGCATCACTACATGCCCGTACTGACCGCGCCCCCCGCTCTGCCTGATGAATCTCCCTTCGGCTTCAGCAATCGCGGTTATAGTCTCTCTGTAGGCCACCTCCGGTTTGCCGACGCCAGCCTCGACGTTGTACTCCCGGAACAGCCGCTGCAGGAGGATCTCCAGATGCAGCTCTCCCATTCCGGACAGCACAGTCTGTCCGGTTTCCTGATCGTAGCGAATCCTGAAGGTAGGATCTTCGTCCAGGAGCTTGCTTATCGCCGTGCTCAAGTCTGCGGCATCGGCCTTGGTCTTGGGCTCTATGGCGACGGAGACCACAGGCTCTGGGAAAACCATCGTCTCCAGAACTATCGGGTGCTTCCCGATGCACAGAGTATCGCCGGTGGTTACCTTTTTAAGCCCTACCGCAGCAGCGATATCTCCCGCCCGAACGACCTCGATTTGTTCCCGGTCGTTGGCATGTATACGCAACAGTCGATGAATCCTATCCCATCTGTTTGCCGATGCATTGTACACCCTGCTGCCCACATTAAGCGTTCCGCTATACACCCTGAAGTAAGCCAACTTCCCGACGTAGGCGTCGCTCACGATTTTGAATACCAGGGCGGAGAACGGCCCCTCCGGATCCGATTCCAGGGAGATGTAGTCCCCCGTATTCGGCTGCATGGCCGAAATCGAGGGAATATCCTTCGGTGACGGCAGATAGTCGACCACTGCATCCAGCAGCGTCTGTATGCCCTTATTCCTGAATGCAGCCCCACAAACCACCGGAAAGATCTTTCCTCTGAGTGTGGCTGCCCTCAAGACCTCCTTGATTCGTTTCTCCGACAGCCGCTTTCCCTCGAGGTATTCCCCCAGGAACTCATCATCGGTTTCGGAAAGCCTTTCCAAAAGAGCCTCCCGCATCTTGCCCGCTTTTTGAACCAGTGCTTCAGGCACTTCGGCTTCTCGGAACCGGGCTCCGAGAATATCTTCGTCCCAAAGGTAAGTCTTCATGGTGATGAGATCTACCACGCCGGTAAAAGCGGATTCCTCTCCCACTGGCAGCTGAATGGCCGTGGCATTAGCACCCAGCCGACGGTGCATCTCTTCGATCACCTGTTCGAAGCGTGCCCCTGCCCGGTCCAGCTTGTTGATGAAGGCGATGCGGGGAATCTTATAGCGATTAGCCTGCTTCCAGACCGTTTCGCTCTGCGGTTCGACCCCCTTTACGGCACAAAAAACGCCTATGACTCCATCTAATACTCTCAAAGAACGTTCCACCTCGGCCGTGAAATCAACATGACCGGGCGTGTCGATTATATTTATCTGGCAGCCTTTCCAGGAGCAGAAAGTCGCAGCGGCGGTTATGGTGATACCCCGCTCCTTTTCCAACTCCATCCAGTCCATCTCCGCTTCCCCGGCATGTACCTCCCCCATCCTGTGGGTTCGGCCTGCATAGTACAGGATACGCTCCGTCGTTGTTGTCTTCCCGGCATCAATATGTGCCGTGATCCCGATGTTGCGAATCCTGTCCAGCGGAAACGGAACGGACATACGCTCGCCGCCTTGACTACTCTCTCACGCATCGGCTGTAGCCCACACCATACAGGCTGCCGAACCCGGCGGCGGCCGATAGGCCACACGAGCACCGGCTGAGCTCAATCCTCTAGGGCTTACCAGCGATAATGGGCAAATGCCTTGTTTGCTTCCGCCATTCGATGAGTGTCTTCCTTTTTCTTAAAAGCAGCTCCTGTCTGATTGTAGGCATCGGTCAACTCGGCGGCCAGCTTTTCGCTCATCGAGTTTCCGTGCCTCTCCCGAGAATACTGAATGATCCAGCGCATAGCCAGAGCTTCCCGGCGGCTCTCACGCACTTCCACGGGAACCTGGTAGGTAGAGCCTCCAACCCGGCGTGATTTTACCTCCACTACCGGCTTGACGTTTTCAAGAGCCTTCTCAAATACTTCCACCGGATTCTTGTCTACTTTTTTCTTTATAATGTCCAGGGCGCCGTAGACGATACCGTAGCCCACGGATTTCTTGCCCCGCAGCATCATACGCATAACCAAGGTGGATATAGCCACATTGTGATACTTAGGGTCTGGTTGAATCGGCCGCCTCGGTATTACTCTTCTTCTCGGCATACGGTATCCTCGTCAAGCCTTGGGTCTCTTGGTTCCATACTTCGATCTGGCCTTGCGCCGATCCTCAACCCCCAGCGTATCCTTGGCTCCGCGTATGATGTGGTAGCGCACCCCAGGCAGATCTTTTACTCTGCCCCCTCGAATCAGGACTACCGAGTGCTCCTGCAGATTGTGGCCGATCCCCGGAATGTAGGCTGTTACCTCAATTCCGTTCACCAGTCGTACACGGGCCACTTTTCGCAGCGCGGAGTTCGGCTTCTTGGGGGTGACCGTCATGACCCGGGTACACACTCCCCGCTTCTGCGGGCAGGATTGCAGTGCCGGAGCCTTGTTTTTCTTGTGAACAGCTTCTCTGCCCTTGCGAACAAGCTGATTGATCGTTGGCATCATACCTCTCCTGGCGTACGACGGGCGCATAATCACCCGTTCTCCATACAGGCGCGTGAGAATCTAACAATACGGACACAAAATGTCAACCCCTCGAAGACTTCCGCCCTCAAGAAGTTGATCAGGGTTGGCCGTCTTTTTTCTATCCCCGTCCTGCACCGGATCGTTCTTCCGGGCAGTCACACCGCACATGCGTTCATCGCACCGGGTATGACTCCGTCAATATAGCACGCCTGCGCGCAACAATCAAGGACTTTCCGCTGCATCACCGCATTCAGAGCTCATTCCGCTTCCTGCAGCATGGCGGCCAGCTCTTTTTCCCGCTTCTTCTCCTCAAGAATCCGATTGACTTGAATGTCCAGGTCCTCCATGTTCTCATCGAGCAGCTTGATGTTATTGTACCCGCGGATTCCGGTCCCGGCCGGAATGAGATGACCGATGATAACATTCTCCTTCAGACCGTGTAGATGATCCCGGCTTCCCTTGATCGAAGCATTGGTCAGTACCCGAGTGGTCTCCTGGAAGGAGGCCGCAGAGATGAAGCTGTCGATATTTAGAGACGCTTTGGTGATGCCCAGCAACAGCGGCCGGGCTATCGCCGACTGGCCGCCCTCGCGGATGACTTTCCTGTTTTCCTCATTAAACTTGTAGCGGTCGACCTGCTGACCGAAGATGAAATTCGTATCTCCCACCTGCATGATCTCGATCTTCTTCATCATCTGGCGAATGATCACTCCGATGTGCTTGTCGTTGATATTCACCCCCTGCAGACGGTACACCTCCTGGATCTCGTTAACCAGGTAGCTCTGCAAGGCCTGCTCGCCGAGGATGTGCAGCACATCATGGGGATCGATATTGCCCTCGCAAAGCTGCTCACCCGCCTCGACGACGTCGCCGTCCCGCACCAGCAGATGCTTGCCCATGGGAACGAGATGCTTGAACTCTTTTCTGTAGGGATCTACAACCAAGATGACCCGTTTGCCTTTCATCAAGCCGCGGAAGGAAACCACCCCACTCACCTTGGCCAGGACGGCCGGTGTCTTGGGCTTGCGAGCTTCGAAAAGCTCACCCACTCGGGGAAGCCCCCCCGTGATATCCCTGGTTTTCACGCTTTCTCTGGGCAGCTTAGCCAGAATTCGGCCCGGTTCTATTTCCTCGCCGTCGAGCACATTGAGGTAGGCATTTCCGGGCAGGTAGTAGGTGGCCTTAGGCTCCCCCTTGGCGTCATGGATAACAATCCTGGGTTGGAGGGTCTCCACCGTGTAGTCGGTTATCTTCTTCTCGATCTTGCCTGTATCCTCGTTGATCTCCTCCTTGAGGGTGGTCCCCAGGATGATATCCTCGAATACGAGTACGCCACCCACCTCGGAGATTATTGGCTCGCTAAACGGATCGAAATAAGCGATCGTTTCCTCGGCAGCGACGATCTCTCCCGCCTTTACCAGGATCTCCGATCCGTTACGGATGTCCACTCGCTGCTGCTGAGCAATCAGTAGCAGGGACTCCTTGGTACGATGTACATAGGCAATTTCCTCGGCCGTGATCTTCCCGCCTTTGCGCTGCAGAACAGGCTCGCCCTTCAATACCTTCTGCCCGTTGTCGACTAAAACCCTGTCGCCTTTGTTTAGCTCGATGGTGCGCAGAATCCTGTGCACGGTGATATAGCCTTTGCGAGTGAAAAGAATATTGCCGTCTTTCAGCGGCACGGTGCTGCCGTTGATGGCCTCGATCAGCACGGGATAGCGCAGGTAGATTCTGTTCTCTTCGCTGATCTTGGTGGCGGCCCCCCCGATATGAAAAGTGCGCATAGTGAGCTGAGTTCCCGGCTGGCCGATGGACTGGGCTGCGATGATGCCCACAGCTTCTCCTATATTCACGGTGCGGTTGGAGGCGAGGTTGCGTCCATAGCACTTCACGCACACCCCGTGCTGAGCCTCGCAGGTCAGTACCGATCGAATGCGGACGTGCTCGATGCCGGCCGTTTCGATCTGGTCGGCTATCTCGTCGGTAACTTCCTGGTTCACGTCGACAATGATCTCGCCGGTGATGGGGTGACGTACTCTTTCCAGGGTAAACCTGCCGACGATGCGGTCTCGCAGGGACTCGACAATTTCCTCACCGTCCTTGATGGCCCGCATCTCCAGCCCATTGATGGTACCGCAGTCTTCTTCATTGACTACTACGTCCTGGGCAATGTCCACCAGTCTACGGGTCAGATAGCCGGCGTCGGCGGTCTTCAATGCGGTATCGGCCAGACCTTTGCGGGCGCCGTTTGTCGATATGAAGAACTCGATCACCGAGAGCCCTTCCTTGAAGTTGCTGCGTATTGGCAGTTCGATGATCTCGCCGGAGGGTTTGGCCATCAGCCCGCGCATTCCTCCAAGCTGCCGAATCTGGCTGCGGGAGCCCCGGGCTCCGGAATAGGCCATCAGATGTACGGGGTTGAAACCGTTTCGATCCTTCCGGAGCTCATTCATCAACTCGTTGGTAATATACTCGTTGGTAGAGCTCCACACCTCCACGACCCGGTTGTAGCGCTCTTCGTTGGTTATATGTCCCTGCAGATACTGGTTCTGGATCTCCTCAACCTGAGTGTTGGCCTTGGAGATAAGCTGCCTCTTGGTTTCCGGTATGACGATGTCCTCCATACCGATAGTGGCGCCAAACTTGGTGGCGTAACGAAAGCCGAGATCCTTGATCGTATCGAGCATCTTGACCGTTATGTCCGAATCGTGCTCGCTGTAGCACCTGGCAATCAGGGTACGCAGCTCCTTTTCTCCCAGAGGTTCATTGATGAAGCCGATCTCCCGCGGCAGTTCCTCGTTGAGGATAATCCTTCCCGGGGTGGTATCGATATACTGACCGTCTCGTTTAAGCTTGATCAGGGCCTGATAGTCTACGGAATGGGCATCGATGGCCATCAAGACTTCCTCGATGGAGCTGAAGTACTTGCCCTCGCCTTTGGCGCCCGGACGGGCCATGGTGAGATAGTTGATCCCCAGTACCATATCCTGGGTGGGGATGACGATCGGATAGCCGTTGGCCGGATTGAGCAGATTTCGGGAGGAGAGCATTAGCGTCCAGCACTCGATCTGAGCGGCAGGGGTCAGGGGAACGTGCACCGCCATCTGATCGCCGTCGAAGTCGGCATTGAAGGCATGGCAAACCAGCGGGTGCAGCTTAATGGCCTTGCCCTCGACCAGGACCGGCTCGAAGGACTGAATCCCCAGTCTGTGCAGAGTCGGCGCGCGATTCAACAGCACCGGGTGCTCCGCTACTACCTCCTCGAGCACCGCCCAGACCTCCGGGGTCTCCATTTCCACCAGTGTCTTGGCCTTCTTGATATTATAGACCACGTCCTTCTCTACCAGCTTGCGCATTATGAAGGGTTTGTACAGCTCCAGGGCCATCTTGGTGGGCAGACCGCATTGATGCAGCTTGAGCTCCGGACCCACCACGATCACCGACCGGCCCGAGTAATCGACCCGTTTCCCCAGCAGGTTCTGGCGGAAACGCCCCTGCTTGCCCTTGAGCATGTCCGAGAGGGATTTCAAAGGTCGGTTGGCCGCCCCTTTGACCACCCGCTTCTTCTTGGAGTTGTCGAAAAGGGCGTCAACCGCTTCCTGGAGCATCCGCTTTTCATTACGGATGATGATATCCGGGGCGTTGAGGGCCAGCAGCCGTTTCAGACGGTTGTTCCGGTTGATTACCCGCCGGTACAGGTCGTTCAGATCCGAGGTGGCAAAGCGGCCCCCGTCGAGCTGAACCATCGGCCGGAGTTCCGGGGGAATCACAGGAATCACATCGAGAATCATCCACTCCGGACGGTTTCCGGAGTCCCGAAACTGCTCTACGATCTCGATGCGCTTGAGCAGCCGCTTGTCGCTCTTACGCCCTTTCTCCAGCATCTTTACCCTCAGCTCGGCGGACAGAGCGTCCAGGTCGAGGGTTTCGAGCAGCGTGCGTATAGCCTCGGCCCCAATTCCGGCGGTAAAGGACATTCCGTAGCGCTCCTGGGCCTCCAGATACTCCTCTTCGCCCAGTAGCTGCATTTTTTTCAGATCCGTGTCACCCGGATCGATCACGATGTACTTCTCGTAGTAGAGGATCGAACGAAGGGCTACAATAGCCAGATCCAGCAGAAGCCCCATCCGCGACGGCACGGAGCGATAGTACCAGATGTGGGATACGGGCGAGGCCAGCTCGATGTGGCCCATGCGCTCCCGGCGAACCCGGAAATGGGTTACCTCTACCCCACAGCGGTCGCAAATCACCCCCTTGTAGCGGATCGATTTAAACTTTCCGCAGTAACATTCCCATTCCTTGGTAGTACCGAAGATACGTTCGCAAAACAGTCCGTCCTTTTCCGGCCTCAAGGTCCGGTAGTTGATGGTTTCCGGCTTCTTGACCTCCCCGTAGGACCAGGCCCGAATCTGGTCTGGTGAAGCCAGCTTGATCATAATGCTGTCGAAATCCTGCATCTCTCGCATATAAAATCCCTCCCTGAAAACGACTTAGAAACGGCTGCCCTGCCGGTTGATCAACTCCTCGTCCCGCTCGGTAAGGGCAATCTGCTTCCCCTTGGCATCATAAATCGATACATCCAGAGCCAGACCGCGCAGCTCCTGGACCAGAACGTTGAAGGATTCGGGAATCCCGGCCTGGGTGAAAGATTCGTTTTTGACTATACTCTCATAGATCTTGGCCCGCCCCGACATGTCGTCGCTCTTGATGGTCAACAGCTCCTGGAGCGTGTTCGCCGCCCCGTAGGCCTCCAGGGCCCAGACCTCCATTTCCCCCAATCTCTGGCCGCCGAACTGGGCTTTTCCACCCAGAGGTTGCTGGGTCACCAGAGAATAGGGTCCTGTGGAACGAGCATGCATCTTATCGTCCACCAGGTGATGCAGCTTCATCATGTAGATGTATCCCACGGTGATCGGATTCTCGAAGGGCTCTCCGGTGAGACCGTCGTACAGGACTACCTTGGAGTTGACGGGCAGGCTCGCGTCGTGGAGTTTTTTCTCTATCATCTCATTGGTGGCGGACTCGAATACCGGTGTGGCGTACCATTCATCGAGCTTCATTCCTGCCCAGCCCAGCTCGGTCTCCATGATCTGGCCCAGATTCATACGAGAGGGCACTCCCAGCGGATTCAGTACCAGATCCACCGGCGTCCCGTCCTCCATAAAGGGCATGTCCTCTTCGGGCATGACCCGGGCGATCACTCCCTTGTTGCCGTGGCGGCCCGCCATCTTGTCTCCCTCCTGAAGCTTGCGTTTGGTGGCAATGAGTATCTTCACCACCTCTTCCACCCCTGGATTCAGCTCGTCGCCTTCGGAGCGCTTGAGTCTCTGCACATCGATGACCGTGCCTTCAATACCGTGAGGCACCCGCAAACTGGTGTCCCGTACATCCTTGGCTTTCTCGCCGAAAATCGAGTTCAATAGCTTGAACTCGGGCGTCGAATCGGTTTCGCTCTTCGGGGTGACCTTGCCCACCAGAATCGATCCCGATTTCACCTCCGCTCCTATACGAATGATGCCCTCTTCGTCCAGATGCTCCAGGGCATTGTCACTGGCGTTGGGAATGTCCCGGGTTATCTTCTCCGGTCCCAGCTTCGTTTCCCGGACCTCAATCGAAAACTCTTTAATATGTATCGAAGTGTAGAGGTCTTCTCTGACCAGTTTCTCCGAAATAAGGATCGCGTCTTCGTAATTGTAGCCGTTCCAAGGCATAAAAGCGACCAGGACGTTCCTGCCCAGCGCCAGCTCCCCGTTGTAAGTAGCCGGTCCATCGGCTATGACCTGCCCTTCCTTGACTTTCTGCCCCAGCCCTACGATCGGTTTCTGGTTAAAGCATGTATCCTGGTTGGTACGCTGAAATTTGATTAACGGGTATACGTCCAGCTCGTCGGCCCTGCCCTTGTCCGGTTTGATGATGACCTCTTCGGAGCTCACATAGGTCACCTTCCCTGCTCGCCTGACAATGGCGACCACCCCGGAATCGTAGGCGGTCTTACGCTCCATACCTGTACCCACCCTGGGCGGTTCGGGCTGCAGCAGCGGTACGGCCTGGCGCTGCATATTGGAGCCCATCAGAGCCCGGTTGGCATCATCGTGCTCCAGGAAGGGGATCAGGGAGGTTGACACCGATATAATCTGCTTGGGTGAGACATCCATATAATGGATGTCCTTGGCCTTGCGGGTGGTGTAATCCCCACCCTTGCGCACCGGAATAAGCTTCTCAGTAAACTTGCCGCTGCTGTCGATGCGGCTGGTGGCCTGGGCGATGAAATACTTCTCCTCGTCGATCGCCGACAGATACTCGATCTCCTTGGACACAACCCCGTTTACCACCTTGCGGTACGGAGCCTCCAGGAATCCGTACTCGTTGACCCGCGTGTAGTTGGCCAGAGAGACGATCAGGCCGATGTTCGGACCTTCCGGAGTCTCGATCGGACACATCCTCCCGTAATGTGTATAATGCACGTCGCGAACTTCGAAGCCGGCCCGGTCGCGGGAAAGACCTCCGGGACCAAGGGCGTTCAAACGCCGCTTGTGGGTCAGCTCGGCCAGCGGATTCACCTGATCCATAAACTGGGATAGCTGGCTCGAGCCGAAGAACTCCTTGATTGTAGCCACGATCGGCTTTATGGAGATCAGATCTTGGGGGCGGATCGTGTCCGCTTCTTTCAGGGACATCCGCTCCTTGGCGATACGCTCCATACGGGTGAAGGCCACTTTCAGGTGGTTGGTTAGAAGCTCCCCGGCCGATCGAATTCTTCGGTTTCCCAGATGGTCAATGTCATCCACGTTGCGTTCACCGATGTAGACCTGGGTAAGGAAGGTTATAGTGTTGATTATGTCTTCGGGAACCAGGGTGTGGGTCTTGTGAGGCTCCTGGTAATCGAACTTCTTATTCAGCTTGTACCGTCCGACCCTGCCTAGGTCGTAGCGCCGGGGTGTGAAAAACATGCTCTGCAGATCTTTTTCGGCGCTTTCCAGTGTAATCGGCTCACCGGGCTTGATGACCCCATAAACCCGGCTGATCGCCTCCTCCCTGGTCGGCTCGTCCTTCTCCAGATTATCCCGCGAATAGATCACCTCCTCGCGCTCGAAGCAGTTGAGAATGATCGGCGAATGCAGAGACTCTTCGTTCTGGAAATCGATCACCTCGATATCGGTGATGCCCGAGTGAATCAGCTCCTCCACGTCGTGGGGGTGTATCTTGTCTCCCGCCCGATATAGCTTCTTGATTTGCCCTTCTTCTTCCCGGAAAACCGCCCGGGCAAAAACCATGCCGAGAACCTTTTCCTTGTCCTCCCTGCTTTCCGACAGGCTCGCTTTCTTGGTCTGGTAGAACAGATCTATGATTTTCTCCCTGGTATCGAAACCCAGGGCGCGCACGAATACGGTAGCTAGGATCTTTTTCTTCCTGTCGATTTTGGCGTAGATGAGTTCTTTTTTCTGATCGATTTCAAACTCCAACCAGGAGCCCCGGTAGGGTATGATCCTGGAGGAAAAGACCCCCTTATCGTGGCTGAAGATTACACCTGGAGAACGATGAATCTGGCTGACCACCACGCGCTCGGCCCCGTTGATAATAAAAGTACCTCGAGGCGTCATCAGGGGTATGTCGCCCATATAGATTTCCTTCTGCCTTATCTCCCCGGTGTTGAGAAAAACCAGGTTGATTCTGGCTTTAATCGGGATCGCATAGGTCAGCCCCTTGTTCTTGCATTCCTGCTCGCTGAAGACGACCGACTCTTCATCCAAAGTGTAGCCGCCGTACTCGAGCACCATATCCCCATTGGGGCTTTCGATGGGGAAAATCGCCTGAAACACGTCTTCCAGGCCTTGCCGCTGTATCGGCTTTCCCGCCGCCAAACGCTCGCGCTGTAAAAAGCGCTCGAATGAGGAGAGCTGAATATCGATCAGATTTGGCATCTCCATCGCTTCCTCGGAGCCCTGACCGATATAGATCCTTTGAATCATTTCAGGAACCATGTTCCCCCCTGTTTAAGCTCTTGAGCCATAAAACACCATACCATCGGTGAAACGAGACTTCCGATGGTATGGTGATGGATTGTGGTGGTCTGTTGAGTAGCTATGTTTATTTAACCTCAACCGTGGCGCCAGCCGTCTCCAGTTGTTCTTTTATTTTCTTGGCCTCGTCTTTGCTGACAGCCTCTTTTACGGGCTTATCCCCCGCTTCGACCAGCTCCTTGGCTTCCTTGAGTCCCAGGCCGGTAATAGCCCGGACTTCTTTGATTACCGGGATCTTCTTCCCGTCATCGAAGCTTTTCAACACGACTGTGAACTCCGTCTGCTCCTCGGCTGCTGCTGCGGCCGCATCGCCTCCGGCTGCCGGGGCCGCAGCCACGGCTACCGGGGCCGCAGCGCTGACACCGAACTTCTCTTCCATCGCTTTCACAAGCTCCGATACCTCGAGCACGGTCATATTGGCGACCGCTTCGAGGATTTCATCCTTGGTTGGTGTTGCCATTTACCTTCTCCTTACTCTGCTTTGTTTCCTTTAAAGCGTACAGTAGCTGCAACCCGTGAAGACTAATGCCGCTTTTCACTTCTCTTTACTGTCCGCAACCGCCTGCAGGGTGCGCACCAGCTTCGATACAACCCCGCCCAGGGCGTATACGAGGTTTCTAAGCGGTGCGTTCATTACACCCATCAGCATGGCGTATAGCTGCTCTCTCCCGGGCAGCCTGCTAAGGGCTTCCATCTCGCCGGATGAGAGCACTCTACCTTCGATCAATCCGCCCTTGACCTTGAGCGTGGAATCCCTGGCGAAATCGAACAGCACCTTGGCTATCGGCCCGATGTCTTTACTGATCAGGGTCAGGGCCGTAGGGTCGACGAGAAACTCGTCCTCGAAGGGAAATCCAAGCTCCAGGAGGGCAAGACGGGCGTAGTTGTTCTTGACCACCCTGTATTCGGCCGCCTTATCCTTAAGTGATCTGCGCAGCTCGGTAATTTGGGTTACGTTGAGGCCGCGGTAATCGGTAAAGACGAGATCCCTGGAGCCCTCGATCAACTCTCTTATTTTCCTTATCGCCTCGGTCTTGCGAGGCTGTATTTTTTGCGTTTTTTCCGCCATGACAAAATGCTCCTAGGCTTTGTCTTTGGGATTCACCATGACTCCGGGGCCCATGGTCGAAGCCAGGGCGATGGATTTGATGAACTCCCCTTTGATATCCGAGGGCTTCTTGCGCTGCACTTCCGCGATTAGAGTCCTGGCATTTTCGACTATCTTTTCTTTGTCCATGGAAACCTTGCCGATCGGCAGATGCACGACCCCCGTCTTGTCGCCTCGGAACTCCACACGGCCCTTTTTCAGCTCTGCAATCGCCTCCTTCAGGTCGAAGGTGACGGTCTTGGTTTTCGGGTTGGGCATCATGCCCCTGCGCCCGAGGATCGGGCCCAGCTTGCCCACCTCCTTCATCACGTCCGGGGTAGCTACGGCTACGTCGAAATCGAGCCAGCCACCCTGAATCTTTTCGATTAAATCCGCTTCCCCCACATGCGTGGCTCCCGCCGCTTTGGCCTCCTCAGCCTTCTCTTCTTTGGCGAAGACGAGAATTTTCTTCTCCGCCCGGAAGCTGTTCGGTAAAACCAGAGTATCCCGTATGGAGTGTTTGGCCTTTACGTTCAGTCTCAGGGCTATTTCAACCGTTTCGTCGAATTTGGCATAGGCCAGGTTCTTGACCAGATCCACCGCCTGTTCCAGACCGTAAAGCTCCTGCTGGTTGAACTTCTGTAGAGCCTGATGGTATCTCTTACCCCGTTTCATGGCAGATCCTCCACCGTCACTCCCATGCTTCGAGCCGTTCCAGCGATAATTCGCATGGCCGCCTGGATGTCGTTGGCGCTCAAATCGGGCATCTTCTGCTCCGCGATCGCTCGCAACTGGTCCGCCTTGATCGAAGCCACCTTGTCCTTGTTGGGAATCGAAGAGCCTTTTTCAAGTCCGCAGGCCTTTTTTATCAGAACCGCCGCAGGAGGGGTCTTGGTAATGAAACTGAAGCTCTTATCCGCATATACGGTTATCACTACCGGAATCAGCAGTCCAGGCTCAACACTCTTGGTACGGTCGTTGAACTGCTGCACAAACTGGGGGGCCGATACCCCATGCGGCCCGAGAGCAGGTCCTACCGGAGGTGCGGGCGTGGCTTTGCCCGCCGGTACCTGCAGCTTGATAATCGCTTGAACCTTCTTCTTCGCCATTTTTATCCTCCATGTGGTATTAACGTCTCCGGTTTCAAAGGAGACTCCCATCTGAGCCGGCCTGCGTATTTCATCGGCCTATATTTTCTCCACCTGCATGAAATCAAGCTCGACCGGCGTGGAACGACCGAAAATCCCCACCATGACCCGCAACTTGCCTTTCTCCAGGTTGATCTCTTCGATGGTGCCCGTAAAGGAGTCGAACGGTCCGTCGGTAATACGCACCGTTTCCCCTTCCGTAAAGGTTTGCTTGGGCTTCAAGATCTTTTCGCTCTTGATCTCACCGGAGCGCTGCAGCACCTCTCGGGCTTCTTCCGGGCTGATCGACTGGGGTTTCTGGATTCTGGTGGAACCAACGAACCCGGTAACACCCGGAATCTGTCGGATCGCCGAGCAGACCTGTTTCCAGTCGTTCTCCGGAAGATCCATCTCTATCATGATATAGCCGGGTAGAAACTTCTTGGAGGTTACCCGCCGCTTTCCGTCTCGAACCTCGACAACCTCCTCTGCCGGCACCTTGACGTTGAAGACGTAGTCCCTTAAGGTCCCGTCTTCTATCAACTTGTTAATGTGCTTCTGCACCTTGTTCTCATAGCCAGAATAGGTATGAACTATATACCAGCCTTTTGCCATTCCCAGTCCTTGTTCAGCATCATTCCGTAGGCTCGATCCTGCGTCGGCGCATAGCGGGTCAGAAAATGAAATCGATTCCTTGAAAGATCAGATAGTCTACAATTCCGAGCGCCAAAGCGATAAGGATCACGGATACGAGCACCACTTTCGTGGAAGAGGTTACCTCTTCACGGCTGGGCCACGTTACCTTCTTCAGCTCGGCATAACTCTCTTTGAAGAAACGGATTATTTTCTTCATCCCTCTCCCTCTCAAGCTGAACTGTCAGCGAACCCTGACCATGGCTGATAGAGCTTCTCCCAAAGAAGCGAGCAGGCCAGGCAGGACTCGAACCTGCAACATCCGGTTTTGGAGACCGGCGCTCTAACCAATTGGAGCTACTGGCCTGGGAAGGTAAAATTACTTTATCTTTGTTTCCCTGTGAAGGGTGTGTTTCCTGTCGAATTTGCAGTACTTCCTTAATTCCAGCTTCCCCTGGATATTTCTCTTGTTTTTAGTGGTCGTGTAGTTTTTACGATTACATTCGCTGCACTGAAGAGCCACGAGCTCAACGCTCTTCCCCTTCGCCTTCGCCATCTACGCTCCCTTCCCGGCAATGGTAGTCCAATATAGTGAATTTCCTTCTTTGTGTCAATGGCATAATTTTCGCATTGCACACCTTCCCTTGGATACCAAAACGAGAAAAAAAATTTTTAACAGCCTCCGATCGGATTTGAACCGATGACCCCCTCCTTACCATGGAGGTGCTCTACCAGCTGAGCTACAGAGGCGAATAATTACTCTTTATATAAATAATTATTTCCGGGCGCATTTGCTATGCTACACTACTTACACGCTTTTTGTACAGGGCTAAACGACAATTTATCCATACTTTGCTAAACAGTCAACCGGCCGGTGGGCGGTAGAACAAAAGTAATGACCCCCCGTAGCGCCGCCGCTCGGACAGGAACACCCGCCCGGCCGGCTCACCTGGAGGCACCGGAGAAGGCGGCTCGCCCGCCGCGGCATCCAACACCACCGGGATAGTCCGCTCCTCATCTCTGGGGATGTGTATGATCAGGACCCCTCCCTCGGCCAGCAGCTTCCTGCAAGCGATGAGCTTTAAAATTTCACTCTTTCCCTTCTGCCGGAAGGGAGGATCGAGAAACATTACGTCGAAGCGGCGTTTTTCGCGTCTCAGGTAGTGTTCAACGGGGAAAAAAAACAGCTCGTACCTCTGCTTGACCATGGAGAGATTGCGAACGAGCGTTGGGCGCTTTCCCCGATCTTTCTCCACGAACACCACGGGCTCGGCCCCGCGGGAGGCTGCTTCGATTCCCACCGCCCCGGAGCCGGCGTACAGGTCGAGAAAAGAACTGCCTTCAAGATCTCCGAGCACGGCAAACAGAGATTCCCGCATCCTGTCCATGGTCGGACGTATCACACCGGGAGGGCAGAGTATTTTCCTTCCTTTATATCGCCCGCCTGTTATTCTCATGCGGCGCCGTCTTTCCGATCACTTCCCGGATGACCCTGTGTCGTGGATCGATCAGATCTGGATCTGCGTCGAGAAGCTCCTGGGAATCCTCCCGCGCCAGAAGGAAAAGCTCCCAGTCCCGCTTGAGGTCTGCCAGGCCTAGGTGCAGGAAACCGGACTGTCTTGAACCCGGCAATTCGCCCGGCCCTCGTATCTTCAAGTCTTGCTCGGCAATTACGAACCCGTCGTTTGTGTTCATGACCGCCTTCAACCTGCGGATTCCGGTTTCGGTGAGGGACCGGCTATAAATCAGAAAGGCGTAGGACTGGGCCGGGCCCCGCCCCACTCTGCCTCGGAGCTGGTGCAGTGTGGACAATCCGAAGCGCTCTGCATGCTCGATCACGATGCAGGTGGCGTTGGGTACATCCACTCCCACTTCCATCACGCTGGTCGCCACCAGGATGTTCACATCTCCTGCGGCGAAGGCCGCCATGATGCGTATCTTCTCGTCTTCGGGAATCCGGGAGTGAATAAGCTCCAGGCGCGAATCGGGAAACACCTCTGTCTTCAACACGGCGAACATTCGCTCGGCATCTTTCAGATCCAGTGTGGCCGACTCTTCGATCAGGGGATACACGAAGTAAGCCTGGCCGCCGGCTGCCACCTCCCGGCGTACCCGTTCGTAGACCTTGGACTCGTTTCCCTGGCGGGCCAGATGCGTTATTACCGGCTTCCTGCCCGGCGGTGCACTACGTATCTCGGAGAGCTCTAACTCTCCGAAGGCGCTAAGCGCCAGAGTGCGGGGGATGGGAGTGGCGGTCATCAGCAGCAGGTCCGGGTGTTCCCCTTTGAAGATCAGGGCCTGGCGCTGGCGGACTCCGAAGCGATGCTGCTCGTCCACGATCACCAGACCGAGCTTTCGGTACCTCACTTCACCGGAGTACAGGGCGTGGGTGCCCACCAGCAGCTCTATCTCCCCGGCCTGCAGGCTTTCCACCAGCATTTCCCTGGGTCTGCCCTGCACATTGCCGGACAAAAACGCTACCCTAAGGCCCAGAGGCTCGAGCAGACGGGCCGCGTTGTCGGCGTGCTGCCGGGCCAGCAGCTCAGTCGGCGCCAGCAGCGCAACCTGCTCCCCGGCCTCGATCACCAGCAGTGCTGCCAGAAGGGCAACCAGGGTCTTGCCGCTGCCGACCTCGCCCTGCAGCAGTCGGGCGCCGGGATGGGGAGCGAACAGGTCGGTTTCGATCTCCGCCAGCGCCCGGAGTTGGTCGACGGTGAGGGCGAAGGGAAGCCGCGCCATCAGCGCTTGCTTGAGAGACTGCCCGTGCCGGCTCCGCGTCCGCTGGATCGCACAGCGCTGACGTTTGGCCCTGCCGAGCAGGAGCTGGTAGTAGAACAGCTCCTCGTAGATCAGGGTTCTCCTGGCTCCTTGGAGCTGCTGTGGGGATGCAGGAAAATGCAACGCCTTCAGGGCCAGGCTTTTGGGCAGTAGGTTCCTGCGTTCCCGAAAGGCGGAAGGCAGCTCGTCTTCCAGCTCCATGTCCACCCGCTCCAAGGCTTCCCGGACGAGCTGCCGCATCCGCTTCTGGCTCACCCCCTCGGTCAGAGGATAGACGGGAAGAATTTTCTCGAACTGGGAGCTTTCCCGGCCGGGCAGATAGGCCTCGATCTCGAAGTTGGCGCTCTGGAGCTCTCCGAAGCGGCGCTGAAATCTCCCCCACACCCAGAAAAGCTTGCCGGGTTGGAGAGGCTTGGCGAGATAGGCGCGCCCGAAGCACAGCAGTGCCGCCCGACCGGATTCGTCTTCCACAGCCACCTTCAGGAACCTCCCTGGCCCGCTGCCGATCCACAGACGGGAGCGGACCCGAACCAGAGCGTTTATCGTTTCCCCGCCGGCGGCTGCGGCCAGTGGGTCCCGGCGGCGTCGGTCTTGATAATCCCTGGGATAGTGGGTGAGAAGCTGCGCCAGGTTTCGAATACCGAGGCGTTGCAGGCGGCCGAGGAGCACGGGGCCGATCCCCCGCAGCTCTTCGATTCCCTGCCGGTATTCCCTCAAATACATCGGGTTACAGCGGCAGGGCGTAGAAGAAGCGGATCAGAAACCTGACAGCAAGCCCGCCGAGCAGAAGAACGCCGGCCAGAAAGGCAATGGTCAGCAGCAGGTACTGCTGGTCGCTCAGATGCCTGCGGGCAGACAGCATCCTGCGCACCACCGAAACCGCCGGCCTCACCATGAGAGCTATGGCGCCAGTGACCGGAGTCTCCTCCCCGCGGCGCACGGCCTGGATCACCGCCCGCACCACCGCCAGAATCAGGAACAGCCAGAGCAGGAAAGAGATGCCGGACCAGACGGCGCCGGTGAGGGAGCCGAGAAAGATCCCTACGGTAATCCTGCCCAGACGTTGAACCGTGTTGACCAGATCGAGGAGCACGACGAGAACCAGGATCGCCGCAATGGGGGTGAAATCGAACATACCCCGGCGCAGGAAGCGCAGGCCCGAGAACAGGGACAGATAGGGATCGGTAACCTGCCTCAGCAGATTCCAGGGCCTGCCGGATACCGCCTCCCGGAACCAGGACAGGAGTATGCGCAGAGAAAGAAGAATGATGTAAATGACCAGTAAAGCGCTCAATAAACGTAAAAATCCCAAAGCTGGCCTCCTGTACTCGTTTTTCTGTACGATCGACTCCTTACACTGGAGGTCGCCGTCTACAGCGGCAAAATCCTGTAAAAGCACGAGTTCGGAAAAATGCCCGGGCGGGCGCACACCTCCTGGAGGGCCTTTCTCGCCTGCTTGGCCGGCGCCTCGTCCACCAGGATATACAGATCTGATGGTTTGCTGCGGTCTTCCCATTTCTGGTGCACCGACTCGATGTTTATCCCGTTTTCCGCCAGGCAGCCGGTCACCGCGGCCCAGATTCCGGGGCGATTCTCGGTTACAAAATGGAAGAAAAAACGATATTCCATGTCCTGGTCCGGATACAGATCGAGCTGGCGGGTGGGATCGAAGGGATAACCCCCGCGCCGGGCCCGCAGCACCAGTCTCTGCACCAGATCCCCCAGATCCGAGGCCACCGAAGATGCGGTGGCCCGGGCTCCCGCTCCCCTGCCCAGGAAGAGGGCGGGTCCCAAGAAATCGCACTCGAGGAAAACGGCGTTCACCTCGTTGCGTACGGCAGCCAGAGGATGGTCGGCCGGAATCAGGGCGGGAAAAACGGTGACGGCGGGCAGGCCGTTCACCATCATGGCCGAGGCAATGAGCTTGAAGGTAAAACCCGCCGAGGCGGCGAAGGCTATCTCCCCGGGGGTGATCCCGGAGATTCCCTCGCAGAGAACCTGCCGGTAGTCCACCCAGCCGCCGAAGGCGAAGCTGGCCAGGAGGCTGATCTTGTGAGCCGCATCTCCCCCGCCTACATCGAGGGTGGGATCGGCCTCCGCGAACCCGGCGGCTTGGGCTTCCTTCAAAGCCCGCGTAAAATCAAGCTGTTCTTCGCTCATCCGGGTGAGTATGTAATTCGAGGTGCCGTTGAGGATGCCCATGATCTTGTCGATCCTGTTTCCGACCAGGCTTTCCCGCACCACCTTGATGATCGGAATGCCGCCGCCCACCGCAGCTTCAAACTTCAGCTCCACCTGCTTCTCTCTGGCGGCCCGGAAAAGGTCGGCCCCCCGCAGGGCCAGCAGAGCCTTGTTCGCGGTCACCACATGCTTGCCCCGCTCGATAGCGGACAGGATGATATCGAAGGCCACGGTTGTGCCGCCCACCAGCTCGACGACTATCTGTATCTGCTCATCCTCTATGATCCGGCGGTAGTCCTCCACCAACTGCTCTCTCGGCACCGCGTCGCGGGTCCGGGCCGGGTCTATCTCCGCAACCGTGGCGATCTCGACGGTGGTTCCCATTTTCGTGGCGAAATGGTCCCCGTTTTCCTTCATTAGAGAATAAAATCCGCTTCCCACGGTTCCGAAACCGACCAGGCCGACCTTTACTCTTTCCATACGTCCTCCACCAGCGGGTATTCCCGAACTTCCGAGATCACCGTGTCGCTCGCCGACAGGGAGATATGCGGCGAAGCCTTGATCACGACCTCTCCCGAAGCCCCGTTTCTCTTCACGTGAAAACAAACACTGCAATCTCCCGGTCTGCCCACGATGAAATCCCGCAGCCTCAAGAACTCCTCTTCGCTGGCGCCGTCGGAGGCAAATCGTACGTGAATCGTGCGCGCCGTCCTCGCCTCCAACAGCTCCGGCTCGATCAGCCTCTCCACCTTCAGCTTGGCTTCCCCACGGCTTCTGTCGATCCGGCCGCATACGGCGACGACTCGATCTTCCACCAGCAGCTCCCTGCTCTTTTCGAACAGATCAGAGAAGATGACCAGCTCGATCACTCCCGACAGATCCTCAAGCTGGGCGAAAGCCATCCTCCGGCCGGTTCTGGTGGTTATCTCCCGCAGCTCTTTGAGGATGCCTATCAGCGTGTACGGCCGCTCCCCTGAGGCCTGTTCCAGCCGGGAGAGATCCAGATCGACATGCCCGGCGATGCGGTCCCGGAACTTGTCCAGGGGATGGCCGGAGAAATAAAAGCCCAGGTTCTGCTTTTCGTTGGTCAAAAGCTCCAATGCCGGCCACTCTTCACAGGGCTCCAGGGCGAGCGGAGCGGCTTCCGTTTCCAGGGTATCGAACAGCGTGGCCTGCCCGTACTTCTGGATCTCCTTGTAACGGGCTACCGCCTCCAGAATCCGGTCCAGATTCCTGAACAGGGTGGCTCGGTTTGCGCCCAGCCGGTCGAAGACCCCGCAAAGGATCAAGGTTTCCACGACTTTGCGATTCACGGTCTTGAGATCCTGCCGCTTCAGGAAATCCACCAGGTCGCGGTAGTTGCCGCCGCTGCGCCGTTGCTCAATGATGTGATCGACCGCGGTGCTGCCCACATTTTTGATACCCCGCAGTCCGTAGATGATCTTTCCGTCTCGAACCGTGAAATCCTGTTCGGATAGGTTGATATCGGGAGGCAGCACCTCCAGGCCCATGGTCCTGGCCTCCGAGATGTATTCGGACAGCTTATCCGTCGAATTAATCTCGCCGGTCAGGTTGGCGGCCATGAACTCGGCCGGATAGTTGGCTTTGAGGTAGGCGGTCTGGTAAGCCAGCAGGGAGTAGGCGGCCGCGTGAGACTTGTTGAATCCGTAGCCGGCGAAAGGCACCAGCAGCTCGAAGATCTTCTCGGCCTGGGCGCCAGGGTATCCATTGGCTGCGGCTCCTCTGATGAACTTGACCTTCTGGCGGGCCATCACATCGGCCTTCTTTTTTCCCATGGCGCGCCGCAGAATATCCGCCTCGCCTAGCGAGAAGCCGGCGACCTGACGGGCGATTTCCATGACCTGCTCCTGGTACACGATCACCCCGTAGGTTTCCTTGAGGATCGATTCCAACTCGGGCAGCGGATACTGGATATCCTTCCTGCCGGTCTTGGCGGCAATGAACTGGTCGATGAACTCCATTGGTCCGGGACGGTACAAGGCATTTAGAGCGATCAGATCCGGGATCGACTCCGGCCGGGCCCTCTTCAGGATCTCCTGCATCCCCTGGCTTTCAAACTGGAAAATGCAGGTGCTCTTGCCCTGGCCCAGCAGCTCGAAGGTGGCAGGGTCGTCTTCGGGAATCCCGTTGATATCCAGCTCTACTCTCCGGTCGGCGAGCAGCCTCAGCGTGTTTTTGATGATGGTCAGGGTTTTCAAGCCGAGAAAATCCATTTTTACCAGACCGCAGTCCTCTAGGTAATCCATGGAGTACTGGGTGCAGATTGTTCCGGTCTTAGGGTCCCGGTACAGGGGAACGTAACGGGTCAACTCGTCCTGGCTGATGACAATACCGGCCGCGTGGGTTGAAGCGTGGCGGTGCAGCCCTTCGAGCTTGAGACTGGCTTCAAGCAGGTTCTTATAGTTCTCGCCCCGCGAAGCTATTCCTGCCAGATCGGAATCCAGCTTGAGCGCCGTTTCAAGATTCACCTTCGGACCCATGGGAACCCGTTTGGCCAGGACATCGGCCTCCGCATAGGAGAAATCCAGGACCCGGGCCACATCGCGGATCACTGCCCGGGCTTTCAGTGTTCCAAAGGTGATGATCTGTCCGACCCGGTCGGCGCCGTACTTGCGGATCACAAAGTCGATAACCGAGGATCTACCCTCATAGCAGAAGTCGATGTCGAAATCGGGCATGGAAACACGTTCGGGATTGAGAAAGCGCTCGAACAGCAAGCCATACTTGAGGGGATCAATGTCGGTAATCTTCAAAGCATAGGCCACCAGAGATCCGGCTCCGGAGCCCCGGCCCGGACCGACCGGTATGCCGTTCTGCCGGGCGAAGTGAATAAAATCCCAGACGATCAGGAAGTACCCGGTATAGCCCATTGAGTTGATTACCGAAAGCTCGTATTCCAGCCGCTCCCGGACCTCCTGACCGGGTTGCGAATAGCGTTCCTTAAGACCGCTGTGTGCCAGGTCGGACAGATAGCTTTCCAGCGTGTGTCCGGCCGGGACTTCGTAGTGGGGCAGCAGCGGCCCTGGCAGTGGAATGGTCAAGTCGCACATTTCGGCGATGACTGCGGTGCTTCGCAAAGCTTCTGGCAGCTCGGGAAAAACCCGGCCCATCTCCTCCTGGCTCTTGAAGTAAAACTCAGGGAAAGCGAACTTCAGGCGTTTGCCTTCCGTGACCTTCTTGCCGGTGCCGATACAGATCAGGATGTCCTGGGCGTAGGCGTCCTCTTTATACGTGTAGTGGACATCGTTGCTGGCGACCAGGGGGGTCCCGGTCTGCTTGGACAGCTCGAGCAGGCCGGCATTGATGGATCTTTGCTCTGGTATCCCCTGATCCTGCACCTCGAGATAAAAGTTCTCCGGACCGAAAAGATCTCGGTAGTAAAGGGCTCTCTGCCTGGCCGCCTCGTCCTGTCCGGCCAGAATCAACCGGGGGATCTCGCCACTCATGCATCCGGACAGGGCAATCAAGCCCCGGCTGTATCTCTGAAGCAGCTCGTCGTCGATTCGAGGCCTGTAGTAGAATCCTTCGAGATACGAAAGGGTGGAAAGCTTGAGCAGGTTCCTGTAGCCCTCTACGTCCCTGGCCAACAGCACCAGATGGTGGAAGCCGCCGCCTCGCTCCCATCCAGTCTTGCCGAACCTGGAATCGGGCGCCACGTAGAACTCGCAGCCGATAATCGGCTTGACATTCTGCTTGCGGCACTCCAGGTAGAACTTCAGGGCCCCGAACATGTTTCCGTGATCGGTGAGCGCCAGGGAGCTCATGTGCAACTCCCTGGCTCTGGTTACCAGGCTCTCGATCGTAGCGGCTCCGTCCAGCAGTGAAAAATCCGAATGGGTGTGAAGATGTACGAACTCGGGCATTGTAGTGTTGTTTTACCTCGCTAGGCGAGCTTTGTGTATGTTAGCACGATCAGCACAGAAAGAGAAGACTTCCCTCGGTTCTCCGGAAGCTTCAGATAAATCCCAGGCTGCGGGAGTTCAAGCTTTCGATAAACCAGTGAAACAAACGCAGCGCGGTGGCTTTGCGGTACGATCCTTCTCCCCCCTCCTCCACCTGCCCGGCCAGGATGGCGTCCAGCTCCCCGGCCAGGGACTCGGTCAGCTTGGCGGCGACAGGCAAGGAGATATTCTTTAAACGCGTTTCCAGGGCCGGAGCCCGTAGAATCGGCGTTTTCAGACCGCCGAAACAGAATTGAAGAGCCTCGATGCTGCCTTTAGGGAAGCGGGCTACCCCGGCGAAGCTCAGGCAGCTACGGCCTAGATACTGCCGGTCGCCAATTTTCCGAAATACCTGGAACTCCCATTCTTCGAGGGGAGCCCGGATCCTGGTGAGTACTTCCCCGGTCCGTAACCCCGGATATCCACTATCCGCGAAGAAGCGGCTAACCGGCGTCCAACGGCTCGAACCGGCGCTGCGCAGCTCAAGCTGCGCATCGATGACGCTGAGGGCCGGCAGGCAATCGCCGTGGCCGGTGCGAACACATACGTTGCCGCCGAGAGTCGCCAGATTGCGCACGGCCGGAGTGCCGATTCCTGAAATCGCCTCGAACAGCACCGGTGGCAGCACATTGCGGCCCAGCTTCAGGATCCTGGACAGATCCAGAACCGCACCTATGTCCAGATAACGCTGGCTGCGGGATATGCGGTTTAGCTCCTGAACATTGCCCAGGTAGATCACCTTCGGCGGCAATCTCAACAGCCTGCCCGATCCTTGCTGAAGCCGGGGAACAATCTCCGTACCGCCGGCGTAGAGGAGCGAATCCGGATTGCGGGCGTACAGACGCAGCGTTCCACCCAGGCTCTTGGGCCGGAATACCCTAACCTCTCCGTCTGCCATGTCTCCTCTTCCTACCGGTTATCTGGACGGCCGCTTCCACGATGCCGGAGTAGCTGCCGCAGGAGCACAGGTTGCCCGCCAGGGCCTGCCTGATTTCCGTCTCGCCCGCCTGCGGATTGCTCAGCCAGAGAGCGGCCAGGGCGACCGTCATTCCCGAGGCACAGAAACCGCAGCGAAAAACCTGTCCGGGGAGAACCCTGCGCACCTCGGCAAAGCTCTTGAGCTGCTGAATCCCTTCAATGGTGACGATCTCGGCGTCCGCCAGCATGAAGGCGGGCACCAGGCAGGAGTTTACAGCCTGGCCGTTCATGAGAACCAGGCAGGCACCGCACTCTCCGTGGCCGCAACCTTCACGCGTACCCTTCAAGTTGAAATCGTTGCGCAGGATATCCAGCAGACGGGTTGCCGGGCGACACTCCACAACCGCCGGCTGCTCGTTCAGGACAAAGCGCAGCTTGATCAGGTTTGCAGGCACTGCTGTATCACCTCTGCGGTTATGGGTATCTGGTCGATGTACAGGCCCGTGGCCTGGCACACGGCGGCGGCATAGGCAGGAGGAATTGCCAGGTGGGGAAGCTGCTCAAACCCTTTCATCGGTCTGTCCGGGGAATCTACGAGAAACACCTCGATCCGTGGAAGCCCGGCCAGCCCCGGAACCAGCCCCATTGCCGAGCAGCTCTTGCTACCGGCGCCGCCGTTGCGGGGAAAGTCCCGCAGACAGGAGGTGCCCAGGGCCCGCAGGATTTCCCCCTCGATGATACGTGCTGCCGCCTGCTTATTCCACACGCTGCCCGCCTCCACGGCCGTCCATACTCCGCGGCAGATGCTGTGCAGGGACACCGGGTCCAGCTCCACTTCCACCACGGCTGCCGCCCAGGCCCTCCTACCCCTCGCCTCCGCGGCCTTGGATACGCCGGCCTTCCTCCTTGCGGCAGTCTCCCGCAGGCGCGGGCTTTCGGCGCCGCCCGGCGCAAGCTTCGACCCAGGCAGGCTGCGTCGGACTTCGATCGGCGGCGAGACGCTGCTTCTCTTCTTTTTGACCGCCAGACAGCACTGTTCGAGCAACGGCAGGGCCACGTTAACGGCCCGGCTCAAAGTGCTTGGACCGGTGTTGGGCACTATCTGCGTGTCGACCGGAACAACCGTCACTTTTTCGAGCTCCAGATCGAGCAGAGAAGCCGCCCGCCTGCTCAGCAGGTCATAGATACCCATTCCCCCGTCCACGAGAGAGGTGAAAATCCGCAGGCGCCGGCCCCGTTCGAGAACCACCTTGAGCGCGCAGGCCGGTGTTCCCTGCTCACCGCAGTCGAGGACCTGCTCGCCGTCCTGACAGCACAGTGACAATCCGATACCGCGCAGGGGATGGGGTGCTTGCACGATGGTCTTGCGCCGCTTCTTCAACGCGGAATAGGCGGAGTGCTTCCTGCAGAAGTTTGACGCCGCAGCTACTTCCTCCATAACGGCGAGGGCGCCGGGAGCTCTTCTATCCTCTTGCCCGCCTTTAGCCCTTGCAGCGAAGAGGTGGGAGAGGTTCTCCTTTTTCCAGTCGAATGGATCGCGCTGTGCCACCTCCTGCAGCCGTGATGTATGCAGCTCTACAGCGAAGAATGACTGAGCCTTTCCGGAGGCTCGAAAAGTATCGATGGGCAGGTGGTCGGTCAGCAGGCTGCGGGCGGAGATTTCCAGGTTGTGAATCCTGTAGGCGCCCCAGGCGGCCTGCACGGCCTGGCGGAGCGCTTCGGAGTCTTTCGGGGGAAAAGGTCCGGCATCCATGTGGATCTGGACACGGGCCGCTACCGGGCTGCCGTCCCGATCCAGCGCTGTCTGGTGGCGAATAAGGAACTCAGGGCTTTTCGGAGTGAAGCGCAGATCTTCCTCCCGATCCAGCCGCAGGACCACGGGTTTGCGGGTTGCCAGGGAAAGCAGCGATGCCTGGGCGGCAACAACGACCGAGGGCAGGAGCTTGCCCTCCAGCGAATTTCCCATTCGGGAGGCTATCACTCTCACCTTTCGCTCCGGCAAGGAAACACAGCGAGCCACCTCGGAGCGCAGCGTAAAAGGGTCCTGGGTCGAAACGTGTACGGTCAGGTTCTTACTGTCCCAATAGGCGACAGCTCCCTGGGTGTCAGGGTAGAAATGATCGCTACGCCCCACCCGGTATTCGCCCTCCACGATCTGGTCGGCGAGGTTGAAGGCCAGCTCCACCTCACCCTGCGAGAAGGACAGCGTTTGCGCCTCTTCGTACGGCCCGGACAGGTCTGCATACTCCTTTGGGCTCTGTTCTTCGTAGCGCAGTGCGACCGAGGCCGCCAGCCCGGCTAGGATTTCAGCATCGGCACCGCAGAACAGCAGCAAAGGCTCGCCGAGATAGCGAACTCTGTTCTGGGCGAGCACGGGCAGAGAATAGCCGGCGCAGGTAACAATGCTCGAGCCCGGTATATCCCTGGCCTGGAGGCAGGCATAACCTGGAGGTATTTCCGGCACGGTCAGGCTGGTGACTTTTCCTTTCCGGAAGGGAGCCCTGAATACTATCCCCCGCAGCGCTCTTTTGGGACTCAGGTCTTGGATGAAGGTCTGCATAGGCGAAAGCGAGAGTCATTCTACTTACACCACAGCGATGTGGCAAGAGCTCAAGGGCTTGAGCTTTTCTTGGAGTAGCGGTCACCCAGCTCTCTGATGACGGCCACGACCCTCCAAGCCTGCTCTTCTTCCAGGTCGGGGTAGATAGGCAGGCTTATCGTGCGATTGTAGCAGCTCATGGCCGCAGGGAAGTCGTCAGCCTTGAAGCCGTAGGTGCGGCGGTAGTAAGGCATGATGTGCAACGGAATGAAGTGAACCGAAACACCGATCCCGTGTTCCATCAAAGTTTCTACGAAGCCGTCACGGTCGATCTTGAGCTTTCCGGGCACCAGGCGAACCTGAAACAGGTGCCAGGAGTGGCGGGGATCGTTTCGGGGAAGGTCGAGATAGTCCAGGCCGGCCAGCCCTTCCAGATACAGGCGGGCAATCTTTGATCTTGCCGCCCAGAACCCTTCGGACTTTCTCATCTGCACCCTTCCCAGGCTCGAGGCCAGATCGGTCAGGTTGTATTTGAAACCCGGCTCCCGGACCTCGTAGTACCAGGAGGCTTCCCGGGAGGTGTAGCGGTTCCACACGTCCCGATCGATGCCGTGCAGTCGCATCATAGCGATCCTGCGGGCCAGCTCTCCGTCCCGAGTGACCACCATCCCTCCTTCTCCGGTGGTGATGGGCTTGGTGGCATAAAAGGAGTAGACTCCTAGATCGCCCAGCGTTCCCGGCGCTTCCCGCTCGCCTTCCCTCGGGAAGCAGTGGGCCGCGTCCTCGATGACCGCTACCTCGTGTCCGGCGGCGACGGGCAGGATCTGGTCCATCCGGCAGGGCAGCCCGCCGACGTGCACCGGCAGCACCGCCGCAGCGGTCCGACCGGCCTTCTCCAGGGCTTCCTGCAGGCGATCCGGACGGATGTTGCCCGTATCCTCCTCCACATCGACGAACAAGGGGTGGGCGCCGAGGTAGCGTATGACCTCGGCCGTGGCGGCGAAGGTGTAGGGGGTGGTGGCGACCTGGCGGCCCTCGCGGACCCCGGCCGCCTCGAGACACAGGTGCAACCCGGCGGTAGCTGAGCTCACCGCCAGAGCATGCTCTACCCCCGCTCGGGCGGCGAACTCCTGCTCGAAGCGCAGGGTGACCTGACCGGTGGTCAACCAGCCGCTGCGCAAGACGGCAAGAACCGCCTCTTCCTCCTCTGCGCCTATAGACGGCTTGTAGAAAGGGATGAACTCAGTGGGGCGGCTCATCTTCAGGGATATGCAGCGAAGGAACGATCTCCTTCAGGGTGTTCCTGAGCACCTGGCGGTTCCTGTAAACTTCCGCTTGTTCGGAAGTGAAAAAACAGATAGGCTTGAGCCGCTCGATTACCCGATCCAGCTGGCCATTCAGGGCGTAATGGCGATCGAGCTTCAGGATCTTCGGAAACCGGGTGGCCAGGGCCCGGTCGCTGGCGCTCCACAGCTTCTCTTCCAGCTTCTCCCCCGGCCTCAGGCCCGTATATACGAGCTTGATCTCCTTCTCGGGCTCGTAGCCGTAGAAACGGATCATCTGCTCGGCCAGCTCTTTGATCGATACAGGCTGTCCCATGTCCAGGAGATACAGTCCTTCGGGCTCTCCGACTCCCCCGGCCTGGAGCACCAGGCTCACGGCTTCGGGGATGGTCATGAAGAAGCGCTTGGTTTGGGAATCGGTAATGGTTACCGGGCCCCCTTTGAGAATCTGTTCGCGGAACAGGGGCAGGATGCTGCCCCGGGAGCCGAGCACGTTTCCGAAGCGTACGACCAGGTAAACCCGCTTCGCGCCCCGCTGCCTGAGAACCAGCTCTTCCGCGATCAGCTTAGAAGCACCGTAGATACTGGTAGGATCCACCGCCTTGTCCGTTGAGATCAGCACGAATCGTTCGACCCCGGCCCCCAGGCAGGCGTCGATCACGTTCCGGGTGCCAAAAACGTTGTTCTTGACAGCCTCCACCGGGTTGGCCTCCAGGAGAGGTACGTGCTTGTGGGCGGCGGCGTGGAAAACTACATTGGCCCGGGTACGCTCCAGTATATAGTTCATGAAGTCCCTATCCTGGAGCTCGCCCAGGATCGGCACGATGGTGGCTTCTTCGCCCACTCCTTCCTCCTGAAGAAGGCGCAGCTCCCGCTCGATGCCGTAGATGCTGTTCTCTCCGTGACCGAACAGGTACAGGCGCTCGGCCCCCCCTGAGAGAAGCTGTCTGCACAGCTCGCCGCCGATGCTGCCCCCTGCCCCGGTCACCAGGACCCGCTTTCCTCTCAGATAAGCCAGGCTTTTCTTCAAATTGACCTGAATCGGCTCGCGGGTCAGGAGGTCCTCGGGATTGATCTGCCGGGCTTGAATAAGGTGGGCTTCCCCCTCGAGGATCTGGGAAACTCGCGGCACGATCCTGATCCGCACGAAACCGGCCTGGAGCAGGAGCCGGTAAATCCTCTTTAGCTGCGCCCGAGTCGCACCGGGGATGGCTATGATCGCTTCATCTGCCGGTGTGGTCTTCAGCAGCTCCACAGCTTTGTCGATCGGGCCGAGCACAGGGACCGAGCGAATCCGGCTGCCGATCTTGGCCGGATCGTCGTCCAGAAAAGCGACTACCCTGCCGAAAATCCCCTTTACCTCGATCTCGCGGGCGAGCGTAATACCGGTTATGCCGGCGCCGATTATGTAGATCCTATTCCTGGTGCTCCGCTGGATCATCGCTACTCTAAGTGTCGGAATCAGAAATTGCCCTATAAGTAAAATCGTATATCCGCGTCTCAGCGCCGGTGTGGGTCCTGTGTCGGCCCCAACGAATCGAAGCCGAAATCGATGAGAAAGGAATCTTCATACATCTCCAGGCGAACCCTGGCCCTTCCCTTGCGCCGGTCCACTTTGACGATCCGCCCTTCCAGGCCCTTCAGAGGTCCTGAGATCACCTGGATACGCCTGTGCTCGTCGAAGTATACTTGCGAGCGCTGCACGATCTCGCCGTAGCCGAGAAAGTGAAGCAGAACTTCCCTGTCTCTCGGCCCCAACGGCTCGATGTGGTGATTGTCCTTGAGGAAGCGGATAAATCCAGGCACCTGCTTGAGGTTCCAGTACAGAGGCGGCTCCACGGCCTCGGCCTGGAGAAAAAGGTAGCCGGGGAAGATCGGAGCCACCGAATCCCGCCACATCCCCCCGCGCCGGATGCGCATATTCCTCCTAGGCCACAACAACCGCTCCCTGCGAGCAGCTACATGTGTATCGGCCTGCCTGAGGTAGTCGCCTTCCTTGCCTGTACGCACCTGGATGACGTAAAAAGTCATTTCCGGTACACTCAAAGCTAACATTTCGGACCTTTGCCTTCAAGATCCGTGTCGGGTGCCGATAATCTTAGGAAAACGGCCGAAAGGGTGCACGCATGAGACGTATTCCGGTTCTTGTCGCGGTCCTCACCATATGCCTTGCCTCCTGGGGTTTCGCGGAAACCTTTCTCGTGATGGTGCGCGAGACCCGCAACGGAGAGATACAGAGCTTTCCTTTTCCCAGCCAGGAAGGCATAATGTCAAGTCTCTTCGATCTAGGTTATATCAGCTTCGACACCGGGCACTACCTTCCCGCGGTAGACTGGGAGGTAATGGATTTCGAAGAGCCTCTCGAAATCGCCCGCCTGGGGCTGGCCGAATACCTGATTGCAGCGCAAATCGGCTCCCAAACCGAGATCCTGACGCCCCCCGCCGGCGAGACGGGGGATTCCTCCGATCCCCCTGAAGCGCTCGTCGATATCGAGACCTCGGTTCGCTTCTATGTGCTTGACGTACGGTCCGCCTCACTGATCGACCGGGGCGATTTGCTGCTCGACAACCGCAGCCGGCAAGACGGCGAGGGAACCTACGGCGAGTTCCTCTTCGGGGTCGGCGAGCGCATAGCCAGGGAAGTATTGCGCCTGCTGGAACGCCACACGCTGGCCCCCTGAGTGCCCCGGATTCCTCTTTTTCCTTTTTCCTGCTATTATGTTCATTCGGCGATGGTTTTAGCCGATGTAAGATAAGAGGGGTTGTCTCTGCCTATGAGAACAGCGCGCGCAAGGTTAGCCGTATTCGTTTTTACCTTTCTCTGCCTTCCCCTGATCGGTTACACACAAGAAAGCTGGGAAGGAAACGCAGCCCTGATCCGACAGGGAGAGTTCTCCGGTTCCGGGCTGTACGCCGCCTCGAACTCTTTTCCAGAGAACACCTGTATACGGGTAGAAAACGTCCAAACCGGCAAAAGCGTCGAGGTGACCGTAGTCAAGCGTATAGAAGGTGCAAGCAACATATTCCTGCTGCTCTCCGAGCAGGCCGGCGCACAGATAGGACTCTCGGGCTCGGAGGTCATCCGGGTTCGCGCTCGGGTGATCAGCTCCATCGGCCACAGCCTCGAAGAAACGCTGCGCGAGCAGGCCTATAGCTCCGATCCGGATCTAAATCCACCTCTCAGCGTGGGTGAAGAGCTGCTGCAGCCCGCCTCCGAGGAAGCTATTGCGGCAGGCGGCAGTGAAGCTGAGGAGCAGCCGCAGACGGAGGGCGTAGCCCGGGAAAGCGAACCAGGCGAAGCCGAGGCTGCCGCGGCGCAGCCCGCGAAGAGCGCGGAACAGAAAAGGTTGGAAGAGATTGCCAACCGGGTGCCGCAAAAACACCATTACCTGCCACCGCGACAGCAGGAACTGTACGCCCTGGCGCCGCCTCCGGAGGAAGCCGAGGAGGAGGCTGCGGCTGCCGAAGTGCCCGGCGAAGAACAACAGCCGGAGCCAGTAGAAGAGCTTGCTGAAGCTCCCGCAGGGACTGAAGAAATATCAGCCGCGGCCGAAGAACAGCCGAGGGTGAGCATGGCCGTACCTTCGGAAGAGGAGCAGGCGGTGGAGGTCGAGCTGCCGGGACCGCAGACCGTCGAGCCGGAAAAACCGAGTCCGGAGGGAAGCCGGCTTCCTGCACCGGAGGGAGAGGAGCCTCTGGCCATGAAACCGGAAGTCCCGCCCCTCATGGGTGAAGAGCAGCCGCCCAAGGAAGAAGGGGCGGTTGCAGAACAAGCGGCAGAAGCTGGCGAGCAGCTCGGGGAGGTCGAGGAGCCGGCTATAGCTGAAACCATCCCGCCTACCGGGGCCGAGCTTGCCCAGGCCGGCTCGCTTCCGGCCCGTACGTACTTCGTGCAACTCGGGGCCTATTCCACCCGCAGCCTGGCGGAGAAACTGGCAGGGGAGCTCAACCAGACCTACTCCGTAACCATACTGCCGGCAACCTCTGACGGCAGGAGATTCTTCAAGGTGCTGGTCGGACCGCTCAACGGGGACGAGAGCGGCACTCTCCTGTACAAGTTCCGGGCGCGCGGTTTCAAAGATGCCTTCATCCAATTCGTCGAGTAAAGACGGGGCAGAACAAGCAGCAAAGGAAATCGAAGAACTCTGCCGGCGGCTAGGCCGCTATCAGCACGAATACTACGTGCTGGGTCGCCCGAGCGTCAGCGATCAGGAGTACGACCGGCTTTTCGACCGTCTTTCGAATCTAGAGAAGGCTTTCCCGCAGCTGCGGCGCCCGGATTCCCCCACCATGCGGGTGGGTTCCGACCTGACCAGCGATCTTCCCGAAGCCTCTCACACGATTCCGGTGCTGAGCCTCGACAAGGCCTACAGCGCGGTCGAGCTTGAAGCCTGGATCGCCAAGACGGAGAGGAATGCCGGCCGGTGGGCTGCTCCCGATTCGAGCCTATCCTACGTGATCGAAGAAAAGATCGACGGGGCCTCCATCGTCCTGTACTACGAGCAGGGACTGCTGGCCAGGGCCGTTACCAGAGGAAACGGGCTGGTTGGAAACGATATCACCGGCAATGTAAAAACCATAGGAGCGGTGCCGCTGCGTCTTTCCTCGGAGGTCACCGTGGCGGTACGGGGCGAGATCTTTCTGCCCAGAAGCCTGTTCGACCGCATCAATGCCAGGCAGGAAATCCCGTACGCCAATCCACGCAATCTGGCCTCCGGTACGCTGCGCCGGGTGAAAAGCTCAGAGGTGGCAGCGGTTCCTCTGGATATTTTCGTCTATGAAGGCTATTTCTCTTCGGGCCCGCAAACCCATGTGGGGATCCTGGAGGAGCTGGAGAAGCTCGGCTTCAAGGTCAATCCCCATACCGGCTTCTTTTCCGACCGCCAAGATGCGGCGGCGCTGCGACTGCAGCATCCCGGCTGGAGCGTGGCAAAGGTGGCGGAAATCCCCGACTACCTTGAACAGCTACGCAGCAACCGCCAGGAGCGGGACTACGAGATCGACGGCCTGGTCATCAAGGTAAACGAGCTGCCAGCCCGGGAGAGTCTCGGCTTTACCGGACACCATCCTCGCTGGGCCATCGCCTTCAAGTTCGAGGCGCCGGAAGCCCAGTCCACGATCGAGAATATCGAGGTGCAGGTGGGCAGGACGGGCCGGATCACCCCGGTAGCCCGCATCAAGCCGGTACGCCTTTCCGGCTCTACGATCGCCAATGCCACACTGCACAACCAGGATTACGTGGACCTCCTCGAGCTGGCCATTGGAGACCGGGTGAGCATCTCCAAGCGGGGGGATGTGATACCCGCAGTGGAACGGGTAGTGGAAAAAAACGAGCAGGGCAACAGGACCTGGAAAATGCCTTCCACCTGCCCTTCCTGCGGCGGCCCGCTTGTTCGCCGGGGGGCCCACCAGTTCTGTCCCAATCACGATTGTCCAGCCCAGATACGCGGCAGGATCCATTTCTTCGCTTCCAGAGGACAGATGGACATCGACACCCTAGGACCCGAAACCCTCGAACTTCTGATCGAGCGGGCGATCATTCGGGATGTGGAGGATTTGTACTCCTTCGATCCCGAGGCTCTCACGGGGCTTCGTGGCTTCGGAGAAAAGAAAATCAGGTTGATCCGGGAGGGAATCGAGGAAAGCAAGCAGCAACCCTACCGCACCGTCCTGGTCGCTCTCGGGATCCCAGAGGTCGGTCAGAAAGTCGTGGAGCTTCTGATCGAGGCGGGCTACCGGGACATCGACTCGCTCCTGGCGGCCGCGGACAGGGCAGATCCGGCCGTGTTCACCTCGATCCACGGGATCGGCGAGAAAACGGCCAGGACCCTGATCGAAGAACTCGCCCGCCCCGATGTCAGGCGGCGGATAGAGGCTCTCAAGGCGGCCGGACTGAAGCTCAGCGAGGAGGCCCCTGCGAAAATGGAGGGGAGCGGCCTAGCCTTCGCCGGGCAGAGCTGGTGCGTTACGGGGAGTTTCGAACACTTCAAGCCCAGGGAGCTGGCCGCCGAGGAAATCAAGAGACGGGGCGGCCGGGTGATCGCCGGCGTCAGCTCCAACACCACCCACCTGCTGGCCGGCCGCGGAGCGGGCAGCAAGCTGCAGAAAGCTCGCCAGCTAGGCGTACGCATTGTTGAGGAGAGTGAGTTCCTAGAGATGCTCACCTTCTCATAGAAAATAATATTGACGCCTTCAGGTACTCGGATTACAGTAAAGGAAAATAACTCAAACATGGAGGAGGTGGATTTCCATGAAAAAAGCACTGCTCGCACTTCTGATTGTCCTCGTGGCTATTGCCGTACTGGGATGTAAGAAGAAAGAAGAGGCCGCGGCTCCGGAGGGACCCAAATATAAGATCGGCATCTGTTTCGATATCGGGGGGCGGGGGGACCAGTCCTTCAACGACTCCGCGTACCACGGCATGGTGATGCTGGCCGAGCGGTACAACGGGTATATCAAGGACGACCCCAGCAACGTGGATCACGGCAAGGACATCGAGCTGAAATACCTGGAACCCAAGGCAGGGGGCCAGGACAGGGAACAGTTGCTGCGCGCTCTGGCCGAAGACGGCTACCAGCTGATCATCGGGGTCGGATTTCTGTTCACGGACTCGATAACCAAGGTGGCCGCCGATTTTCCCGATCAACACTTCGGAATCATCGACGGCTATATTCCGGATCTCACGGCAGACAGCAACATCACCTGTCTGAGTTTCGCCGAGCACGAGGGCTCGTTCCTGGTGGGCGCCATCGCCGGAATGATGAACAAAGGCGGGAAGGTGGGCTTCATCGGCGGGATGGATATTCCCCTGATCCACAAGTTCCAGGGCGGCTTCTATGCAGGAGTTATGTACGTCAATCCTGAGCTGAGAAAGCCGAACGCGCTGCTCGGCCAGTACTGCGGCAAAGACCCCACGGCGTTCAACGATCCGAAGACCGCGGAGAGCATCGCCGTGAACTTCTACCGGCAGGGTGCGACCATCATTTATCACGCAGCCGGCGGGTCCGGCGCGGGGCTCTTCAAGGCGGCCCGGGACCTGGACAAGTGGGCCATCGGCGTCGACTCCGATCAGGGACTGATCTACGCAACCAGTGACAGCTCCGAGGAACGAGCCATGGCCGAGCATATCCTGACTTCCATGCTCAAGCGGGTGGACAACGCCGTGTTCCTTACCGGACAGGAGCTGATCCAAAGCGACGACGTCAAGGGCGGTTACGATGAGTTCGGCCTGGCCGACGACGGCGTGGGCTACGCAGTGAACGAATACAACCAAAAGGTACTGGATCCCGTACGGGCGGACGTGGATCAGCTCAAACAGAAGATCATCGACGGGGAGATAACGGTTCCCGATGATGACTCCAAGGTTGCCGAGTGGGCTAAAGCGACCTTCTAGAAAAAAAGGTTGACAATGGCGGGGCGGATCGCAGGGGTGCGAGCCGTCCCGCTTTTTTCATAGCCGGGAGGCCCCGAATGCCAACAACCCTTCTCGCCATGGAGGAGATCACCAAGGTCTTTCCAGGCGTACGGGCCAACGACGGTGTAAGCTTCGACCTGCAGGCCGGGGAGATCCATGCACTGGTCGGTGAAAACGGCGCAGGCAAGACGACCCTCATGAAGATTCTCTACGGCCTGCAGAATCCTGATTCGGGAACGATCTATCTGCGCGGCGAACCCATCACCATCCGCAATCCTCGTGACGCCATAGCCCAGGGCATCGGAATGGTCCACCAGCACTTCATGCTCGTTCCTCCCTTCACGGTTCTCGAAAACATTGTCCTCGGCGAAGAAACCCATGTAGCTGGAGTTTTGAAGCTGGAGGAGCCGGCCCGGAAAATAGAACAGATCATGAGCAGAAACAGTCTGCCGGTGGAGCTCGATCTGCCGGTGGAGGAGCTTCCGGTAGGCATGCAGCAGCGGGTGGAGATTCTAAAGATCCTCTACCGGGGAGCGGAGATTCTGGTCTTCGATGAGCCGACCGCAGTGCTCACTCCCCAGGAGGTGGAGGACCTGTTTGCCACGTTCCGCAAGATGAAAAGCCAGGGCCAGGGCATCATCTTTATCAGCCACAAGCTCGATGAGGTGCTGGGGATTGCCGACCGCATCACCGTGATCCGCCGCGGCCGGGTGGTGCGTACCCTACCCCGCCGGGAGGCGACCAAGCCCCTCATCGCCGAGCTGATGGTAGGCAAACCTGTGCTGCTCCAGGTTGAGAAGCAGCCGATCGAAGCAGGCAAAACAATTCTACAGGTGAGCGGGCTCTGTCACACAGGAGAGCGCGGTCAAAGGTCTCTTGACCGAGTAAGCCTGTCCGTTCGTGCCGGGGAGATCTACGGCATCGCCGGGGTGGAGGGCAACGGGCAGACCGAGCTGGTCCAGGCGATCACCGAGCCCGTGAAGCTCGACGGCGGCGATATCCGCCTCGAGGGCCAGAGCATCCTGGGCTGGGATGTGCGTAGAAGGAGAGATGCGGGCATAGGCCATATCCCCGAGGACAGGCAGCGCTACGGGTTGCTGCTGCCCTTCAGTCTGGCGGACAACCTGACCCTGGGGCAGCATCACCGACCGCCTTTCGTCAGGGGATTCCAGTGGGTCGATACGGCCAAGGTGCGGGAATACGCCCGCGAAACGATTCAGGCCTTCGACATCCGGACCCCCTCCGAGCTCACCCCGGCCAACGCTCTCTCCGGAGGCAACCAGCAGAAGGCCATTGTAGCCCGGGAGCTGAGCTTCGAGCCGATTTTACTGGTGGCTTCTCAGCCTACCCGTGGAGTGGACGTCGGCGCCATGGAGTTCATCTACTCCCAGCTTCTCCTGGCCCGTCAGCGCGGAAAGGCGATTCTTCTGATATCCGCCGACCTGGACGAGATCCTGTCCCTGTCCGATCGTATCGGCGTAATGTTCAAGGGGCGCATCATCCAGGAGCTGTCCGGAGCACAAGCCACCAGGGAGAAGGTCGGGTTGTACATGACGGGGGGCGAACAAGGTGAATAAGCCGAAACTGGACAAATACCGGCTCCTGGAGCTGCTGGCTCCAGTGTTGGGTTTCAGCGCTTCCATCGTGGTACTGCTCATCATCGCCGCCCTGGTGGGTGAGAGCCCGGCCAGCGCGGTTTCAGCCATTTTGAGATTTACTGTGGGAACCGGTGCGCGCCTGGCCACCGTATTTTCCGTAGCCCTGCCGCTCTTTATATCCGGGCTGGCCGTGGCTATCGCTTTCAGGGCCGGAGTATTCAATATCGGAGCCGAGGGCCAGTACTTCATAGGCGGACTGGTGGGCGCGCTGGCAGGGATCTACCTGCCTCTGCCAAGAGCCATTCATCTGCCCGTGGTGGTGCTGGCCGCCATGGCCGGAGGCGCGCTGTGGGCGGCCGTCCCCGCTATCTTGAAAGTAACCAAAGGGATTCACGAGGTCATCTCGACCATAATGCTCAATAATATCGCTCTCGCCCTGGTGAACTACCTGGTAAACGGGCCCCTGTCCGGCAGGGGCGAGGCGAGCCTGGAGCCGCAGACCCACAAGATCCTGCCCAGCGCCCTTTTTGGCAAGCTCAACAATTGGTTCCGGGCCATCGGCTTGAACGTCCCCGATCACGTGTACCTGGACTACACCTTGATCGTGGCCATCGTAGTGGGGATCCTGGCCTATATACTGCTGTTCCGCCTGCGCTTCGGTTTCGAGATCCGGGCCGTGGGGGTATCGCTGGAGGTCTCCCGCTACGCCGGCATACGGGTAAGCACCGTGCAGTTGGGGGTCTTTCTGATCAGCGGCGCCATTGCCGGTCTTATCGGCATGCAGGAGATCTTCGCTATCCGCGGTCACTACACCTTCGAGATCGCTTCCGGGCTGGGTTTCGACGGCATCGCCATCGCGCTTATCGGGCGCAACTCGCCGGTAGGGGTGATCTTCTCATCGATTCTTTTCGCCTTTCTAAAGCAGGCCGGCTACGGCCTGCAGCTCTATACCTCGGTGCCCAACGCCATCATCTACGTCATCACCGGGCTGATGATTATTTTCATTGTGGTAATCAACGAGATCGTAACCCGCTATATCCGGGTACTGAGAAAAAAGGAGGCTGCCTGACATGAACCTCTCGATAATGGTGGACTTTCTTTTCAAGGGCCTGGAAATCTCCGCGCCCATTGCCTTCGCCGCGCTGGGCGCGGTATTCAGCGAACGCAGTGGGGTCGTCAATATCGCCCTGGAGGGGTTCATGGCGGTGACTTCCTTCACCATAGTGTGGGGCTCGATTGTCTTCCAGAGTATCTGGATGGGACTGCTGGTGGCTATTATTACCGGAGGGATCATGGGCATGATCCATGCCGTAGCCACCATCACCTACCGGGTGAACCAGATCGTCAGCGGCGTGGCCATAAACATCATGGCCATCGGCATCGGCCGCTTCCTGTCCCAGAAGATTTTCAACCAGGAAACCCAGTCGGCTCTGAATCCCTATCTCTTCCCTACGGTTCTAGGCATCAACTCCTTCGCCTTCGCCTTGATTCCCATCACCGCTCTATGCTGGTTCCTGATCTATAAGACGCGCTTCGGCCTGCGGCTGCGTACCGTGGGTGAAAATCCGGAGGCTGCGGATACGCTGGGCATCAACGTGTACCTGATGCGTTACGGCGGTGTAGTCATATCGGGATTTATGTGCGGACTGGCGGCAGGAGTATTGTATCCGGCTAAATGGATCAATGGGATGACCGCCGGACGGGGATTCATCGCCCTGGCGGCAATGATCTTCGGCCGCTGGCACCCGGTGGGAGCCGTGCTGGCGGCGCTGCTGTTCGGCTACGCGGAGACCTTCCGCATCATGTTCGAGACGAAAGTACCCATGATTCCCAGCCAGTTCGTGCAAATGCTGCCCTATGTGTTGGCCATTGTCGTGTTGATCGGCATGATGGGGAAAGCCCGCCCGCCGGCGGCTGACGGTATCCCTTACGAGCCGGGAGAATAAAGGCGTCTCGATCAGACCTCGCTCATTCGTCGCAGCTCCTGCTTTACCTGTCCCAGAACCTGGCTGTAACGATCATCGAGAATGGTGAGATTGTCCCGTAGAAGTTTCTGATACTCCGGATCCATAGCGGGGTCTATCTTGACACTGGCTCCCAACTGCTGGCTCATCGCCTGCTCTTTCTGCTTCAGGATGGGAGCAAACCTCTTATCTACGGCCTCTACGACTCGCCTGCGCTCCTGGAGAAAGTCCTCGAGAAACTGCTCCATCTGACTCAGCAGCTTGGCAAGACGTTTGGCGTCATTCACCAGGGCATAAAAACCCTTTCCGGCCTTCTTGCTCTGGAGAAGTGACATCTGGTCGGAAGGCAGCTTGACATTTGCCAGCAGGGCCTGCAGTGCCCCTTCTCTGACGTGTTTGGTCTGTTTGCCAGCGAACTCCCCAAGCAGTTTCTTCAAATCTGCATCATCTTCGGAGAGGAACCTGGAAACGCTTTTCTTTCCTTCTGTGATGTAGCGGCTCGCTTCAAGGGATTCCTTGTTCGCCTCTACATCCTTGGTCTTTTCCAGGGCAATTTCCAGCGCCGATTTGATTTCTGACATCACCTCATCCTGTATCTGTTACGTTTACCATAATGTACTCAGTATAGAGACTGTAAATCAAGGCACCGACTTACTCCACGATTTCCCGATCCGTGACAACGGCATCGAGAAGCTGGTCGTGAGCCGAGACCGGAACCTCCGCTATCAGTTGTTCGTCAAAAGCCAGACCCACGGCCCAGCAAGGGGTTCCCCCTGGGCGGCCGGATCGTGCCAGCGCCAGAAATCGATCGTAGAAACCCTTTCCCCTGCCCAACCGGCGTTTGCACCGATCGAACGCCATTCCCGGGGTCAGGATGAGAAGCCGGCCGGTAAGGGTTTTGGGGTCTACCGGGCGCCAGATCGGATCGGGCTCGAGGATCCCGAATTGATTGGGAAGCAGGTTCTCCGTACGGCCGTCGTACTCATAGAAGGCCAAGTCCGTACCTTCTATTCGTGGAATAGCTATCTTTCTCCGCTCCTTATAGGCACGCTCCACAATGAACCGGGTTTCCACCTCGCCGTAGATGGGAATATAGACGAATACCCAGTCCGCCCCGGCCCACCAGCCTGTGGCGAACAGACGCTCAGCCAGGGCCCGGCTCTTTCTTTGGATTTGAGGTCCGTCCAGCCGGGCCAGCCGAGCTCGGACTTGCTCCCGCACCGCCCGTTTGCGAGCTGTGATAGCAGGGGTGGATTCGCCCATCGCCGTTGTACTATATCGCAGGGAAACGCCTGTGTCACGCCTACCCTGCAGCCGGATCGCCTTTGAATACGCGAAGCGGACCGCGTTTGAGAATCCGCCGTTGTAGAAATCGACGCCTCGAAATCCTTTAAATTTTAAGAAATGCACGGTTTTAAGAATACCGGATTTATGTATGATGATGGGCAACAGCAAAGGACTGTGATGACAGCAATACAGGAGTTCAGGAGACGTTACGGGCCTTGGGCATTGATAGCCGGAGGCTCGAAGGGACTGGGGGCGGCTTTCGCAGAAGAGGTGGCCCGCTATAGGCTGAACCTTATCCTGCTGGCCCGCAATGAGCATTCCCTGGCCGGCACTGCGGCGGGCATTAAAAAACGCCACGGCATCGAGGTGCGCACGGTTTCGGTCGATCTGGCCGCCGCGGGAGCGCTGTCGAAAGTGAAGTCAGCTATCGGAAAGCTGGAGATCGGTCTTCTGGTGTATAATGCCGCCGGTTCGTATACGGGAGCGTTCCTATCGGCTGAACCGGATTACTACAAACAGATGGTGAATACGAACTGCACGGGGGCCCTCGAGCTGGTCTACTGGCTGGGCGCGCGGATGATCGAACGGCGCCGTGGAGGAATCCTGCTCATGTCCAGCCTGACTGCTTTTCTCGGCTCTCCGTTTGTAGTCACCTACGGGGCCACCAAGGCCTTCCTTCTGAATCTCGCCGAAGGACTCAATGTGGAATGGAATCCTTTTGGGGTGGACGTGGCCGCCTGCTGCGCCGGTCCCATACGTACCCCCAGCTACCTGCGCAGCAAACCGGCAGGCAAAGGGCCCAAGGCGCTGGAAATGGAGCCCGGGCAGGTAGCCCGTAAAGCCTTGCGGGCGCTTGGCCGCCGGACCATAGTCATCCCCGGCGTGTTGAATCGATTCGTATTTCTTTTGGTGAGCCGGTTGCTTTCTCGGACGGCGGCCACCCGCTTGCTGGCTCGCAGTACGCGGTCGATGTACGGCAATCGCGCCACCGACCCTCCCGGGGATGGTGTCATCCGATGAACCGTGGTGCCGATAACGTAGCCCTCCAAAAAATGAATTACAGTACGCCCAAGTGCCTGGCCATTGCGGTGCTTGTTGTATGCTCAGCGCTAGTTCCCCGCGCGCTCGCAGCCGAGCTAAACGGAAGTGCAGCTCCAACAGGGCCGCTGGTAACGAGAAATCTCTATGCCTATTATCTGCCCTTTATTAATCTTTCACCGGAATCGTCCAGGACGGTACCTGCCGGCCGTCTGCGTTTTACTATGGTGAATTCCTATGCCAACACGTTCCGCTGGGATCCGGGGCTGATCCGCCCCGACTTAATCTTGCAGACGGATCTGGAAAACTACTTCCTGTCCTGCCAGCTTGATGGGGGAATCGGCCCACGGCTCGATATCGGCGCAGCGATTTGTTTCAACATCGCCTATGGAGGTATTTTCGACCCCCTGATACAGGGCTTTCACGGGTTTTTAAACCTTCCGAACCAGGGTCGGGAGACCGTTTCCGACAACAGGTTTTTGGTGCATGTTGAAAACAGCAACGGGACTTGGATGGATTGCGATCGGCTGCGCGCTGGCCTGGGCCACGTAACACTGAGGACCAAGTTCAATTTCCTGCATCTCCACGACTCGCTTCTATCCCTGCGCGCCGCATTGAAAATACCTGCAGGCGCATCCACGGCGTTGTTCAACAGCGGAAAATTTGACTTCGCCCTCCATTTGCTCGCCGACCAGCGTCTCGGTCCGTTTATCCTGTACCTGAACATTGGTTGGATATACCTCGGCAAGCCTGAAAGTCTGAAAATCTTCGACTTCAGGAACCACCTCTTCGGCTATTCTCTTTGCATCGAATGGCTGGCTGCCTCGCGGCTTTCCGTAGTAACACAAGTAGACGGCCGGACCAGTCCGTATATCAGCGGAGAATACTTCCTGGACCGTCATTGCTCAACGATCACCACCGGTGTTTCACTGCGCCTGGACGAGACCAAGGCGCTGCAGTTTTCGTTTATCGAGGAGTTCTTTACAGCTTCCAGTGTGGAAACCGGGATCAACGCGACCTTGCTGATCGACTTCTAGCGGCGGGGAGAATTAATTTGGGCTGGGCGGATTTGAACCGCCGACCCCACGCCCCCCAGACGATAGAACAGTTTCCCCTGTTCTTCCTACTTTGTCTTTACTATATATACCATAGAGAATTAGCTATCTCCTGTCAATATGGTCTTTCCCCTCTTTTCCGTAGTTAATAGGGATTTCTGCTCACAAATCTGCTTACAATTATATATTGGTCCTCGGCAATTCAAAACTAATCACTTTAGAGTTCGTCCCAATCAACCCTTCTCTCAACTTTTGACCGCCCAAAGGTATTTTCCTCTTATTGGATGATCGGTTGCCGGTTAATCTTTTTCACATCGGGTAACATGGAATCCCTCGCCATAGGCACTAGCCCCTCAAGCTAATCCCAGGCTATTCCTCTACGTTTAGATCCCTTCCCTTCTCTTTCGATAAGTATATACCATTTATAGAGTTAGTCAAGATCCGGTTAGTGCCCAGAGCAGTTCGCAACTTCTCCTTTCCTCAGCCATCGTGAGCTCGTAGATGTCATGCCGCTATCTCGATCTCAGCCTCCTGATCCTGGATGTCCTTCGGGTGGATATAGGCTCTGCTGGTTGACCAGTCGTCGGCATACTCAATCAGATAGGCAGCCACCAGTCGCAGATACGAATCCACGCTCGGGAAGATCCCAACCACCCGGGAGCGACGACGGATCTCCCTGTGCAAGCGCTCCTGCATGTTCGTGGAGGAGATCCTTCGAGAATTGAACCTGGGGAAGACGTAGAACTGCAGGGAGTCCTCCAACCCATCCTGGAGGGTCTCTACGGCCTTGGGGAAGAGTTCGGAGAACTCCTTGGTGAACATCGCCGCCAGCTGCAGCGCCGTCTCCTTGTCAGGCTGATACCAAATCTGCTTGAGCTTTTCGGCCACCAGAGCTTTATCCTTGTGACCGACGTGGGCCAGGATATTGCGCATGAAATGAACCTTGGGGCTGTTGAAAAAATAAACTTTTTACCGCGTTCCTCCATCCTGTGTCCCTAAATCTGAAATCCCCTCGACGGAACAACTAGGCAAAATCGGTCATCTCATACTATCCTATGCCGCCTTTGATAGTCTTTTTAGATTTATTGTGGTTGCTGTTAGACAACTCTGTATCGTAACGTTCTCGATTCCCCGACGTATCGCTCGTTGCAAACCATGCAGGCATTTTGCCTCTGCATTGACCCCTTCAACTATCCATCTATGTCGTGCGTATAACCAATAGTTCCTTGAACTCCGTTTCGATCTGTTCCTACGGGCACGAAGAAGCTCTGGATACGTATCACTAATCACTACAGTTCGACGATTCACTTTAGGAGACAAGCACCGATTTCTAAGGGTACAGCCGTTACAATCTGCAGTTGCCGTTTTGTAGTACCATCCGTGTTTACATCGACTCGTTTTATGTAGGATCTTTTTTCTCGGACAGCGAACGAGGTCATGCTTCGCGTCATATTTGAACCGATGCAAGGGAATGACATTTTTGTGAGCCCAGATTCGTTTGGGGGGAATAATCGCTGAGATCCTCTTCTTCTCGAATCCTGCATATACTTTCCCGTATGCGTAGCCGGAATCTGCTGTAACATGTTTGAGTTTTACCGGAAGGATCTGTTCAATGCGATCGATTTGACCGATAATCTCCTCTCCTTCATTTGTATTTCCGGTTGTCAGTATTACATCGAGGATCACGCCCGACTGGTCATCAACAGCGACGTGTTGTTTGTAGGAAGGCGTGAGTCTATGATTGCGACTGTTGGTGGCTAGGGTGGCGTCGGGATCGGTAAGGATCCGTTTTTCAACTCTCTTTTCCGTGCGAGACGTATACTTATTTACTTTGATAACCTGCTCTACATGTGTATCCACTACATTGTCCCAGCTGACATTCGTACGAATCAACGTGGCATCGACATGGACCGTTTCTGCTGAAATGAGCCCCTTCGAATAGCATACCTTCACAATTCGCCGGAAACACTTCTTGAAGGTTTCGGCTCCCCAACGATGTCGTATGCGGGTCAGGCTGCTATGATCGGGGAGAGTATCCTCAAGGCTATAACCGGCAAACCATCGAATCGCAAGATTCACCTGTGCTTCGCGCATGAGTTTTCGATCATTCACGATACCCAAGAAGAATCCAGCCAACATGAGCCGCAGAGCCGCTTCCGGATCAATCCTCGGACGTCCTCTCTCTATGTCGTAGAGGTCTCGCACTTCTTCAAGAATCCAGGAAAAATCAATGGCTTTGTCTACACATTTCAGGATGTGATCGTCCGGAACAAGATCTGCTAGGGAGCAGACGATGAATAGATGTTTCTGATTTCTGTCCTGATATCCGATCATGTTCCCCTCCCAAATCCATATTCTCAGAACAGTCTAGCGGAAAGACGGGCGTTTGGGAATTCTATGTTGATTTTTTCAACAGCCCCACCTTGCACCGTTGCCAGCAGGAGCCCAGGAAGCCTCAGTGACTGCTGCTTTCAGTCCTGCATGAGCATCCGAGACCACAAGCCACACTTTCCTCAGCCCTCGCTGTTTTAAACGCTTGAAGATCAGACTGTAGGTTTCTTTGGATTCCTCGTACATCGGCTCCACAGCCAGGATTTCCCGCACCCCAGAAGAGTTTATGCCTGTAACGATCAACACAGCCATGCTGACCACACGCCCATTCATGCGGATCTTCTCGTACATCGCATCCACCCACAGTACGGGGTACACCTCTTCCAGAGGCCGACTGCGAAACGCTTCCACCTGTTCGTTCAGTCCCTTGTTGATCTCACTGACCTGGCTGGCCGACAACGTCTCGATGCCCAGTGAATGCGCCAGCCGCTCGATCTTGCGGGTGGACACACCGTTGATGAACGCCTCCTGCACCACCTGGATCAACGCCTGCTCGGACCGTTTGCGCTCCACCACGAAAAACGGCACATACCCGCCGTTTCGCAGCTTCGGGACCATCAGATACAGCGTCCCCAGACGCGTATCGAAACGCCGGACGCGGTACCCGGAAAAGTAGGTGGTGCGTGCCTTGGAGTGCTTGTTTTTCTGGGCCCCCACCTTCGATTCCGCCTCCAGCTGCATCAGCTGCTGCGTCAGCCACTGCAGCATCGCCAGTAGAGGATCCGGCTCCGTGATAAACTGCAGTAGCAGTTTCTTGAAGTACGATGTAACATTGAGTCGGGCCATCGTTTCGAACCTCCCTGATGGTGTTTGTTGTAACCAACATCATGGAGTTCACGATGGCCTTTTTCAATCAAACAAAATTGCGAACCCTATTGTACTCAATCTTTATCAGCCTTGTAGTTTTCAATTTAACCGTTATAATATACGATACAGAAATGTAATTGTCTGATTCGAAGATTATCAGTTTTGAAAAATGTAGTTATTTAAGTCTGTCATACTAAATATAGGAGTCTGCAGATGAGAAAAATCGCACTTCTGTTTATAGTAATTTCATTTCTGTTAGCAGGTTGCCTAATGGCTATTCCATCCGTTTCGAAAGGCGGACAAGTGTCACCTCCTGCGGACACGAAAAGCCGCGCTATCGGTCCTTTCACAAACAACTCTGTGGTTAAACTGAAACCCGGTATCTATCGAGAGAACTTGGAAGTTCGAGCTAATAAGGTCTCCTTTCTGGGTAGCGGAGTAGAAAGCACGATACTTGAGGGTTCGGTGATGATCTACGGTAACAACTGTCAGTTCCGGGACCTGAGTATTATTGGGGATGTTGTAATTCTGGGTAACAACAACGACTTTTCGGGCGCATCTATAAAAGGGACGATCACCTCCAAGGGTAACAACAATCTCTGGTAATCGTCGCTATTCTGATCCGTGTTCGAAAAACAAGCCTCTTTCACAGAATCCCCGATGAATGTACCCGTCAATTTAACCCCACCTGGTAGGTTGGCCGCCGTGCCGAACGGCTTCCCGAAGAGGACCGCAGACAGCTGTGGCTGTTCAACGAGGCGGAAGTGATCGCCGCCAGAGGGCAACCGCAGGAAGAACAAGAGCGAGTTCCGGTTCGTGCTCATGCCCGAATCAAGCGAGGCCGCAAACCCCTTCCGGCCGATCTTCCCCGGGTGGAGATGATCCACGACATCCCGGAAGAAGAAAAGAACTGTTGATGCGGCCAGGCGATTACCTGCATCGGAGCGGAAGCGTGCGAAAAACTTGAGATCATTCCGGCCTTGGCAGAGGTTAGCTTGCAGACCAGAAAAAAAGTTAGATCGATACATGGCCATATCGCCCTGAGGGTTCCAGGATTATCTGGGGAAGCAGAAAACCTCGAATATCCTTGAGGTGGCAAGATAACAAGGGAAAATATTACCCCTTCAATCCTATATTCAGAGCCAACAGACAATACTCTTGGCAGAAGAATACTCCTGAGTTTACATCCCACTTGAAGACCCCATAGTTGTTTCTCATAGCCAAATGCAGAAGAAACTGTCCTTTCTTCTAAGGAATATGACATCTATCCAAGTGAAAGGAGCCGAAATCATTCACAAGAATTCCGTTGTCTATGTTCATGGCTTTTTCTTATATAACTAGTGCGAGGAAAAGGATTATAATGCTCTTGGTTGCTGCAAAAAACACATTTTCCAGTTCCAGCGATATTGTACCTAAAAGAATGTGGGATTTTTGAGTTCGGCAGAAAACTCGTAAATATATTATGTTCGCTGCATGAGGTGGATCAGAAGATGAATGTGCTCGGTATCTCGGGTAGTCCGCGTGAAAAGAGCAATAGCCATATCCTGTTAGAGCATGCGCTACAGCCCTTCGAAGAGGCTGAGTGGTCTGTCAAGGTACTGCGGCTGCGGGACCTCACAGTAAAACCTTGTACGGCTTGCGACTACTGCAGAGAGCATCCAAGTCAGTGCACCATTAATGATGACATGGGCCTTTTCATTGATGCATTCCGGAGATGCGACGCGCTGATTGTTGCTACGCCCGTGTATTCGCGGAACGTATGTGCGCAGCTGATGGCTATCTTCGACCGACACTATGCCGCGAAGCTGGAGCGCCCTTTGTACGGAAAGGTCGGTGGTGCCATCGCGGTTGGTGCTGGTGGGGGCGGCGGACAATCCATTGCGATTTGTGCGATCTACAACTGGATGCGGTCATGTGGTATGGCAGGCGTCCCCGGGGAATTGAACGGAGTAACGGCCGTCGCACTGAACGAGGGGGAAGTCCTCGCTCAGGAGAAACGTCTGCGCCAGGCACGCATTCTTGGGGACAACGTACTACGCTTTGCTGAGAAGGTGCGCAGCGAACAATAGCTTGCACCAGACGCTCATTCTCCGCGCCAGTGGAGCTCATGCTCAGCCGCACTGGAGGTTAGCGAACCATGAATCGAGAGGAGATAATCGCGAAAATTGGAAGCGTATCAACGCGAAGCTCAGGAGACTGTCCGCGTAACAATTAGCTTTAGTGACGTTAACGGAGTCATCAACTCGCTTTCTGAGCAAGTCCGTCTTTCACTCTAATAACCGTCGGTGAAGTTTGATATGCGGCCGAACACATATGAGGCTGCCCCGATTCAAGAGACAAAGCCACCCCTGGCGATAGGATTGTTACCTCATGGATTGCTGACTCCATGAAACTGGATACGTACACTGGAGCAGTAATAATCGCCAAGTTATCTTGGGTGACTAGGCCGTCTCTTGTACCACTACTTCAAGGGCATGAATCTCCTGGCATCCTCGGAGCTTGAAAAAACGTAGTACGATTGTTTCAAAGAATATGTGAATGACGAACTCGACTGGGCCGTGTCCTAGCTCCGACGCAAAAAGCCTACGTATTCCCGGTATGTAGAGGATGTACCAATAGATTTGACATACCCAAAAACCTGGAACATACTTATCTTTGAGAACTACGTGTATGGTTGAAGGTAGGAGCTGAGCTACCTCGGTTTCTGAATGCCAAAAATTATAGGGTTTCGTAGACTAACTCTTGCCATTTCTATTCTAGTGGCAATCGTTCTCTTCTTTGTGGGAATGATTTCTGACCTACCCGTTTATGTCCGAGCCGAACACATGGTTAATTATCGAAAATTAGCCAAAGATTTTTGGGATACTTTCATAGAGACTGGATTCCGAGTTTTAACTCCCGAGGAGGCAAAGGAGCGAGATGAGAAACTACCAAACGATGTACCACCACCTTTTGAAGGATCTTCTATACCTATAAAGCACGTATTTTACCTGAAAAATAAAACCGAAACCGGAGACGTGATTGATTCGAACTACTTGGCCGTATGGTTCCATGAAAAGTTTGAGACCCCGCCAGCAGCTCGCCGGTGCGGATCACCGCCTCGATGGTGACCACGGATAGTATCTGCGTTTCCGCCAGATGCTTCAAATACCGCCTTTCGCTGCCTTCCGTAGTAGTTCGAACAGGTTCACTCGCTAGCGGACTTCTCAGCCACCCACCTATTGAGAGCCTTGCTTCTCGGCCTGATAACAACTCCTAAGACAGCGGAACCGCGCCTTTTCAAACTTCCTCACGCTTTCGCCTTTCCACCATGCGGTTAAACATCTCGGCCAGCTCCTCCGCCCGTTCTCGGGTGACCCTCGTCGAGTTCGAGCGTGTATGGGCCTCGATCTCCCCCTCAACCACCTCCCTCACCTGGCCGGCTCCGAAGTACCGGTAGAAGTACATGTCCGCTTGCACAAACGATATGCCCTCATGATCAAAGAATCTAGCCTCCCGCAGATCCTCTTCCGAGAGCACCTTTTTTTCTCTGAGCATCAGCCTTTCCTCCTCCTGTTTCCTAGGACCAGAGCGGCCTTTTCTCTGAGATCCCGTGCACCTTTCGCTGGCATTTAGTACACAAAGGCCATAAGACCATGGCCATGACGGACAACTATTACGCCTCCGGAATCGAGCAGCTACAGGAGGTGCTTGCGGAGCAGGAGAGGTTATTTGGTTCGGACCAGGAATACATTGCAGCTAGATCATCCTAGATCATCGCGGTAAGATAAGACGGAAAAGTTACTTCAAGAAGGAATCCTCTCTTCTCGGCTCAAAATGACGTTCCATGTAGCTTTTATATACCTCTTTGCCATAGAGGCAGTCGACAACCAAACCAGCTGTGTCAATCATTCCAGAAGCCCACGCTGTCTTGGGCACATGGATTGGATTGTCATCCGCACGCAGAGTATCCGCCTGATCAATGAGGGATTTGACAATCTGTGGTATCTTCTCATTTAATAGGCTCCAAAGCCTCGTATTAGAATCGGCATACTTAAAGCTCGGCGTCTCCACCAACATCTCCTCCCTGGTATTTTTCATTGTTTTTTCAGATTCCGTGGATTACACTATAGGCTCACCGGAAGGCAATTGGCAAGCTACAAGAGACATCCGTGGGCTTTTTCTTGTTGGGTTTTTACTATTGTCTTTCAAGGTCGCCATCCTTCTGGCCCTCGTATGATCGACCCGTACCTCCAAGATTGAGCTATCACGTTGTCGGCAGTGTAGCACGGGAAGCTCATTCAGCACCCGCTGCCGCGTGCAGAACTCCAGCTCCGCCATGGCCTCCTCAACGGTCTCGTCGATCAGCGCTTTGAGCTCGGCAAGGTGTTCGAGCTTGTAAGCTATTGTTTTTGACAGTCCAAGTTCCTTAAAACTTGTCCTCTTGGAAGGACAGGTTTTCCCGCGTCCTCCTTTTTCTTTGGGAAGGCTGGCATTCCACTCTCCAATTGCCGTTTCGCCGCACAGTTTCTCTCGGGCTATGCGGTTGCCTTCTGCTTGCACCGGCAGCTCCTCGAGGAGCTTGTCTGTAAACTGCTCGATCGCCGGCATCTGGTAGGGCGGATTCAAAAAGACGTTTCCAAACCACCGCTGCTGCAACCCATCGTCCTGCTTTGTGAAGTACCTCTTCGCCTTGACTCGCTTTTGAGCAAACTCGCAGGAAGCCGGATCCAGGTCGATCTGTCCCAGGACCGCCCGCACGTCCTCCAGGATCTCCATGAACTGCCCCGTATTTACCGGAGACACAAAATCATGAGAGGATTGTGTCATGGTGAAACGAAACAGGTACTCAACAGAAGTACGAAAGAGAGCGGTTCGACTGGTTTTCGAACATGAAAAAGAGTACGAATCACAGTGGGCGGCGATCACTTCGATAGCCGGAAAGATTGGCTGTTCAGCCGAGACGCTGAGGAAATGGGTCCGGCAAGCAGAACGGGATCAAGGTCGTCGAGCAGGTCTGAGCAGCGATGAGCGTGAGCGGCTCAAAGCGTTGGAGAGGGAGAACCGAGAGCTTCGGCGGGCGAATGAGATCCTTCGCAAAGCTTCAGCATATTTCGCACAGGCGGAGCTCGACCGCCGACAGAAATAATGGTGACATTTATTGATGAGAACCGGAAGGTCTATGGGGTCGGGCCGATGTGTGCCACGCTGCCGATCGCCCCATCGACCTACTATGAGCAGAAAGCACGTCAAGCAGATCCTGAGCGAGTTCCAAAGCGGATTCACCGGGATCGGCAAGTAGGTGAGGAGATTCAGCGTGTATGGGAAGAGAATTTCTGCGTCTACGGAGCGCGGAAGGTGTGGCGTCAGCTGAACCGGGAGGGAATACCGGTGGCCAAGTGTACTGTAGAGCGGCTGATGCGCTGTTTGGGCCTTCAGGGCGTTGTGAGAGGCAAGCGAATCAGGACCACGGTGGCTGATGAGAAAGCGTGTCGTCCTGCTGACCTGGTGAACCGTGCGTTCACCGCCAGCCGGCCCAATGAGTTGTGGGTGGCGGATTTCACGTATGTGGCGACCTGGAAGGGATTCGTATACGTGGCCTTTGTGATCGACGTGTTCGCTCGGATGATTGTCGGCTGGCGCGTGTCGGCATCGATGAATACGGATCTGACCCTGGATGCCCTGGAGCAGGCGTTGTGGGCTCGCACGATCACCGGCGGGTTGGTACACCACAGCGATCTGGGAAGTCAGTACCTGGCCATCCGCTATTCAGAACGACTGGCGGATGAGGGGATTAATCCAT
>CAYMEK010000017.1:0-67405 GCA_964389305.1 uncultured Spirochaetaceae bacterium
AACATGCGCCTGGGAAGCGGCATCGCCCGGGTCAAGGAGATGCTGGAAAGAGGGATCACCGTGTCCCTGGCCGTGGACGGCTCGGCCTCCAATGATGCCTCCGATTTTCTGGCCGAGATGCGGCAGGCGCTGCTGCTGCAGCGGGTACGCTACGGCGCCGATGCCCTCACTGCGACCGATGTATTCGCCCTGGCTACCCGCCACGGCGCCAAAGTTCTGAACTTCCCGCAGATCGGCAGAATCGCCGAAGGTTGGGGCGCCGATCTGGCTCTGTTCGACCTGCACAGGCTGGAGTACGCGGGATCGCTGTCGGACCCCCTGGCTGCCCTTCTGTTCGCAGGCATCGACCATCGCAGCGAGTATACGATCATCGGCGGCAGGGTGGTGGTGGACAGAGGCCGCCTGACCGGAGTGGAAGAGGAGGAGCTGACCGCCAGGACTAACCGGGCCTCAGCCCGGCTTCTCAGCTCCGGCGGCTGACGCTCCGCTCGGAGTTTTTCTGCGCTGCACGGGCGGACGGTGGAAGGCCATCCGGTGCAAAGACGGCCGTTGGAACACCGGGAGGCCTATCCTGCGCCTTCCCCTTTCAGTTCCCGGCCAGGAGCTGTTCGACCTGCTCGAGCAGCCGCCCGGCAGAAAAAGGCTTGCTGAGAAAGGGCAGACCCTTTTCGTAAACGCCATGCTCTCCGAGCCGGTCCTGAGGGTAGCCCGAGATGAGCAGACACCGCAGACCCGGTATCCGCTCCCGTGCTCGCTCGCAGAGATCCACTCCGCTGATTCCCGGCATTACCAGGTCGCTCACGATCAACCCGATGTTTGCGCTCGAGTCGGAGCAGATCTCCAAAGCCCGATCTCCGCTCGACGCTTCCAGCGTTTTGTAGCCGTTTCGCTTCAGCACGTCGATGATGAAGCTGCGCACTCCGGGCTCATCCTCGACCACCAGTACGGCGCTCTCACCGCTTGCCTCCTTCACGGCGATAGGGGGCTCAGAGGGCTCCACCCCTATACCCCGCTTTTCGACCTGGGGTAGCAGGAGTTCGAAGGTCGTGCCTTTTTTCGGCTCGCTCGAAGCATAGATGTACCCACCGGTCTGCTTGATTATCCCGTAAACTGTGGATAGCCCCAGCCCGGTTCCCTTGCCCAGCTCTTTGGTAGTGAAAAAGGGCTCGAAGATATGACTGAGGATGTCCGGGCTCATTCCCTCCCCCGTATCACTGAACTCCATCAGCACGTACTTCCCGACCACCAGACCGGGGCGCCGTTCCACGTACTCCGCTCCGGCAGTGAAATTGACAATCCGAACGGCTATCCTTCCGCCCCGCGGCATGGCGTCCCTGGAATTGACCGCCAGGTTGAGAATCACCTGCTGGATTTGATCCGGATCGGCCCGGACCTTCCACAGCTCCCTGTCGCTTTCTATCGCAAGTTCCACATCCTCGCCGATCAGCCGGCGCAACATCTGCTCGGCTCTGCGAACCAGCTCTCCCAGGTCGACCATCCTCAAACGGAAAATCTGTTTACGGCTGAAGGCCAGGAGCTGGCGGGTCAGGAATGAGGCCCTGTCGGCGGCGGAGCGAATCTCCCGGACTTCCGAGCCCAGAGGGCCTTCGGGCCCTACCTGGTTGAGAAGCAACTCGCAGTAACCGCTGATCACCGTGAGAAGGTTGTTGAAATCGTGGGCGATTCCGCCCGCCAGGCGTCCTATGGACTCCAGACGCTGGGAACGGCGAAGCTGCTCTTCCATGTCCTTGCGAACCCTCAAGTCGCGGGCGATGGAAAGCACCAGCGAGCGCCCGCCGTAATCGAAAAGCCGGCTGCTGATCTCCACGGGGATCCTACTCTCGTCTTTGCCGATCAACACCTGTTCGAAGATCAGATGCCTGCGCTCCCGTAATCTCCGAGTGGCGAGAGGCTGGGACTCGCTGTACTGCGGCGTGGTAACCTCCCTGGGGCTCCGGCGCAGGAGCTCCTCCCGCGAGTACCCGAGCAGCTGGCAGGCTATATCATTGACCTCAATGAACCGGCCCGGACGGCCCTTTCCATCGTAACCGTGCATGAAAATCGCATCGTTTACGCTGTTGAACAGCACTTCGTAGCGCTGACTGCTCAGCCGCCGTTCCCGTTCCGAAACCCGCCGCAGGTGAGCGTAGAAAAGAAAAATGAAGAGCACGGGTATCAGAGCGACCACATACCCCTCGTAGTTCTCGAGGGCGTGGCTTATGCCGGCCCATTCAAGAAGATTGCCCAGATTGTGAAGAAGGGACAGGGCGAGCAGCGCGGTCAACATGATCTTGACGTCACGGCTCACAGTAACCCTGGAGGCCGCCGCCAGCATAACCAGGGTGAATAGAGTTACCAGCAGCGAGGCGGCATCGAGAACCGTAATCGGGGTGATCACTGCGCTGCCTTTCCCCTGACCAGGCCGATACACCAGAGCAAGACCAGGACGGAGCTGGCAAAGTAGGAAAGGTGCTCGAGCAGATTCAAGACACCGGGCCAGAAAAATCCCTCCAGCACAGTAAAGACCCAGGCTGCCAGCAGGAAGTTGAAGCCGGCCACCAGCAGAGCCATGACCCGAGGCCGCTTCAGGCGCTTCCTGTTGATCAGAATGAAGACCAGCCCGCCCAGCCCGAGAATTAGCTGGATAACCTCATTTTCCAGGATCATTCCTTCTTACCCTAACTGTAGCCGGTAGCGTGCCGTCTTTTCAACCTTTTTTCATTCAATCCAGCTCCGCCGCTGGAAGGAGACGACAGGCTTCCCCGACCGCCGGGCTGCTCAACAGAAAATCCCCAGTACCAGATCCTCCAGCCTGAGCTTGGGAACGTGGTGGACCCGGTCTTCCGTCCGGTAATAGGTGAGAGAGTCGCCCTGAGCCACGTTCTCCAGCTCCACCCGCTCGACCGGCTTACCCAGGGCGATCACGAGCTGCAATTCCTGGTCAGCCGCCAGATCGAGCCGCCTCCGCAGCTCCTCCTTACGGATACTGCCCAGTATACAGGCACCCAAGCCCTTACTTACCGCACCCAAAACGATGGTCTGAGCGGCTACGCCCAGATCCACCCGCAGCCAGTCCCAGCCGGATTTGTCGGCCGTGATCACGATGTAGCCTGCCGGCCGCTCTCCCTCCTCCGGTCCGGGCCAATCGGGAAGAGAGGCTGCCCAGCCCAGGGTCTCGAAGATCCTCTGGTTGTACTCCGGCGAACAGGAAAGCATGTAGCGCAGGAGCTGGCGGTTCCCGGTGGAGGGAGTGTTGCGGGCCAGCTCTACCAGCTCCAGCAGGACCTCCTTGGACAATCTGTGGCTCTGATCGAAACGTCGATACGAGCGGCCTGCGAGCACGATGTCTTTGAAGTCCATCCCCACCTCCTGAATCGCATTATTGAGCATATTTTCACCGTTTTCCGGCAGCTTGGCAACCGATTCCTGCTCCTGGGGCGTTTCGTGAGCAGGGCAGCACTGGTGGAAGACCTCCACGAGTGGGGACTTCAGCAGCGCCGGTGAATCGGCTATAATTCCTCAAAAGGCGCTCATGCCGAAGTAGACGGTGGCGGCAAGTGGCCGGGGACGGCAAGCGGCCGGTGGTTTTTCTATTCTTTGTAGAGGATACTCGAATGCGGCACAGACTGACTCTGCGCTCCAATCCACGGCTGATCGTTCTCATCCTGCTCCTTATCGGGCTGCCGGCCGGCGGCCTCCTTCTGCTGATCTACGCCGGACTCCCGCTCGGAATCCTTGGCCTCGCCGCCGCTGGCTATCTGGACTATACCATGCTGCGTTTCCTGCACGGCCATGCACGCAGTTGGGTGGAAACCACGGAATCGGAGCTCACCTGCCGCATGCCGGACGGGGAGCTGTTCTCCTTTCCCTGGGATTCGATTACGCTGGCCGGGTATTGTACCCAGGAACGTGGGCGTCCCTTCCTGTTCGTCTGCGACCTGCGGGCGGACAAGCTGGTAACGATTCCCAAGGAATACAGCGATTTCGACATCCTGCATTCCGAGATACGAGCGCGCACGCCTTTTCGCAAGCTGTCCCTGGCTCGCGGGGAGACGATCCGGGACAGGCTGCAGAATATCCTGGAGATAGAAAAGCCCCCGGACTCCTCGGGCTAAGATCGGCCCCGAATCCCAACCTCAGGCGGTATTTCAGTTGTGAAGCTCGTTGCTCAACACCCGCTTGAGCTTATCGATGAACTCCTTATCGACCATCTCGAATTTGTTGAAGTACTGCACGGTTCCGATCTGAAGCAGCAGCCCTTCGGAGAGCCCGGTGTTTTTCAGGTAGATCACTAGGATGTTCTTGTTTGCGCTGGTGGCCAGGTTGATCTCATTGCGTACATTGCGGGATTCCACCGCGGTAGGGCTCATGAACACCATGAACTGCGTACTTTCCAGTATCGCCTTGCCCACCACTTCCGGCCACTCGTCGCCGGGCTCGATCCCCTCATCGTACCAGATCCGGTAACGGCTGGAATTGAGCTGCTTGATGACGCTGAATACCTCCTTCATATCCGGATGGGAATAGCTGACGAAAATATAGGGCATGGTGCCCCGGTAGGCGGGAAAAGGAGGCCGAACGGCCGGAGCCTTTTTCTCCACACCGTGGGCCGCCAAGGCTTTCCGCAGCGCGCCTCGCTTCGCGGCCTGGGATTTCCTGGCCGCGCTCACTTTTTTCCCAGCGCGCGGCTTCTTCGCCCCCGCCGGCCGCGCCGCAGCCTTGCGAGTGGTCCCGGCTGCTTTCTTCAAGGCGCCGGGCCGGCGAGCTGAGGCCTTACGGGTCGCCGTCCTGGCCGTCTTCCTCACGCGCTTCCTGGCCGCGGCCGTGCCGGTGGTTGCGGAGGCCGAGACCCTGCCGGCCGTTTTCCGTCCGGTCACGGTGCTGCTTCTTCCGGCAGCCTTCTTCGCCCCGGTTCTCTTCTTTGGCGTCAAGCTCTTCTTTAAAGAGCGTTTTTTAGCCGTAGCGCCACTGCGGGCAGAGGTCTTACCGGAAGCTGTCTGTCGAGTGGAAGCCTTGGCCGCAGTAGCTCTTCTCCCCGCCTTCCTGGTCGCCGGTTTACGGGTGCCGCTCTTTCCTTTCCCCGCCTTTTTGGCCTTCGCACCCGCTGCGCTCTTCTTCGCTGCGACGCTCTTAGTACGGCCGCTCCTGGCCCGGGCGCTTTTCAGCTTCCCGGAGCCGGTCGCTTTCTTGCTTGCCGTCCTGCCCGCCTTTTTTACGGAGCTTTTCCTCCCCGCGGCTTTCCTGCCCCTTCCCGCGCGTGCTGATTTCGCACCTGTGGAGCTACTCTTCTTAAGCATACCGTCTGCTCTCCCCACCTTGAATCATCGGTCAAATCACTCTATCTCAGTTTTCCTTTTTATATGATATATCGGGTAACTGCCGAACTCCTTCGGCAGGACGATGACACCGACGTACTTGCACTCCAGGAGACTATTGCGGTTGGCCAGCAGAAAAGCCGCAAACGGCTCGCTGGCGTACACATTTCCGGGACTGGTGATGGGCTCGATCCGCGCCGCCTGGTTGACGTGGGAGCCGAAAAAGTTTAGCCGCCTGAGCACCGGTTCCTGGGCAAAGTATACCGGCCCGACATGGAGGCCGATGCGGATGTTGAGGTCCCCGGGAAGACCCAGAGTTTCCCAGTCTGTCTCCCGGACCATGTCCCTGAGCTCCATCGCATATTCCGCCGCGGACAGCAGATCCTCGAACACGAAACAGATCGCATCCCCCCAAATGTTCTTGTAGATCGGCTTGTAGCCGGAGTTCCTCAGGCGGCTGGAAAGCGTACCGAGAAATCCCTTGATGTAGCGGGGAAATTGCTCCTCCTCCAAACGGCTGAACCCGACCAGGTCGGCGAACAGTATGGCCACGATCTCTCGCCCCACTTCATCCGGGCGTCCCCGGAAACGGCCGCGGAGGCCGCGAATCCCGGCCGGGGGCCTGCGACGCGCGATGATGCGGCTCCTGCCTCGCGGGAGATCCACCAGCTCGCCGCTCCGGCTGTCGATTACGCTCAGGGGAAATCCCAGGGATTCCCATATTTCGACGAACTCGGAGGTTCCTCCCGCCGCCCCGTTGCGGTTCCTGTCCCAAACCGCAATCAGATGAGGTTCGGTCTCCAGGAGCTGACTTCTCAGGATCGCCTGTCCCATGATAATGGTGTTGGCATAGGCGAAAAGAAGGTCATCCCCCCCGTAGCGACCGCGGTTGGCCTGGCTTATCTTGAAGGCTCGGGCCAGAGCCCGGTCCGCGCGGTTTATCCACTCTTCGCCGGCGAAGTTCACACTGGTGTGGTAAAAATCCTCCCGGTCGAACGGCAGGATGACGTTGCTTTCGCCTCCCCTGGCCTGCAGGCACTCGAGAAAAAGGACATCCGAGCCGCAGGCGGCCGAGGAGTAGCCGATGCTGCCTCGAAGCCGGTGCAGTAGCTGCCCGATCTGTTCTTTCACCTTCAGCACGGAAGCGAACGGAAAGCGGGGTTTTCTGCGGGTCGGAGCATCGAGCATGTGGCCGGTGAAGGCCAGCACCGGAGGGATCTTCAAAGCAGCCAGCACCTCCTCCTCTACCTCGGTATAGCGGCTGAGGAGCTTCAACTGGCGCTTGGTGCTGGCCAGGCTGGCATAGTTTTTGTCGGCTATCCTGCGCGCCAGGGAGTAGTACCTGAGCGCCTCATTGTGTTTCCCTAACAGGATGAAGGCTTCGCCGAGGGTGGCGATCAGCCAGTAGTCTCTCTTGTTTTCCTCCTGCTTGAGACTGCCGCTGCAGATGTTGATCACCATCCGGGCCAGCTTGCGGGCCCTTCCCATGTCGCCCATGATCAGGCTCAAGGAAGCGGCATTGATCCCAGAATAATTGCCCCGTGTGGAAATAAACGCTTTGAGGTAGAGGTTGCGGGATTTGTTCAGGTAGGAGTTCTTGGGAGCCCCGCCGCTGGAAATCAGCCACATCTCCTTGTAGACCCGGCCCAGAATCCCGAGAGTCTCCTCGTCCATGTGCCCTTCTCGGACCAGATTGCCGAGAAGGTCCCGAGCTTTCAGCAGATACCCGCATTTGATCAGGGACAGTCCGAATAGCTGGGTCAGGCGCAGGTTGCCGGGGAAATGGCGCAAGCCGTCCTCGAGCACATCGTAGGCGAACATGGTCTGCCCGACCTTGTCGGCCAGCTCTCCCAGGCGGATGTAGAAATAGGGTTCCCGGGCCCACATCGATTCGTCCCTGGCGGACCACAGATCGTGGATCGCCGTGCTCAGATCCGCCCGCTTCTGGTCCAGGTACTTGTCGAAGCTCTGCTTATCACCATCGATCATAGTCTAACAGCGCTTTATGGCTACCAGTATACTTCATCTATTCGAAAATTAAATGCTAAAAGAGATGGCTTGATAATACTCGGCCTGCCGGGCTATGCTGTTCAGCACACACGTTCATGAAGCTGAAAAATTACCAAGAAGATCTCGTCCTCTATGTTGCCGACATCGTGATGAAGGACCGGCCGGACGTGAAAGCGAGCGGCGACCTGCTCCACGACGTGGCCGCCTACACACTCAACCGGCTGCCGCCGCGCTATATCATGAGCGAGCGGGGCTTCACTCGCCTAGCGGCCGACCACTGGTTCGATGCGGAGAGCGATGACGGGTTAGCCGGCCTGGTGGAAGTGTTGATCCTGGTCAACAGGGCTATCGACATCGTGAAAAGCCGCCGAAAACCCGAGAGGCAGCCGGAAGCCGCTGCAGGCGAACAGGATGAGATTCCCGATGTCCGCAAATACTGGCACAACCTTCCCTACCTGATCGGGCGGATTCTCGACCAAAGCACCGGGAAACCCGTTCTAAATGCTTCGGTCCATATCTACATAAACAACCATGTGGCCGAGCCCGCCGAAAAAGGCTGGCTGAATCCCTATCGCACCAACGCTGCGACCCGGGGATTTTTCAGTTTCCTGCCCAGACCGGTACGCTCCCGCTCGAAGCTCAAGCGCTTCAGCCTCAAGCTGTCCATCGAGCACGCCGAGTTCCAGCCTCTGGTACTGGAAAAAACCATAGAGACGCCGGGGGAGCTTACCACCCCGCAGTTCATCCGCAGCGACCAGATCCTCAATCTGGACAACGCCTACCTGCGGCCCAAAGAATCCTGAAGCCGAATCGCGATTGTCGGCCATGCGCAGCGTTACCCTGAAGACCGCCGCCTCTTACCTGACCGTGTACCTGGTATGGGGCTCAACCTACTTCTTTATCAAGATGGCGGTGGCCAGTTTTACTCCCTATTCGGTGGTGGGATTTCGCTTTACGGTGGGTGGACTGCTGCTGCTGAGCCTGGCCCTGGTCTCCAAGGCAGTGCGCCGGCCGCTGTCGCTGCGCTCCGTTGCTTCCTCGATGCTGCTCGGCACGCTGCTGCTGATCGGTGCAAACGGCCTGGTCACCATAGCCGAACAGAAGGTGGACAGCTACGTTGTGGCCCTGGTCATGGCTTCCGTGCCTCTGGCCGTGGCCTTCTTCGACCGGGTCCTGTTCCGAAAGACCATTACCTGGATCCGTCTGGCCGGGATCTTCACTGGTTTTGCAGGCGTGGCCCTGCTGCTGTATGACGGTCAGTCCCTGCGGGCCAGCCTGGATCCTCACACCTTGATGGTACTGGCCGCCATGCTGCTCTGGTCGCTCGGCACCAGTCTGGCTCACCGCCTGCCCCTGCCTCCGGACAGCCGGCTGAACAGCGGCATCCAGATGCTGTTCGCCGGGCTGGTGTCGCTGCTCCTGGTTCTGCTCTCCGGGCGCCCACTGCTCCAGGTCTCCTCTCCACCGAGCCTTCCATCCCTGCTCGGTCTCTCCTACCTGGCTATAGTCGGCTCCCTGGCCATCACCGCTTACACCTTCCTGATCGTGAATGAACCGACCAGCCGGGTAGTGAGTTACGCCCTGGTCAATCCAGGAATAGCGGTCGCCCTGGGCCTTCTGCTCGGTCAGGAGACCCCCGCCGTTTACATGGCCGCCGGCCTGCCGCTGATCCTGGTCGGTCTGGGTACCATGCTCTACGGGGAATCGATCTTGAAGGCCTTGAAGCAAAAGAAAAAAGTCTAGCGCCCGGCCGGCGGCCCTCCGCCTGTACCTGCGTAGCACCCACGGGACCCCTGGCAATTTTTCTTGACAAATAGCGGCCATAGTGTACAATAAATCAAGGGTTAAACCGGTTTAATTAACCGGTTTACCTACCCATCACAACAAGGAGGGATTCTGTCATGAAAAAAGCCATCGCGATTCTCCTGCTTGTGCTGGTAGCCAGCGCCGGCTTCGCGCAGAAGCTCGAGCTGTACTACTATAAACAGGAGATCCAGGCCGGCATGAAGACGCTGGTGGACGCCTTCGCCAGGGCCAACCCGGGAATCTCCATCGAGCTGCTCATCATCCCCAACGACGCGGATGCCACCATGGCCGCCCGGGCGGCTTCGGGAAAGCTCTCGGAGATCCTGCAGATGCAGTCCTACTCGCGAGTGTTCGAGTACGCCCAAAAAGGATACCTGGTCGACATCTCCAGGGAGCCGGTAATGGGGAAAGCCATCCCGTCGGGCAAACCGGCAGTAACCTGGAACGGCAAACAGTGGGCCGTGCCCATGGACTTCGCCGGCATCGGAATCATCTACAACAAGGATATCTTCGCCGGCAAAGGCCTGCAGCCCCCGTCCACCTACCGCGATCTGGAACGTATCGCCCGAACTCTGAAATCGGGCGGCATGACCCCCTTCGCCGGGCTGCTCAAGGAGAACTGGTCCATCGGCCATTTCATCACCCTGGTGCACACCAACCTCCTGGCCGAGAAAGGGATCTCCGTCGAGAAGTTCATCGCCGATATGGATGCGGGCAGGACGAGCTACGGGGTGGTGGACACCAAAAAGCTGTTCTCCATCATCGACTTCTACCGGGCCAACATGGACTCCAATGCCGAAGAGATGAACTGGAACGAGCAGCAGGCCTCCTTCGCCGGCGGCAACTCGGCTATGATGGTGCAGGGGTTGTGGTCCTACGGCGCCGCTATCGACACCAATCCCAGTCTGGATTGCGGCTTCGTACCCTTCCCCGTATTCAACGATCCGTCCATGAACAAGTTCTACGCCGACGTGGATTCCTGCTTCGGCATCTCGGCTCAGGCCTCGCCGGACAGGCAGCAGGCGGCCAGGAAATTTCTCGAGTGGCTGGCTACACCCCAGGCCATCAAGATCTGGACCACCGACTGCAAGCTGACCTCGTCCTTCAAAGGCGCCGACATGTCCTCTCTGAAGCCACCCTTCGGGCAGCTCATGTCCACGGTGGAGAAAAACGGGGCCTATCCCTGGGCGTTCTCCATGTATCCCACCGCGGTGTTCGAGGACGCCTGCAAGAACGGCGCCCAACAGTACGTGTTCAAGAAAAAGTCAGCCGAAGCGGTCATCGCCGACATCGACAAGATGTGGCGGGAAGCCAGAAAGCGTTAAAACGGCGGAGTGACCCTTGTGGGGAGGCAAAACCGCCTCCCCACACCTGTTCCATATGAAGCGCACGCTCGAGGAGCACGCGCAGGGGAGTTGCTTTTGGTAGGGTCCAGGAGCAGGCGCTGGCTGTGCTTCGTGATCTTTCTGCTGCCAGCCCTGACGGTGTATGTTCTTTTTTTCATCAATCCTTTCGCCCAGGGCATCCGGATATCCTTCACCAACTGGGACGGCCTTACTCCCAGGGCGCCGATCAGCATGCCCAAGGAGGACTTCGAATCGCAGATCCTTTCGCAGGTCCGCACGGAGGCGGACCAGAGGCTGCTTTTGGGGGTGTACCGCCTCGATCCGACCGACGGCATGTATAAGCGCTACGAGCTAACCGGAGGCCGTAAGAACAAGGTGTACCGGATCCTCGACTCTGTGGACTACAGGCCGGAAACCTACAGGTACGTGGGCCTGCGGAATTTCATCGACATCTTCACCGGCGGTGTGGAAGAGCGCTTCTATCCGCATACCTTCGTAAAATCCTACTTCAACGAGGACTCCTCCCTACCGGACTCCATTGTCAAGGAGCAGTTCGAAGGCAACTTTCTCGCCAACCTTTCTTCAAAAACGGAGAGGACGCTCGCCCTCGAGCACTACCAGAGCGCCGAAGACGAGTATGTTCTCAAGGAGCGCTACGACGAGTTCCTGCTCGAGGACCGCATCTGGCTGCTGCCCGAAGTGGATATCGACCGTAGTGTTTCTCCGGCTGCGGTGGATGAATTGATCGGCACAATCAAGACTGCGGGGCTTCAGTCCGACGAGAGGAAGCTCGGGCAGGCCGTAGATCGCTTCCTGGCGGAAAATACCCTGTCACAGGATAGCGCGGCCGGGGTACGGGCGGCGGCCAAGGATATCTACAACCTCGGGTCCCTGAAGAAGCTGCTGGCCTCCAAGTGGCGGGAGCGTACCTTCGAGCTGGGGGTGGTCGGCTTCACCCTTTTCTTCACTTTCTTTAACGTGATGTTCAGCAACTTACTGGCTTTCGCCCTGGCCCTGGCCCTGGACACCGGGATCCGCAGCCGGAACGCGCTGCGCACCATTTTCTTCCTGCCCAATGTGCTGTCCATGATCGTGGTCGCCCTGGTCTGGTCCTTCGTATTCTACAACTTGCTTCCCTCGATTACGGGCGTCGAACTTTGGATGGGCGATCCCGCCAAGGCACCTTGGCTGCTGGTGATGGTCCAGGTGTGGCAGCAGTCGGGATACCTGATGGTCATCTATCTGGCGGGGCTGCAGAACGTACCGACGGACGTCCACGAGGCGGCCTTGATCGACGGGGCGAGCTTCGGCAAGAAGCTGCGTTTCATCGTGATCCCGCTGTTGATCCCGGCTTTGACCATCTGTCTGTTCCTGAGCCTGTCCAACTCCCTGAAGAGCTTCGATCTGGTGTACGCCATGGTCGGTCCATCAGGATACGCGCTCGGCACGGTGCCATTCGTGATGGATATCTTCTTCGACGCCTTCGCCAAGCGTCTCGCCGGCCTGGCCACGGCCAAGGCCATGATCCTGTTCGTGGCCATCCTGCTGATCACCGGAACCCAGTTAACCATCATGAAGCGCAGGGAGGTGCGGCTGTGAAGGCGAAAGCCAGGCGACCCTGGACCTTGAGGCTCTTCGAAGCTCTCATGATCCTGGCGGCTCTTTCCTTCATCTATCCGGCCGTGTTCGTCCTCAACAATGCGTTCAAGCCCGATGCGCAGATCAAGCTCCATCCTATTGCGCCGCCCAAGACGCTGCATCTCGCCAACTTCTCCAAGGCCTGGACCGAGATGCATTTCCCCAGGACACTGGCCAACACCTTCCTCATAACCTTCTTCGGCGTCTCGGGGATTCTCCTGGTCAGCTCCATGGCCGCCTACATACTGGCCAGGACGGTGAACCGGCTGTCCTGGCTGCTGTACCTGCTGTTCACCTTTGCCCTGGTTATCCCCTTCCAGATCATCATGGTGCCGATCGTGGTGCTGGCCACCGACCTGAACCTGACCAGTATCTGGGGCATCATTCCCATGTACTGGGGGCTCGGCTGCCCCCTGGCCGTTTTCATGTACCATGGATTCGTCAAGGGGGTCCCGCGGGAGCTGGAAGAATCGGCCGCCATCGACGGCGCGGGGCAGTTCTACACCTTCTTCCGGATCGTACTCCCGCTGCTGCAGCCGATTACCGCCACTATCGCCATTCTCGACGCTCTATGGATCTGGAACGACTTCCTGCTTCCTCTGGTCATCGTGCGGAAGGGAACGCTTCAGCTCGAGCAAATGCAGTTCTACGGCATGTTCCTGAGAGAGTACGGACCGGCCGCGGCCTCCCTGGTCCTCTCGGCCAGCCCTATCATCGCCTTCTACCTCGTTCTACAGAAGTATATTGTCAAGGGGATCGCCGCCGGAGCGGTGAAAGGATAGCGGCGGCAGGGCAATGCGAGCAACCATCAAAGACATAGCCGCCAAGGCGGGTGTTTCGAAAACCACCGTTTCCTTTGCCTTCAACGATCCGGCAAGGATCTCCCGGCAAACCTACGAAAAGATCATGAAAATCGCCGATCAGATCGGCTATGTTCCCGATCCGGTAGCCCGAACCCTGGCCAAGAAAACGATCGGCACCATGGGACTGCTGCTCCCCCAGCCGGTGGCCGAGGTATTCTGCAATCCCTACACCGGGGAGTTCCTGAAAGGAATTGGAGAGATCTGCGAGAAGGAGAGTCTGACCATCTCTCTGATTCCCCCGGTGAAGGGCATGATCTCGTTGGCCGTTCGGAATGCCATGGTAGACATATTCGTTCTGTTCGGCGTCGACCTGGAGCGGAAGGTGGTCCAGCTCATGAGCCACCGGCATCTTCCTTTCATCACCGTGGACGGCGAGGTTTGCTCCACCGTCCCCAACGTGGGTATCGACGACCGGAAGGCCGCTTTTGACCTGATGGACCATATCCTGAGCCTGGGACACAGGAGGGTCGAGATCATCGGCCTCCAAAATCCAGCCTGCACTCTGTCGGACGACCAAGGATCGCCCGCAAGAGTATCGGCCACCTTGCGGCGCCGGCTTTCAGGGTTTCGCCAGGCTCTGCAGCGCTACGCCTTGGAGATCGGCGGCACAGGTGTGCGGGCGCACTCCTGTACCTGCTCCGAAAAGGCCGCCTCCCTTCTGGCCCGGCGCGTTCTGTCGAGACAGCCAAAGCCCACGGCGGTGGTCTGCATGAGTGATGTGGCGGCCTATGGAGTATATCAGGCCGCCCGCAGCCTGGAGCTGCGAATCCCGGAGGATCTCAGTATTGCGGGTTTCGACGATCTCGATCTATCGTCCCTCCTGTCTCCCCCTCTCACCTCGGTCCATCAGCCTGGCAGCGAAAAAGGCAGGCAGGCTGCCCGTATGGCGGTGGATATACTCAAAGGAAGAGCCGTAGAATCGAAGGTACTCGAAAGCCGGCTAATCGTACGCAGCTCGACGGCCTTTGCTCCCAGGTAAACTCCAGGCTCACCGGGCCGGCTCAGGCTGCTCGACGGTCGGTCCTTCCGTGCGCCTAACCTTTCTATTTTTTCTTTAGGGAGCGGCGGTATTGCTCCTCGATAGGCTTCAAAGCTTCGTTAGTTCCGCCGCTTGACTTGTGAATGAACTCGATCATGGCGTCGATGATCCCTTCGCTGATGGACTTCCCGGTCAAGGAACACAAACCGTTGAACATGTTGTTGATCGGGACGGGCACTCCTTTGACCAGCACGTCTATCTTGTCCATGTTTTCCTCCTGGCAGTTACCTTACCCAAAACAGGCAGATACAGCAAGTTTTTATTGTCTTGGCTTTACTTTGTTACTACACAAACCTCGATATTTAAGTATCATCCATATACAATTATAATAATCAGGAGTATTTCCATGTCTGAGCCGAGCGACGCCGCGACAAACGCCGACAGCCTCAAATTCGAGACGATGAACTTCGGGATGGTGCTGGACAGGGCGATCCATCTGTACAGCAAGAACTTCGCCTTGCTGATCGGCATCATGGTCATTCCGGAAGCATTGGGCTACCTCAATTCGTTCATCTCCACCAGGATCACCCAGCGCTACCAGGCCGGTGGTATGTTTCTGTACCTGCCGGTATCTCTGCTCGTTTCCCTGTTGCTGTTCGGCATCAGCGCCGGCGCCGTCACCGTTGCCCTCAGCAACAGGTATCTGGGCAAGGAGATATCGATTCTGCAGGCCTACAGAGCGGCCTTCCGCAGGCTGGGTACCCTCTTGGGGGCCTGGATCGTGGCCTGGCTGCTGATCATGGTGGGTTTTTTCGTCATCGTTCCAGGGATCATGCTGGCGATCTCGTTTTGCTTGATCACACCGGTAATCATGCTGGAAAGCCAGAAGGCCAAAGAAAGCCGGAAGCGCTCCCGGGAGCTGGTGAAAGGATTCCGCTGGCAGACCCTGGGGTTGTTCGTGATCTATTTTCTCATCCAGTCTACCTTGCACTACGCCACCAGCTACCTGGTGAATCTGCTGACCGGCAGCGGGCAAAGCGTATTCCTCTCCAACTCCTACCTTCACCAGCTAGCCGGTGCCCCGATCCAGATCCTTCTGGCGCCCTTTCCGGCCATCCTGACCGTCCTGATCTACTACAACCAGCGCATACGTAAAGAGGGTTTCGATCTACTGCTTCTGGCCGAGGCCCTGGCCGAGGAATGAACGGCTGCGCTGCGAAGATACCGACGCCTCTGGAGATCCAGCGGGTTACCGAACAGGTGCTGCGCCGCCCCGAGTTCGGTCGGCTGGGCATGGACGGCGAGCCGCGGTCCGGCTGGCTGGCGCGGCTGATCGACTGGCTTCAGACCTTCAAGGTGTTCCAATCCGGCCTTTCCGTTTCCCTGCTTTTCAAGCTGCTGCTTGTCGCCGGACTCGGCGTTCTGGCCTTTTTTCTGGTGAGGGCCCTGATCGCCGAGTCAGGCAAGCTCAAGAAAACGCTGGCTGGAGGGCGAAAGAGGGCCGCGACGGTCCGGGAGGAGGAATCCAGCGCCGAACAGCTCGGGGAGGCGCTCGGCCGGGCGGAGAAGGCGCTGGCAGACGGGGACGGCCGTTCGGCGATCATGATCGTCTACCGTTCCTTCATCGAGTCTCTGGCCGACAGAGGGCTGCTCGTACTCGAGCACTGGAAAACCGGCCTGGCCTACCTCAAGGAATGCCCGCAGAGCGCGGGGCCGTATGCGGTACTTCGACAGCTCGTCCTGATCCATAACCGGATCGTGTACGGGCACTATCCCTATGAACGCGAGCCCCTGTCGCGCCTGTTCTCCGAGCTGAGGCTGGAGGCGGAGCAAAGATGACCAGGGTAGGGAAACAGAATCTGCTGGTTACAGCTTCGGCGCTGCTCATCTTCGCCCTGCTGTTCACCTTCCTGCCGCCGGCGGCCAGAGATTCCGGAGCCTCCTTCGATGAGAAGCCTTCGACGTTCAATACCTCTGACAGCGGAACCAAAGCCATATACCTGGTATTGAAGCGTTTCCTGCCCTCGGTCGAACGGTGGATGAAGCCGCTGGAGCTCCTGCCGCCTCCAGAAGCGGACAATCCCACCAGCCTCCTGGTCATGGGACCGAGCCTGGCGATCGGGGAGGAGGAAGCCGAACGACTGAACCGCTGGATCGAGGAGGGAGGCCAGCTCATCGTAGCTTCCGAGAGCCGGCCGGCGGCCTATCTCGCCGCCCACGGATTCTCCTTCATCGCCGCAGCAGGGCAAAACGGTGGAGACAGGACGGCTTCACGGCGGCTGGAGCGGTACGCCGACGGAACGGGGGAGCTGCTGCTGGAGGGAAGCGCTCTGGAGCAGGGCGACTATACTGTTCTGTTTCACGGTAGCTCCGGTATCAAGGGAGGCGAAACGCGACCTGGAGCGGGGAGACTGCTGGTCATCGCCGACAAGGAGGTGTGGTCCAACCTGCGGTTGACTCAAGGCCTTAATGCCGCCTGGCTGGTTTCCGCGGTGCTTTCCTGGGGTAACGGAAGGCTGCTTATCGACGAGTACCACCACGGCTTCCAGAGGACACGGGGACCCCTCGCCCTGATGCTTTCTTTTTTCACCTCTGCCTGGGGATTAGCCTTCGTTCAGCTCGGAGCAGCGGGGCTTCTTTTTCTGTACGGCAAGGGCCGTCGCTTCGGCCGCATAAAGGAGCTGCCCAGGGAAAGAAAGCGGGACCCCCTGGAACGAGTCGAGGCACTGGGAGCGCTGCTGGAGGCCGCCGGGGCCGACGGCTTCGCCCTCAATTCTATCAGCCGGCTGGCCCTGCGGCGGCTGTGGCACAGCCGCTACGGCTCACTTGCCCCCAAGGGAGCTGCTCAGGGAGAAGGCAGGGTCCCGAGCAGCGTCTTCCCGTCGACGGACATTGCCGGCTATCTGGCCCTGGTCGAGCGGCTGGACCGGCGAGGCTCCCCCAGTGGGGAAGAGCTTCTGAAAGCCGCCCGTAGAGCGGGCGAAATCGTACAGGAGTACCATCATGGCAGAAAGAACGTTTCCTGAGGCTCAGGCGGTGGCCCGGGCCATAACCGAGGAGCTGAGCAGGGTAGTAATCGGCCAGGAGCGGATGGTGGAGGAGCTTCTTACGGCCTTTATGGCCGGCGGGCATGTCTTGCTGGAAGGAGTGCCGGGACTGGCCAAGACCCTGGCGGTACGCTGCCTGGCTGCGGCGCTGGACCTGTCCTATTCGCGGATCCAGTTCACCCCCGACCTGATGCCGGCGGACGTCACCGGTGTGAACGTCTTCGACAACCGGAAGATGGAGTTCATATTTCGCCAGGGACCTATCTTTACCGATATCCTGCTGGCCGACGAGATTAACAGGGCCCCGGCCAAGACCCAGTCGGCCCTCCTGGAAGCGATGCAGGAGAAGCAGGTCACAGTCGACGGAGCCAACCACCGTCTATCGGAGCTGTTCATGGTCGTCGCCACCCAGAACCCGATCGAATACGAGGGGACCTATCCGCTCCCTGAAGCCCAGTTAGATCGGTTCATCATGAAAATCATGATCGATTATCCCTATCAAGACAAAGAGCTCGCCATGCTCGAAATCATGAACAAGATTGGGGAGAAGGCCTACGATCCGCACCATCTAATCGAGAAGAGGGCCGGGGCCGAGCAGATACGCAGTCTGCGCCGGCAGGTTCACGATGTGGAGACGGATCAGAGCATCTTGCGCTATATTATCGAGATTGTACAGCAATCCCGCTCTTTTCCCAGCCTTAGCATCGGGGCCAGTCCGAGGGCAGCGGTGATGATGCTGCACGCGGCCAAGGCTCTTTCGCTGCTGCGAGGCATCCCCTATGTGCAGCCCGATGAAGTCCAGGCCGTAGCCCTGCCGGTCCTGAGACACAGGCTGACGCTCACTCCGGAGGCCCAGATCGAAGGGCTCACCGCCGATGAGTGCATCGAGAACCTGTTGAAACAGGTACCGGTACCGAGATAGAGATGCTGCCCGGCAGTCGGTTGATCCTCCTGGTTGCCGCCTCTTCCCCGACCTGGTTCCTGGCCGCCCTGGTTCCCGGGACCTGGAAGATCCCGCTTCTCTTCCTGCTGGCCGTCCTGCTGCTGAGCGTCTGGAACTACCTCCGCACGCCCGGCCCCCGGAAGCTTGCCGTCCAGCGCAGTCTGCCGTTTCGCTTTTCCCTGGACTCGGAACAAGAGATCACCCTCTGTCTTACCAACCACTCCGGGAAGCGGCTCACCGTGGAGGTACGGGACGAGGTGCCCGACTGCTTCGCGATCCTGTCCCGTTTCGAGCCTCTCATCCTCGACCCCGGCGGCCGGGCGGACATTGGCTACCGCGTCAAGGCGGTGCGCCGGGGGCAGGCGCATTTCCACCGGGTCTTCATCCGCCTCCAGCAGGGATTGGGATTGATGCGCCGTCAGTTTTCCCTGGAACTGGAGTCCCGCAGAAAGGTATATCCCAGCTTCCTGGGAGTGGACCAGCACGATCTGCTGGCCATGATCGACCGGCGCCAGGAAGGCCGCAAGATTCCCAGGCTGGTCAAAGGTCGGGGATCGGAGTTCGAAAGCCTACGACCCTATCTGCCCGGCGAAGACCTGCGCAACCTGGACTGGAAGATTTCGGCCAAGCGCGGCTATCTGGTCAGCCGCAACTTCCAGGTCGAGAAGGGCCAGCAGCTCACTATTCTGATCGATGCCGGTCGCTTTATGATGGAGACCGTGGGAGGCCGGCCGCGCTTCGAGCACGCCTTGAACGCAGCGGTAATGCTCAGCTATGTGGCCCAAAAGCGGGGGGATACTGTTTCCCTGGCCTGTTTTTCCAACCGCATCGAGTCGTTTCTTCCAGCGGTCAAGGGCGCGCTGGTTATGCCGCGAGTTCTGGAAGCTCTCGTCGACGTTCAACCTAGAAACGTGGAGTCGGATTACTGGCATGTTTTCGCCAGCGTGCTCTCCAGGCTGAAGAAACGCAGCCTGATCGTGCTGATAAGCGAAGTCCTGGACCGGGCCGGCAGCTCAGGGCTGGTGAACAATCTCAGCCGCACCGCGGGCAAGCACCTGGTGCTGTGCGTCTTGCTGTGGGAGCAGAAGCTGTACGCCCTCTCCGACCAGATTCCTCTGGATCTGTCCCAAAGCTACCGTAAGGCCGCGGCCAGCCACGTGATTCTCGAGCGGCAGCTGGCTCTCGACGACATGCGCGCGAAGGGCATCATGGTGCTGGAGACCTCGCCGGAGCATTTCAGCATTCAGCTCATCCGCAAATACCTGGAGATCCGAAAGGCGGACCTGCTGTAGATGGAAGAGCGGATCAGGATCGCGACACCGGACAATGTGGCGCTGGATTTCGATCTGGCCGGTCCAGGCTCCCGCTTCGTCGCCCTGTTGCTGGACACGATCGTATGGATACTCATGATGCTGGCGCTCCTGCTGCTGTACCTGCTCCTGGCCTCCTGGCCGCTGGCGGAGCGGCTGGATAGTCTGGGAGCCTGGCAAACGGCGATCTTCGTCTTTGTGTTCTTCCTGACCCGCTGGGGATACTTCATCCTTTTCGAAACCTGCCTGAGGGGGCAGACTCCTGGAAAGAGATGGCTCGGTCTCAGGGTGGTGCGGGACAACGGCCTGCCCCCGGGATTCCGCCGCCTTCTCATACGCAACCTTCTGCGGGTAGCGGATATGCTGCCTCCGCCCACCTATCTTCTCGGCGGGGTGGCGGTTGTGCTGAGCAGGAAGGGGCAACGTCTCGGAGACATGGCCGCCGGCACCCTGGTGGTGCGGGAACGCTACGGCCGGGGTAGGGAGAAGGAACGAACGGTCGATTACGGCGCCGGCTGGATCAGCAAACTGGAACGAGGGCAGTCCGAATACGCAGTGGTCCTGCCCAAGGGCAAGATCAGTATCCGGCAAATCGCTCTGATCGAGGAGTACTTCAAGCGAAAGGCAAGCCTGACAGTCGAACAGCGGGCGAGGCTGGCCTGGCAGATCGCCCGGCCGATTCTGCCGCTGTTCGAACGGGAGGCCGGCATCCGGCCGGAGGCAGCCGGTCCGTCACAGTACCTGGGGCAGTCGGAAGCCCTCCTGCAGGAGGTGCTGGCTCTGGCCCGCAAGTCAGCCCTCGGCGCAGCCGATCCCCGGCGGGTCAACGAGGATGTGGAGAAAAAAGCCCGTACCTGGAGCACCTTCGCCGCCCGGACGGAACAACTACTGCGCAGGGGGAAAAGGGGGCTCAGGAAGCTGTCAGCCGCGGAGATGAAGAGTCTGCTGGTGGATCACCGCCGCATCACCACCGATCTGGCCAGGGCCCAGTCCATGAAGGCGGATCAGAGGACCCTGTCGGAGCTGAACCGCCTGGCCATAGGCGGCCACAACATCGTGTACGGCTATGTGAAGCGCGTTTTTAAGGTCCGGGGGCGTGCCTGGCCCGCGCTGTTCGCCCGGGAAGTACGCAACAGCCTGCCGGTGGTTGCTCTCTCGGCATTTCTGTTTTTCGGCGCGCTGCTGGTCAGCTGCGCGGCCGTTCGCTGGCATCCGGAGCTGGCCTGGGAGCTGGTTGGTCCGGAGTTCTACGATTTTACCCCGGCCAGCGACGAAAAACTGCACGATATTCCCAAGATCATCCGCCCCGTGGCCGCTTCCTCCATATTGACCAATAACCTGCAGGTCACGATCCTGGCCTTTGCCTTCGGAATCACCGCCGGCCTGGGAACCGCCTTCCTGCTGGTCTACAACGGGATCCATTTGGGCTCGGTGATCGGCTGGATGAGCCTGGGCGGCAACGCCCGGGCTCTATGGGGTTGGGTGATGCCGCACGGCGTCACCGAGATCACCGCCGTCATCATCGCCGGTGCGGCCGGCTTCCTGCTGGCACGGGCCATCCTGATGCCCGGCGAGCTCAGGCGCTCGGCTGCTTTGAGAATAGCGGCCGGAAAGGCGCTGGTGCTGGAGCTCGGCTGCATGGCTATGCTGGTAGTGGCGGGATTGATAGAGGGATTTGTCTCGCCCAGCCGGATCGGTTATCCGCTTCGCCTCCTGATCCTGACGGCCAGCGTCGTGCTCTGGCCCGCCTACTTCTTCCTGGCCGGCCGCAAGACCGCCGTCTTGGAAGGCTGAAGCGACAGGATCGGAATTGTTCTGAGTCTTACGCCGGGAAAGGCCAGCCTCTGGCAACACCCGCCTGCGAGGCGCAGGGCTTGGTTCGTTCAGCGGGACCAGGCTAAAGACCATTCCTTGATCGTTCCCCCGCTGCGCTTGATCATCTCTTTCATCTTGGCGTCAGCTTCGGCTTTGGTACGGCCGTCGATCATGATGATCTGCTCAGCGGAGTTGTTGCGCCGATATTCGAAAAGCATTCATCCCCTCCCTGGAGAGATAAAAACTACTTCATAAATATTAAGGAAAAATCTCTCCAAGGTAAAGGCCAGAAGGCAAAAAATTACTGCTGCTCCCGCAGCCGCTCCTGCTCCTGTTCTACCTCGAGCAGGCGGTGGTACTCCCGCATGGCTCTTTTGTCCGCCGTCGACTCGGCCACGCTCTTCATCTGGGCGATCGCCGCCTCTATCTGGCCGGTAATCTCGTAGATGATGGCTGCGTTGAAACCGGCAGCGACGTTTCTGTTGTCTGACCAGACGTCCAGAAAAATTTCCAGGGCTTCGTCGTAGAGCATCCCCTTTACCAGATCGTCGGCCTGCTCCATCCTGGGATCTTTGCTTTTATCCCGCATCAGGGTACGGGATTCCCTGACCTGGTAGGGAGCAAGCTGCCTGGCCATCCGGGGCATAAATGAGTCGATGATCCGCTTGTACACGACTTCCGCATCCGGCAGGTCCTCTTGATTCTCCTTTTCTATCTCGGCTGAGGACTGGCCTTTGAAAGACCTGGAGGCGACTATCGTGCCGGAGGAAGCATTCACCACCTGGTAGCTCATTCCGACGCGGAATGTCCTCTTGACCATCGGCACCTCCACGGTCTGCTCCGTACCGTCTTCATCGACGATGGTCCTCTCGGCGGTCCACTCTTCGTCCTCGCTGTCCAGAAGATACAGCTCTCCGTTTATAATAGCCTGGGCTTTGACAGCCCTGCCGACATCCACGGCCGTGGTGCTGCTGGTAATCCCGCCTTGCATGGTCCGGGCCACCTCTTCGGGGCCCACCAGCTGAAAGTATCCGGTGTCGAGGAGGGTCATCACCACTCGGGAGGTCGTGTATTCGGCCACCTTCTGGGCGGTGGTCTCATCTTGAGGAATGTCGATGCCGGTAAGCCTGGAAATGGCCCACTCGATAAGGTCCTTACCGGACAGCCGCCTGCTCGTGTCCGGATAGCGGAAGTCCAGCACCGCGATCACGCGGTTGGCGGCCATGTTGATCTCGGCAGGCTTGGTTACCGTGACCGGAATGCTGGTGGCACAGGCCAGAAAAAACAAGGGCACCCACAATATCATAAAAACGAAGATATATCTGCGCATGGACGCTTCTCTCCTTCTCATGAGGTAATTCTTTTCCCAGAGTAGAGTATTGGCAGGCGTTCGGTCAACGCTGATCGTTGTCGGCATTCCGACGGGCCAGGATGATTATCTCCGGCCGATATTCGAAGTGCATCGTATCGAAATAGAGCCACTTTCCGCCCCAGATGAAACCCTGCTCCTCGAAGGCCTGTACCACTTGCCGGGGAACCATCCAGCGCTGCTCGTAGGGGATGGCGTACCACTCCTCGTTCGCAGCCATCGCCCAGCGCCAGTAGGTATGCCAGCCGCCGTAGCTCTTTGGGATCAGATCAATGGCCAGCCCGTAGCTGTGATAGCTGCGCGAGCGTGTGCCGGCGATCTCGCGCCAATTGTAGCCGGCCGCTTCCTTCAACTCCGCCAGGAACCTACGTATTTCAGGCTCATTCCGAGCCAATTCCTCAACTCGCCGATCCACTGCGGCGAGAGGTCCCACCAGCCGCTCGTGCACCCGCACCTCGAAGCCCATCAGGCTCACGGTGACGATCCGCGCTTCGGTCTGGCTCCGCGTTTCGGCCCTGTACAGGTCCCCCAGGAATCCTCCGTGACGCAACGGCGGTGATGATTCGGCCTGCTCGAGTCTCTTGGCGATCCTGCGCTTGTCCTCCTCGTCGAGACTGGGCAGCGGAGGAAGACCGAAGGAGTAGTTGTAGAAGCGGTACGAGGTGTACTCGTTCCAACGCTGGCGCAGCTGCTCGGGAAGAAGCCGCCCTTTCGACCAGTAGTACCAGGTATCGTCGATCCGCAGAGCCCAGTCGCCTTCCCGCCGGGTGAGTTCGGCTATGCGATCCGGATACGCCTGGGCCAGGGACTGCGTCTCCCGCTGGCCGTCCTCCTGTGCTTCCGCTCCCCTCTGGGAGACGGCGGAATTGGGCGCCGCCGCGCCGGGAGCGCCGCCTGCACTCTTTTGGGCAGCGCCTCCGGCGACCCCCCTGGTTCCGGGAGCGACGGAGCTTTCGCCGAAACCGGCCGCCAGTACGCCCAGCAATACCGGCAGCGCCAGCACTGATAGCAGCCCCAGCAAACTTGGACGATTCATGGTACGGTTCAATATACGCCCGCAGCGGCGGCAGAGGCAAGAAAGCCCAGGGAAGGTAAATACCGCGCCATGGGGAGGCCGCCGGCTTCTCGGCGAATCGCACAATCTGCCGATTTTTTGGCGACCCGCACGCCCTGGCGGTCTCTCAGTACGACACGCGCACCCTGCCAGCTTCTCGGCGCTCCCCGCACCCTGACGACAAAAAATATACTTGCTTTATTCAATACTTTGTTTTATATTATAGTAATTAAAACATAATACTATGCAATATGTAGGTAAAAGGAGAAGCGATGAATGTCCAATTCAAGAAGGGCGTCCTGGAGCTTTGCGTACTGGTGGTGCTTTGCCGCCGGGATTATTACGGCTACGAACTGGTACACACGATCTCCGCGAACATCGACATCGCCGAAGGAACTGTCTATCCTCTTCTCCGGCGTCTGACTAAGGAGGGCTACTTCACCACCTACCTGAAGGAATCCGCAGGCGGCCCCTCCCGCAAGTACTACCAGATTACGGAAAAAGGAAAAGCGTACAAGCAGAGCTTGCTCGAGGAATGGAACCGGTTCGTGAACAGCGTGAAAAAACTGATCGAAGAGGAGGAAGCAGCGTGACTCAAGCACAATTTCTAGGGCAGCTTAAACGTTCCCTTGCGGGGCTGCCGGAAGAGGAAAAGAAAGAGATTTTATACGACTACGAAGAGCACTTTCGCATCGGCGTGGAGGCGGGACAAAGTGAGGAGGAGATCGCCCGCTCGCTCGGCAATCCCAAGAACCTGGGGAGGTCGTTCCGCATCGAAAGCCTGCTAGACGACAGCAAGGGAGGATACCGGGCAGCAAACATACTCCGGGCCGTATTCGCCTCCTTGAGCCTGGGATTCTTCAATGTGGCTATCATGGTCCCGGTCTTCGCCTCTCTGGCGGCCGCTCTAGCCGGCCTGTGGGCCGGCGCGGCGTCCCTGGCCCTAGCCGGGGTGGCCGCAATCCTGGCTTTGATCCTTCGGCCTATTCTACCGCCGTTCATCGGCACCGGAGGTCTCAACGTAGCATTCCTGATCTTCGCTTCTATCGGGATCAGCGCCTTGGGGCTTCTGGCGGGCATAGGCGTATGGAGGCTCAGCCAGTTGTTTTTCCGGATCACCGGCCGGTACATACAATTCAACCTCAGAATCGTCAAGAAACAGGAGGTAAGATGATGAACAACACTCTTAAGAAAATCGTGCTGATCAGCGCCGCCATAGCCGCAGTTTCCCTGGGTATCGCCGCGGTTCTCTTCTTCACAACGGGAATGTTCAGTTCCGGCGGGCGAGGAGGCGGATTTGCCGTCGACGAGTCGGATACTTTTTCCCCGGCCGGAATCAAAGAGATAGACCTGAACACCTCCAGCACCGACGTGCTGGTCGGCGGCTCGACCGGTAATAATATAGAGGTACGCCTGCACGGCAAGGTCCATGCCACTCATCCAGAGGCCATACCCCGCCTGTCTGCGCTTCGGCGGGACGAGATCCTGGAGATCGCCACCGAAAACAAGGAAGGCCTCAAGTTTACGATCGGCTTTTATTCAGACGATCTCGTTCTGGAGCTGGGGCTCCCCGAGGCCTATCGGGAGCGTCTGGTCGTACGGACCAGCTCCGGCGACGTGAAAATTACCGACCATAAGCTGTCCGGGCTTTCCGTCGACACCAGCTCCGGAGACATCGAGCTTCGCTCCATACGGACCTCCAGCCTCAAAAAGGAATCTTCCTCCGGAGACCTGGTCGCCGAGGACCTGGACGCCGACTATTCGGAGCTGATCAGCTCCAGCGGCGACACACAGATACGAGGTCTGCGGGGAAGCGCCAGGGTCAAAACCTCCTCGGGGAAAATCGTGTTACGCTATTCGGAGTTCGATGGAGACCTGGAGGTACGAAGCAGCTCGGGAGATGTAACGCTTTCGCTGACCGAGGCTGCCCAGTTCCGACTACAGGCGAGAGCCTCTTCCGGGGACGTTAGCTGTCACTTCCCGATTACCTTGTCCGGCCCCGCCAGCCAGATGAGCCGCAACACCCTGGTGGGTGTGGTAAGAGAAGGAACTCATTCGGTTGCGGTCGATACCTCTTCGGGGGACATCACTATCGAGCCTTGAGCGAGGACGGTGGAATATCGCTGCCCCAGTGCGCCGCCGCGCGGCCCCGCCGCCGTCCTGATATCGACCTGCTCGATCAACTCCGACCATACCTTGCTCGGATCTTCGGAGAATACATACGAGCTGTCGGCCGGCAGGAGATGCCAGTCGCCGCGAGACAGCTCGTAGTCCAGCTGCCCGGGCGCCCAGCCGGAATAGCCGGCGTACAAACGGAACTCACTCCGACCCTCGGCAATGATGCGCTTTAAAAGCCCGGCATCGGAGCCCAGGAATACTCCATCGAATGCCTTCTGGGCTTCCTCGTAAGCCCTATCCGAACGAAACAGAAACAGCAGCCGGCGCATCTCCACCGGGCCGCCGAGATAGAGGTGATGGCGTTCCATACCCGCCATATCAGGCAGCACATCGGCGACGGTGTACTCGGTGGGACGGTTGATGATGAGTCCGAAGGCCCCTTCCCGCTCATCGTGGATCAGCAGAACCACGGATTGGCTGAAGTTCGGATCCCGGAGACCTCGAGCGGCCACGAGAAAGAGTTCCGCTGTGGGGGTTTGGCGAGACTGCACCCGATAGGCGGATGGAGCGCCGATGCAACAATTAGCCGATGGCAGCGGCGCCGCTCCGCCGACATGAGAAGATCCTCTCAGGCCGATGACGGACAGAACAGCAAGCAGTGCGACTGCAGCCACTATCACCGGCTGGCGCGGCAGGAGCCTGAATCGGGGGCCGCCTGGTAAAGGTTCGACCTGCATGACATTCACGTTACAGCGAGCTGATGAATAGTATAGACCGTTTCCCCGCCCCCGAACACCATTGCGGCGATAGAGGAAAATCAATCGATCTTGGTCGCTTTACTTCATTCTTGACTCCACGAGCCCCTGGCAATCTCGATCACCAGACACACCTCCGGTAGACGTGCACTTGAAAAAATGTCGGCTTCCGATCCATACTGGCTGGAAAACTCTCAAGCTTCCAGACTCTTGGCATTGCAGGGGTCGCAGGTGTGCTTGCAACCCGAGCGAGTTCCCAGGCGAACAGGCGTACGGGTAAATCATCGGAGGTTTGGACATGGTCAATCACCAGGAACGAGCCCGCAAGCTGGTCCAGCAAATGACGGTCAAGGAAAAAATCGCGCAGCTTCACTCGGTGTGGTTGAAGATCGAGGAGGATGGAACATTCACCTTCAGGGACGGGCTTGACGGATTCATCCAGGATAGCACCGCCGATCCCAGGCTGATCCTGAAGGACGGTATCGGCCAGATCACACGGCCGGTTGGCACACGCCCCATCGATGCCAGGAGCTGCGTGAGAGGGCTAAACCTGATTCAGAGACATCTCGTGGAGCATACCCGCTTGAAGATACCTGCCATGCCGCACGAGGAGTGTCTGCCCGGATTAATGGCCAAAGGGGCCACTCTATTTCCAGCGGCGATCAACTTCGGCTGTCTGTGGGACGAGGAACTGATGGGCAGGGTGGCGGCGGTCATCGGGGAAGAGTTGTTCTGTGTAGGCTCGAAGCAGGGGCTTGCGCCTGTCCTGGACGTGTGCCGCGATGCCCGCTGGGGTCGTACCGAGGAAACCTTCGGAGAAGACCCTTACCTGGCCGGCTGCCTGGGCGTTGCCTACGTACGCGGCCTGCAGGGGGAGAACCGTCGGGTGCTGGCCACCTTGAAGCATTATGCAGGCCACGGCTTCAGCGAAGGAGGACGCAATCATGCGCCGGTGCGAATCGGCAAACGGGAGTTCAACGACACCTTCCTGCTGCCCTTCGAGATGGCGGTCAAGCTGGCGAACGCCGGCTCGATAATGCCCGCCTATCATGACCTGGACGGAGAACCCGCCAGTTCCTCCAAATACTACATCAGCGAGGTTCTACGCGAACAGTGGGGCTTCGACGGCCTGGTGGTCAGCGACTACGAAGCGGTAAGGCTGCTGTACGAGCAGCACAGGGTGGCCCGGGACGAAGCGGAGGCGGCGGCCCTGGCGTTGAAGGCTGGCATTGACTTGGAGCTTCCCGGATTTACCTGTTTCCGGACCGGGGTGGAGGAAGCGCTCGCTCGCGGCATTCTGGAGATGAGCACCGTGAACGCGGCTGTTGAACGTGTGCTGGTCGAAAAGTCACGGCTCGGGCTGTTCGAGAAACCCTATGCTGAGGAGGGAGCCGTTATTCTCAACTCGCGCCAACATCGGGATATCGCCGCCGAAGCAGCGGCCCGTTCCATCGTGCTTTTAAAGAACGACGGGATACTGCCGCTGGCTGACGTTGGGACTACTGCCCTGATCGGTCCCCTGGCCGATGACCAGCTCGCCGTTTTCTCCGGCTATTCGTTTCCCGTGCACCTGATACTGGCCACCCGCGAGGTTGACACGCAGACCCGCTACGCCAAGACCCTGCGGCAGGCCTTGGGCGAACGGGCCTCCGTCGATACGATTGCCTATAGCAAGGGCTGCGAGATCCTCAGCGAGCGGTTGAAGGAAGCGCCGGTGTTTCCGGGCGACGTCGATGCTGCCAAAGGCCAGCCCAAGGATCCCGTGAGCTACGAGGAAGGCGGCATCGCAGAGGCAGTGGCCGTCGCCGCCAAGGCCGACCGCATCATCATTGCGGTTGGGGATCTGTCCGGCCTGTTTCTCACGGGCACGGTGGGAGAAGGCTCCGACGCCACTTCCCTCACTCTACCGGGAGTACAGCAAAAACTTCTCGAAGCTGTGCTCGATGTGGGCAAACCGACGGTAATCGTGCTGTTGAACGGCAGGCCGTACAATCTGGACGAGGCGTTCTCCAGGGCCAACGCGGTGGTTGAAGCATGGCTCCCGGGACAGGAGGGAGCGGATGTCCTGGCGGGGATCCTTTACGGAGACATCAATCCCGGCGGCCGTCTGCCAGTCTCCTTTCCCAGGACTGCCGGTGCCATGCCCTATTTCTATAATCACAAATTAAAATCCGCCGGTACGCCCGTGCAGCCGCAGTTCGGTGCGGTATTTCCCTTCGGGTACGGCTTGAGCTATACGAGCTTCAAATACAGTGATTTTCAAGTTCTGTCCGGACAGGTTCGGACTGACGGGGAGATAGAGGTATCATGTACGGTGCAGAATACCGGCGGCAGACCGGGCGATGAAGTGGTTCAGCTCTATGTTCGCGATCTTTTCGCCAGCCTGGTACGGCCGGTCAAGGAGTTGAAGGGGTTCAAGAGGCTGAGCTTGAGTCCCGGAGAGAGAAAAAAGGTGGTCTTTTCGGTACCGGTAGATATCTTGAGCTTTACCGTCTCCGGTACGCGGCGGGTGGTGGAACCGGGTGAGTTTGAGCTGATGATCGGCAGCTCTTCAGCAGACATCCGTTTCACTGGGACGGTTGAAGTAGTCGGAGAGCCGCGCGAGCTGCCGGCGAGGTGGCGGATGAAAACCGAGGCGCGGGTACTCGCCGTGTAGACGGAAATATCGGACATTTAACCTATGGGCAGATCGGTACCACATCCGAGTGGGGGAACCGATCTTCCACCGGTTTTATCTCTCCCTCAATGAAGCTATCCTGCAATGGAATATTCTTCAAGGACAACAGCCGTGAAACAAATTGTCAGTCTTTTTATCATGCCCGCGTTATCCTTACTGTCTTTGGTCTGCTTAGGATGCACTTCCGGTGGAGAGGAAAGAACAGCGGTGAGGTCACCAGCTTCTCAGGAGCAGCAAGTGCCGTCGCTGGCAGGCTTGTATGAATCCTACTTTCCCGTCGGCGCAGCCGTAAATGTGCAAACTCTCCATACCCAGGAGAGACTTCTGTCCGCGCAGGTGACCAGCCTGACCGCGGAGAATGCCATGAAGTGGAGTCTCATCCACCCCAGGCCGGGCAACGATCCTGACGCCTACGCGTTCTCACGGGCGGACGAGATCGTGGCGTTCGCCAGCAAGCGTGGAATGACTGTACGCGGCCACACCCTGGTATGGCACCAGCAGGTGCCGGACTGGGTATTTGCAGGCAGCGACGGCCGGCCCGGTACTGCCACCAAAGCCGAAGTGCTGGCTCGTCTGAGTGATCACATCGTCACTCTTCTTGACCATTTCCGGGGCAGGGTTTACTGTTGGGATGTCGTGAACGAGGCGCTCTCCGACGGCTTCACGACTTGGCGAACCGACAGCCCCTGGCACCAGATCGCCGGCTCCGATGAAGACGGGGATGGATTGCCTGACTACATTGTGAAGGCGTTCGAGCTTGCCCGAGCAGCAGACCCTTCGGTGAAATTGTTCTACAATGACTATAATATCGAATCAGGAATCAAATTGGAAAAAGCCTTTGAGCTGGCCAAAGCTCTCAAGGCCAAAGGGCTGATCGACGGTATCGGCATACAGGGTCACTGGTCGCTGTACAATCCGGAAGTGAAGGACGTCCGAGAGGCAATCGATTGCTTCTGTTCTCTGGGACTCGAAGTGCAGATTACCGAGCTGGACATGTCGGCGTTCCGCTGGGGTGACGGCTCGTCTCTGGAGCAGTTTCCGTACGAGCTGGCCGAGCGTCAGGCCGTGCGCTACGGCGAGCTGTTCGATGTGTTCCGCGAGCAGGCCTCTTCGGCCAAGTTCTCCGGCGTCACCTTTTGGGGCATGGCGGACGACTACACCTGGCTGGATAACTTCCCCGTACAGGGGCGAAAAGATTGGCCGCTTCTATTCGACACGAACCACATGCCGAAGAAAGCATTTTGGGCTGTCGCCCGCTGGTGAGAGCGGGAGGCGTCTGTCCCGACCGGAATCCGATGATCGGTATTTTCACCGCCCAGCTCGATGACGCCTACCAGATCGGCGTGTGGCGCGGAGTGGAGTCCAGGGCACGGGAACGCGGCGTCGGATTGGTCTGCTTCGTCGGCCATCGTATCGATTCTCCCGTCAATTCGGAGGCGGCGGCCAACGTTGCCTACCGCATCGCGAACAGCCGAAACGTGGACGGGTTGATCGTGATCTCTTCGGCTATCGCCACCTTCCTGGATATGAAGGGGATAGAGCAATTGTTTGCTTCCAGGAAGGATATCCCACAGGTGTCCGTCGGGCTCAAGGTGCCCGGAATCACCAGCGTGACCGTAGACGGCTCGGAAAGCGTAAAAGCTTTGGTCGGTCACCTGATTCGGGATCACGGGCTCAGGCGCTTCGCTCTGATAGGTGGGCCGCCGGGACATCCGGAGGCGAAGGACCGGGAGCGCGCCTTCCGGCAGACACTGCAGGAGGAGAAAGTTCCTTTCGATGAGCGGCTGGCCGTACCGGGAGACTTCGTAAGAGGTTCCGGCGCCGAAGCGGCCCGCAGGCTCTTGGCCCTTGACATTCCCTTCGACACACTGGTCTGCATGAACGACCGAATGGCCCTCGGAGCGCTCGACGTGTTGAGGGAACGGGAAATCAAAGTGCCCGCGGAGGTAGCGGTGGTTGGGTTCGACGGCATAGAGGAGAGCAGGTATACGACCCCCCCGCTCACAACGGTCGTGCAACCTCTCCATGAACTGGGCTGTTCCGCGGTGGACGCCCTGCTTCAGCTCATGAACGGCGAGAAGCCCCGCGATCGTACCCTTATCTGTACTCCCGCCATCCGCCAGTCATGTGGTTGCCCGCCGAAGCGACCCCACGAAGCCGATCTCACCGAGCCCCTGCCTCAGGCTACGGGGGAAGAGCGGAAAGCGATCCAAGAGCTGGTCGTACATGCCCGCAGCTCCGACACGAGTGCTTTTATCGTCCGACTCAATGCAGCGCTTGCAGCAACCGCGCTTGCCGGAGGAAGGCCGGGCATATGGAACGACTATCTATCTGTTGTACGGCTGCAGGTTCATACCGGAAAGGAAGCCGGAAACGGCAGTGAACTGTCGCTGTTCGAGTTCGCCAGGGTGCTCGTTGGAGAAATAGAGAGCCGCCTGCAGGCGGCCAGGCGGGTGGCGGCGGAGGAACGGCTGGCCACCCTGCGTTCGATAAGCGCCTCCCTGGCCGGCGCCTTCCAGATGCCTGTGATGCTGGGCCGCCTGGAGGCAGGCCTCAGGCGGCTGGGAATCGGCGGCGGCTACATCGCACTGTTCGACGGACGAGCGCCTACCGGTGAATGGTCTCGCCTGGTCATGATGCCCCAAAATGGAGATGGCCAAGTCCTACCTCCCGGCGGTATCCGATTTCACACCTCCCGGCTTCTGCCGCCAAAAATCGAGGAATCCTGGAGACAGGGACACTGGGTGCTCGAGCCCCTGGTATTTCAGGATGAACCGCTCGGCTATATCCTCCTCCCCGGCGGGGTGGAGGAGCCCGCCGTGTACGACACTCTGAGGGACCAGGTGGCCAGCGCCCTCAAAGGGGCGCTGCTTCTGGAACAGGTGCGCACCCATGAACGCCGCCTGGAGGCCGAAGTGGCCCGCCGTACTGCCGAGCTCAGCCGGACCAACGACGAGCTTACCAGGGAAATAGAGAGGCGGATGCGGCTGGAGCGGGAGGTCCTCGAGATATCCAACCGAACCATGCAGAAAATCGGTCAGGATCTGCACGATGACCTGTGCCAGCATCTGGCCGGAATCGCCATGCTCACCTCGGTGCTGCGCGGCGGCCTTTACGGCTCCGACCCCGCCGCTACAGCCTCACTCGAGCAGATCGGGAACCTGCTGTCCGACTCCATAGCGCGGGCCAAGCAGATAGCCCGCGGGCTGTACCCCACAGGTCTTGCGGAGCACGGGCTAGCTGCGGCCGTGGAGGAGTTGGTGGAGGCGGCACGGCGCAACTACCCGGCGACGATTGATTTCCGCGCTTCTCCGGATTTTCATCTTCCGGACAACGATTGCGCCCTCCAGGTCTACCGCATCGTCCAGGAGGCCCTGGCCAACGCCCTAAAGCACTCCGGTTCAGATCGCGTCGAGGTCCGGCTCTATCAGGAAGACCCGCCGGCTCGAGGACGGACCGGGGCGATCCAGTCACTCGTGGCCGAAGTAACGGACTACGGAACCGGTCTGCCGCAGTCCACCCCTGCCGAAGGCATGGGGCTGCGCATCATGCGTTACCGGGCCGAGACGGCCGGAGCGAAGCTTCGCATCGAACGGCTGGATCCCGGGACCCGGGTATTGTGCAGGATCGCCATCGGGCAAGGAGGATCCTGAGGATGAAGCCGGTCTCCTTTCTGGTGGTGGACGATCACCCGGTTTTCAGGCGCGGGCTGGTGGCTCTCATAAGGAGCGACGAACGCTACGAAGTGTGCGCCGAAGCCGGCTCGGTGGCCGAAGCTCTCGCCACCCTCGAGCGTTCCGTTCCGGATATCGCCCTAGTCGACATCTCCCTGATCGGGCAGACCGGCCTCGACCTGGTGAAAACCCTTAAGGCAGCTTATCCCCAGGTTCTCGTGCTCATCATCTCCATGCACGACGAAGTGGTCTACGCCGAACGGGCCCTGAAGGCGGGGGCGCGGGGCTACGTGATGAAGCAGGAAGCCGCCTCGGTAATGCTCGACGCCATCAAGACGGTGCTCTCCGGCAAGATCTACGTGTCCGCCGCGCTGCGCGACAAGCTGCTGGAAACGATGTTCAGCCGCCGGGACAAAGAAGCGATTGCCTCTGTGGAACGGTTGAGCGACAGAGAAATGGAGGTGCTGGATCTCATCGGCCAGGGCTACGGAGCCGCCGAGATCGCCCGAATGCTCAACCTCTCCGTGAAAACCATAAACACCTACCGTGATCACATCAAGGAGAAGATGTGCATCGGCAACGCCGGGGAGCTGCGTCGGTTCGCGGTCAAATGGGTTCGCAGCCGGGATAGGTAATATGTCCGACCCCGGAAGCCTGATTTTCACCGATTCCATCCTTCTGGAAGTTGAGATAGGCTGTCCGAAAACGGAAAGCCGATTCCATCGAAGCTTTCCGGAGATGTGAAGAGGAGGAAAGTAAATGAACAAGCATGTGCGCATCGCAGTGACAGCCTTCGTATTCCTCGCGGCCGCCGCCTTGGTCTGTTTCGCCGGGGGTCAGCAGGAGAAGGGTGCCATGGCCGCCGGGCAGCCGGTAAAACTGACCATCTGGGGCCGCGACCTTGCCGACGACGATCCGGCCCACGCCTATATCAAGGCTCTGGTCAACAACTTCAAGGCTAAAAACCCGGACATCGAATTGGAGTATGTGCCACTGGGAGATCCGGGACTGGCGGACAAGACCAAGATCGCCATGGCCAGCAACACGGGCCCCGACATCTTTCAGACCTGGGGCGGCTCGGTAATGGGTGGCTATGCCGATGCCGGACGGCTGCTCGATCTTACCAAGGAGGTCAAGTCGATTCCCTCGAGCGCCGCCGCTCGCCAGGCCATGACCTGGAAAGGGAAGCTTTACGGGGTGGCGCCTTTCTTCGCCATCGCCGGCATCTTTGTCAATGAAGGTCTGTTCGACAAGTACGGCCTCGCCGCGCCTGCCACGGTCGCCGAGCTGGAGAAGCTCATGGAAGCGCTTAAAGGCGCTGGGCTGCAGCCGGTCGCCTGCGGCGCCAAGGATAAATGGCCGCCCCTGGCCCTGTACATGTACCTGACCAACCGCTACGGCGGCGATATATTCGCCCAGGCCCAGGCCAGAAAAGCCCGCTTCGACAGCGACCCCTTCGTCCAGGCCGCCCAGAGGTACCAGGATTGGGTGAAGAAGGGCTACTTCGGCGCCAAGCCGTTGGGCGAGGCGTACGGCGACGCCCAGCAGCTCATGGCCACCGGCAAGGCCGGCATGCACATCACCGGTTCCTGGATGTGCGCCCAGTATTCGAGCAAGAGTTTCACCGACCAGACCCTGGGTTTCTACGGCTTCCCCGAGCTCAAGGGAGGCAAGGGCAAGGCAACCGACATCATGGGCATGACCGACATCGGCTTCGCTGCCACCAAACTGGCCGCCGACAAGAAAGACGCCGTGGTCCGCTTCATGACCTACGCCATGAGTGTGGAAGCCTGCTCGGCCGATCCCGGGCGCATCAGCTCGGTGCCGGGAGTCAAAGCGCCTTCGCACCTGACCGAGATGGCCTCCGCGGTCTTCGGCAAGGCCAAGACGGTGCAGTTCTGGTGGGATCAGGACCTGCCTCCTGCGGTGACCTCCCCGCTGAACGATACCATTCAGCTCTTCTTCCTGCCCGACACCGACGTCAAGACTGCCCTGACCAAGTTCGAGGAGATGGTGGAAGAGAACGTGGGACCGGTACAGTAGCAGCCGCTCGATTGGGTCGGTTGATGATCTCCAAGGGGCGAGAGGCGGACTTCACCTTTCGCCCTGTTTCCATCTATACTTGGCAACATACATGTGAGACAGGCGAAGATGAGCAGCCTTGAGAGGACCACGGTTCCGGCCTACGTCGCCACCACTAGGAAGAAGCGGGACTGGGAGCGAACGATTTTCATAGCATTGATGCTTGTTCCCGCCGTGGCCTTTCTCGCCTTCTTCATGTACTACCCGATCGAAGAAACATTCCGGATATCCTTGTCGCGCTCCACAGGGCTCGGCGACTCCACCTTCATCGGATTCGAAAACTACTTCAGGCTGTTCCGCAACGAAGAGTTTCAGCTAGGACTTTTACACGTCTTCGCCTGGGCGTTCTGGAGTGTGTTGATCCAGATCCCGCTGGCCTTCTTCATCGCCTTTTCCGTGGTCACCTACAGGAACAGGGTTACCAAGCCGCTGCGCGCCGTGTATTATCTGGCCAGCGTCATTCCCTCGGCGATCACCGCCATGCTGGGCAGATTCATCTTCTCGCCCACCTACGGGGTGATCTCCACCCTGGCAGCCAGGCTGGGCTGGTCCTGGCTGGCCGGAATCGATTTTCTGGGCGATCCCAGCCTGGCCTTCTGGTCGGTCTTCGCCGTCGCCACCTGGACCTACACGGGCTTCCCGATTATCTATCTCATGGCCAGAATCGAACAAATCCCCATGGACATCCGGGAAGCCACGGAACTGGACGGTGCCAACCGCTGGCAGTACGCCTGGTATGTAGTGCTGCCCATGGTCTCCTACCCGCTGCGCATCCTGGCCGTGCTTTGCACCGTCGGCAGCTTGAAGCTCTTCGACCTGCCGTACATGATGACCACCGGGGGTCCCGGCTACGCCACGGTCACTCTCGGTATCACCCTCTACCGACAGGGATTCGTCAACTGGCAGTACGGAAAAGCCGCGGCCATCGGTGTGGTCATCTTCCTGCTCTCCCTCATCTTTACCGTGGCCCTGTTCTCGTTCTCGTGGGGGAGAAAAGGCGCGGACGCGGAATGAAGGGGGCATAGGAGATGGCTGCCGTGGGTGCTAGAAGGCTTATCAGCCCGCGTTTGACGCTTCCGAGCGCCCTCATCACCCTGATTCTTCTGCTCCTGGCGGCGGCGGTGATCGTACCGCTGCTGCTGCCCTGGTTCTTCGTCTTCAAGACCCGCCTGGAGTTTTCCTACAATCCCTGGAGCCTGCCGACTCAAATACGGTGGGAGAACTTCGTAGAAGCCTGGGCGGTGATCAAGATCGACCAGGGTATGCTCAATACCCTGGTGGTCTGCCTGGGCGCTATCGCCTGCACGGTGCCGACGGCCGCCATGGCCGGCTACATCTTCAGCCGTTACCGCAGCAGGGCCACGGAAATCCTGTTCTACGCCATCCTGGCGGGGTATTTCGTACCCATACAGATGGTGCTGGTCCCGCTGTTCAGAATGAGCATCCACATCGGCCTGGCCGATACCCTGCCCGGTCTCTTTCTCCCCATGACCGCCTTCGGCATTCCCTTCTGGACCCTGATCTACCGCTCGTTTTTCCGCAGTCTTCCCGGAGAGCTGGCGGACGCGGCCAGAATCGACGGCGCCGGACATACGGGCACCTTTTTCCGCATCATGCTGCCGCTGGCCGGCCCGGCGACCGTTCTGGCCGTTCTCTTGGTCTTCATGGGGGCCTGGACCGACTATCTGCTCAGCCTGATCATGATCAGCACCCAGTCCCGATTCACCATGCAGCTGCGGGTGTCGCAGTTCTTGAACGCCTACGGCGTGGACCATATGCCCAGGTATTCGGCTGCTGCTATCATCGCGGCCGCCCCCACCATTCTGCTGTACATCATCGGCCACCGCTGGATTCTCCGCGGGACCCTGGCCGGCGCGTTGAAGGGCTGAGCACAACGACCGCTTGAGCGAAGCTCACATTCCAACGTACAATCCCTGTCGAAGCAATGCCTCCTGGAGGCCCCATGAGGAGAGCCCAGCCATGAGATGCGGGCATTTCGACGACTCGAAGCGCGAGTACATAATCACCACGCCGAAGACTCCGGTGAAATGGATCAACTACCTGGGCACCATCGCCTTCGGAGGGTTCGTAGATCATACCGGCGGCGCGCTGATCTGCAAGGACGACCCGGCGACCAATCGCCTGACCCATTACCTGGCCCTGCAGCCCGCCTCGGATTTCAGGGGAACCACCCTCTACCTGCGCTTCCGTTCGGCAGAGCGCTACCGGGTCTTCTCCCCCTTTTACGTACCCACCCTGGACCCCTACGATTCATTCGAGTGCCACGTGGGGCTCGGGTACACGCGCATCGTGTCGGAGTACTACGGGCTTCGCACCGAAACGACTTTCTTTGTTCCCTTAGAGGGCGAGCGGTTGGTTATGGATATCCGCATCGGCAACCTGGGCGGGAAGCCGGTGGCGGTAGACGCCGTTCCCGTCGTGGAGTATTCGCATTTCGACGCCCTGAAGCAGCTCACCAACGCGGACTGGGTTCCCCAGACCATGCAGAGCAAGGCATACAACATGGCGGGGGACCGCCTGGTGCTGTCCCAGTACGCCTTCATGTTCCGCGACAGCCGCCTGAACTTCCTTACCTCAAATCTGCCCGTCTCCTCCTTCGAATCGGACCGCAAGAGATTTCTGGGCGACAACGAGTACGGGAGCTGGGCGAATCCCGTGAGCCTGCAGGCTCAGGAACTGGACAATCACGAAGCCCTGCGGGGGAACAACATCGGAGCCCTTCTGCATCACCTGGGCGAGATCGCGGCGGGGTGCACACGAAGGCTCGTGGTGCAGCTCGGGCAGGCGGAAAGCGTGCAAAAGGCCATGCCCGGAATCCGCAGATACTGGAGCGAGCGGACGGTCGACGAGGCGCTGGCCAGGATATCGGATTTTTGGGACTCCTACCTGGCGCGCCAGTGGGTGCAGACCCCGGATCCCGACACCGACCGCATGCTCAACATCCACAACCCGCGGCAATGCTACACCACGCTGAATTGGTCGCGCTACCTGTCCCTCTACCAGCCCGGATACGGGGCGAGGGGCATCGGTTTTCGAGATTCCTCCCAGGACGCGCTCGGGGTGATGGCCGCTGTGCCCCGGCAGGCCAAAGACCTGATCCGCAAGCTCCTGCAGGTACAGCGGCGCGATGGGTCGGCCATGCACCAGTTCAACCCGGTCAGCATGGAAGCCTCGATGGGGGATGCGCGCGAGCAGGAGGACCGGCCGCAGTACTACAGCGACGACCATCTGTGGGCCGTTCTGGCCGTGACCTCCTATCTCAAGGAGACCGGTGATTTCGACTTTCTCGAGGAGGTGGTCCCGTTCTACCAGCCGCCGGACAGCGGACAGAAACCGGAAAAAGCCACGGTGATGGATCACCTGCAACGGGCGATCGAGGTCACCCGCGGCGATGCGGGCGCCCATGGGCTGCCTCTCGCGGGCTTTGCCGATTGGAACGATACGGTCAACCTGGCCGCCGGCGCCGAGTCTATGTTCACGGCGAATCTGTACGGTAAGGCGCTGCTGGAGATAATGGAGCTGGAACGTTTTCTCGACGATCCCGCCGGGGCGGACCGGCATCGCTCATACTACCAGCAGATGAAGACGGCCTTCAACCGCTGCGCCTGGGACGGTCAATGGTTTCTTCGCTACCTGGACCGGGACGGCGGCCCCCTCGGCTCGGCCGGAAACGAGCAGGGAAAGATTTTCGTCAACGGCCAGTCCTGGCCGGTGATCTCGGGGTTCGCCTCCGGGCGATACGCCCGCCTGGCGCTGGAATCGGTGCACCGCCTGCTCAATACAGGAAAGGGCCTGAAGATATCCAGCCCCGGATTCGACGGCTACGACCCGAAAAAGGGCGGCATCACCACCTATCCGCCCGGCGCAAAGGAGAACTGCGGGATCTTTCTCCATACCAATCCCTGGGTCATAATCGCGGAAACCATGGTGGGCAACGGCGACCGCGCCTATGCGTATTATCGCCAGATCAACCCGGCCGGGAAAAACGATCTGATCGAAGAATACGAATGCGAGCCCTACGTGTATGCCCAGAACATTCTCGGCGACGAGCACCCGCAATTCGGTCTGGCGCGCAATTCCTGGCTTTCAGGGACCGCTTCGTGGGCCTACCAGGCGGCGACGAAACATATCCTCGGGCTGAGGCCCGGCTACAGAAGCCTGCGGGTGGATCCGTGCATCCCGGCGCGCTGGAGCGGCTTTCGAGCCAGCAGGGAGTTCCGCGGCGCGACCTACGAAATCGAGGTGCGTAATCCCTCTCATGTCTGCCGCGGCGTCAGCTCGGTACTCGCCGACGGCAGGAAGCTCGCCTCCAATGTTCTGCCCCTGTATGGAGACGGGAGCAAGCACCGTATCGAAGCGGTCCTTGGCTGATCGGCTGTCAGGCGGACTTCCCTTTTCCTGAAAGCCACAGCGCTGTATTGTGCCAGAATTTCCCGTACCCTTCCCACTCGATGAATGCGGTTCCCCAGTGTTTTGACAAATCAGAGGTGAAGGCCATCGTCTTTCCTTTTCCGTAGTCCCCCACGACAATGAAGGGATCATTGTTGATCCGGGCCAGCACATCGGCATTCTTCTTGGCCTTTACTCTATTGTACCCCAAGAACAACGGCCACTCCTGGGGAGTATCTTTGAATATGAGATGCGTCTTCTGCACAATCTCGGGTCGAGCACCTTGAGGCTTTTCAACCCGATCGTCACAGGAGCTTATCTCTACGGGAAGAATCTCCTCGATGACCGTTTCATGGTATCCCGGGATACCCCTTATTCCTTGAAACGAGTTCCATCCACCCGCCATGATAAATGATTTCCCTTCGGCTACAAACTGCTTGATAAGATCGAGACGATCGGGGCCCATAGGAACGGTAAACATTTCCGGATACAACTGCAGAGTATTTTTCCCGCAATCACTGAGAATAAGAATATCGTACCTGTTTATTTCCTCCATCGTTCTCGGAAATGATGTTAATGCAACATGATTGGGCATATGCTCGAGCTCGATGTCGTCAAACCGCGCCATAGCTTCAACAAACCACCTGCCGAAATTCTCGTACCCTCCGAGAGGCACCAGGTCAAAACCTTTGATGTGCATCCTGAGCACAAACCACGTTTCCCCGACCAATAATACTTTGGTGTTCGTTGCCATATTTAACCTCCGTCGATAGTTTTTCCTCAACTCATTTCATCTTTTATGCGTTTAATGACCCCGGGAATACTCGTCAGCTCATCGTCTTCCCCCTCATACTCAACAGATATGAAACCGCTGTAATTCTTCTTTTTCAGAATGCCGAAGATCCTCTCATAATCCAACTTCTTGTCGATTACCTCTTCGCCGGGCTGAAGTATCTTAATATGGACGTGCACCGCCAGATCCACTGTATCTTCGATGGCGGTGTAAATGTCTTTCGTGTAACCGCCCGTATCCAAATTGAGCCTGAACCAGGAAGAGTCGATCTCTGCAACGATCCGTTTCGCGTCCTCGGAAGTACTGACAAGACCCCGGTGATTGTGGTTTTCTACGGCAAGGACTAGGCCTGCTTTTTCGGCATAGGCAACGCACTCTCTCATGCAGCCGATCATTGCGGGCCACACGACATCTCGATCAGAGCTTCCACGGCCATAATCCTCATCCCAGGGAGCAGGACCGGCCCATCCGGCGAAAACCCGCAGGATCGAGGCACCGAATAGAGCTGTTGTATCAATCCATTTCTTTACTTTTGCCACCTCTTTTCTCAGTTTATTGTCAGATTCGTAGCCGAAGTTGTTGCTTACCGAGAGGCAGGCAATCATCAGACCTTTTTTACTAATGAAATCTTTCAGCTCTCTGTAATCAATACCCGGCTTCTCTAAATGGAAATCCAGCAACTCGACACCGTCGAGCATCAGCTCATCGGCACAGATCGAAATCCATCTATGAATATCCAGCTCATGAGTTTGGAAAGCACGGTGGTAGGACCAGCTACTACAGGCTATTTTCATCATCTTGCACCTACAATCTCACCTCTTTACCGTTTGCTGCTGAGAGATAGATGGAATCAATGATTCTTTGAACGGTTAGAAGATAATCGGGCTCCACAACTGGCGTTTCCTCATTCCTGATACACGCTACAAAGTGACGAATAAATCCGGGAAACGTTTGATCCCAATAGGAATACAACGCGGGGACTACAGGATTGATCTCCACCAGATGGCCGTCCGTTTCCTCCAGAATGCTGAACCTAATCGGGCGGCCCTCATCAACCCCGCCTGCAGCCTTCACCAGCTCGACACCTGCTTTAGCTCCAAAAAGTGAGATCTTCATCCCGGTTTCGGAGTATCCGGTCCATCCGGCTTCCAGTAAGAGCGTCGAGCCGCTCTCGAATCTGATCAGAGCGGTCGCCAGGTCCTCCGTGTCGACTTCTTTGTTGAAATCATCTCCAAGCCTGGTGGAGCTTGGAGGCCACCCTCCGTCCTGTGCATTCTTGGTCAGACAATCGTAGGCCGAGGCCGTTACCGATACGGGTTTCGGCGAACCCAGGAAAAACATTCCCAAGTCCATCACGTGGATGCCGATATCCATAAGAGAACCGCCGCCCGAGTCCTTTTTATGGGTAAACCATCCTCCTAGACCGGGATGCCCCTTTCTCCGCAGATACGAGCATTTCGCATAGTAGATATATCCCAGTTTTCCTTTTCTGATGTAACTGTCTATGATTTCTGTAGTCAGATCAAAGCGCTGTGAGAGGTTCAGCAAAAACAGCTTTCCTGATTTCAAGGCCGTACGCACTACTGCTTCGGCCTGTTGGGCGTTGATCGCGAATGGTTTCTCGCACAATACGTTCTTACCCGATTGGAGGGCGGCCATAGAAACCTCGGCATGCAGGTAGGTTGGTGTACAGACACTTACCCCATCGAGATCTTCCCTCTCGATCAACTTTTCATACTCGGTGTACGTATCGGCTATATTGAATTCCTTGGAAACGGACTCGAGCTTCTCTTTATTGGGATCGCTCAAGGCAGCTACTTCGACCCCGGGGATTCCCTGCAACGAAGGTATATGTCCCCATTGTGCTACGCCGCCCGCTCCTACGATTCCTATCTTTATGGGTTTCATGGTTTTCTTAGCTTATCCGTCGTACATCTGCTGTTCGATCAACCCTTCACGGACCCCATAAGCAGACCCTTTATAATCATTTTCAGTAGAAAAATGTAAATCAACACCACCGGGATAATGGTGATGGATGCTCCGGCGCAGATCATGTTCCATGCCGCCACTGTCGTTCCCTTCAGGTTCGCCACCGCCACGGTTACGGGCTGGGAAGTGACTCCCCTGGTCAGGGTAAGTCCGAACAAGAACTCGTTCCAGATGTTTGTAAACTGAAAGATCGCCACAACCGCAAAGCCCGGTAGAGACAGGGGAAGAAAGATTCTCATATAGGTCGCCAGGGTCCCACAGCCGTCAACGCGGGAGCTGTCGACAAGCTCCTGGGGAATCCCCTCGTAGTAATTGCGGAAAAGCAGGGTAGTAATGGGCATTCCATACGCCACGTGTGTCAGGATCAGGCCGCTGTAGCTGTTGAACAACCCGATCTTTCCCATGAACATCACCAGAGGAATCAGGATGGATTGAGGCGCTATATAGAAGCCGAGCGCGAGGGTCAGGAAGATCGCTTTGTCTCCCTTGAATCGATATTTTGAAAAGATATAACCGCTCATCGAGCCTAAAATCGAGGAAATGATCGTGGCAAAAACCGTAATGATCACGCTGTTCAAAAGCGCCCTTTTTATGAGGTTGAAAGCCTTGGCATAGGCGCCGAAATCGACCGCGTGCGCAGGTGCAACCGGACCATACTTCAGATCCTCATCCGTTTTCAACGATGTATTGAGGAGGGTATAAATCGGGAAAACATAAAAAAAGGATAAAGCGATTAGAATAAAATAGATCAGGGCTTTCTGCGGTATACCGGCGCTCTTCATCCTTTATCTCTTTCTATGCCTGTTGACATACCTGTTGACGAGAATCGGAATGATGATAATAAGGAATGACAGCAGAAACATAAAGAAGCTCACGCTTGCACCGTAGGCAAACAGGTTCTGGTTGAAGGTTACCCGGTACATGTAGGTTGCCAGCACCTCGGATGAAAAGGCGGGTCCGCCTCCCGTGAGCAGCCAAACGAGATCGAAAACGCGCAGGGAGTACATGACGAGAATCAAAAGGACGGTGAAGGTAGCCGGTCTTTGAAGAGGCAGTATGACGCGTGTATATCGTTGAACGGTTGTGGTGCCGTCCACCCTGGCTGCATCCAGGATGTCTGGATCGACGGCTGAAATCCCAGCGTAGTATACAAGCGTCGCAAAGCCTGAAAACTGCCAGACATAGACGATCGCCACCGCAAAGATCGACTGCTTGGTCGAGGTTATCCAGGGCTGAACAAGAAAAAAGAGGTTCAGCATGCGTAACAGTGTGTTGATGGCGCCTTTGTCGGGCAGGAACATCCAGCTCCACATGGTGGCGGATGCCACGAAAGAGAAAGACAGCGGGATCAAGAAGATCGCCCGGAAAAAACCTCTTGCCGTTACCACTAAATCCAAAAAGACAGCGCAGATGATGCCGAGAGGAACCGTAATGCTGATGAACAGCGCCATCAATTTCAAGGTATTATAGAAGCTCTTCCTGAAAATCTCATCTTGCGTAAACAGCTTGATATAATTCTGAATACCTGTGAACTCTCCCAGCCTGCCGATTATTCTCCAATCGGTCAGGGAGGTCCATGCGCTCCAGCCGGAAAATACATACACAAAGATCGCTACCAGCACAATCGCGGGAGTGATAAAGAGGGCAATGGGAATGTATTTTTTAACAACCACAGAACCTAGTTCCTGAAGGAATGGATTGATCTATTCCCGTTTGTTCTTAAAAAGCTGCTCTAACAATTCCCAGGTTGAGTATACTCCACATGGGTATGGCGCGAAACCATACCCATGTGAAAAAGTCAACCGAGAGTACTAATCATTTACCGAATACTTGGTTATAAGCAGCGGCATAATCCTTGACACCCTGGTCAACGTCGAGGCTTTCGGCAAACTTGCTGATCATGCCCCCGTAGACATCGAGCCAGGCTTCCGGCGGTCCGGAGAACGAAGATTGGACGACTTTGGTTGCCGGATCCCTGAAAGTTTTCAGAATGTCTTTAGAGATGTCGTCATACATATCGGTCGGAGCATCCAGCCTCGGCGGGGTGGCTCCTTTGATCGGGCAAAACGCCGTTTCGGCTTCGATGGTCGACAGGAACTGCAGCCATTTGACCGTTGCATCCTTATGAGGAGCCCCTTTGCACAGGGAGAATCCGTCAAGATTCAAGGTGAAGGCACCTTCGGTGCCGGGACTGGGCTGGTAATCGAAATCAACCTTGGGTTTCCATCCGGCGGATGTGAAGTGACCCTTGGCCCAGTCGCCCATCTGATAGAATACGGCTTCTTCGGTCATAAGGAGGTCGGAAGCCTGGTCCCAGGTGAGGGCGGAATAATCGGAGTTGACGTACCCGCTGTCAAACAGCTTCTTGACGAACTGGAGCGTTTCCCTGACTGCAGGATCATTGGCGGGGTCCGCTTTTCCGAAATACAGCTTTTCGAGGTATTCGGCCCCCCCGCTGGGAGCGCCGACGATGATCTGCTCTACGATGTGAGCCCACCAGAACTGCTGGCCGCTACCCGCTCCGACCGCATAGGGTATGTACCCCGCGTTCTTGGCTTTCGCACAGGCGGCGAAAAACTCGTCGAAGCTTTTCAGAGGCATTCGAATGCCTAGCTGGTCGACGAGTTTCTTATTGTACCACAAGCAATTGCACCGCATCATGTTCAGAGGAATAGCCACCTGATGTCCGTTTACGTTCCCCATCTGCTTGATCATCGGCGGGAAAGGCAACCCTTTCCACAAGTCGTCGATCGGCTCCAGTACTTCCGCAAAGGATCCGAGCATCCCGGTCCCATAGGTGAGCTGAAATGTATCGGGGGATTGCCCCGCCATGACCATTGTCTTGATCTGGCCCCTCATGACGCCGCCGCCTCCGCCCGATACGGGGTTTTCAATGATTTCGATGTTAGGATACTTCTCTTTGAACAGGGCGAAAACCGCGTCGATGGCCTCTTTCTCTCCCCCTGCCGTCCACCAGTGATAGACGATCAGCTCCTCCTTTTCCTCTTCTGCGCCGCCGGCAAAAACAAAGCCATAGGAAAGCAGGCACAGAGCCAAGAGAGTTACCAAGAAAACAATTTTTTTCATGCGATCCTCCTTGTATTTTTTTAAATACTGCGCTTGGTTCACAGTATTTTTTCCACGCTATATAATGACCCCAAATAATGTTTGCGCAAACATTTTAATTCAAGAAAAACCACTTGTCAAGATTAGATAAGTGTTTTTGTGGTAGTATGCCAAGGCTGCAAAATCATTTATAATTTTAATAAAGATTAGTGATGGAGTAACCGGATGAGCTCTCAAATGGATGTAGCAAAAAGAGCAAATGTATCTTTTATGACTGTCTCACGCGTGATCAACGGATCCAACAATGTCAAAAAAGAAACGAGAGAGAAAGTACTGAAAGCGATAGAGGAGCTCGGTTATTATCCCAATGCTGCAGCGCGTGCATTGAACAGGAATAAAACGAACGTAATAGGAATCATCGTTCCATACTACGAGCACTTCCTGGCGGCGCCCTATTTTGTCGAGTTGCTTCTAGGAATAGAAGGATATGTTTCTGTCCGTGGGTATGACTTGATTTTCAATACTTCGACAAACAAGTCGGATAACAAGGATTACTCCATTCTGTACAAACAAAGAAAGGTGGATGGAGTAATTATTATTGCTCCATCCATACATGACAGTGCGTTGCAGAAACTCGTGTCCGACCGTGTTCCTTTTATTATTGTTGGGGGACGGGAAAAACATAAATCCATAAGTTATGTTGATATTGATAACTTAAAAGGCACGCGACAAGCAATCAGATACCTGTTGGAACTTGGTCATAGTAGAATCGGGTTTGTGACAGGTCTATTGTACGTAATCGACGGCAAGAAAAGGCTCCAGGGCTACATGAGTACCCTTAAATCACATACTATCGAAGTTGATGAGAATCTTATTTTCAAAGGCGATTTTACCGAAAAAAGCGGATACGATGCGCTATACTACTTTCTTTCACTACGACATCCTCCATCAGCGATCTTCTGCTCAAACGATCACATGGCCCTAGGTGTATTCAAGGCCGCTCATGAGCAAAATCTCAAAATCCCGGACGACCTATCGGTAGTCGGGTTCGATGATATAAACATGGCTTCTTTCCTCAGTCCGCCTTTAACGACAATAAGACAACCAATCGATGAGCTCGGAAAAACAGCGGCCAAGCTGATGATAGATTGCATCGAAAACAAATCCAATTGGGGCAGAAAAATAATCATTGAGCCCGAGCTGATAATACGCTCTTCATGCAGAAACCTGTGAAAATACCAGTCGCAACTGGAAGACCGGTTGCCGGCCCATCCATGCCGGCTGCCCTCTATCCCGCAAGCTGCGGCCTCTGCCGGTCACAGGCCCCAGGGAGGCCGGGCTTTCTGAAGGCATCTTCTCAGGCTACGAAGGCATCCAGCTTGTCAAAATCCAGCGTTCGAAAATAATCATCCACGGTCTCCGCCCTCCTGATCTCGACCACTTCACCGTTCGCTCTAAGCAGCAGCTCGGAGGAGCGCAGCTTGCCGTTGTAGTTGAAGCCCATGGCATGCCCATGTGCACCCGTATCATGGATGACCAGTAGGTCGCCCACCTCGACCTCGGGAAGCTTCCGGTCCACGGCGAACCTGTCCCGGCTTTCACACAGGGATCCGGTCACGTCATAGACGTGATCGCAGGGGCGGTCCTCCTTGCCGAGCACCGTTATGTGGTGGTAGGCGTCGTAGATCGCCGGCCGCATCAGATCCGCCATGCAGGCGTCAAGACCGACATGTTTCTTGTAGATGTTCTTGATGTGGCGCACTCTGCTTACCAGGTATCCGTAGGGACCGGTAATGGCGCGGCCCATTTCCGTATACAGTGCCAGAGGGTGGAGGCCCGCCGGCCTGACCAACCGCTCATAAACCGTGCGAATGCCTTCGCTCACAAATCGCAGGTCCACGGCACTGTCCTGCGGCCGGTACGGGATACCCACTCCCCCGCTGATATTGACGAACTCTACCCGGATATCGAGTCTGTCCCGAACCTCCAGCGCGAGGTTGAACATCATCTCGGCTGTGTCGATGAAGTACTGCGAGTTCAGCTCGTTTGAGGCTATAAAGGTATGGAGGCCGAAACGTACGGCTCCCTTTTCCCTTAGCAGCCCCAGTCCCTCGAATATCTGCTCGTGGGTGAAGCCATACTTGGCCTCCTCGGGCGTGCCCATAACGAAGCTGCCCTCCCGCAGCCTGCCGGGGTTGTAGCGAACGGAGACCAGCTCAGGTATGCCGCAGTGTGCCTCGAGGAAGGGGATGTGGCTGATGTCATCCAGGTTGATGGTAGCCCCGAGACGCGTCGCCTCGGCATACTCGCAGGCGGGCGTGTCATTCGAAGAAAACATGATCTCGGAGCCGAGGATGCCGACCCGCTCCGCCAGTAGAAGCTCCGGGAGAGAGCTGCAGTCGGCGCCGAAGCCGGCGTGCTTGAGAATCTTGAGAATGAAGGGATTGGGGGTCGCCTTTACCGCAAAGAACTGCTTGAAGCCGGGATTCCACGAGAACAGCCTCAGTAGATTGCGCGCATTCTCTACCATGGCCTTCTCGTCATAGATATGAAACGGAGTCGGGTGGTTGCGCGCCACCTGTTCGAGATCTTCCCGCGAGAATGGCAGTCTTTTATTTGTCATCGCCTCTCTCCTCCCTGGCCGATTTTACCGGAAGGGCGCCCTCGGTCTCCAGCAGCCGGAGCTTTCTCCACAGTCCTCCTCCGTACCCGCCCAGAGCTCCGTCTGAGTTGATGACTCGGTGGCAGGGGATCAGGATGGCGATCCGGTTGAGCCCATTGGCCTGGCCGATTGCCCTCCTGGCGCCCGGGTTTCCCAGCTCAAGGGCCAGATCGCTGTAGCAGCGAGTCTGGCCGTAGGGGATACGCAGCAGGGCTTTCCAGACCCGGCGCTGGAAATCCGTTCCCGGGTACTCCAGGGGCAGGTCGAAAGATTGCCTCCGCCCGGTAAAATACTCATCCAGCTCCACCCGCAGCCGGTCGAAGAGCGTACTTTCTCCGGGCAGCAAAGGCAGGCCCAGGCGTCTGCTCAGGATCTCGAGCTGGCTTTCCAACATCCTCCTGTCGGTGAACTCGAGAAGGCAGAGCGAGCGTTCCGTAGCCCCTGCCGCCATGGGGCCCAGGGGAGTTTCAATCCAGGCGAGGCGTACGTAGTCTTTGTCCCGCGCCATTCCCGGCGGCGCCTGGGCGGCTTTGGCAAAGGCCTCCCGGAATCCTGAATGCGACTGCCAGCCGTGGTCGAAGACGGCGTCGTCGATGCTCCCACCCCTGCGGATCGCCGAAAAAGCCGCACCCAGCCGCCTCGCCCGGCAGTAGGCCTGGAAGGTCATGCCGAAGGCCTTCAGGAAATACCGGCGCACGGCGGCGGGCTCCATTCCCCGCTCCCGCAGCTCGTTGTCCCGAATCCGGCGTGCGGGGTCGGCTTCGACCTCCTCGATAAGCCCTGACACCCAGGAAGGAGTGTGCCGCCCGTGTGCCAGCGGCCGGCAGCGCCGGCAGGGTCGAAAACCGGCAAACAGCGCTTCCCGGGCGGTTGCGTAGAACTCGATATGCTCGGGCTTTGGCTTACGCGCCGGGCAGGCCGGCCGGCAGAAGATCATGGTTGTTGTTACGCCCACGTAGAACAACCCGTCGTACGAGGCATCCTTCTCCATGAAGGCGCGCAGCATTTCCTCGCGCTCCACTAGTTTGTTTCGTGATGTGCTCATGCCGCTACCATACATCTGATCCTCTGGCTATTTCCACCGAAAAATGGACAGGGAATTCTGTCAGGATGACTATTCTTTCAAACGGGCGAGCATTTCGAAACACATCCGGCTCTGATGATAGGGGCAGTCCCACGGTCCGGCTTTGTATCTGGACCGATCGGGTCTGCCGTCCCGATCCAGTTGCTTGTACCATTCTCCATACTCGCGATCCACCATTTTGGTCTGGATGTACCTCCAACAGCGATAGGAGGCCTGCCTGAAATGCTGGAATCCGGAAAGCTGGTAGGCATTGTAGAAGCCTACCACCGCCTCAGCCTGCACCCACCAGGCCTTGCCGGTATCCACCAAACCCCGAGGGCTACCTTCATAGAACAGGCTTCCGTCGGCGTCCAGCCCCTCCCGGTATACGGAGGCCGCGATACTCAGTGCACACTCCCGTACGCGCTTGCCCAGCGCGGCCTCATCCTGGGCCTCGGCGGCTTGCTGCAGGAGCCAACTCCCTTCGATGTCGTGACCGTAGGACACCGTGTCTGAAAGCGAGCGCCACCGAGCGTCGAAGAAGAGCCTGAAATGACCGCTGCGGTGATCGATGATATGCTGCTGGAAGGCCTCGATAAGAGCCTTATGCTGGGCTTTGAGATGCGCATCGTCCCATATCCGCATCAGGTTGGTGTACGCTTCCAGAATGTGCAGCATGGTGTTCATGGATTTACGGCAATCGAGGTCTCTGCCGCTCAAGCGTATGTCCGCCAGCGGCTCCCAATCCCGGCTGCTGGCCTCCTGATAGCCGCGGTGCACCGCCTCGTAGGCATGCTTCTCCAGCAGGTGAAATAACGCTTGTGCCAGGGCAAGGCTCAGCGGCTCCTGGACGGCCAGATAATACTCGCTCAGGCCGTATATGGCGAAGGCCTGGGCGTAGTGGTACTTGCGGTCCGAGACCGGCCTGCCCTGACGATCCACCTGCCAGTACAGGCCGCCGTAATCCCGGTCCCAGAACACGGCGCGCAGATACTCATACGCCCATCGGGCCATCCAAAGACATCGATCCCCACCCCATTCCCGAGCCGCCCTGGCGTAGGTCCAAAGAATGCGCGCGCACAAAACGGCCGAGCGCGGCACCTCATTATGAACCTCCAGGTCGTTGGTCACGGCTCCGTAAAAGCCGCCGTTGACCCTATCCACGACATGCTCCATCCAAAAGGGCAGGATGCGGCTCTTCAGCTCTTCTTCGAGCTGGATTTTCAGCTCGGTTTCCTCGAATGTCAGGGGATCAGATGCCATTTTTACAGATGCGCCTTCTACTCGGGTGAGCTTTTGAATCCCTGTTCGGTTCTATGTCGCTCGATCGCCAGTTGAATGAGCCTGTCTATGAGCTCCGGATAGGCAATGCCGCTTGCCTCCCAAAGTCTCGGATACATGCTTATCTTTGTGAAACCGGGGATGGTATTTATCTCGTTTACCAGAATCTCGGTCTCTCCTCGAAGAAAAAAATCCACCCGCGCCATACCCTGGCAGCACAGAACACGAAACGTCCTACGCGCATACTCCTGTATGGCTCTACCTAGTTCGTCGGGTATTTTCGCAGGTATTTCCAGAAAGGCTCCCTGCTCGTCTATATACTTCGCCTCGTAGGAGTAGAACTCGGACCGTACGACTATCTCCCCCGGGACGGAAGCGATCGGTTTTTCATTGCCCAGGACAGAGCATTCGATCTCTCTGCCCTGAATGAACTCCTCTACCAGGATCTTGTCGTAGTAGGTGAAGGCAACTCTGACCGCTTCCTCGAATTCCTCTCTGCTTCGAACCTTGTGTACTCCCACCGAGGAGCCCAGGTTGGCCGGCTTTATGAACACAGGCAATCCCAAAGCGGCGATGATCTGCTCGTACCCCCAGGCTTGCGCACGCGATTTCTCCAAAACCAGGAACTTAGGAGTTGGTATTCCTGCATCGCGAAGAAGTCGCTTCATCACGTCTTTGTCCATTCCGATTGCAGAACCCAAGATATCCGCTCCGACGTAAGGAATGTTGGCGAGCTTGAGCAGGCCCTGGATGGAGCCCTCCTCTCCGTAGGGCCCGTGAATCACGGGAAAGGCAACATCGATGTGGCCCTTGGCGGTGAGAGTGGACGGAGCGATCAGCTGATTCGAATCTCCTTTCGGGACGATGGCGATTTCCTCATTGGATCTGTTCAGGTGAATCAGCTTTGGGTCGTTCTCGTTCAACAGGAACGCCGACTGCTCGTTAAGGTACCACCTGCCGCCTTTATCTATGCCGATCAGCACCAGCTCATACTTGCTCTCGTCGATGGCATCGATAATATTCTTTGCCGACTGAAGCGACACTTCATGCTCGGCGGACCTCCCGCCGAATATAATGGCAACTCGCGTTCTCTGTTTCATCCGTTACCGGTGCGGTAGAAGCAGCGATGTTTGCAGCAACTTTACCGGCCACGATTCTACTACAGCCTCAGGCCTCGAACAAGAGCCGCACGAGGTACCAGAGGTATGCCAGCGGTGAACCGGGTGCCAGCCCGTCGGAATCAACCCAGGCCGTCCAGCAATAACGGATTTCGCAGTAGATATCGATCCACTACCGATTGGGGAACACCGTTCAGCGAGCAGGAGAAGAATGAGATCAGAAAAAGTGCAAGATCCTTTGAGTCAAACCGGCACATCAGATGATTACGGATGCTGCATGTCCCACATTCGGAGGAAGATCGAACAGAGCAGTACTCGGGTACCGGGGCAGCCTGCGCCCGCTTATGATGACAGTCGGACATCTTAATTTTCTGATGATTTTCGACTGGAAGAAGACATCGCAATCTTCCTTTCAGTTGTGATCGAAGACTGCGATATGTAATCCTGGAGCACCTGGTGATTCCATACCTGGGCTTCTATGTAGTTGGCCAGACGGGGCGGGATGTTTGTTTTCCATCTGTCACCGGGGAGTCCTCTGGACTCTACGAGCGAACGAATCTCCGGCAGCGTGAACAGTTTGCCGTGAAAACCGGCCTCGTAGTATTCGGGTTTCTTTTCCGCCGCCAGCAGCATCGAGACCATGCTGTCGGGATAGGTAAAGCTCACCTCCCATTCCTTGAAGAGCGATAGAGGTAACTGTATTTCGGCCGTTGTGGCCAGGGTTGCAGGATCAGCCACGGTTTCCAACCACTTGGGCCGGCCAAGCACCAGGTATATCGGATAGGAATCCTTAGGGCGGCCTCCCTTGGCGATAAACTCAGTGCGCAGCCACTGTTCAACCTGCCTCCTGGCTTTCAGATACCGATGAGGATCTTGGAATCTTTCCCAGAAAATCGAGCCTTCGACGTACAGTCTCTTCATGAATTGGATTGCCTTCGCATCCGGCAGCGCAGACAGAGACCGAAATGGTTTGTCTCCGTTTCTGTAGAAGTGGAGCAAGAAATCAACCATGGTGCGCTCTCATTGCTTGATCGCTGTAATCCTCTATTTCTCTGAGTAGATACCACGGATCCCTACCCATAGTCCAGCGTTGGAATCTTCAAATCTTTGGGCGAAACCCGTTGACAAACCATGTACCTTTCATTATTATATGACTATGTTTCTAAATAAGTCATATAGACACAATAACCGAGAGGAGTAGCCTGTGCCGCGCATATTCACAGAGGCGGACCGCACCGCGATTCGAGAAGCCTTAGTCGAGGCTGGCAGGGAGCAATTCCTGCGCTTTGGCCTGCGCAAGACCAACATCGAGGAGCTGGCGCGCGCCGCGGGCATTGCCAAGGGGACCTTCTACCACTTCTTCGAATCCAAGGAAGATCTGTGCATGGAGATCTTCGACCGGGAGGAGACCGCCATGCGGGAAGAGGTCGAGGCGATTCTCTCAGGCGAGCGGGATGCGACGAAGGCGTTGCGGGCCGTTCTGGACTACGCCCTGGAGTTCGTTCGGGGCAACTCCCTGCTCACGCATCTCCGGGAGACCGGGGAGTACGCGCTTCTGGCCCGGGGAGTAGGAGCGCGGAGGCTCGGCGAGCACCTCTCCCACGACGTCGAATTCGTCCGGATGCTGCTGCAGGCCCTGCGCGCTAAGGGAGGAATATGCAAGGTGAGCCCTGAGGTGCTGGCGGGCGTCCTGCGCGCCGTGGCGCTCATGTTCATGCACGAAGATGAGATCGGGAAGACGATATTTCAGCCCGCCACGGATTTGATCCTTTCCTGGATAACCGAAGGTCTCTTGGCAGGAGGAGGTCACAAGGCATGAATGAGGCGCCCAAATCGCGAACGGCGATACGGACCGAGAACCTGTGCAAGCGCTACCCCGAGGTCACGGCGGTGGATTCTCTGAACCTGGAAATCGGTCAGGGGGAGATCTACGGCTTTCTCGGCCGCAACGGAGCCGGGAAAACCACTACCATCCGCATGCTCCTGGGCCTGATACGTCCGACCCGCGGCCGGGTGACGCTGTTCGGCAGGCAGGTCAGCACCGACCGCCGGGCCGCAGTCTCCCCGGTAGGGAGCCTGGTCGAGACCGCCACCTCGTATCCGACGCTAACCGTGCGTGAAAACCTGGAAATCCAGCGGCGCCTCACCGGCTCGAGGCGGGAGGCGATGGAACGCGCGATCGAGCTTCTCGGATTGACGGAGCTGGCAGGCCGGCGCGCCGGGCGGCTGTCCCTCGGCAACAAGCAGCGCCTGGCCCTGGCGCGGGCGCTCCTTCACGGCCCCCGGCTGCTCATTCTGGACGAGCCGGCCAACGGCCTCGATCCGGCGGGCATTGTGGAGATCCGCCGCCTGCTGCGCCGGCTGGCCGACGAGCAGGGCATCACGGTGTTCATCTCCAGCCACATCCTGGGCGAGATCAACCAGCTTGCGGATCGCATCGGCATCATCCATCGCGGCCGTCTTATCGAGGAGCTCGAGGCGGAAAAATGGGAATCCGGCGCAGAGGAGCGACTGGAGATCCGCGTGTCCGATCCCCAAGGAGCCATGGCGCTTCTGCGGGCCAGGATGGGAGTCGAGAACATCAGGCTGCAGGACGGCGGCGCATTGGAGATTGCAGGAGACTCCCCGCGACCCGCCGCCATCGCCCGGGTTCTGGTAGAAGAGGGGATGGAGCTGCAGGCCCTCTGCCCGATCCGGGAAAATCTGGAAGCGCGCTTCCTGCGCTTGACCGGAGGTGAGCCGTGATATTTCTACAGGTACTTTATTCGGAGTTCCTCAAGCTCCGGAGGACCAAGATCACCTGGATCGTGGGGCTGTTGTACTGCTTCGGCCCGCTGGGACTGAGCTTCTTTATGATCGTTCTCATGAATCCGGAGCTGGCTGCGCGCATGGGGCTGCTGACCGCCAAGGCGCAGCTCACCGTGGGCACCGCCGACTGGCCTACCTACCTCTCCTTTATTGCCGTGATCCTGGCCGCCGGCTCGATCGTGATCGGCGTTATCCAGGCCTTCGTGTTCGGACGCGAGTACACCGAAGGCACGGCGAAGAATATGCTGAGCCTGCCTATCGGGCGTTTCAACTTCGTGGCCGCCAAGCTCATTGTTTCGGCGGTGTGGTATGCCTGCATTGCCGCGGCGGTGTACGTCGAGGCCATCCTGCTCGGCCTGCTGGTGGGCATGCCGGGCTTCGACCCGCTTCTGGTCGTAGCCAGCCTGCGGCTGTGCCTGCTGGTGCTCCTGGAAACTCTCCTGCTGGGCTCGCTGGCCGCCTGGATTGCGGTGGCCGGCCGCGGCTACCTGGCGCCCATCGGATTCGCGATCTTCACCTCTATCGTGATCGGCCAGTTCTTCCTCCACACCGGCTGGGCGCCGTGGGTCCCGTGGTCGATCGTGTTCCTGACCGCCGGGGCAGGGGAGCCTAGCGCCCCGGCCGCCGGGGCCGGCTCCCTGGCAGTTCTTGCCGGGATCTTTATGGCAGGATGCATCGCGACATACCTGACCCTGCAACGCGCGGACAATACCCAATAGTGACTACTAGCGGGCGTTCGCACGTACGCGCGGAGCTCCTTAACCAACCGAGGTCAATTGACCGTGCCAATGAGCCACAACATTTCAAGCCTTCATCATCTCCACATTCTCGTTTTCTTGAAATTGCCGTGAGGCTTAAACGGGGTAACAAGATCTCCTGGCTGCTCTCCGGCAATTTCAATTTCATCGTGGGGATACGATAACCCCAATCCCTTGTCTCTGAGGAGGCTCAGATACCCCACGTCATTGACATCAAATCCCATTAGATAAGCCGCCAACGAATCGGCAGCAAGCGCGTCGAAAGATGAGAGCGTCCATCCGGATTTTATTTCTTTTCCGCGAACCGGTCCGCCGCTTTCCATTCCTACAGTTCCGTCAATCACAACGAGGTCAGGGAAAACCAGGTCTGCAATCCAAGCCATTATGTGATGTATGGCCTTGCCGCGGTGGATCTTCCTTCTCGTAGAATATCCGTGTATCGCACCGACCACCACATTCTTAATTCCCGCCGTCATTACGACCGAACAATGTGTCTTCGGCCGCGTAATGGAGACCAACAAGGGAGCCTCTACCATGGTTTTACTGAGTGGCAATTCCAACTCCCCTTCGGCATAGGTAATTCTTTTCTGGATAACTTCATCGTCTTGGAGATCCAATAGCTCAATCTGCTCGTTTTCTCTTGCCAGCTCGGAAAACCCATACATGCGAAAGCCTTCTTTTGTATCTCCCCAAGCAGCTTCTTCCGCTACTATGATCCTTCCTTTGTAAAACGGCGAAATGAAATCTATAAAGGATACTATTGCTTGAAGCGGGGTCGTAGCCAATGGAACGCCTCTGTCGTAAGCAGGAGTTCTCGTGATCACAAGATTGATCTTGATAACTAAAGAGGAGATCTTCGACAGTGACTCCTTCAACTCGTCTTTCAAAGGCCCAAGAGCGTCTCGTACCCCATCATAGTGGCTGCTGCTCCTGCAGAGAGAAAGCACCGCTTTCATCATTTCTCCTTATTCACCCAGCATTCCCGTATACTGCCGCTTGACCGACTCCACGGTCCACGTTAACAAGACAGGACAAAGAAAACGCAGACTCTGTTTCCATAGAATACGGCTTCCTTGCTCATTTATTCTTTCAAGCTTTGCAGAAGCCGTAATGTCCTGGTATCTTGCATTCCCTGGAAATACTTTTCAAGAACACGGGCAAACACGTTACCTGGATCTGCCACAGAGGCGAACAGGGTCATCGACGATTTGAGCTTTAGATCATCGGGATAGTTGAAAATCTCTGAGGCCCCTCTTCCCTCGATGGCAAATACCGCTTCCGTGCATTCCAACAACCTGGATCCCAGAACAGGATGCTTCAGGTATTCCCGAGCTTCTTCGATACTCTTTATGGCATAGTACTTTGATGTTGCACTATGCCCCAATCCATCGATCTGCGGGAATATAAACCACATCCAGTGCGTCCGCTTCCGGCCGCCTCTTAGCTCCGCTACGACCCGATCATAAATCCCTGCTTGTGCTTTTAGGAAACGACCCAGGTCAAAGGGATCTTCGCGGCCAGCCCCATCACTTTTTTTCCTCATGCGTCTTCCCCTGTATTAGCTAACTTCTGCGAGGCGCGGTAGTCTCTCATTGCGGCTTGAACCTCCCCCTAATATACTCCCGTCCGCACACAAATAGACTCCCTTGCTCTTAGTGGTATTGTATCGGCCCGGTCTACCCATCGCAATCGACATGCAGCCTGGCACCTAAAGCGGGCAGGTAGCGTCCTGTCTTCACACAGTAAGCCTGGTATTCATCCTTATACGTTCGCCTCAGATACTCTTCTTCTGCCCGTACTTTCATCTCGTAGCCGACGACATTGACCACCAAAGCAAGAAAGGCCAACAGGCTGGGAGCGATTAGAAACGTTCCCAGCACCACCAGAATGACCCCCAGAACACAAGGATTGCGTATATAGCGGTAAATGCCTCTGGTGACCAACTTTTTTTTACCCAGGGGGAAGGCGAGGCAAAATGACTCCCCTAATGTTACTTCACCGGCTATACCCACTACCAGACCTATGGTGCTGGAAGCGATGCCTATTCCTTTAGCCACAGCAGTATCCAGAAAAGCAATACGCCAGAACCAGGTAACACTGCTGGCTTCGAATATATAGAACAGCGTCACTACCAGCCACAGCAATGAGGCGGCGGAAGTAACCACGGCTCCCCCAATGTGTCCATTTACTGCTCCTCGTGGGTCGTGCCCTCGCCGGCGCACGATCACCAAGGTTGCTACAAACGTGACAAGAAAGACAACGAGAACAGAGCCAAGGAAGATTTGATCGTATGACATTTGTGCTTCCTTGTATCGGGCCTATATCAGGGTACCTCCGCGACCGCGATACAGTGCGTTCCGTTAATTCTTTTGGGTCCAAAATGGTATTCCCTTTCGAGGTCCTTAGCAGAGCTACTTCTCCGAAGCTTCAATCCGAGTTCTTCTACAAACTCTTTAATATGGCCTTCCTCGATTCCAAAGCGCCAGGCCTCGTTGTATTTGTTCACACGTTCATAAAGTGATTGTTCCCCGTATAACGTATATTCCTTACGGAGTACGGATTTATAGATAAAATCGAATACAATAAGGCTGCTCGAAGCAGAAATTGATTTTATAGTGGTGAAGGTATTGTGCACTGCCTCCTCTTCCAAATACATGGTGATACCTTCTAGAATGAACAGTGTCTTCTCAGTTGTCTTGAATCGATGCTCTTTGAGTTGGGTTGCCATGTTTTGCTTGCTAAAATCGATTGGAATAAACACAACTTTATCAGGGATGGCTATTTTGCGTTTCTGCAACTGCTCTTTTTTTGCCGTCTGTGTAATTTGCGCATCCAGCTCAAAAAAAACGGTGTCAGAGCCCGGGCGATAGAACCGGATTGCTCGACTATCAAACCCAGCTCCAAGGATAACGATTTGATTATAGTTTGCTTTCAGCGAATCTTGCACAACAGCGTCGATATACCTTGTACGTGCGATGACGTATTCATACACGCCGGCGGGAGCAAAATACCTCGTAAATACGGCTCTCAGGACTTTGCTCTTGGCGAACAGTAAAATAACTTTCGGCAGTAACTGGGGTGCAATATAGTCATCGGTTTTAAGACAAGGCTCATCCTCAAAAAAGGAACTTGCCCTGATGGTGCAGTTCATCTCGGCGGTTCTCGAGATTTTGTGCTCAATTCTGTTTCTCATTTATAAAAATCCTTCTATCTATATCGCTACATCACTGCAAGCCGCGGCATTGGAGGCAGGTCATCTCTTTATTTTTTATCACTTCAGAGACAGTTTCATATATTTCCATGTACAATGCTGCCGGTTGGCTCTTAGCTAATCCGTCTACTACTTCTCCATCCTCAGACAGCCGACTTGGAAACCGTATGCTTTGTAGAAAGCAATCGCTTCTTCATTGTGAAAAAAAACATCCAATCTTACCTTCTTGTCCGTCCAGATATTCCGATACATCCAGTTGAGCAGCTTCGTAGCAATACCCCTTCGGCGATACCCTCGTTCCACGAATAACTGCCTCATATAGTAATACTCACCATCGTCTCGGAATAAGCAATAGGCGATCGCAGTACCGTCTTCGATCCCCACATAGCAGGTATATCCGCCTTGAAGCCATTCAATCATACGCTGGACAAGCTGCTGTCTATTCATCGGATTGGGACAACGTTCATCTTCGATGAGACGCTTGTTCAGCTCAGCCAGCTTCTCTACGTCGGAAAGACCGGCTTTCACGACCTTCATCTCGCCTGTTATAACCTCAAGTACGCGGCTCGAAACGCTTCGGGGTTAATCTCCAGTGATAGGTAAGGGTGCTCATTGTTTCTTCCGTGTTATATAAAACACATATCCATAGTAGTCCGAATACCTACTGTATAAATTTATCTCTTCTTTCTCCATTTGTAATATTACATATGCTTCCTCATCGTCTCTGTACTTTTCATCTAGTGTCTCCAGTTTCTTTTCTATATAATAGTAGTATTGACTCCACCAATCGATTTCGGGAAGAACAAAATGATCTATTAATTCATATCCAGCTTTTTGTATTCTTTCTATATTTCCTCGTATATCCGATATTGATGGGTAGTTTTCTTTCCAGAATCTTTCAACTTCTTCCGGGATATCATCTCTGAGCCAGCTTACTTCGGTAAAGGCAACTATTCCGTTTTTCTTAAGGAACGGCTTCCACAAGTTAAGACCTTTTTCAACTCCAATTATATATATACACCCTTCCGCCCATATACAGTCAAATGAATCGGGTTCAAAATCAAGTTTACACATATCAGCAACTATAGGTCTGACTCTTTTCTGTAATCCTGCTCTCTCAACATTCTTCTTCAGTTCATCTATAAATGGCTTATGGTTATCGACTGCAGTTATTTCTCCTTTAGTTATTTCTGCTAAACACATCGTTTGGGCACCCGGACCGCATCCGATATCCAATATTGCTGGAGATGGGGAACCATTCTTTATAAAAAAGAATGCTTTTCGTGTGGAATTATTACTTCCGGGACCTTCTCTCGGACTATCGCTATGTATCTCGAAAAAAACCTTCCTTTGCTTTTCTGTCACTATTGCCCCCTTGGCGATGGCGTGAAGACGACTGTCCCCGGCGATTCGATCCTCGTTAAAAGAACTCTTACCAATTAAAAAAAACCACCGTTCATTCAGGAAAGGTCTGGAGGTATCTGCAAATCCAATAACTCGACAGACTCGTTATATTTTCGCCACGTAGCGTCTCAGGTCCGTCAGTAATTGAACATGATCTTGGATACGCTGACGTACATGTAGTTCTCCAATGCGAAGTTTCTCCCAGTACCAATTTTACGATTCCGGCGCTGGCCTTACTAAAAATTTATTGACTTCCGTAATTACTTCGAAGCCGAACTCGGTTGCTAGAATGCTACACACGCTGCTCTTTCCCACTGCACTCGTACCTTCAATGCAGAGAATCACGATTACTCCTTAGAAAATATGACGTGGAGTTAACACTTTACACCGCATCACTGGATAATCAACTGTCAATCTGATTCTTGAATTACCGGTCCGCATTCCATATCCTTTATAAGGAATTGTATATATTCAATCAATCTATCAAATTTCCTTTCTTCCGATTGATGCATTATTCCAGCAAAGTTCTGTCTAAGTTGTTTCTTATAGAACTGCAATCCTGTAAGTTGATATGATAAGATATTATGGAAAATAGGACTCAGATTAAACAATAACGCGTATTTCCTATACGGACCTCTTGGTTTTTCTTTTTTAATAATTGCTTTGGCTTCTTCATAGTAATTTCTATACTCTACATACTTATCAACTAATCTATCGGAACCGACAGCGTCCGGATGGGTTTTCATTACAATCTTACGGTAATATCTTTTCAAATCAAAGTCTTTTGATTCAACAAATACATGGTTGAACTCAAGATTCATTTTAGCGAGAGCAGTTGAATCTCTTGGACTTGCAAGTCTTATTGTATACACCAATGGTTCTCCGAAAATGTATATTATACCTAACGGTAAGCCGAGTTGCCGCGCCGAATCAAGAATAAAATAAAATTTGTTTAAGCTCCTTCAATCACTAACGATGCGTAATTTCAGCGGTCAACTTCAACCGCATTTTATCCACCCCATACTCATTATTTTAATTCATAAATCGATATATGCTTACTACTATGCGATGTAAATGGAGATTTCTTCCAATCTTCCCATCTATTTACTTTTTTCATTCCTGATATCTGTGCCATTAGATCAAGTTCAGATGGCCAAGCATAACGAATAATCACTGGATATAAGCTAGTACCTTTTTCTGTAAGTACAATATGTTGGCTGATAACTTGTTGGTTCATTATATCGTGTTGTGATACATCAATTATTACTTCATTTATTTTAATACTAGTTGTTCGTACAGTTTGATCTCTATCGAAACGCCCAAGATCTGGTACAAATGCCTCGATCAGGAACTTGCCCTTATTCTTAAGATGCTTTGATACATTTCTAAAGCATTTCAATTGTAATTCCTGTGTAGTTAAGGCAAAAAATGTATTGAATACAACATAAATGAGATCGAAAGAATCATCGATATTGATATCCGAGAAATCACCTAAAACTACTGGGATATTTGATCCTTCGGGTTTGGTACGAAGGTGTTTAATCATTGAAGGGGATGCGTCTATTCCTGAAATATCAACTCCTTTCTTTTTCAATGGAATGGCGATGCGTCCTGTACCAATTCCAAGTTCAAGAACATGTCTTCCTTTGGAAAATTCAAATATTAGATCAATAGCTGATGATTCAAAAGAAGAGTAATATTCATCATAGGTATCAGCTATTTTTTCACCATAGGTTTCTTTTTCATATCTGTCCAAGATTAACTCCTATGTATATTTAATAGCCCTCATGTTACCGAAATCTACTAATTATGTTTATAGAGCAATATTCATGTATTTAGTAATATTAACTTGGCGTGGATAACGACACTGTTAAACCGACCTACCGATTCATATCCGAGTTCACGTTCTATTTACAGAGAAGGAAGCGGCCGTTGCAGAGTCCACTTTAGGAGTCGGCTTCAACATTATATTATGCTTCCTAACAATTCCTCTGTGTTCAAGAGCAGAAAGGGAGGCTCTTCGGACTACTGGATGGACTCCCGTGTTTCCCAGTTGTATTCCATTTCTTCCACGACAGCACCATGAACCCTTGATCCGGCGAGTTCGTTTACAACGTGAAGAGCAACGTCAATTCCAGCCGATATTCCTGCTGCAGTCAGTATCCTTTGTGAGGTTTGAACAAACCTCCTATCCGAAACGACCGTGGTGGTTGGTGATAGTTCCTTCAGGCGCTCAAAGGCACTGTGGTGGGTAGTCGCTTCGCAGCTCTCAAGTAGTCCTGCCTTCGCCAATAACAAGGCTCCAGTACAAACGGAGATCAACAGTTCGACTTTGTTAGCCTGATCGGCTATCCAGGAGAGAAGGCGGCCGTGCTTGATCAGTGGCCGTATTCCGTAGCCTCCTGGGACAATCAACACGTCAGCCTGTGGAGAGGTCTCTATTGTGTAGTGGGGCGTAAAGGTGAATCGGCCGCGGGCCTGAATCGGCCTTTCAATGATGCTCACAGAATAGACATAAAAGGGTGATGGAGTAACTGCTTCGCTTGCGACATTGAAGACCTCGTACGGGCCACAGAAATCCAGTACTTCAACGTCATCAAAGACAAGGATTGCTACGTTTCGGGGATAGTTCATTGGTCCTCCTGGATCATGCTTTCCCGTCGATGCTTCGACGACTAAATGACATCGTCCTATCAGCACGAAAGCCAATCTGGACGAACGTCTCGGTTGCGTCCTGAGTTGCGAAGTGGTATGCTCTATAGACGCGCCACCCGGACGCTCAGGTAGTCGTCAGATGGTGCACTCTGAGAAAGCGGGCCGAAAGATGATAGTCCGTGAGGCCAAGGAGATCGCAAGAGACTGGCTTGCCTCCGAAGGGGCCGCGCTGAGCGGCTTTTGCGGCGCCTTCTTCGCCGGTTCGGTGAATTGGATGGCGCCGGACGAGGTTTTCCCTCCGGGGTCGGATCTCGATATATTCATTATTGTCGACAGGGAAGACATCGGCACTCTGAGTACGAGGAAGTTCATCTATCGAGGAGTGGTGCTGGAACCTGCATACTACCCGCTCGAGGAATTTGAGAGTCCGGAAGCGGTGCTGAGCGATTACCGCGTCGCCTGTCACCTTACGGTTCCGAGCGTCATCTCCGATCCGCGTTCGGTTCTCGCCCGTATACAGCCTGTCGTTCTCGACGAATACGGCCGGCGGAAATGGATTCGGAAGCGATGCGATGCCGCGAGAGATTACATTACCCAGTTAATCGCGCTTGGACAAGGTGCCTCCTCGCCCTACGAGCTGTGGCTGGGGTGGGGATGTTTCAGCACCTTTGGGCCGCGGATTGCGGCACTGGCCGATTTGCGAGCCCCGACCGCGAAACGGTCTCTCGTAGTGTCGAAGGAGGTCTTTGCGAAGTACGGTGAGCTGCCTATGCAGGAGCGCTTTCTGAGAATTCTCGGAGTCGAAACAATGCCTCTCGCGGAGGCACGCGTCTGCCTTGACGAATGCATCGCTGTCCTCGATCGAGCGATCGAATTCCACCGAACGCCGGGTGAGGGCGACAACTTTATCTCGAGCGCTTCGAGAGGGCTCCTCATCCGCGGCGTACACGAGATGTTCGAAGCCGGTTATCACCGCGAGGTGATCAACTTCATCGACATGGTGTTCTACATATCGCTGTCGGTGATCGTGACGGACGCCCCGGAGGGGGTGAGACGAGAGGTGGACGGGCTGTTTCGGCAGTATATGCTTCATCACGGGATCTCCCGAGAGGAGGAGCATCGAACGCGCATCGAGCTTGCCCGTACCTGGCTTGAGGAGCTGATGGCCTGCGCGGAGCGGATCATCCTGGCAAACCCGTCTGCCTGGGACTGAGCCGAGACAATGTTTGGATTTGTCTTACTTAACCCCATATTTTGCTACCAGCAAAAATCGTGACAACAGCAGCAGTCTGCTCAATCCGGATGTTGGGCTGCATGATTACCAGAGTAGTCATGTAGCACCCTGTGGTTTTTTTGCTACAACTACTATCCAACCCTTCCTTGAATGATCGTCTATTATTATGTCAATATAGCCCGCATCTTCCAGGCGTTTTCGGTACTCGCTAGCAGTATTGATCTGTAGGAATTTTGCCCACTTGCTTTCTTTCTTCTCTGTTTTACTGTGCCTGTTCACAATCAATAGCACCCCGCCTGGCTTTAAGAGTCTCATAACTTCTTTAAAATCCTCGCTAAGATTAGGCCAGAACTCTAGTGTCTCGAAAGCCGTGACAGTATCAAACGTATTTTCCGAATACGGCAATTGTGAAACCGAACCGTGATTGATTTCAACGCTGCCACTTTCGATGAACCGCTTGTTGACCTTCCTCGCGAGCCTTACCATGTCAATAGAGTGATCTACGCCATACACTTTTCCTTCCGACGTTTTTTCTGCTAGAAGTCTTATAGCGCCTCCACCGCCACAGCCAACGTCGAGAACAATTGAATTAGGCGAAATCAAAAGGTACGACAGTCCCCAATCATAGGCATCCTTATGACCAATATTCATTAGGGCCCCAATCAATCTGCCAATTAAACCAGAAGGCTTGCGGCCTAGATCGATTAGTGTTTCATACAAATCCATATCTCACTCCTTATAGCAAAACACCTCTCATCTGAGATTTGCTAGTGCAGCCCCACTATAAGCTAGGTTACCCGCCGACTCAACATCACTGCTATTGCGGCATCGACCTGCACGCAATGTCGATGTATGCCTGCATCCAGGACCAGGACAAATCGGAAAACGAAAGAACAATTGTTCATCTTTCTAGAACGGCGATAGAAAAAGGTGAACTTTGGTATGTATCTCTTCCGTCCGAACTTATTAGCCTTTGTAGATATTTCTTAAATACGAAATCCCATTCTGTAGCCATTCAATGTTCCATCCTTATTGGTAATTTATTACGTCTAACATAGAGTTGAGTAACCGCCCCCGATTCAGAATACTGTCTTACTGTGGATGGGAGCGTTACTTGCAAGTGGCCCTTTGGCAGTCTACCCAAACGATTTGTTACACGGCTCCGAGTTAGAAAACAAATATGCATTGCCTTGCTCTCATCTAGAAATGCTATTCGACAATCTTCATTGCTCTTGACATAAGTCTAAATGGTTTTATGTGCGATTCAACTTGATCAATGGTCCCTGCCATGTAGAGATTGAGCTCGTCAGAGAAATAGAGAAAAGACCCGGTAGAACCCGAATGACCCCAGAGAGGCCGCATGTTGGACATTTTGGCCATTATCTTCGGCAGCTTGAAATACATCGTGCCATACCCATATTGAAGAGGGAACTCCAGTTTATGCCAGTTGTGCATCAACCTTAGGGTATCTTTACCTATGATTTGTCCTTCATTTAGAGCTTTCAGAAAGTCAATCATCTCTTCAGCCGTCGACACAATACCACCATCGGCCCAGTATGAGCCATTGGAACGTATTCTGGTGATATTCCTATCCTTATAGAAGACGTCTGCAGTGGATACCGTCCGTTTCTCCGACGAACCAACAAGCCATGTATGCTTCAGCCCAAGTGGATTGAAAAACAAATCTTCATAGATTCCCGCAAGCGATTTACAAGCTACGGTCTCCAAGATCTTTCCTAACAACTGATAATTGGTATCTGAATATGACGCATTCGTCCCTGGCGGAAAGAGAGGTTGCAGGTCAGTTCGTGCCCTTTCAATAGTATCCTTCACGGTCCAAGAGCGATCTGGGCTTTCAAGAAAAAGGTCAAAGAGGCTGCGCCCATCCTTTCCTTTCTCAGAGTAATAGTCTGCTATTCCGGAAGTGTGCGATAGCAGATGACGAATTGTGATCTGGCCGGTGAAATCTTTCCCTTTGTATACATGAATACCGTGAATGAGACTATCTGGGAGGTATTTCTTTATGGGGTCATCCAACGAGAGTGCCCCCTCCTCATACAGACGCATTATTGCAGTGGCCGTATATAACTTTGTAATACTTGCGATGTAAATCGGAACGTCTTTGGTCATCGGCACTTGGCCGTCTTGCTTCGCTATTCCTGCTACGCTGGACCACGAAAACGAAGCATCACCTTTCATGACTGAAAGAACACAGTTCTTGACATATTTGTCTTGCTCAACTAGTTCAAACACCAAGCGCTTCAATTGCTCTTTTTTGTCAGCCTGCCGGATAGAAGGAACACAGCTTAGCAGTACGATGGTTGATATCACTGCAAGTGCTAGTGCAGCTAGCGCAGTCGGTCTCTTTCTTTTTCGTTTCATGTTCCCTCCAAATTGCTCGTTGCCACCCCTGCAGCTCCAATAGCCGTATAACGATGAGTTGAGCTGCCTCGCCGAACTCCAAACAGCACCAATTGTTCTTGAATCATACCACGTCTTAGTCGATATTCTAAGGAAATCGGAAATATGTTTAGTTTTATGTATGCTTAAAGATTCAAGCCATTGCTGAACTTAGAAGACTCTATACTTCCATTCTCATATATTCCATAAGTGTATTAAAACCTGTTTTATGGTAGAATGATCTAGCTTCTTTATTTTTGCTCCAAACTGTAAGTTCCAGTTTATCAACTCCCATCTTCTTTGCAAAGTCGCGGACCTCTGATACCAGTTGGCTCCCTACTCCTTGGTGTTGAAACTCGGTAACCACACACATTTGGTCAATGACTAGTGCAGTATAGCTATTTCTAAAGGGATTTTCTTCAAACTTGCGCTTAAATACGATTGCATATCCAATAGGCACTTCATCGAGATATGCAATAAACGACCAATATTCATTTTTCTTCAATAATGATTCAACTGCTTCAAGAATAGAATCATAGTTGAATTCCTTAAATGAATTACGGAATAGCTCACGGTGCCTTTCCTGTACGACCCGGTTCAATTTGGCTATTGTTTCTGGATCTTTTTTCTGCAGAATCTTAATATCTAACATTTTACAATCCATAATAGAACAATATCATATACCGCCATTAATTGACGTTTTTTCTTTGAGACAATCCAACGTTCGGGGTCAGCCGAGTCGCGTAGCGAAGCGGCTGACTCCGGCACCATATTAAACGCGATGATGCCTTGCCGATCATTTCTCGCCCATGAGAGCCCTGATTGTAACAGACCACACGAATGCTCGAATGAAGCCAGAAGAGAAGCTTATTACGCGATCCCAATCCGCGACGAGACTCCTTGCCAACCGGGATGATGCATTGCGGGATACTCCGTCAGTGCTTCACCCTGTCAGGCGCCCTCTTCATCCCTTTTCACCCCTCAAGTATAGCGCATGTGCCCCAGCCTCTAGGAGTTTGACGTCCTTGACCGCAAATCCTGAATCCTCTACGAGACATACAAGCTCTTCGGGAGACAGGTCATTCCACCCTCCCCGCGGCGGGCGGCCCCATTTTCTCAAATACCTGAAGACCAATTTCATTTTCTTGGGAAGACTCATTTCATAGCCTGTGAAGTCTACAACAATTAGTGACCCGCGAGGTCGCACAATCCGATTTGCTTCTTGAAGACATTGCGAAGGATTCTCGATGACATGAACCAGATTAACCGCAACAGCAGTATCGAAGCTTTCCGCTGGAAAAGAACTGTATCGACAATCGGCTTTTTGGATCGTTACGTTCCCGAATCCTTCCAGCTTCATCCGGGCAACTTCCAGCATCGCATCCGATGGGTCTGTAGCGACGATCTGAGTAGCGTTTCCTGCTATCGCCTTCGTGAAATATCCTGTGCCACACCCAAACTCTATGGTATATCCGAGAGACCGTTCTTTCAGCAATCTCTCTTCAATTGCCTGGAGGATCGCGCTTCCGACAACATACTCGCCATCTCGATCATATGAAGCTGCAAAACTACTCCAGTAGCGCTCTCCTCCATCTTTTTTCATGAACCTCTCCCACGAGCCAAAGGGCGCTTAACGATAAGCTGACTTGCGCCCTCGCAGCGACCGAAGGTAGCTAGAAGACATCGATAACGTACTGTATTTTACGCACATTTGAGGGGGCATAGAAAAATGGGTCCTCATCTGGTTTGATT
>CAYMEK010000018.1:0-22102 GCA_964389305.1 uncultured Spirochaetaceae bacterium
CTGGCACAGCCTGTCCATCTTGGTGCGCCTGATTCCTAGCGGCCGGAGATCCTGAGTGTCCTTTGGCAGGCAGTGATGGCTGGATCCATCTCGTTGGAGCACGCTCTCGCATTATTGGAGCAAGCCGAAGGCCTGGTCGATAGCTCCGTACCGGTTCGAGCGCTTTGGCGCGATACGCTGGTGTTGTCCGCTGAAGGCAACAGCAGCCCCTACGACATCCTGTTCGTTGCCCTGGCGCAGAGGGAGGGGGCGGCACTTATTACCTTCGATCGATCAAAAGCTGTTGGCCGCCTTTCCTGACATCGCCGTGAGGCCGGATGGAAGCTGATACCAGGTTGAAATTCCGGGCATAAGCATCTAATCTTGAATCAGGCCGGAAACAACGGCCGGGAAGACCGGTTTGAGATCCCGCTTGGAGGCGTGGAAATTCAGCGCCTCCTCAGGCGTACAGGCCGGCAGCCGAAACGACGAGAACGGACCTGAAAGCCCTATGCCCGTGGACAAGCTGAGCCCCGAAGAGATCAGCAAGGCCGTAGCCAAGATTCGCCAGCGCTACGACGAGTATATCTTCAAGTACTTCAAGCCCAAGACCGTGAAGTTCTCCTTCGAGGAACGCTACGCCGAAGCGCTGCAGAAACGGGTGGATATCTCCACCTTCCTGCTGGCCGAGATCAGCGCCGTGGAGGAGCTGATCAGGCGGGAGGAAGCCCGCATCATGGCCGGACCGTCAACGGAGCAGCAGCGGGAGAGCCTGGCGGAGCGGGTGGAGAGAATCTTCCAGCAGAACCTGGAGAAGATCCGCAAGTACCGGGAGATAAACTTTCATCCCACCGCCAACGAAGAGATCAAGCGCCTGGTCGGCGCCCTCAGCAGCCTCGAAGAGGATCACTGGCCGCGCCTGGCCGCTATTCTGCGTGATGTTTCCTATTCCCAGGGCTCCCTGACCATGGCGAACCTGGAGTCCCAGCTACGTTACCTGGGCAGCCTGGGAGCCGATCGAGTCCCGGGAGCCCTCTCCCGCTACCTGTACCACCTGAACCGCTTTCCCCGCGACTATCCGGCTATTGACAGGGAGGAAAAGGAGTATATACTGGAAAGCGCGTTTTTTCTGCACGACCTGAAGGATATCCTGGAAAGAGTGCTAGTCAACAATCCGGGGCTGAGCGACGAGCAGAGGCAGGGCTTGAGGGACGTTTGGCAGTACGTGGAGGCAGTCATCCAGGATTTCCGGGTCAAAGATCTGAAGCGCCAAAAATAAACATGGAGGCACTATGGAGGCAGAGGTGGATGTTACTGGCGATACTTTCAAGAGCGAAGTACTGGATTCCGACATACCGGTCCTGGCGGATTTTTGGGCCGAATGGTGTGTACCCTGCAGGATGGTGGAACCGATCCTCGAGCAGATGGCCGAGGAGTACAAGGGCAAGATAAAGGTCGCCAGGATCAACGTTGACGAGGAAGGTGAGCTAGCCTCCAACTACAATATAGTCAGCATTCCTACTATTCTCCTTTTCCACAAGGGCAACGTGGCCGGGCAGCAGATCGGCGCGGCGCCCCGCAAGGTGCTGGAGGAGATAATCAAGGAGTACCTGTAAAACTGCCTTTACGGCGCGTATACCTCATCGGTATTTTCCATCCCGAAGGTAAAGCCCAGGGTGGGGACGATGTGCCAGTCCGCCGCGCTGTCGGTGTCCGTGCAGGCGCGGGCGCGACAAAGTGAGCGGGTTCCGGTGGATCCTTCCGGGCTGAGAGCATCCTCGGGGCGCACCCGTTCGTCCGTGATCTGCCAGCCTCCGTCGGCGGCCAGCTCCTCGGCTCGTTCCAGGCTGTCCCGCGTGCCGAAGCCGCCGTAGCTCTGATCCGAGTCCGAGGTGCGGTTGGAGTACAGAACTCCATCCAGGATTTCCCCACCAGGGCGCTCGTACAGGCTGATCACACCGTTGTTGCCGGAGATGCCCGAGCCTGTAGGCACCCAGAAGTCGTAGGCCAGCTCCGAGGCATCCAGACCCCCGGAGGCGGCCTTGTCTTCGGTCTCGTCGATCTCTTCGGCGACGCCCTGGGGCTTGAAATGCACGAGCAGGAAATCCCCGGCCTGCACTTCGAAGGCGGGAAAGACCAGCCGGTCATCGAAGTTGCCGGGAGTCCCCTCATAGATCACCAGCCCGCCCATATTGCCGCCGGCGACAGCCTTCAGCTCTACGGTGTCCGGGTGGTTCCCCGTGCCCCGGGTAGTGAACTCGTTGATCAGCAACTCGGGCACATCGGGGTTGAAGCCGTAGAACAGCGCCAGAAAATGCAGGCCGTTGCCTTTCTCATCCTCTACGACGGCCTCCAGCCGGTACGGGCGGCCCGGGAGCTGGCCGGCCAGGCACAGGATGAGGGTGCAGCCTTCCGAGCGAACCGCCTCGAGCTGCAGGGGTGGATCGGTCCGGATGCTTTCCGGCTGGCAGCAGGGAGGCTCGTCGAAGGCGATCTCCACCTCGGTCTCGCTCACCGCCCGTATTCCCATCAGCAGCGGCGGACTCACATCCGGCTCCAGCCGTTCGCGAATGTCGATGAACGGCCCGCAGGAGGCGAACAGGGCCAGCAGCAGGGACAGGAGGAGTTTAGACGTATGCATAGGGCATCCTCCCTCAGCTTCTTCTCTATTGTTTTCAACGGGACAAAAAGCTCCCTTGCTTTTCGTTTGCTCATCCGCTAAGGTTTAATCGAACAGGAGCGTGTTATGCCCGTCGAATCGGATCTATTTTCCAGGTTTGGCCGTAACGTGGATGCGGGCAGAGTCATCTTCCGGGAAGGGGAAGAGGGAGATCAGATGTTCATCATCCAGAAAGGCAGCGTTAAGATCTCTCGAAACATCGGAGGCAAGGAGCAGGTTCTGGCCATCTTCGACAAGGGGGATTTCTTCGGAGAGATGGCCATCGTAAACCGGGTCAAGCGCACCGCCACGGCCACGGCTCTGGAGCCGGTGAAGCTGCTGGCTTTCGATCGGGAAGGTTTCCTCAATATGATAACCAAGAACGCCAAGATCGCCCTGAATATCATCGACAAGCTTTGCCGGCGCCTCCAGAACGCCAATCTGTATATTCAGCACCTGGCCCGCAAAGACCCCAGGGGCCTGATCGCCATGAATCTCAAGTTCGCCTTTCAGAGCGCCGAAGCAAACAGGGGGAGCCTGCTCATGGATAGGACTCTGGACGAGTTTTCCCAGAACCTCGACCTCACCAGAGATCAGGTCAAGGCGGTGCTGGAGGACTTCGCCGGCAGCGGCATCATCGCGATCAGCGCGAACACGATCGCCCTCAACGACAGCAGGAAGCTGAACTCACTCTCTGAGCAGCTCGGCGGCTGAGGGAGGCAAGGGGATGGCCTCACGCTTCCGGCTGTTGCGGCTGCGCCTGCTGTCCCTTCTCGATCAGAAGGCGGGGCGGGAGAAGAGCATCCTGCGCAAGAGCATCCTCGCCCTGGAACGCAGGATGCGGCGCGGGGAGCCTGAAAACCGGCTCCCGAAGGGCTATCATCAGAAGAGCCAAGAAAGGAAAAGTTGAAATGTGTGGAATCATCGGCTACTGCGGTCCCAAGGCTGCGGATCAGGTGCTCATCGAGGGGTTGAAACGTTTGGAGTACCGGGGCTACGATTCGGCCGGCATCTGCGTGGATCTGGACGGGGACCTGGCCCTGATCAAGCGCAAAGGAAAGATCCGGGATCTCCAGGCCCAGCTGCCCCGGACCTTGAAGGCCACCTGCGGAGTCGGGCACACCCGCTGGGCCACCCACGGGGAGGTCAACGACAGCAACGCTCATCCCCACACCGACTGCAGCGGACGGATCGCCGTGGTGCACAACGGCATAATCGAAAACTTCCTCAGCCTCAAGGAAAAGCTCGTCTCCGAGGGCCATAACTTCGCTTCCGAGACCGATTCGGAGGTCATCTGCCATTTGATCGAGAAGTACTACGGCGGGGATCTGGAAGAGGCGGTCAGAAAAGCCCTGGCCCTGATCAAGGGCACCTACGGAATAGTCTGCATGCACGCGGCGCAGCCGGATCTGCTGGTCGGCGCCCGCCACGGTTCGCCCCTGGTCGTGGGGATCGGGGACGGAGAGATGTTCCTCGCCTCGGATGTTACCGCCATTATCAGCCATACCAAGCAGGTGGTGTATCTCGAAGACGGCGAGGTGGTCACCATAACGCCCGGTGAGTATCGAACCACCGACCTGCGCGACCGGGAAATCCAGAAGAAGGTCGAGCACATCTCCTGGGAGCTGGAAGAGATCGAGAAGGCGGGCTTCGCTCATTTCATGGAGAAGGAGATCTTCGAGCAGCCCGAGTCGATCAAGCGGGCCATGAGCGGGAGGATAGACTTCGAGCAGGCTACCGCCCACCTGGGCGGGCTGAACATGAGCACCCGGGAGCTGCTCAACGTCCAACGGGTGCGTATCGTGGCTGCGGGTACCTCTTTTCACGCCGGCATGGTGGGCATGTATCTGCTAGAATCCGTGGCTCGCATCCCCTGTACCGTGGAGATCTCTTCGGAGCTTCGCTACCGGAATCCCATCGTAGAGCCTGGCAGCCTGCACTTCGCCATTTCCCAGTCCGGGGAGACCGCCGACACCCTGTACGCCATGCGGGAGCTGCAGCGTAAAGGGGCTACGGTGCTGGGAATCTGCAACGTGGTCGGCTCCACCATCGCCCGGGAGTCCGACGGCGGGGTGTACATCCACTCCGGGCCGGAGATTGCCGTGGCCTCTACCAAGGCTTTCACCTCCCAGATCGCCGTATTCTACCTCTTCACCCTGCTGTTGAGCCGCATGCGGGACATGTCCTTCGAAGCCGGCCGGGAGTTCATCCAGAACCTGCAGAGCCTGCCGGCCAAGATCGAGACGATCCTGGCCAGGGCCAAGGCGATCCAGGATCTGGCCCGTAGATATTGCCATTACAAGGACTTCCTGTTTCTCGGCCGGGGGATCAACTATCCGGTGGCCCTCGAAGGAGCGCTGAAGCTCAAGGAGATTTCCTACATCCACGCCGAAGGCTACAGCGCCGCGGAGCTCAAGCACGGACCGATCGCCCTGATCGGCGAGGATACACCCAGCCTGTTTCTGGTTCCCGACGATGGGCTGCGGGAAAAGATCATCAGCAACATGAAAGAGGTCAAATCCCGCAATGGCAAAGTCATCGCCGTGGCGGTCGAGGGAGACGGCGAAATCGCGGAGATAGCCGACGAGGTAATCGAAATCCCTAGGGTCAAGGAGTGCTTCTACCCTCTGCTGATGGTCATACCGCTTCAGCTCCTTGCCTACTACTGCGCCGTAGAGCTCGGACGAGACGTGGATCAGCCGCGCAACTTGGCCAAAAGTGTCACCGTGGAGTAGAGAATCCCCGCACGGTCGCCTGATTCTCGCCGTCGTGCTGCTGGCGGGGGCGGTAGCTCCCGGACTCACCCGGCTCGAAGCACAGGAGTCAACCGGGGAGGCAGTCTTGCTGCGAGGACCGGAGGCGGTGAGAGGAGTACCGGTCTATGCGCCCAACCGGATCGCCGCTTTTCAGGGCGTGTATCGTCTTGGAAGTGAAACCCTCGAAGTTCTGTTCACCCGGCAGCAGCTCTACGTTCCCGCAGAATGGACTCCGCGGCTCTGCGGATCGTTGCGGTTGTTCGAGGTCGAAGGAGCCGAATCCTTCAGCCTCTGCTACCGCCATCAGAGTGCGTTCTTTTTATTCTTCTTCTTCCCGGACGCCCAGGCGCCTGCCTACTGGTGCCGGTTCGCGGCGAGCTTCGTGGAGAGGTTCCTCTTCCTCCTGAGCTTCGTGGACAACGAGACGGATGTTCCCTTTCCGGCGATTCTATACCTCAGAGACTGAACGCTAGATAGAAGGCGATTGAGCCGCAGCCGGCTCTAGCCTGAGGGAAGGGAATAGACTGTTTAGTGATTGCTCAGGAGCCGCCCTTTTCGGTATCCTCGGTGCCGGCCTCTCCAGCGCCGCTCTCCTCGCCGCCAAGCACCCCGGCGGCTTCCTCCTCCGGTCCCGGCTGCTCGCCCTGGAGCTGCTCTTCGATCCGGGCTTTCACCTTTTCAGCCAGGATCTTCGGTCCCTGAGGAAGGTTGGCATCGCCGGCCGCAGCATATTCGGCCAGCAGGGCATCGAAGTGTTCGATTGCGATGCGGTTCTGCCCCATCTTGTGATACAGCAGGGCAATCTCGTAGCTGGCCCAGAGATTGCGCTCAAGCTCCTCGGGATACTCTTCCTGGAATTTCTGGTAGTAGGCGAGTGCCAACTCGTAGCGGCTGGCGTCGGAGGCCTCCTGGGCCCTCTGGAAGTACTCGGCGGGGGAGAGGCCCTCCTCGATCTCCTCGGGATTGGTGGCGCAGGCAGCCAGGCACAGAGCCAGGCTGGCGAACAGAGTCGCTGGCAGGAAGTATCGTTGGAATACGGTCATCAATAACTGTAGATCTCGTCTTTTATAGGCAAGTTTTTCTTGAGCTCTTTCAGGTACTCCCGCGGGTCTCCCATAGGCTCATAATACTCGCAGTAATCGAGTGTGCGCCGCGCTACCGTAAAGTACTTGTAAACCTTCTCTTCACCTAGCTTTTTACGCCACTGGCCGGCATCGCAGCGCACCCGCAGGTAGTACTGGCTTCCGTTTCCCGCCGCAATCCGCACCAGCTTGCAGTGGGTGCAATTGGCGCAGTAAATTTTGTCTCTTGATCTGGAGAGGCCAGGCTCCAAAGAGCTCATCACGGAATGGCCGTTTGCCATGCAACCCCCCTCATCTCTTCTGACCGCTTACATTAACATATTCGACTTTCAGCCGTCAATAGTTTAGGGTTCGGCGGCATTTGCCTCCCTCTCGATTCGTTGGAGCTGTCCCTGCAGTGTGCTGTTCTCCGGGTCCAGCTCCATCGCACGCTTGAGGTAAAGGCTTGCCTTGCGCAGCTCGCCCTGCTTCCGGTAGGCCTCGGCTATCGCCAGGATGGCCTCCAGATTGTCGGGATCTATCATGAGCGCGTCCCGCAGCAGCTTCAGGGACTGCTCCTGGGAGCTGTCCTTCAGCAACAGGGCCTTCAGGGTATAGAGGCTGCTGCGAGCCTCGGCGCTCTGCGCCTCCTGCAGGCCCCGATCTACGACTCCAGCCGCCTGCTCCGCCTCCCCCGCGTCGAGCAGGGAGCGGGCGTAGACCACCAGGTTTGCCTCGTTCGGATAGCTGCGGTACAGGCTCTCCGCATAGTAGAGCGCCTGGGCGTCGTCTTCGAGATTCCTATAAAGGCGAATTGCCTGCAACAGGTCATCGGGGCTCTGTTCCTGTTCGAGGATCGCCGACAGGTAGGTAGCAGCCTGCAGCCAGTGCTTCAGGCGCATGGCCTCGGAAAGCAGCAGCCGCAGCGTCGAAATCCGCTGCGGCTCCAGGTCGAGAGCCTGCTGGAGCATTACTTGAGCCTCCCGGTTGCGGCCTGTCTCGAGCAAGATCCGGCCAGCCAGCTCCGGAAACTCCGCAGCCGTCGGGAAGCGGGTCTGAGCCTCTTCGAGCAGCTCGAGGGCCTCCTGATCCTGCTTCGCTTCATAATAGAGGATCCGGGCGGCGAGAAGATAAGCTTCGCTTTTGTCCGGGTGCTGATGGCGAAGCAGGCTCAGGTTGCGAAGCGCCTGGCTCCAGTTGCCCTCGTCGAGCAGCAGGCGGGCGCGCAGCAGCAGCAGATCAGTGTCCTCCGGGCTGTCGATCAGCGCCCTGGCGGTTTCCGCTGCCGCCTCCTCCTGCCTACCTGAGTGAACATAGGCCTGTGCCAGGCTGTAGCGCAGCGAGGGAAGGCGCGGAAACAGCTCCAGACCTTCCTTGAGCAAAGCTTCCGCTTCCTCCGCATCTCCCCGGGCGACGAGGAGGTCGGCCAGACGACGGCGGGCGGGATAGAATGAAGCGGCTCGTTCGATGCTCTGCCGGTAGGCGGAGGCGGCCTGTTCGAAGTCCTCCTGAAGCTCGTAAATCCTGCCTTCCAGGTAGAGGGCCAGCACCGAGGAGCGGTTCACTCTCGCCGCCTGCCGGGCGAGCCCCAGGTAGCCGGGCAGCTCGGCCAGAAGCGTGCCGTGCGAATCTCCGGCGGAAGCCGGGATGCGGAACAAGAACAGCGTCGGTGCAGCCAGGCCGAAGAAATCCTCGCCCAGGGCGACCGCTCCGCCGGGTGGCTCTTCGCCCTGCTCGGCCATCTCGAGGATCTCGCCGTAGGGTCCTTCGTAGGCAGCGGCGGGTGACAGCTCCTCCAGATAGCCTGCGGTGTGGAGCTCCGGGTAGAGCAGCTCGAAAAGCCGGACGGCGAAGGAAGCCAGCTCTGCTGCTCGGGGCTCGGTGTCGGCGTACAGCGTGAGATTTTCGATCGCTTGTCGAAGTTGTTCCGGGGCGCCCCCTTCGATAAGTGCCTCGGCCTCTTGTATGGCCGCCTGGGCCGGCTGCGGGCCGGGGCCCGGTTCCCTGGTTTTCGGCGGAGCGCCGGCGCAGCCGCCCGACACAAAGATCGAGGCCAGAACAACCGCCCCGAGAAGGGCCGTGGCCGCCATCCCAAAACGATCGAAGAATGTAGCCTTTCTGTCGCGAACCACTACCTTGATCCTTCCGGCCGGACTACTGCCCGCTCACAAGAGGGGTCAGGGGTCGGGTCACCATGTAGTAGCGGTTCGATGCGTTCCAGAGGGTGAAACCTGAGGAGGGCGCGGCCAGGCTGCCCTCTATCTGGCTGGTCAGGTAGAGGCTGTAAGTCCCGACGTCCATGGCCAGCTCTCCGCCGATGAGAAAAGCCTGAACGTAGGGCCGGATCAGGCTTCGCTTGCCGACCAGATAGGCGGCGCGGCTGGTCCCCTCGTAGTAGATTCTGCGGGCGCGCTCGAGATAGGGCACCTCCTTCATGAAGTCCCGCGGAAAGTGGGAAGGGTAGAACATCGGGCAGATAACATCCACGTAGTCCGCCACCATCTCTATGCTCTGCCCGATCCAGTTGCCCATCCGGTGCCAGGCGTTGAATCCGTACAGGTCGGTGCTGATCGGGATATGGACGCTCTCCCGCACACTGATCAGGAAAGACTCCAGGGCGTCGATCGGGCTCATACCCTCCGGCCGGTACCGGTAGCGGATCTGGGCCAGATTGCCGTCGGAGGGAAAACGGATATAATCGAACTGAATCTCGTCGACACCCCGCCTCTGTAGCTCCTCGGCTATGGCCCGGTTGTAGTTCCACACAAAAGTACTGTACGGGTCCACCCAGTACTCTTTCTGCACGAACTTATAGGTGGGCTGGACAGGCTCGTTGTCGGTCGGCTCACCCGGCTGACCGATCCGGCCGGGAGCCGCCGCTTCGCCGTGCCCGCCGCCTGGAGCTTCTTTATCCGACTCCTCCCCGGGCTTCCCGGCTGGCTCCGCCGGGGGAACTTCGACCTTCACCAGGTAGCGCCAGGGCTGTTCGGTCGCCCCGTTCCATACCGCGTACTCGTGGTCGTTGTAGTTGAACAACCTCTGATCCTTGAACACCACCAACCTGGCTACCACGTAGACGTCCTGGGCGTGGGCCTTGGCGAGCAGCTCCTCGAGGCGGAAGCGCCTGTCCACCGCTCCGATTTTATTCGGCAGCTCAAGCTGGGTATCATAGGCGATCCAGCCGAAGTCGTCCTTGCAGTCCACAACCAGAGCGTTCAGACCGTTTTCACGAATGAAGCGCAGATGTCTGTCCAGCTCCTCTCCCCGGGCATGAAAAGAGGACAGGTAGATCCCGAAACGCCCGGAAGCTTTACGGAGGCGCTCCCGCCGGAACGGGTTCTCCTCCTGGTTGGAGACGTGGCGGGCTGCGACGGCTGGTTTTTCCAGGGCAGTCGGCTTTCCGGCCAGGCGCCAGTCGCGGCTTTCGGGATCGTAATGCCAGCGCGACTGCTGGGTCTGAGCCTGCAGCCGCCAGGCGCCGCCGGTATAGACGAACTCCAGGCGCTGCACCACCTCGCCGCGCTCGTCACCGGGAAAATCGAGGCGTGTCCAGGATTTGCCGTCCCCGCTACCCTCGTAGATTCCCTGTCCGAATCCGCAGGCGAAGAAAACCTTGCCGGGCTGGCCGGGGTGGTAGCTCAGACCGGAAACTTCCTCATAGAAACCTGCTCCCCTGTACAGAAAGCCGGCGGACAGGGATGGATCCCGCCAGCTTGCACCCCGGTCCCTGGTTTCGAAGAAGCCGTTGAAGGAGGTCCCAACCAGCAGGGTGTCTCGATCGTTGGCGGATAGGGCTACCGAGGTCAAATAGGAGGTCGAGCGCAGGGGCTTGTCGATCGGGATCTGCTGCCAGCTCGAGCCGTAATTTTCCGACAGGTACAGCTCGCTGGCCGTGGTTACGGCCACCCTGCCTTCGTCCAGCGGATCGATGTTGAGGCTGGTCAGGTGCCTTACGACGGCGGCGTTCTGCTCGAAGGGATAGACTACCCGCCGGGGAAGCCCCTGGTTTCTCTCCAGCCAGCTATCGCCGTTGTTAAAAGACACGAGAAAGCCCCTTTCCTTGGACAGGGCATAGAGCAGGCCGGAAGGCGTCTCGAGCACCTGCTCGAGGCAGAAGTTCCGTTGATCAACGCGGCCCGGATTGAGAGGGGCGGAGGGGATCTGCTCATCTAAGGTCCGGCCCGGCGCCGGAATGTGCCCGGTTTCTCGCTCCTGAGCTCCCAGCAATGCCAGCATCCCGCCAGCGGACAGAAACAGCAGGAAAAAGGACCCGCCAACCAGGAATCCTTTTTTCATGAGAGTCTCGTCTCGATCGTATTGGTTGTTTTGGTCCTGTAAATCGCTGATCGCTGCATCGGCATTGGGTCCCGGATAAAAAAAACGTACTCTTCAGCCGCATATCCTCTATCGGCGCCGGGACTATTAATCTATACTCTAGTACCATGATTCGACCTTCCTTGCCAAGGCGCAGGCAGGCGTGCTAAACTGTCCAATCGATATATGGGACCACTTCGCCGATACGGAGCCGGTTCGGCTCTCGGGATTCTGTGCATTTTACTTTTCGTTTTCCTGATCTTCGCCTCCTGCACGCACCGCTACTCCTACCTAATGGTAGGCGGTTTCGAACAGGGCCGGGACATGCGCACCCTCTTCGACCTGTTGGAAAATGAGCAGGAGGTGGGAGAGAACCGTTTCATCATCATTCAGCAGATCGCCAACCGCCTGCACGCCGCCGGGCAGCGGGAGAAGCTTATCCTGTTTCTCACCACCTATGTCGAGCAAAATCAGAACGATCCCTACAATGCCTACTATCTTGGTATTGTGGCAGCCGCCTACAAAGAAATGAAGGCGACGCCCATGGCCGTGCACTACTACGAGCGGATCTTGAAGAACTATCCCGACCTGCTGGTCTCCGGCACCACCGTCCACTTCCAGTGCCTGCAGGAGCTGCTCAGCCTGGTACAGGATCCGGAGGCCAGGATCGAGTACTATAAAGAGCTGATCTCCCGTTTCAGCGACTATATCGATCCCGGTGTCACCTACTACTTTCTTGCCGAGGCGTACGAGCGCGTCGGCGAGTGGGAGCAGGCCGTTCGTTCGTACCAAAAATTCCTCAAGCACCCCGAAACGGAGATCCCCGGCTTTCCCCGCGCGCATGCGAAAGTACGGGAGAAGGTGGAGTTTTACTACTCCGACAAGAAATGGACAGTTGAAAATCTCGAGCAGCTCGTCAGCGAGATCAAGCGCGCGATCCAGATCCGCAACGCCCGCCAACTTCTGGAATACAAGGCCAAGGTCAATTTCTTCACCATGTCCTGGGCTCAAGCCGACGCGGACGAGACCGTTTCCATGGTTTTTGATATCGGCGCCTTTCTTCAATCTTCCCGCGTTCTGACCGATGATAAACTGGATATCGATTCGAACGCCGGGGAGGCTTTTTTGCGCACCACCCGGTGGTCGTACCGGATTCCGACCTGGTACCTGTATTTTCGCAAGGTTGACTTCAAGCCCGATCCGGAGATCAACGGACGATGGGAATGGGCCGGAATATATTTCGGCGAGAAGCTGTAATCTTCGCTCTTGGCTGGTATTTCCTCGCTCTCCTGCCTCCTCTGAGCGGTGCGGAGGCTTTGCGGCCGCCCGGCGGGCCGCTACCCGCGGCCCCGGACAGAAAACGCGCCCATGAGTCCACCGGGTCCTGGCGGGCGTGGCCAGCCGCTCAGGCGGCCTGTCCCGACTGCTTTATCGGCAACCCGGCCGACGGCGGCGAAGCGCTTGCGGATTGGCCGCAGGTCCTGCCGGCCCGGCTGGCGACCCCTGTTCGCGCCCGTCTCTATTCCATCGGATTGCCGCTTCCCGACGACCCGGCGGTGGTTGCCTGGCGGCAGCGCATCCTGAGCCGGGAAAAGCAGGATCTGGAGGCGGCCCTGGAACGGGCCGGCAGCTTTCGCCGCTTGATTTCCCGCATTTTAGCTGAAAGGGGGCTTCCGCAGGAGCTTATCTGGCTGCCTGTCCTCGAGTCTCATTATCGGGTCCGGGCCGTTTCCCGCTCGGGAGCTTGCGGTCTTTGGCAGATTACAGCTTCGACTGCCCGGGCTCTCGGTCTGAACAGCGACAGGTGGGTTGACGAACGGAGGGACTTCTGGAAATCCACCGCAGCGGCCCTACAGAAGCTCGCGGAGAACTATGCCTGCCTCGGGAACTGGGATCTGGCCCTGGCCGCCTACAACTGCGGACTGGGCAGAATGAGCCGGATCGTACGCACAGGCGGGACCGCCGATTTCTGGGAGCTGCGCCGACGGGGACTGCTTCCACAGGAGACGGCCAGCTACGTGCCCAAGTTCTACGCCCTGGTGTCGATTTGCAGCGACCCCCTAGGCCACGGACTCCAGGTGAGCTGGACGGAAGCCCCGGAATGGCAGCGGATCCCGCTGGAGCGCAGTGTGGAGCTGGCTCTGCTGGCCGAGGCGGCCGGGCTCTCCCCTGAGCTGCTGGCCGAGGCCAACGCCGAGCTGTGCACGCCGATCACACCGCCTGCTGCCTCAAGGCCGCAGGCAGGCCGCAGACTGGCGGCAGCCTCCAGGCCGCAGACTGGCGGCAGCGGCAGCGAGGAGGTCAGCGAAGGCGAGCAGCGCAGCGCCGGGGATCGCGGCGGTGAGCCGGGCGTCTATCTGCTCAAGGTCCCGGCGGCTTCCGTCCAGCGGGTGCGCGAGATATTGACCGATCCGCAACTCCGGCTGCTGCGCTACGGCTATCACTGCATTCAATCCGGAGACACCCTGTACGCGCTGTCCGGCTACTACGGGGTCGGCGTGGATCTTTTGATCCAGGCCAATCCAGGCCTCGATCCCCGCAGCTTGCAGATCGGCAGGCAGCTGCGTATTCCCGTTTTCGGCTCCCGGGAGGTCAAGCCCGAGCCGGTTCGCCGCTGCGGTGGCGCGGAGCTGGCGAGCTTTACCGGAAGCTATACGGTGAAGGTCGGAGACACCCTGTGGGCGATCTCTCGACAGTACGGAACAACCGTGGAGGCGCTGGCTGAGGCCAACGGCCGCGGCCTTGACGAGCTGCTGAAACCCGGAGAAACTCTTAGAGTACCGGCTGAATTGCCCCGCCGGGAAGGAGGCGAGCAGTGAGCAAGGCCGCGGTCGGCGCCCTGATTCTGTTTCTCCTGCTGGCAGCCGCCGGGTTCTTGCCGGCGCAGCAGGAAGAGATCGCCGTCACCAGGAGTGTCGACTGGGAGACAGGCACGCTGATCCTCGACCTGAGCCTGCCTATAGATATCCGGGATCTCCAACCGGACAGCCGCTTCCAGGCGGAGCGGAAGCTGGCAAACCTGCTTCCCGCCCTGTTCGTCGAGTCTGTGATTCCGATCCCTTTCGATTCCTACCGTACGATCGGGGAGCGGATCAAGGAAGATCAGGGGCTGTTTCAGGTGCTCAGCGATACGGCCCTGGCGTCGGTGGAGAAACGGCAGGCCAGCCTGGCCAGGGACCTGGAGGAGGTACAGGTGCAGTACCGCTTTCCTTTCTACGGTCCCGGAGGCCTGGTCGGTCCGCTTATCGCCCACAGCCGCGCCCGCCCGCTACGCCGGGTGATCGGGTTCGTTCCCTCCCGTAATTTTTCCGGACTGGTGATATATGCCAGAGGCGAGCTTCCCGCTCATGGCAAAGATATCCGGCAGCGGGTTCATCCGGCCCTGTTCCCCAAGCTCTACGATGAGGATATGAACCTCTTCTTGTCGGTGGAAATGTGCGATCCGACGTTTTTGCGCAGGTGGGGCATGGCCGCCTATACCTACTCGGAGGAGGAGGGTCCCTTTCAGGAGCGGATCGGGACCGCACCGCTGCGTACCGTTGCCCGGGGAGTGTTCGGCATCAACGCCACGGACATCATCATACCTACCGAAGCGGTCCGCAGGCTCCTGTGCCGGGAAGCCAATCAGGCCCTGCTGCGCGAGGGGCGGATCCTGATCATTGTCGACCCTCCATAAAGATTGACGGAGCCGGAGCTTTCCGTTTATCCTATTCGCCGACTCATGAATATAACGAAAAAAACCGGAGAGAATGAGGCGCCGGTTTTCGCCCGCCGCCGTCTGTCCGCTGCTTGCCCGTGGACTGCGCTTGTTCTGATTTCCGTTCTGGCTGCGGCGGTCCTGCCGGGCTGTGAAGGGAAAACGATCGGCTACGGGCTGGTGCTCTGGGCCGAGACGGACGGCCCTCTCGTGACGGGTCAGGTGCTGCCGGTGCAGCAGGAGTCGCAGATCCAGAACAGTTACCTCATCAGGCTGGAAGGACAGAAGGAGCCGCTTCGGGTTCCCACCTGGCGGGTGCGGTTGTTCAGCGATCGCGAGCAGGCGATGCGCGGGGCCGAGGAATATGCCCCCTATCTGAACCTGTACGCCTACTCACAGCGGGACGGTCTTCCGCTGCGCGAGGAAGCGGACCCGGAAGCCCGCCGGGTATACAAGCTGGCCGAAGGACAGCTCGTCAAGGTTCTGTCGCGGGGTGATCGGAAGGTGAGAATTTCCAACTACGAGGACTACTGGTATCAGGTGCTCACCGAGGACGGAGCCCAGGGCTACTGCTTCGGCTACTATCTGCCCGCTTTCACAGCCGGCGCAGATCCCAAGGCCCAGGTCGAAGAATTGATGTCCCGCGATCCGATGCTCGAAACGCTGCTGTCCACGACCTGGCGGCCCGAGTACTTCCGGGACATGGTGGAGAACAACCGCATCGACTTGAGCGCCTTCGGTTTGCAGTACGGGTTGTTCTTCGAGCCGGACAGCAGGCAGGTTCGCCTGGTCACCAGCAAGCGCAGCCAGATCTACCGCTACGAGCGGATAGAGGATGTAGGCGCCAATCGCTACCTGTTCGTAGGGCCCGAGATCGGCTCTTCCGGCCTGAGGATCGCCATGCAGTCCACCGAGCGCCTGGTTCTAACCTACACCCGGGGCGGCCAGGTGCTCAGTTTCGTGTATATCGACTTTGATCAGGACATCGAGAAGATCGTCGCCGGGGAGCGAAGGCGCCGGGAAAAGCTGTTCTCCGCCTTCAGCTCCCGGGGCCTGCTGCTGCACAGCACCGCCTACGGCAGAATAACTCTGCAGAAGGATATGGGCTTTCTGTGGGAAGACTACGGGCGATTGGGGGAGCAGATCTTTCTAAAACCGGTAGAAGGTCCGGGGGTAGTGGATTTTCCCTACTACCTGTCGGAGGAGCTCGAAGGCTCCTGCGACGGAGTCATCACCTTCCGCTTCCGGGAGTATAGCCCCGATGAGGGAACCAGCTTCCTCTATACTTTCGATGCCGCGGGAGTCCGCTTCGAATATATACGGCCCGAGTACGTGAAGAACCTGGAAGTGGTACGCCGCGGAATCGCTTCCCTGGTGATCTACTTCCGCTTCGGTGCTATCTGATGCCCTCGGTAATCCTCTCCGAGGTGGCCCACTCCTTCGGCGACCGGGAGATCCTTCGAGGCGTCAACCTCATCCTTTCCAGGGGCAGGAAGGCGGCGCTGGCCGGGGCCAACGGCAGCGGCAAGTCGACCCTGATGCGCGTGTTGATCGGAGAGCTGGTTCCGGACAGCGGCAGCGTCGTTCTGGACAAGGAAACCTGCATCTCCTACCTGCCCCAATCCGGAGCCAGCAGCTCTCCTTTACGGCTCGATCGTCGGGCAACGGTCTATCAGGAAGTGGAAAAAGCCTTCGCCGCCGCGGCGCGGCTCGCCGACCGTGTTCGCGAGTTGGAGCATCGATTAGGCGGGTACAAGGAGGACTCCCCCGAGCTGCGGAGGCTGCTGGAGCGCTACCAGGTGCTCCAGGAACGACTCGAAGCGAGCGGCTACCACCGCCGAAGGGAGGCCATCGAGCGGGTGCTTCAGGGCCTGGGGTTTGACCGGAGAACGTTCGGGCAGCCGGTGGGCAGCTTCTCGCAGGGCTGGCAGATGCGCATCGCCCTGGCTCGGGTGCTCTGCGAGGGCGCCGACATTCTCTTGCTCGACGAGCCGACCAATTTCCTCGACCTGGAAGCGCGTACCTGGCTGGAGGGATTCCTGCAGGAGACCGGGGCGGGAGTGCTGGTAGTATCCCACGACCGCTTCTTTCTCGACGCTACAGTTAACGAGGTGGCGGAGCTGTACCTGGGACGCCTCAGTGTCTATCCGGGCAGCTTCAGCAGCTACGAGCAGCGCCGCGTGCGCGAGCTGGAGCAGATCGGAGAAGCTTACCAGCGGCAGCAGGAAGAAATAGCCCGTGTGGAGCAGTTCATCAGGCGCTTCCGGTACAAGGCGACCAAGGCCCGCCAGGTCCAGAGCCGCATCAAGGTGTTGGGGCGTATGGAGCGAATCGAAACGCCTCCGGTGCGCAAGGTGATGCATTTCTCTTTTCCCCAGCCGCCCCATGGAGGCCGTCTCGCCCTGCAAGGTGAGGAGCTGGCCAAGTCCTACGGAGGCAGGACGGTCTTTACGGGAGTGAGCCTGGAGCTGTCCCGCGCGGAGAAGTGGGCTCTGGTCGGTCCCAACGGGGCCGGTAAATCGACCCTGATGCGCATTCTGGCCGCGCGGGAGGAGCCCGACGGCGGCCGCATCCGCTACGGGAGCGGGGCGCGGATCGGGTATTACTGCCCCGAGGAAGTAGAGAGCCTCGAAGAGGCCAAGAGCGTCGAGGAGTTGGTGGGCAGCTGGGCCGCACCGGCGATGATGCCCCACCTGCGTTCTCTGCTGGGAGCGTTTCTGTTCCGCGGGGAGGAGGTATACAAACCGGTTTCCGTGTTGAGCGGGGGCGAGAAGAGCAGGTTGGCGCTGCTGCGGCTGCTGATGCAGCCGGCCAACCTGCTGTTTCTCGACGAGCCCACCAACCACCTCGATCTCCAGTCCAAGGACGTGCTGCTTGATGCGTTGGCCCGCTATTCGGGAACCGTGATGTTCGTGTCCCACGACCGGGACTTCATCGCCGCCCTGTCCGACCGGGTCGCCGAGATCGGCGGGGGCCGGCTGCGCGTGTATCCGGGAGATTATTCCTACTACCTGTGGCGAAAACAGCAGGAGGGGGCGAGGGTCACGCCTGCAACGCAAGCGACACCGGGAAGGACTCGAGGAGAGCAGGCCGCCGAGCCCGGAGAAGCTCTCGGCGAGCGGACCGCAAAGCGCATTCCTGCGGGGGCGAAGGCGGATCGGGCCGGCATGTCCGCTTCTCAGGCCTCCCGGCTCCAGGACAAGGCCCAGGAGAGGGAGCTGCGCCGCCTGGGCCGGGAGGAGGAGCAGCTTCTCGGACGGCTGGAAGAGCTCAACGAAGAGCACTCCCGACTGGAGCAGGTACTGTCCACCGAGGAGGTCTATCGGGATGGAGAGCAGGTGAAGAAGATCAAAGAGAAAATAGAGGAAATACGAGCCAGCCAGGAAAGGCTCATGCAGCGCTGGGAACAGGTCGACAAGAGCCGCAGGAGTCATGAAGCCTGAAAGAGAGCCAGCGATCATGAAGGCCAAGAACCCGTTCACAGCAGCCAGATTGCCAGATGAGGGAAGTGAACATGAGCAGTAAAATCAATTTCCAAAACAACCGCACAATCGGCTTCGTTTCGTTTCGTTTTGCCGGTACCGACGGAGTGAGCCTGGAGACGCGCAAGTGGACCGACGTTTTCCGTAAGTGGGGATATCGCTGCGTGTTCATGGGCGGAGAGCTGGATACGCCGCCTGAGGATTCCTTTCTCGTAGAGGAAGCTCATTTCAAACATCCCGCCATCTGGGAGATCTACGTTGAGTGCTTCGGGCAAACGGCCCGGCCGCCGGCGCTGACCAAGAGGATCCACCAGTACCGGGAGCGTCTCAAGCAGAAGCTGCACGACTTCGTCGGGAAGTACGGGGTGGACATCCTCATCCCAGAGAACTCCCTCACCATTCCGTTGAACATCCCTCTGGGTCTGGCTATTACGGAGTTCATCGCCGAGACCGGGATAAAAACTATCGCCCATCACCATGATTTTTTTTGGGAGCGCAAACGGTTTCTCAACAACTGCGTCTGGGACTACTTCAACTCCTGCTACCCGCCCCACTTGAACTCGATTCACCATGTGGTTATCAACTCATCGGGGCAGAACCAGCTCGCTCTGCGCACCGGGATCGGCGCCACCCTGATCCCCAATGTAATGGATTTCGAGCACCCTCCCCAGCCGCCGGACGAGTACAGCCGGGATGTGCGCAGGGATCTGGAGATCGAAGAAGACGCGCTGCTGGTGCTGCAGCCGACCCGGATCGTGCAGCGCAAAGGCATAGAGCACGCCATAGAGCTGGTGGCCCGGCTGGGGCTGAAAGCGGTGCTGGTCATCTCTCACGCTTCGGGAGATGAGGGCTACGAGTACCAGCAGAGGGTCAGGGATTACGCCAGGCTGCTGGAGGTCGACGCCCGGTTCGTGCAGGAGATCATCTCCGACGAGCGGGGCACAACCCCGGAGGGGCGCAAGATCTACTCCCTCCAGGACATCTATCCCTATGCGGATCTGGTCACCTACCCTTCCCTGTCCGAAGGGTTCGGCAACGCCTTCCTGGAAGCGATTTACTTCAGGCGTCCCATCCTGGTGAACAATTATTCCATCTACTTCTTCGATATCAAGCCCAAAGGGTTCGACGTGATCGAGATGGACGACTTCATCACGGAGGACACGGTTCGTATCACCCGGGGAATCCTTCAAGACCCGGAGCGGGTGAGGGCGATGACCGAGAAGAACTACGCGCTGTGTCTCAAGCACTACTCCTATCGCATCCTGGAGGTGCACCTAAGGCACATCCTCAGCTCTTTCTGGGGCCAGAAGTAGCCGCAGAAGCCTTCGGGGACTGCGGGCATTCTGGTTTTGCCGGCAGGCAGGGCAACCGAAGACGCCTCGGAAGCCGGGCTCACCCGGGGATCCAGAGCGGATCGGCCCGCAGCGGTCCGGAAGGTCTCCCGCGTGGCGCCGGAGCGCCGGCACGTTTCAGTATCAGCTCGGTGAGAGCCTCTCTTTGCTTCGGGTCCCGGATGTCGACCACGGGAAACCCCAGGTATTCATGCTCCGCGCCGCTGCCTGCTGCGGCCAGGAGGCCGGACAGGGCCAGAATCTTGTCCGGAGGCACGCGGCGAACCCCGACCGTCTCCCGCCAGCGCTCCGGGCTGTCCAGGCAGACCACCACGGCTGCCGAGAGCCCGGCATCCCCTCCTTCGGCAACGACGAATTGGAAGCGCCCGGGCACCAGGGCGAGCAATCCGGAGAAAGGCTTTTTGCCCTCCAGACGTTCCAGAACCAGCATCTGCCCCGCGGTTCCGGCTATCAGGAAGCCGGCCCCGGCCTCGGCCAGGGCGAAGGAATCCGTTCCTTCCCGGTCCAGGTTCAGCTCCGCCAGGTGACTGGTTTTTATAGCCGCCACCGTGTAACCCCGGGCGCACAGGGAGGCGATGATTGCCCGGCAAACCGTGGTTTTACCGCTCTTTTTCAGCCCCAGCACTGAAACGAGAAAGACGTCGGTCGGGGCCGACGAGCCGGTGATGGGATTCATGATACCGTCCGACGGACTGTAGAACCTTTTCGCCAAAAAAGCAAGATGAGGGAAGCGGGAGGAGCCCGGGAAGCTTTGGCTTGCCTTCCTGCCCCGAAGCCTCCGCAGCGGTTTTTCTTGCAGGCCGCGGAGCCTGAAGCGATTTACTCCGATATGCAGTTTGGCGTATATTGTGACAGGGGAGGTAACCATGGCGCGGGAGATCGAAATCCATATCGGAGACCGGCGGCTGGGCCTGAACCGGTTCGCCAAAGAGTTGATAATAAACACCCTGACCGGATTGCTCGGCTCTCTGAAGCACGCGGATGTGGAGCAGCAGATCGTTATCAAGATCGGAGCGGTAAAAGAGTAAATGGCCGGGCTCCCGGACCTCGACTCTCTTCTGGTTGCCGCACTGCGGGCGGCGGGCCGGGCCGCCCCGGAAATCCTGGATGTCTACAACCGCTCCTTCGCCGTGGACAGAAAAGCGGACCTCTCGCCGATCACCGAAGCCGACCGGCGCTCAGACCGGCTCATCTCGGCCGAGCTGGTCCGGGCCACGGGCTTCGCGGTCTTGAGCGAGGAGGGTCGGGCCATTGACTATGAGCAGCGGAGAACGTGGCCTCGATTCTGGCTGGTAGACCCCCTGGACGGTACCAAGGAGTTCGTAAAACGAAACGGTGAGTTTACGATCAATATCGCCTTCATTGAAGGTACGACTCCCGTACTGGGGGTGGTGTACGCCCCGGTGCTCGAGCTTCTGTACTTCGCCCACGACGGCATCGGCGCCTATAAGCTCCCCGGGATGCTCGCCTCTCCGGAATCAGCCGACAATGGCCGGCCGGATTTCATCCAGACGCTCCTCATCCGTTCGACCCGGCTGGAGAAAAGCTCCCCGCTGCGGCTGGAGGCCGGGCGCAAACATCCCCGGATCACGGTGATCGGCAGCCGCTCCCACGGCAGCCGGGCCTTCGAAGAGTACCTGCAGGAGCTCAGGCGGAACCATGCCGAGCGCCTCGAGGTGACCAGCATCGGCAGCGCGCTCAAGCCCTGCCTGGTCGCCGAGGGTCAGGCTGACATCTATCCTCGCTTCGGGCCTACTATGGAGTGGGACACCGCCGCAGCACACGCCGTAGTCAGAGCGGTGGGCAAGCGCATGGCCGCCTATGACAGCGGAGAAGAGCTGACCTACAACAAGGTCGATCTGGTCAATCCCTCGTTCCTCGTTTACTGACCCGTTCACTGAGGGGTCGGTCCCTCAACCGGTGCCGGTGAACCGAGCCGGGTCCGGTCCGATGCGTTTGCCCTCATCCAGGACGTCGAGACTGCGCATCTGCTGCTCGGAAAGCTCGAAATCGAACAAGCGGTTATTTTCCCGAATGTGGGGTTCCCGGGCAGAGCGGGGTATGGTCACCACCTGGTGCTGAAGGTCCCAGCGGAGCAGCACCTGGGCGGGACTTCTGCCCACTTCGGCCGCGATCCCGGCAATCACCGGGTGGTCGAAAAAACGGCCCCGGGTCAGGGGGCTCCAGGCCTCGACCTGGATTCCATGCTCCCTGCAGAACTCGATAAGCTCGGGCTGGCGCAGGAAGGGATGAAACTCGATCTGGTTCACGGCTGGGGTGACCTGGGCCTTGCCGAGCAGGGTTTCCAGGTGAGGTACGAGAAAGTTGCTCACGCCGATGGCTTTCAGCTCTCCATCCCTTTGGAGCCGCTCCATGGCCCTCCAGGTTTCCGTGAACTCCTGCTGGGCCGGCCAGTGGATCAGGTACAGGTCGACGATGTCCAGGGCAAGCCTCTTCTTGCTCTCGGCGAAGGCGCGGAGTGTTTTATCGTAGCCCTGGTCGCTGTTCCATACCTTGGTGGTGACGAAGATCTCGCTGCGTGGAACTTCACTGTCTCGTATGGCCCGGCCTACATCTTCCTCGTTATTGTAGATCATGGCGGTGTCGATAGACCTGTATCCTGACTTCAAGGCCGTAATAACGGAGTTATAGGTTGTATCCCCAGGGGGCAGCTGAAAGGTTCCAAAGCCGATCCAGGGAAGTTTGACCCCATTGTTCAGTGACACGGTGCTCTCGAGATTCATAAACGGTCCTTTCGTACGTGTTTATCTACAAGGTAGTTCTTTCCCAGGGCAGGGTCAA
>CAYMEK010000018.1:22202-66804 GCA_964389305.1 uncultured Spirochaetaceae bacterium
CGGTCCTTTCGTACGTGTTTATCTACAAGGTAGTTCTTTCCCAGGGCAGGGTCAACAAAAGGAGACGAGGCGCCCCCGGCCTGCCCGTAGCACGAACCTGCCCTGCAGCGTATGCCTGCCCTGCACAGGGCAGCTGCTCACGGCGCAGACTTGTCGCGGCGTCTGCCGGCTACCGCTATACCTGTCCGCTTTCGTCAGGAAATAGTCACCCATGATCCTTGACAGATGAGCGAAGTGGGCGTATCCTGGCAGCAGTAGCAGTGAAGAAATTCACGATATAGCTCCAGCAAATAAATCACCATAACGTGACTAGAAGAGCTATTTTCCTGGTGAGGAGGCAGCAGGCATGTCTAAAGCAAATACTGCGTTGATCTCAAAAGTTGTCAAGGAGTACGGAAAAGATCCGCACCGCTTGATGGATATCGTGCGGGATATTCACGCGCAGGAAGGCTATCTATCCGACGACGCAGTGGACGGCATCGCCAAGGCCCTGGGCATTCACAGAGTGCAGGTCCAGGACATGGTGAGCTTCTATTCCTTCTTCGACCGCGAGCAGGCGGGCAAGTGCACCATCCGCCTCAGCAACTGTGTTGTGGACCGGATGCATGGTATGGAGGAAGTGGCGAAAGCCTTCGAGAAGGAGCTGGGCATCCCGGTCGGCCAGACTACGGAGGACGGGATGATTAGCCTGAGGTACACTTCCTGTACCGGAATGTGCGACCAGGCTCCGGCCGCCCTGGTCAACGGGATAGTGATAACCGGGCTCAAGCCGGATGATGTACCGGCCATCGTGGCGGCGATCAGGAAAGAAGGGGGCAGGGTCAGCAAGGGCGAGCTTTTCCCCAACGCCGACGTAGAGCCGAACCTGCGCCAGGCAGGGCCGGTGGTGATGGCACCTTTCGAGAACGGAACCGCCATTCGCCAGGCCTTGAATATGAAGCCGGAGGAGGTGATCGAGGAGATCAACAAAAGCCGGCTGCGCGGGCGCGGCGGCGCAGGGTTTCCCACCGGTATGAAGTGGAGCTTCTGCCGCAAGGCCAAGGGCACCCACTACATCATCTGCAATGCGGATGAAGGGGAACCGGGCACCTTCAAAGACCGGCTGATCCTGACCGAGCAGGCCGACCTGCTGTTCGAGGGCATGACCATCGCCGGTTATGCGCTCGGCGCGGGAGAAGGCCTTCTGTATCTGCGCGCCGAGTACAGCTATCTCTGGCCCCACCTGGAACAGGTGCTGGCCCGCCGCCGCCGCCACGGCCTGCTGGGCGAGAACATCGCCGGCCGGGAGGATTTTGACTTCGATATCCGCATTCAGCTCGGCGCCGGCGCCTACGTCTGCGGCGAGGAATCGTCGCTGATCGAGAGCCTGGAAGGCAAGAGGGGCGCTCCCCGCGACCGGCCGCCCTATCCCGTTCAGAAGGGCTACCTGGACCAGCCGACCTCGGTCAACAACGTGGAGACACTCTGCTGCGCCGCCCGGGTACTGGAAAAGGGCGGTGAGTGGTTCGCCCGCTACGGGACCCAGGAATCGACCGGCACCAAGCTGCTGAGCGTTTCCGGCGACTGCTCCCGGCCCGGCGTTTATGAAGTCGAGTACGGAATCACGGTCGGCCAACTGCTGAAGCTGGTGGGCGGCGAAGGCGCCCAAGCGGTGCAGGTAGGCGGACCCTCGGGGCACTGTCTGGCCCCCAAAGACCACGGCCGTAAAATCAGCTTCGAAGATATTCCCACCGGGGGATCGGTGATCGTCTTCGGGCCCAAGAGGGACCTGCTCGAGCAGGTTCTGGCGTTTACCGAGTTCTTCGTGGAGGAGTCCTGCGGCTGGTGCGTTCCCTGCCGGGTCGGCACCACGCTGCTCAAGATGAAAATGGAGAAAATCCTCGAGGGAAAGGGAACGGCCTCCGATCTGGAAGAGCTGCGGAAGCTCGGTAACACCGTGAAGACGATGAGCCGCTGCGGACTGGGACAGACGGCGGCCAACCCGATTCTGACCACCCTGCAGAACTTCCCCGCCCTGTACAAGCAGCGCATCACCGACCGGGCCTTCATCCCGTATTTCGATGTAGAGGGCGCTTTCAGCGAGTACTGTGCGGCGACGGGCAGAAAGTTCGTGGATGTAGAGGAGGTATGAGGATGGCAGACAAAGTGAGAATTATCATCGACGGGCAGTCCGTCCAGGCCGCTGCGGGTCAAACGGTCCTCGAAGCGGCCAGCGAGGCCGGGATCTACATTCCACACCTATGCTTCCACGAGGAGTTGACCCCGGGCGGGCACTGCCGGGTGTGTACGGTAAAGGTAAACGGCAAACCGATCAACGCCTGCACCATGGTGGTGGCCGAGGGTATGGTCGTCGAGAACAACACCGAAGAGCTGAACGAGATGCGCAAGAACATCATAGAGATGCTGTTCGTGGAGGGAAACCACATCTGCCCGGCCTGCGAAAAGAGCGGCAACTGCGAGCTGCAAGCCCTGGCCTATCGCTTTCAGATGATGGTCCCCGGTTATCCGTACCTGTTTCCGAAGAAGGAGTTGGACGGCAGCCACCCCAACTTCTTCATAGACCGAAACCGCTGCGTGCTCTGCGGACGCTGCGTCCGCTCGTCCATGGAGGTCGACGGCAAACGGGTATTCGGATTCGAAGGCAGAGGGATCAACAAGCGCCTGATCGTAGACGCCCGTCACGGACTATCCGAAACCGACCTGAAGGCGGCGGACAAGGCGGCCAGCTACTGCCCTACGGGCAGCTTGATGGTCAAGCGGGTGGGCTGGAAAATGCCCATAGGCACCCGTAAGTTCGACAAACAGCCGATCGGCGCCGACATAGAAGGAAAGAGAGGTTGATCATGGCCAAGGTAAAGGTAGCAACGACGGCACTGACCTCCTGCTTCGGATGTCATATGTCGATTCTCGATATCGACGAGCGCCTGCTCGATCTGATCGAGCTAGTGGAGTTTGACAAGTCCCCCATCGACGACAAAAAGCAATTTACCGGCCCTGTGGACGTGGGCATCATTGAGGGAGGGGTCTCCAACGACGAGAACCTGGAAGTGGCCCGGGAGTTCAGAAAGCACTGCCAGATACTGATATCCATCGGGGAATGCGCCATCGAGGGAAATATCCCCGCGTACCGCAACATGGTGCCGCTGAAGGAATGCCTGGAAGAGGCCTACCTCAACGGACCAACGGTGGTGAACCCTGCGGGGAAGATCCCCGACGACCCGGACATCCCCATTCTGATGAACAAGGTCTATCCGGTCCATGAAGTGGTCAAGGTGGACTACTTCATGCCGGGTTGTCCGCCCCCGGCAGACCAGATCTGGGCGATCCTATCGGCCCTGCTGACAGGCAAGCCGATCGAGCTGCCCTACGAGTACCTGAAGAAGGATTAAAGGGAGAGAGCAAGCGATGAGCACTGCGCTTAAAGATAAGACAAGAAAAATCGTCATCAGCCCGGTGACGCGGGTGGAGGGGCACGGTAAGGTCACCATCCGCCTGGACGAGAAAGGCAAGGTCGATTACGCCCGTTTTCACATCGTGGAGTTCCGGGGCTTCGAGCGCTTTGCCCAGGGGCGCTTCTATTGGGAGATGCCGGTGTTGATCCAGCGCCTGTGCGGGATCTGCCCGGTCAGTCATCACCTCTGCGCGGCCAAGGCTACCGACGTGATCGTCGGCGCAGACAAGATCCCGGTCACGGCGGAGAAGATGCGCCGGTTGATGCACTTCGGCCAGACCCTTCAGTCCCACGCCCTGCACTTCTTCCACCTCTGTTCACCGGATTTTCTCTTCGGTTTCGATGCCGATCCGGCCGTTCGAAACGTGATCGGGGTGGCCCAGAAGCACCCCGACCTGGCCAAGATGGCCATACTGATGCGCAAATACGGACAGGAGGTGATCAAGGCCACGGCCGGCAAGAAGATCCACGGTACCGGGGCCATTCCGGGAGGGATCAATAAGAACCTGTCGATCGAGGAGCGGGACTTCTTGAGAAAGGACGTCGACCAGATAGTCCAGTGGTCTGTTGATGGATTGAACCTGTTCAAGAAGATCTTCCACGACGATGCCAAGTACCTGTCCGGCTTCGCCGCCTTCGACTCCAATCACCTCAGTCTGGTGAGGGCCGACGGCTGCCTGGACATCTACGACGGGCTTTTGAGGGCCAAGGCGGCGGACGGCAAGATCATCTTCGACGGTGTGGCGCCCAAGGATTACCTGGAGTACATCCGTGAAGAGGTGAGGCCCTGGAGTTATATGAAGTTCCCCTTCATAAAGAGCCTGGGTATGGAGAAGGGCTGGTACCGAGTGGGACCTTTGGCCCGGATCAACAACTGCGATTTTATCGACAGCCCGCTGGCCGAGAAGGAGCGGCAGGAATTCATGGGCTTGAGCGGAGGCAAGCCGAACAACTCCAGCCTGGCTTACCACTGGGCCCGTTTGATCGAGACGCTGTATTGCGCCGAGAAGATCAAGGAGATGCTCGACGACAAGGATCTTCAGGGCAGCGACCTGGTGACCGAAGGCCGTCATCGCAGCGAGGGCATCGCCATTCTCGAAGCGCCGCGGGGAACGCTGTTCCATCACTACCGGGTGAACGACACCGATCAGATCGTCATGGCCAACCTGATCGTGTCTACTACGAACAACAACGAGCCGATGAACCAGGCCGTACAGTGGGTGGCCAGGAACGAGCTGGAAGGAAAGGAGATCACGGAGGGGCTGCTCAATCACGTGGAGGTGGCCATCCGGGCCTACGATCCCTGCCTGAGCTGCGCGACCCATGCGGTGGGCCGGATGCCCCTGGCCGTACGCCTCGAAGGTCCCGATGGGATCGTGATCGACGAACGGGTAAAGGACTAGACGAACGGAAAGCGGTCGCGGTGCGGGGGAGGCCGGGACAGGCGGGCAGCAGCCGCAGGTCCTGGTTCTGGGCTATGGCAACCCCGGACGCCGGGATGACGGCCTTGGGCCTGCCGTGGTCACCGAGCTGGAGAAGCTCGAATTAGCCGGGTTGGCCTTGGATGCAGACTATCAGCTCGCAATCGAGCATGCGGCCGACCTGGCTCAGGCAGACCGGGTGGTATTCGTAGACGCGGCGTTGAAAGGGCCCGAACCCTTCCAGGTAAGGCGGCTGGAGCCCGCGGCGGCCGTCGAGTTCACGACCCACGAGGTCAGGCCGGAAGCTGTACTGGCCATCTGCGAGCAAACCTACGGGCGCAAACCCGAGGCGGTGCTGATAGGCATACGAGGCTACTCCTTCGAGTTCGGCGAGGAGCTCACGGAGAAGGCCCGGGAGAACAAGAGCAAGGCTTTAGAGCTACTATTACTACTTATCGATCAGTGGAGAGGGAAAATTATGGCAGGTGAAACCGGAAAAACGGTCCTCATCATCGACGACGACCCGGATATCCGGGCGGCTACGCGCATCGTTCTGGAGTCGGCCGGCTTCGTCGTGGGGGAAGCTTCTACGGGAGAGGAGGGTCTGAAAACGGCCCGAAAGATCAACCCGGATGTGATCCTCCTGGACCTGATGATGGAAACAGTGGATGCCGGGAGCAAGGTCTCGACCCAGCTCAAGGAGGCCGGGTTTACCGCCCCCATTTTCCTGCTTAGTTCCGTGGGGGATGCGGTGCGGTATAATATCGATGCAAAAGAGCTCGGACTGGCCGGTATCTTTCAGAAGCCCATCGACCACAAGACGCTCCTGTCTACCTTGAGGGCGGAGCTGGGGATCAAGGATTAACGGCGGGTCTGATAGAGCAGCGCTGCCCCGGGTGCTCAAAGCCGCAACGGCAACAGCCTGTTTCTTTCTGGTTGCCGCGGGCCGCTGGGTCTGTCTTTCCCGGTCCGGCGCAGTTGAACCGGCAAACGTCCTGCTCGTCTCTCTGAGCTGCGGCCTGCCGGCGGCGGGCATCGCCGTTACAGCGCCCTCTAGTCGAGCTTGGACAGGAGCCGCTCCTCGATTTCTTTGATCCGCCTGTTGATCAGGTTGATCTGGAACTCGATAGAATTGAGGACCCAGAACTGAAAGTGATCGACCTTGCTCTGGCGGTAGATCATCCAGATTATCTTTAGAGAGACGAGCAGCAGAGCCAGCTCCATGGAGAGAAAGCGGGGCAGGGCCGGAACGGCGAACCCGAAAATCTCCCGCAGCACGTCGAAAACGAACAAGCCTACTACCACCACCAGAAAAGCGACATTGATCAGGCGATCCTGGCGCTTGGACGTGCTCCCGCCGATCTGGCCGATGACCCTGCGTATTCGTTCCTTCTCTGTCTTGTAGTGCTCCAACTCCTGGCGTAAGATCTCAGCTTCGTCCATGGCCTTCAGGGTAGACTTCATTCTGCCCTGGCGTCAAGGTTGAGGATTCGCGGCCGAAGCCGGGCAGATGCATTCAGAGGCCCGGAATTGACTTGATTCGAAGGCTCAAATTCTGTTTATTCTCTGTAACGGAGGCTTAGGAATGCTGGCGAAAATCCGAGTGAAACTTCAACGTCTGCTCGGGCTGCTCCCGGCGGGCTTTTTCATAGTTGTTCTGGCTGCGCTTCTGAGCGTTTGCGGCTGCGCCGGCCAGGCTGCCGCCGCCGCCGAGCCTGCGCCGGTTCGGGACCTGGCGGCCGTGACCGCGGAGGTGCCGCCCGATCTGGCGCCAGGGGCGGTTCTTCCGGTCGATCCCGAAGTGCGGCTGGGAAGGCTGGACAACGGATTGACCTACTACGTACGGGCCAACCGCAAGCCGGAAAATCGGGCCGAGCTGAGGCTGGTGGTAAACGCCGGCAGTATTCTGGAGGACGAGGACCAGCTCGGACTGGCCCACTTTGTCGAGCACATGGCCTTCAACGGCACCGAGCATTTCGAGAAGCAGGAAATCGTGGACTACCTGGAATCGATCGGCATGCCTTTCGGGCCGGAGGTGAACGCCTACACGACCTACGATGAAACCGTGTACCTGCTGCAGGTCCCCACCGAGGACCCCGAGGTCATGGAAACGGCCGTACAGATCCTGGAGGACTGGGCCCACCTGATCAGCTTCGATCCCGAGGAGGTGAACAAGGAGCGGCCGGTGATCGTAGAGGAGTGGAGGCTGGGCCGGGGAGCCGAAGCGCGCCTGAGGGACCGGCAGCACCCGGTGCTGTTCAAGGATTCCCGCTATGCCGAAAGGCGGCCGATAGGGGAGATGAGAATCGTCGAGAACGCCGGCCTCCTGTCCCTGCGCCGCTTCTACCGCGACTGGTACCGTCCCGATCTGATGGCCGTGATCGCGGTGGGTGATTTTGACGCCGGGTGGATGGAAGAGCTGCTGCGGCGGAGCTTCGGCAGGCTTCAGGCGCCCGAATCTCCACGGGAACGGAGCGTGTACCCGGTGCCGGCCCAGACGAAGACCCTGTACGCCCCGGCAACGGACCCGGAAGCCACTTCGACCAGGGTAAGCCTGTACGTGAAGAGCGAGCCGCAAGTGCTGGAAACGGTGGCGGATTACCGCCGCGAGCTGGTGCAGTTCATGTACAACGGGATGCTGAACGAACGCTTGCAGGAGCTGGCCAGGAAGGCCGACGCTTCCTTCGTGACGGCTGGCTCGCTTACCCGCAGGCTCATCCGTCCCCTGGAGGCGTACATACTTGCCGCCCGGGTGCGGGAGGCGCGCATCGTCGAATCCCTGGAGGTACTGCTGACCGAAACCGAACGGGTCAGGCGCTACGGCTTCACCGCCTCGGAGCTCGCTCGAGTAAAGGAGAGCGTCCTGACCTGGATCGAGCGGATATACCGGGAGCGGGACAACCTCGAATCCGAGGAGCTGGCCGGCGGCTTCACCTCCCATTTCCTGGAACAGGAGCCGATACCGTCGGTGGAGTACGAATACCGGCTGATCCGGGAGTACCTGCCTCGCATCACCCTGGAGGAAGTCAATGCCCTGGCGCAGGAGATTCTCGGCCAAGACAACCGGGTAGTGCTGGTGAGCGCCCCGGAGAGCGAGGCCGCCGCCGTCCCCGAGCGGGCCGAAGTCCTGGCTCTGTTCGATGAGGTAGCCTCCAGGGAGCTCAGTCCCTATGAAGACACGGTGCTCGAGGGCCCGCTGTTTACCGCCGCCCTCGACCGGGCCGAACTGGACAGCGAAACCGAGATCGCCGAGCTTGGCCTGCACGAGCTGAAACTCTCGAACGGAGTCCGGGTGGTGCTCAAGCCCACCGACTTCAAGAAGGAGCAGATCCTGTTCGCCGCCTTCAGTCCCGGCGGCCATTCCCGCGTGTCCGAGGAGCAGTACGTGGCCGCCGTGACCGCCTGTCCCATCGTAACCGAGAGCGGAGTCGATGGCTTCGACTCTATCCAGCTGCAGAAGATGCTGGCCGGAAAAACCGTTTCGGTAGATCCCTGGATCGGCGAGCTGTACGAAGGAATGCGGGGCAGCGCGCGTCCCGAGGACCTGGAGACGCTGTTTCAACTTATCTACCTGTACTTCACCGAACCCCGGCGGGACCTGGAGGGCTATCAGGCCTACAAGCAGCGCCTCCAGACCATGGTGGCGAACCGGGCCTCCTCCCCCGAAGCCGTTTTCTGGGACACGGTGCAGACGGCTGTCTCCGGGGGGCATTTTCGGAGACGCCCCTGGACCCCAGCAGTGCTGGAGGAAATGGACCTGGATGTCTCACTGGCGGTATACCGGGAGCGCTTCGCCGATGCCGGGGATTTCACCTTCGTTTTTACGGGTACCTTCACTCTGCAGCAGATACGCCCGCTCGCCGTCGCCTACCTGGGCTCCCTGCCCGCTAGCGGCCGGTTGGAATCATGGCGTGACTTAGGCATCGATCCGCCTCGGGGAATCGTGGAGCGGGAAGTGCGCAAAGGGATCGAGAACCGCAGCCGGGTCGAGATCGTGTTCAGCGGCGGTACGGAGTGGTCGCTTGAAAGACGGCTCGAGCTGGAAGCCCTGAAGCAGGTTCTGGGCATCGCGCTGAGGGAAAACGTCCGGGAGGAAGCGGGAGGCTCCTATGACATCGGGGTGGCTGCCGAGCTGAACCGCTATCCGGACGAGGAATATTTCGTCTATGTGGGCTTCGGCTGCGCTCCCGAGCAGGTGGAGTCCCTTACCGCGCTGGTGTTCGAGCAGGTGGCCGACCTGCGCAGGCGGGGACCGCCCGGAGAGGACGTGGCCAAGGTCAGGGAGATCCTGCGGCGTGAGCACGAGCAGAACCTCCGGGAGAACGAGTACTGGCTGGGGGTGCTGCAGCTCGCCTACCTCAACGATCTCGATCCCCGGGTCCTTTTGGACTTCGACCGGAGGCTTCAGAACGTCACGACCGACCGCCTGCGCAGCCTGGCCGTGGAGACCCTCCGGCCGGACAGCTACCTGCGGGTGGTGCTCTATCCCGAGGATTATTCCGGCTAGGCGCAAGAGAGACGCATGGTTGTGCTAAAACCGGAGCGGGTGGAAGCGATCCGGGCCCGGCGCCATCCCTGGATCTACAGCGCAGCGGTATTGGAGGCCGGCGAGGAAGCGCAGAACGGCGAGCTGGTTCCGGTGGGCGGCCGCCGGGGAGAGATCTTGGGCTGGGGTTTCTACTCCTCCGGCAGCCTGATCGCCGTGAGGATGCTGAGCTTCGGCGGCGGGCCTCCGGAGGCGGACTGGTTGGAAAGGAGGCTGGCGGCGGCTTTGGAGCTGCGCCGCGGCTTGGATATTCAGGCCAGTGGATATCGGCTGGTCAACGCCGAAGGCGACCGGCTGCCCGGGCTGATCGTGGACGTGTACGACCGCACGGTGGTGGTGCGCCCGCTGATCCGCGGGGCGGAAAAGCTGCTCGATCGACTCCTATCCGCGCTGCTGGACCTGCTTCCCGGCTGCGCCGTGTACCTAAAGAGAGAGGAGCGGGCCAGCCGGATCGAAGGCCTGACCGTGAAAAACGGCTATCTGGCCGGCAGCGGCGGGGGCAGGGAGGTCGTCGCGGAGCAGGGCACCCGCTTAGTCGTCGACATCGAGAGAGGCCAGAAAACAGGCTTTTATCTAGATCAGAGGGACAACAGACTGCTGGTCCGCCGGCTGGCGGCGGGGCGTTCCCTGCTCGACTTGTTCGCCTACACCGGCGCGTTCTCCCTGCAGGCCGCCGCCGGGGGGGCGGACAGGGTAGTAGCGGTGGAGAGCTCCCGGCCGGCCGGGGATGTCTTTCACGAGTCCCTGGCCTTGAACCCACTGCTCCCGCCGGAGCGCCTGAGCTGGATCGAGGAGGATGTCTTCGCCTTTCTCGAGCGCTGCGACCGCTTCGAGCTGATCGTAGTGGACCCGCCTCCCTTCGCCCGCAGGAAGTCGGAGCTCCCCGGAGCCCTGAGAGGATACACGCGTCTGAACCGGCTGGCCATGGACAGGGTCGAGTCCGGCGGTCTGCTGCTGAGTTTCTGCTGTTCGGGAGCGGTGTCGAGAAGCGACTTCCTCACGGTCCTGCGGGAGGCTTCCCGGCAGGCAGACAGGGAGGTTCAGCTTCTGCAAGAGCTGCATGCCGCGCCCGATCATCCGGTCGCTGCCGTCCATCCGGAGGGGGAGTACCTGCGAGGCTGGCTGCTGCGGCTCTCGTAGCCGGGCACCGTGCTGCAGAGCAGCCGGGCGGTGTGCCTGGAGCGGCCGGGAAGAGCCGGAGGCGTTGCCGGCCGCCGTTCAAGCTGCCACAGGCCAGGGTGCGGGTAATTCCAAAGGCGAAGAAAAAAAGGGCTGTTCCGGATTCCTATCCGGAACAGCCTTCGCATGCTGTCGCTTGAACCAAGATCGTTCTTTAAGTCTCTTAGTTGCTCTTTACGTCGATCTTGCGAGGCTTGGCCTCGGGCTTCTTCGGGATGCTTACAACCAGCAACCCGTTCTTGAACTCGGCCCCGATCTTGTCGCGCTCGGAGTCACTCGGGAGCACGAAGGTCCGTGCGAACTCCAGCTTCCGTCTCTCGCGAATCAGGTATCCGTCGCCCTTGTCTTCCTTTTTCTCGTCTTTCCTGGAGGAGAGGGTTAGAATGTTATCCTCCACCTTCAGCTCGATGTCCTGGTCGCTGAGTCCCGGCAGCTCTACCTCCATCCGATACCCGTCGTCCTGTTCCCGAACATCCACGGCGGGACAGTTCGTATTCCAGGCCGGAGTATCTTCGAAGAAGCTGTCCAGAAGCCCGTTCCAGTCGAACAGCCCGCTGGGTTTTGTGTATCGAACAAGTCCTCTCATCGTGAACCTCCTCGTTCTATTGATGTCAATGAGAATATTGCATATTCCATGCCAAACTTAAGAATCTATTTAATTATATATAATATAAGTATTTAATTAAAACACCCCTGCTGCGGACAGAGCTGCGGTAATGCCCGAGCGAGTCATTTTAACACATTGGGTCATATATGCCGGCGAATCGAGTCAAAATGATACAAATAATCGCGGAAGAACTACGGGAACAGGGACTTGATGGCTTGAATCGCCTCTGAGGGGCTTTGCACCTCACGAACGAACAGGCCGCGGCCCCTGTTTTGTTCAGGGTCGAGCCGCCAGGACTGCAGGCCGATCACGGGAATCCCGGCGGCATTGGCCAGGGCGATCTCGGACAGGGTTCCGTAGGCCCCGGATACAGCCACCGCCGCCTGGCTGCTCTTGACCACCAGCACGTTGCGGGCCTCTCCCATTCCGGTAACCACGGAATAGCTCAGGTAAGGATTGGCTTCGGCCCTGGTGTTGCCGGGCAAGATACCGAGAGTTACGCCTCCCTTGGAGCGCGCGCCACGGCAGGCCTGTTCCATTACTCCGCCCAGGCCGCCGCAGACCAGGGTCCAGCCCTCCGCGGCGATCAGCCCGCCCAACTCGTAGGCCAGAGAAGCGGCCGCCCGATCGCAGCGGCCGGACCCGATCACCCCGACATACAATGCGCCTGCCGCCTCTCCAGGCATTGCGCACCTCCCTCAGCCGGGACCCCGGCCGAGACCTTCGGCCACCAGGTCTCCGACCTCGGCGGTCGAGAAGCCCATCCGGCCGGCGTTCATGCTCTTCAGCCTCGAGATGGTTTTGACCACCGAGCGCTCGACCGCTTCGGCCGCCAGCGCTTCACCCAGAGCCTGGAGCATCATGTGCCCGGCCAGGATGGCGGCGATGGGATTGATAATGCCTTTACCCGCATATTTGGGCGCCGAGCCGCCGATAGGCTCGAACATCGATACCCCGTCCGGGTTGATGTTCGCTCCGGCGGCCACACCCATGCCGCCCTGGATCATGGCCCCGAGATCCGTGATGATGTCCCCGAACATATTGGTGGTAACGATGACGTCGAACCATTCCGGGTTCTTGACCATCCACATGGTAGTCGCGTCTACGTGGGCGTAGTCAGCCTGGATATCGGGATACTCTCTGCCCACCTCGGTAAACACCCTCATCCACAGGTCATGCGCGTACGTCAACACGTTGGTCTTGGCGCAGAGAGTAAGCTTCTTGCTGCGGCCGTGCTTGCGCGTGTACTCGAAGGCGTAGCGGATGCAGCGCTCCACCCCCCTGCGGGTATTGATCATCTCCTGGACAGCCACTTCGTCGGCGGTGCCCTTCCTCAGAAAGCCGCCTATTCCGGCGTACAGGCCCTCGGTATTTTCCCGCACCACCACGAAGTCGATGTCTTCGGGGCGCTTGCCGGCCAGGGGGGTCTCTACGTTCGGATACAGCTTGACCGGACGGAGGTTGATGTACTGGTCCAGGCCGAAACGCAAGGCGAGCAGGACCCCCTGCTCCAGGATCCCCGGTTTTACCTCCGGGTGCCCGATCGCCCCCATATAGATGGCGTCGTACTTGCGCAACTCCTCGAGGGCGTTCGGGGGCAGCGCCTCCCCGGTTTTCAGGTAGCGCTCGCCGCCATAGTCCAGCTCCGTGAACTCGAAGCGGATATCGAAGAGCTTACCAGCCGCGCTGAGAACTTTCAGTCCCTCTCGAACGACCTCCGGCCCGGTGCCGTCTCCTGGGATCACAGCTATTCTATACATGGTCCCAGCAGATTAGCCGGCCAGGCCTCCTCCTGTCAAGAAAAGGGAAGAGATGGCGGCGGCCGGCGGCTTTCACGCCCGCCCGGCTGCAGCCAGGCGGCGGTGCCGGGTCGCAGCCAGGCCCGGCTGCGCCTGACGTTGTACCTCCTGACCAGCCTGTGAAGCGCCTGCGGTGAGCGCTGCAGACACGCGGAGGTCCAACGGGAGTAGCGGTCGAGCAGCTCGCTGGCAGGAAGCACGACCAGGCGTGGAGCCGCGAAAAAAGACCATCTTCCCGGATACAGGGCGAACGCCGCCTGGATAATGTCGTTCGACAGAACCCGCTTCAGGTAGCCGAAGCACCTCCGCCCGGGCAGCTTCTCCTGTAGAAACGTAAAACCGATACGCCGTTTGCCGCGCTGCACGACCAGCTCGACCTGGCCGACCCCGTAGCCGCCAAAGTACCAGGTGCTGCCGGGCGGGTTGCGGCTGGACTCTTTCCTGCAGACGGCCCGCAGCAGGTTCGATTCTGCCGCCGGCGAGCCCGACAGGGCGTTTAGGTACAGCTTCGGCGTCTTTCTTGCCCGTAACGCACCGGCGGCCGGCAGGGGAGGAAGAAGCCAGAGCAGGCCGGCCTCTTCCAGCTCGGCGATCCGGCTGCGCACGACCCGGCCGGAGACGGCGAGACGCTTGCCGACAGCCGCGACGCTCAACGGCCGTCCGTGCCACTCGGCCAGCGCCGCCAGGGTGGTTTCAATATGGTCGCTTCTCAAGGTCGGGCCTCCGATTCGAATCGTTCCCGGAGGAGGGGTACCGCTCATGGTTGCGTTCCTGACGGCTTCAGACGCTCATTGTTAAAAACGCCAAAACCGGCGCTTTCGCTTCAGATTTTCCGGAGGTTATACCTATCGTCTCAAAGCGTAGCAGGGCACAATCCTACGCAGAATGAGGTCACAAATAACCACCAATATCAGAGGATGGTCTGCGGGTAGACCGGATTCTTCTCCGTTTCCTCGTTCCAGGCGAGGACGGGCCGTGTCTTGACATGCGCCCGTCCGTTCTGTTGAATACTTAGGACAAAATCCAGGTAGCCGTTGCTATCGACTATCTCGCACAGGACATCACATGAAGGTTCTATACACCGTATTCATCAAGCCGATAGAGTTATTCCTCGTTCTTGTTTTCGAGAACCTCGTGAATGCTGGCGCAGGTTATGGCCCGGCGCTTTTACTGTTGAGCCTCGTAGTTACGATCGTTACGGCTCCCCTGTACTACCTCGCTGAAAAGTGGAGGTCTCAGGAAGAGGCCGTCCAGAGGCGGATGGCGAAGGATGTCGCGAGCATAAGGGCTCACTACAACGGGCAAAAGCGGTTTTATCTTCTCAGGAACGCCCATCGCCTTTACGGGTACGGGCCGATCTCCCCCCTGCGCGCTTCCATGGGCCTCATTATCCAGATCCCGTTCTTTCTCGCCCCCTACCTGTATCTATCGCGCTATACCGGATATGCCGGAACATCTTTTTTGTTCCTGAAAGACCTTGCGCGTCCGGACGGCCTGCTCTGGGGGGCCAACCTCCTGCCCTTCGTCATGACCGTGGTCAATGTGGCCGCTTCCCTGCTCTATGCGCGCGGCAGGTCGGCCAGGGGAACCCTTCAACTCCTGGCCCTTGCGGGCTTTTTTCTTGTGGTCCTCTACGACAGGCCGTCCGGCCTGCTCCTGTACTGGACCATGAACAACCTCCTCTCGATCCCGAAAAACGCGGTCCTGGCAAGAATGCTGCCGTCCCCGCGGGGGGCCGCCGAGGAGGTCGGGGATTCGGGGGCGCAAGAGTCGGTTTGGAACCTGATACGGAAATACCTGGAACCCGCCAAGGGACCCCTGCTCGTCTTTCTGCTCTTCGGTATCCAGGTCTACTGGCAGCTGTATTTCGACCGCAGCTTCAAATACGCCATCGCGGCCACGGCGGCAGCCGGTCTTATCCTGTCGTGCGTCCTTGTCCTGCGCCGCATCCGTCGCGGACCGCCGCCCTCGAAAGCGGCCTTGATCGCCCTGGCGGCGCAGTGGGCCCTTTTCGGTTTCGCGGCGTACCTGCTTGTATTCGCCCGTATTCAAAACGCGTATATCTCCAATACGAACATCAAGCTGCTGACGGTGTTGATTCAGGATGTGATCATAGGCACTTCCCTTATGGGTCTCCTGGCGCGGAGAGCGGCGCCGGAGAAGGAAGTCGAGATCCTTCACCGCACGAGGCTCTTTATTTTTGCTTTCGCCTTCCTTCTGTTGTATCTGTTCGTCATATCGCCCGCCCTGATCTATTTCTCTTCTCCTCGAGACATCGGTATGGGTTTGGGGGAGCTGCTCCTGCGCAACTCTTTGGCGGCGGTGCTGCTCTTTGTACCAGGCCTCGCCGTTTTCCGCCTGGCGGGCGTCCGCGGGCGTCCGCGGGCGGTCTGGGTCGTCGTGGCCGTCATCCTGGTCGTCCTTGTCTTCAACTACATCATCCCCGGAGACTACGGGACCCTGGACGAGCTGCACCTGGAAAAGGACTATCTGCTCGAGAGTCCGCGGATCCCGGCGATCCTTCTGGATCTGGTCGTGATTGCCGCATCCTGCGCGGTGGCCTGGGTCATCGTGAGGAAGCGGGCAGCCATTGTCGTGCCATGCCTCGTGGCGTTCACGGCCGCCTTCACCGTTCAGACCGCCGTCGCCTCTTTCAGGACGGAGTGGAAGGTTGAAGACGCCGCACCGTCTCATCAGGAGGCCAGCCTGCCTGCGGAAAGTAGGGACGTCCACAGGTTCTCAACGAGCAAGGCAAACATCATCTTCGTGATCGCGGATATGTTCAACGGCAACTACATCGGCAAGCTGGTGCGGGAAAACCCGGAATACCGCGATGCCCTGGACGGCTTTACCTGGTACCCGAATACGCTTTCGATCTCCTCCACCACGGTGACCTCCATGCCGGCGATGCTGGCGGGGCCCGCGTACTTTCCGCAAGCCATGAATCGGATGCCAGGAAAGGGGCGCGAAAAGTACGAAGGGGCGGTGCGCGAGTTCTTTGAAGCGATGCTCGCGAGCGGGCTGGACGTATCGACGGTGGACCTGACGTACACGGATCCGACCGCGCTTTTCGGGCGGCACAGCGGGCGGCTGCGGACGAGCTCGTCCAGCGCCTATGTGGGTTACTGGAAAAAGCGCACCGGCTACGACGCAGGCGAGGAGGTGGATTCGGGAAAGAACAGGCTCCTCGTGATGGTGGCGTTGTTCCAGTCCGCTCCCGTCATGGTGAAGACCGCGATTTACGACGCGGGAAGCTGGCTTATTTTCAGAAAGTCCTACCAGATCCGCAAGATGGCCAGAAACGCCGTAAAGACCTATGCCTACCTGGACCTGCTTCCCGAGCTGTCTTCCACGGCGGACACGGCGGGCACGTTCAAGCTCATCGACACGCAATTCACGCACGAACCTTTCGGCGTGAACCGCCAAGGCTCCATCATCAGGGACGAGTTCCCCGATCCGGAGTCCGGGACCAGGAGTTTCGTGGACGGGCGCGGCGCCTACAATACGGCGAAGAAGATGGTCGATTTTCTGCTCGACTGGACCGATTGGATGAAGGCAAACGGCGTCTATGACAACACGTTCATCGTCGTGGCGTCGGACCACGGCAACAACGCGCAGGACAGCGGCTTGTCCCTTCCTCCCGGCCTGGATAATCCGCTCAATCGGTGGGAGATCTCCAAAGCGTACCCCCTGCTCTTGATCAAGAGGTTCGGGGCCTCGGGGCAGCTCCGGGTGGACGAGAGGTTCCTCAGCAACGCCGACACGGCCCGGATTATCCACGCCGCTGCGGGGGTGAAAGGCGCCCTGGGTTCGGATCCGACCGTGGGAACGCCGGAAACCGGCAGGACGCTCACCTACAGCAGATACTACGGTAAATGGGACGATTTCATGAAAAACGATCGGGCTACATTGAGCACCTATACCGTGAAGGATGACCTGCGCGTAAGCGGCAATTGGAGCAAGGAGTGAGCCTGGGACTTCGGTAGGCGGGGGTCCTTCCTATCCCGGGGCCATTGCGGGCGGAGCCGCGGTCTGCTATACTGGCATCTAAATCGACGGGGGGAGGGGAACGATAGCCCTTAACGATTCAACGGGGCCGGCCGTAGACGCAGCAGATATGGAGGCAGCAGATACGAATGCGGCAGATGCGGCCGAAGACACGCCGGTGCAGCCTCAAAACCGCAAGTACCTGGGCTCCAAGTACCGCCTGCTGGATTTTATCACCGAAACCATCCTGACCCGCACCGGAGGAATCGAGGTATTCGTCGATCCGTTCGCCGGCACCGGCGTGGTCGCCGCCGGGTTCCGGCGGTACGCCGTCAAGATCATTGCCAACGATCTGCTGTACTCCAATTACGTGGCCAACCGGGCCTTCCTGACCTCCACTCCGGCGGAGGTGGACCTGGACAGGGTGGGCGATCTGCTGGAGGAGCTGAACGCCTTGAGCCCGGTTCGAGGCTACGTTTTCGCCAGCTACGGCGGCAGCTACTTCACGCCCGAAAACGCCGCCAAGATCGATGCGGTGCGGGAGGCCATCGCCTCGTACCGGCGGGCCGGGCGCTGCAGCGAGCAGGAAGGCTACCTGCTGCTCACCAGCCTGCTGCTGGCGGCGGACAAGGCGGCCAACACGGTCGGGCAGTACGACGCTTTTCTCAAGCACCTAGACGCTCGCTCCGACGGCCGCCCGGAGGGCCCGGATCAGGAGCGCTGCGGCAGGCACCTGGTCGACGGCAATGTGCGAAAGCCCCTGCACCTCAGGCTTCCGGCCGTGGAGCTGGAGGGAAACGGCGGAAACGAAGTCTACAACGAGGACGCCAACCAGCTTCTCCGGAGGCTTGCGGCGGACGTTTTGTACCTCGATCCTCCCTACAACAGCCGGCAGTATATCGACTGCTACCATGTGCTGGAGAATATCATGCGCTGGGACAAGCCGAAGCTGTACGGCAAGACTCGCAAGTTCAGGCGGGAGCAGCTCAAGAGCCGCTACTCCCGCAAGAACCAGGCCGCCGGGGCCCTGGCAGAGCTGGTCCAGGCGGCCCGGGCGCGGCACATATACTTGAGCTACAACAGCGAAGGTCTCATCAGCGACGCCGAGATCGAGGAAATCCTGGCCAGCAGGGGCCCGGTGGAGGTGTTGGAGAAGCCGTACCCGGTTTTCGGAAACGGAGCGGGCAGCTCCCGCAAGCGTGTGATCAGCGAGCGGATCTTTTACTGCCGGGTGAGCCGGCCGGGCGCCTTCTCGGGCAGGAAGATCGAGCTGTTCACCGCGGGCGGGCAGAGCCGGGGCTACTATTCACCCCGGAATCGTCTGAACGATCTGACCGGCAAGGAATGGGTCTACTGGAGCAAGAGCGTAATCAACAAGCCGTATCCCCCGAATCTGCAGCACAGGCTGCGCTCACGCCACGGCGGACAGAAACCTCCCGACCTGTGCGGGGACCTGATCGAGGTTTTCACCAAACGGGGCCAGCGGGTTCTCGATCCCTTCGCCGGCGTCGGGGGGACCCTCCTGGGAGCGAGCTTGAGAGGAAGGAAAGCGGTCGGTATCGAGCTCAACCCGCAGTGGGTCGAGATCTACCGCCGGGTATGCGCTCTGGAGAAAATCCCCGAGCAGACGATGATCTGCGGGGACAGCCGCAGCGAGCTTGTTCGGCTCGCCGAGCAGGAAGCCGAACGGGACAGGGCCTTCGATCTCATCCTGACGGATGTCCCCTACTGGCGGATGGATCGGGCCCGGCGCAGCCGGGGAAAGTTCAAGCGGGTGGGAGAGCCTCAGCGAGAGCGCCGTCTGTCCAAGCTGGCGGCCTTCAACGACGGCAGCTATCAAAGCAAGGAGCAGTGGCTCGGGCAGCTGCAGGAAGTGTTTCAGGCTTCGATCCGCCTCCTCAAGCCCAAAGGCTACCTGGTCGTATTCATCGGCGATATGTACCACTCCGGCCGCTACCATTTCCTCAGCGCAGACCTGTCCGCCGCGCTATCTGCTCTCGGGCTGACCCTCAAGGGTAATCTCATCTGGTACGATGTCAGCAAGTCCCTGCACGTGTACGGATACCAGTACGAGTATATTCCCTCCCTGATTCACCAGAGCATCCTGGTATTTCGCAAAGAGCAATAAAGCGCTACAATAGGGATACATATGGCAGGGGTATTCAAGACTTACGATATTCGGGGTATATACGGAAAGGATATCGATACCGCCCTGGCCTACAGGATAGGCAGGGCCTTCGCTCGCTTCTTGAGAAAGGACTCCTATCTGCTAGGCTACGACGCCCGTACTCATTCGGAGGAGCTGTACCAGGCGCTGGGTCACGGCCTGGTGGCGGAAGGAAAAACCGTGCGGGGCATCGGCATGGTTTCCACACCGCAGCTACACTACTACCAGATGAGCGACGGTTACGAAGGGGGGGTCATGGTAACGGCTTCCCACAATCCGCCGGAGTATCATGGATTCAAGCTCTACGGAAGCGAAGGAGGTTCGATCAGCTACGACAAGGGCCTGCGCGACATCGAGCAGATCGTATCCGACCTGGAGGAGGAACCGGCGCTTCCGGGAGGATCGTTCGAAGAGGTCGATCGCATCGAGGAGTACGTCGATTTCATCAGCGCTCCGCTGAAAGGCCGGAAGATCGGTTTGAAAGTAGTCATCGACGTGGGCAACGGCTCCGCCGGGCGTGTTTTTCGCAGCCTGAGTGAGAGACTGGGTCTGGATGCCCATATTCTGAACGAGCAGCCGGACGGCTCGTTCCTCAACCGCGATCCCAATCCACTCAAAGCGGAGAGCAGGCTTCATGCGGCCGCCAAGGTGCTCGAGCTCGGGGCCGAGATCGGCGCTCTTCTGGATGGAGACGGGGACAGGGTCGTCTTTCTGGACGAGCACGGCGAGAGCGTCGAAAACTACTACGTCGCGGCCCTGATTGCCGAACAGCTCCTGGCCGAGCACCCCGGCGCGGCCGTCGTTTACGACTTGATCTCCTCTCGGGCTCTTCCCGAGCGCATCGAAGAGCTGGGAGGAAAGCCGGTGGTCTCGAGGGTGGGTTATACGTTTATCTACGACGCCATGGTCGAAAGCCGGGCGGTCTTCGGGGCCGAAACCTCAGGACACGGTTATTTCAAGGTCACCGACAGCTACTACACGGAATCCGCCGCCTACGGCCTGGCTGTGCTTATAAAGCTGCTGCAAAGCCGGGAGATGCCCCTTTCCGAGCTGCTGGCTCCACTGCGCCGGCGCTATGCGCAGTCGGGGGAGATCAACATCGAGGTCTCCGACAAGGACAGAGTGATGGAGGCGGTGGAGCGTCATTTCACCGGGACGGGAGCCAGGGTCAGCAAGCTCGATGGGCTGAGCGTAGAGTTCGGCGAGTACTGGTTCAATGTACGTCCGAGCAACACCGAGCCGTTGATTCGTTTGCGCCTGGAGGCGGTCAACCGGGAAACCGCGGAGAGCAAAAGCCGAGAGATAGCCGCGCTCCTGCGAGGGTTCGCCTGAGCGTCAGCCCATGAGTGAGAAGGATAGCGGTTCGCTTCCCGACATCCCGGCGAATCGAGGCGGCTGCGGCGAGAGCTCCGGCATAGAGATAGACGGGTTGTTCACTGCTTCCCTGGAGGCGACGGCCGACGGCATTCTGGTAGTGGACAACCACGGGCGGTTAGTTCTGTCCAATAGCCGTTTCGCCGAGATGTGGCGAGTCCCCGAGGAGTTGATCCGGGAGAGGGACGATCTGAAGATCCGCGAGTTCGTCATGAATCAGCTGGTCGATCCCCCCGCCTATATAGAGAAAATTCGCGTTCTTTACGGAAGGAAGGACGAAGAGATCGATGAGCTGGTGTTCAAAGACGGCAGGATCTTCGAACGATTTTCTGCTCCTCTGGTCATCGGGGGGCGGATCGCCGGCCGGGTATGGAGCTTCCGGGATATAACCGCCTACAGGGACGCCCAGAGGCGCCTGGAGCACAGCGAAGAGAAATACAGGGACCTGGTGGAGAACGCCAACAGCATCATTCTGCGCTGGGACATCAACGGTATCATCACCTTTATCAATGAGTACGGACAGCGGCTGCTGGGCTTCAGCAGCGAGGAAATTGTGGGCCGGTCCGTACTCGGAACAATCGTGGCGGACAGGGAATCGACCGGCCGGGACCTGGTATCCATGATCGAGGGGATCAAGGACAGGCCGGAGGAGTTTATCTACAACGAAAACGAGAACGTCACCAAAGATGGACGGTCCGTATGGATTTCCTGGTCGAACAAGCCGATCTACAACGAGGCCGGCCGGCTGGTGGGGATCTTGAGCATCGGCAACGATATTACCGAGCGCAAGAAACTGGAGCAGCAGCTTTTCCAGGCTCAAAAAATGGAGGCGGTGGGTCAGCTCGCCGGGGGGATCGCCCACGACTTCAACAATATGCTGATGGTGATAAACGGCTACTGCGAGCTGCTTCTCGATGAGCTTCAGGGAGACAGCGCTGTACGAAGGGAAGTGGAGCAGATAAAGGCCACTTCCTCCCAGGCTGCGGCCCTCACGAGGCAGCTTCTGGCCTTCGGCCGCCGGCAGGTTGCCCAACCGAAGCTGATCAATCTCAACAGTCTTTTACAGAACATCCAGAATATGATCCGCAGGCTGATCGGGGACAGCAGGGAGCTGGAGATCGACAGCGCATCGGAGCCTCTTTATATTTATGCCGATCCGATCCAGGTGGAGCAGGTAGTTCTGAATCTGGCCGCCAATGCCCGGGATGCGATGCCCGGCGGGGGCAGGCTGATTATCGAGACCCGGGCGGCCGACGTGGGTGAGCTGAGAAGCGACGAGCTGTACATGGTCAATCCGGGCGGTTACGTGCTCTGCTCGGTACGTGACACCGGTATCGGCATGTCCAAGGAAACACTGGCGCATATCTTCGAGCCCTTTTTCACTACCAAGGAACCGGCCAAGGGAACCGGCCTGGGCCTTTCCACGGTATATGGAATCGTAAAGCAGAACGAGGGCTACGTTTTCGCCCACAGCGAACCGGGCAGGGGAAGCGCCTTCACGGTTTATTTCCCCCGCATCGGTGAGGAGGAGCTGATCGGCAGCGAAGAAGCCCAGGTATCCGAGGCGAGGCTGCGAGGCAGGGAAAGAATCCTCCTGGTGGAAAGCGAAGCCAAGGTTCGCCGCTATACCAAAAGGGTGTTGCAGAAATATGGATATACGGTGACCGCGGCAAGCAGCGCCGCCGACGCCCTGGCTTTGTGGAAGATCCTGCACAGCAAGATCGACCTGCTGTGTACTACGGTCACGCTTTCCGACCGGCCGGGGACCGGACTAGCTGAGAATATCAGGAACATGCGGCCGGGGTTGCCGGTATTGTTGATAGGCGAGAGTGAGGACTGGGAGCCGGCCGCTCGGCTGGAATTGATCTCCAAGCCCTTCACCAGCCAGATCCTGCTGCGAAAGATTCGTAAACTCCTCGACGGTTGACAAGCGAGTGGTCAGTCCGTACGGTAAGGCATGCGTATCCGCTACAACGCTCCGGTAATACTCACCTTCACTCTGCTGGCCACAGCCGTTCTGGTCATCAATCAGGTGGACGGCGGCTTCACGGCCCGCTATTTCGTCGCCTATCCCGGCTTCCATGGCCGGCCGATCGATTTCCTGCGCCTGTTCTCCCACGTCCTGGGACACAGGGATTGGATACATCTGATGAGCAATTTCAGCTTCATTCTGCTCATCGGTCCGGTACTGGAGGAAAAATACCGCTCCGGGCCTCTGTTCCTGATGATGGTGGTCACCGCCCTGGTTACGGGCGTACTGAACCTCGTTTTTTTCTCTACCGGATTGATGGGAGCCAGCGGGATTGTTTTCATGCTCATTCTGTTGAGTTCCTTCACCAACATCCGAACCGGGGAGATTCCGCTGACCTTTATTCTGATCGTGGTGCTGTTCCTGGCCAAGGAGTTCATCGACGCCCTGTCGCAGGACAATGTCTCCCAGTTTGCCCACGTTATCGGGGGGATTTGCGGAAGTCTGTTTGGGTTTTTTCTTACCAGGACGGGACGCAGCGCCTGAGCCGCCCCCGGATTGAACGGGCATCTTAATTTTGATACCTTAGCAACAGATGCACGAGAGCGCTATATTCGAGAAACTGGACAGGATGCAGCGACGCTATCAGGAGCTGCAGGAACAGGTTTCGGACCCGGAAGTGCTCAAGGATCAGAAGCGCTACCGCGAGCTGATGCAGGAACTGGCCGGGCTGGAGAACATAGTGGAGGAGTATTTCAGCCATCAGAAGCTGAACGCCGAGATCAAGGGTACCGAGGAGCTGATCGAGGAAGGCGGAGAGGGGGAGCTTATCAGCCTGGCCCGGGAGGAGCTGAAAGGCTTGAAGGAGAAGCGCGAACAGAGCCTCCACAAGCTGAAGATGCTGCTGGTGCCCAAAGATCCCCTGGATCTCAAAAACATCATCATGGAGGTGCGGGCCGGCACCGGCGGAGAGGAAGCGGCGTTGTTTGCCGCCGACCTTTTCCGCATGTATTCGCGGTATGCCGAGTCCAGGCGATGGAATATCGAGATCCTCAGCTCCCACCAGACCGAAATCGGCGGCTTCAAGGAGGTAATTTTCTCCATCACCGGTAAGAGCGTGTACGAGAGTCTGCGCTACGAGAGCGGGGTACACCGGGTGCAGCGGGTGCCGGTTACGGAGGCGGGGGGACGCATCCACACCTCCGCAGTAACCGTAGCGGTGCTGCCGGAAGCGGAGCCCACGGAGATAGCCATCCACCCGGAAGATTTACGAGTCGATGTTTATCGCTCTTCGGGCCCGGGGGGACAGAGTGTGAACACCACGGATTCGGCGGTACGGATCACGCACCTGCCGACCGGTATGGTGGTTACCTGCCAGGATGAGAAGTCCCAGCATAAGAACAAAGCCAAGGCGCTGCGGGTGCTGCGGGCCAGGTTGTTCGAGAAGGAGGAGGAGAAGAAGCACGCCGAGCGGGCCGCCGCCCGCAGGGTACAGGTCGGCTCTGGAGACCGTTCGGAACGTATCCGCACCTACAACTTCCCGCAGAACCGCTTGACCGATCATCGCATCAACCTCACCCTCTACCGCCTCGAGGAGGTGATGCTGGGCGACCTGGATCCGATCATCGAGGCGCTCAAGCTCAGCGCCCGGGAGGAATATCTCAAGAAGCTGGCAGTATGAACATAGCCGCCGCTCTCCAGCAGGGGAAAAGCCGTCTGTTCTACGCTGAGGTGGAAACGCCGCTTCTGGACGCCACGCTGCTGCTCTCCGAGGCGCTGGGAAAGAGCAAAGAGCTGCTGCTCGCCTCCCTTCCCGATCCGGTGGCCGAAGAGGGCCTGCAGCGTTTCCACAGCTTCCTGCAGATGCGCTGTTCGGGGCTGCCGGTCTCCTACATCCGCCGCAAGAAGGAGTTCTACAGCCTGGAGTTCTACGTGGACGAGCGGGTGATGGTACCCCGTCCGGAAACCGAGCTGCTGGTGGAGGAGGCGCTGGCCATCCTGAAGGCGGATCCCGGGCTGAAGCGGGTACACGACGCCTGTACGGGAAGCGGCTGTGTGGCCGTGGCGTTGAAAAGCTCTCTGCCCGAGCTCGAGGTTTCCGCCTCGGATTTCCTGCCGGAAGCCCTGGAGGTGGCCGCAATCAATATCCGGCGGCTGCTGCAACCGCCTGATCGAGGCCGCTTCGCCCGGCGGTTGCGGCGCCGAACTCCCGTCAGGCTGCACCGTTCGGACCTGCTGTCCCGGGTTCCCGAGCGGTATGACCTGATCACGGCCAATCCCCCGTACCTTAGCGACCTGGAGGCGGAGAATATGAGGAAAGCGGGCTGGCCAGAGCCGCAGATCGCCCTCCGTGGGGGCGCCGACGGCACGGATCTGCTGCGGCGCCTGATTCGCCAGGCCCCCCGGAAGCTGAGCTCATCGGGCTACCTTCTTCTGGAAGCGGCGGCAGGGCAGATGAAGGGGCTAGCCGGTGAGCTGGCCGCCCAGGGATTCGAAGAGATCGTCGTCGCGCCGGATCTGGCCGGGCGCGACAGGTTGATCAGGGGAAGGTTGGGTTCCTATGGCGGAGACCGGCGTGCGTAGCCTGATCCAGGATTTCTCGCGCAAGCTGGAGCGCTATACCGAAGAAGAGCGCAGGAAGATTTTCTCGGCCCTGCGCTGGGGTGAAGGGCTGCACCACAATCAGAAGAGGGCCAGCGGGGAGCCCTTCATCATACACCCCTTGCGGGTGGCGGAGATTCTGGTCGACGCTCACCTGGACTTCCAGACCGTAATCGCAGCACTTCTGCACGACGCTCTGGAAGACACCGGCCTGTCCTCCCGGGAGCTGCGCAAGGAGTACGGACGCGAGGTGGAAGCCCTGGTCCAGGGGGTCACCAAGATTTCGGTGATCCGGGGCCGCAGCAAAACCACCCAGGCTGCGGCCTCGATCCGCAAGATGCTGTTCGCCATGGTCAAGGACATCCGGGTGATAATGATCAAGCTGGCGGACAAGCTGCACAACATGCGCACCCTGGAGTATCTTGCTCCCGGCAGCCAGAAGCGCATCGCCGCCGAGTGTTTGGAGATCTACGCTCCTCTGGCCGGGCGGCTGGGCATGTCGCGGATCAAGAACGAGCTGGAAGACCTGGCCTTGAAGGTGCTCCATCCCCGAGCCTACGAGCAGATCGATCACTTCGTGCAGGAGAGGCAAGAAGATCTCCAGGAGTTCCTGAGCTCCATGGAGCAGAGCATCCGCCTGGAAGCCGAGAAGGCCGGGATACCGGTCGAGATGGAAAGCCGGGTCAAGCACTACTACTCGATGTACCGTAAGATCAAGAAAACCGGCAGGATCATCGACGAGATATACGACCTGGCGGGGATGCGTATCCTCTGCAACACCCCAGGGCAGTGCTACGAGCTTCTGGGCATCCTGCACAGTCTCTGGAAGCCGATCGAGGGACGCTTCAAGGACTACATCGCCATGCCCAAGTCCAACCTCTATCAGAGCCTGCACACCACGGTGATGGGTCCCGCGGGCAAGATGCTGGAGGTGCAGATCCGCACCCACCAGATGCACCGGACCGCCGAGGAGGGCATTGCGGCTCACTGGCTGTACAAGCGGGAGCTGGCGGGGGAGAGCTTCAAGCCCGAGCAGCTTACCATCATCAACATGCTGAAAAGCTGGGACTCCTCCAGCGTCGCTTCACCGGATTTTCTCGAAGAAATCAAGCGGGAGCTGCTCAAGGATTCGATCTACGTTTTTACGCCCCGGGGAGACATCATCGAGCTGCCCCGGGGCGCCACCGCTCTAGATTTCGCCTACCATATCCACACCGAGATCGGCAACCATTGCCAGGCGGCCAAGGCCGACGGCAACCTGGTGAGGCTGAACGAGGAGCTGCGAAACACCCAGGTCATCGAGATCGTTACCGCCCCTTCCGCCCACCCGCACCTGAACTGGCTGCGCTTCGTGCGTACCTCCCGGGCGCGTTCCAAGATCAGGCACTGGCTCCTGCAGAACGAGCCCAACCTGATCATCGACCGCAACATCGTGGCCAAGAAGAAAGCCTCCGGCTCCGCCGGGGAGCGGGATACCGGGGCCGGCCGGGAGGCTCCGGTGCAGGGCAAGCCGGGTCGGCGCTGGCGGGGACGGCTGGAGAGCGAGACTCAGGTTCGAGATTCGACAAAGGTGGGTATCCGTATCGGGGAGGAGCGTAACCTGATGATCCACCTGGCCGGCTGCTGCCGGCCCGCTTCCGGTGATCCGATCGTAGGCTACGTTTCCCGCGGCCGGGGCATCATCGTGCACCGGGCCTCCTGTCCAAACCTGGCCTATATAAAGGATTTCGCCGAACGGAATCTGGAAGTAGAATGGGAGACGGTCAGCTCCAAAGCCACCCGGCGCTTCGAGGTCACCGCCCGCCAGACCACCAATCTCTTCTCCGAGGTCGAGGGGGCGATCAAGAAGTTCCACGGCCACCTGATCGAAGGCAAGCTGGAGGAAAACGCGCCTGAGACGCTGCAGGGCTTCTTCACCGTGGAATTGGACAACGGCAAAGACTTCGATCGGGTATTGAAGAGCCTGCGTACCATCCCTTCGGTGCAGCAGATACGTCCGGTAAGCGGCTGAACCTGCTTTTCCCGGCCGCCTCCCGGCGGCCGGAAGCCTGGAAAATGTCAGAAATTCGGATCTCAATGTGATATCTATTATATTGATTGGTTAAATTTTCCGACAGCAGGTGCTTGGCGCGCCTGTCGGGAAAAACCATTCATCTGCCGACTAGGTATGATAGAGAGCCGGTCGGCATAGGGAGGGAGGGCCGCCCAGCAAAAAGTTTTCCGGTACGATTCTTGAGAAGATGATGGGAGAGGGAGAGGTGGTGCTATGAACGGAAACCGGAAACATACCTCCATTATCATACTGCTGGCGAGCATTTCAGTCGTTTTTTTCACCTGTAAGAATCCATTCACCCGGGTCGGTCTGGGCGACGAGGTAGACCTGGATGTTCCCGATCTTTCGATCGACAGCCACGAGAACGGGGACTTCGTGAGCTTCGTAGACGGGGATTTCGAGATCTACGGCCGGTACGCAGACGATATCGAGGTGGCCAGCGTCACGATCTCCTTCGACGGGGGGGACAGCTTCGCCAGCACCGAGCTGGACAGCAAGAACAGGAAGTGGAGCTTCCTGGTCCGCCAGGCCGACGGCTACACAGACGGAGAAAAAGAGCTGATCATCCAGGCCACCGATACTTCGGACAAGGTCATCGAGAAGCGCCTGTTCCTTTTCTTCGACACCGCGCCGCCGCTGGTGCTGGTTACGGTGCCCTACGAATACGAGTACGCGCCCCCCCTGCAGAAAAACACCTTCAATGGTGAGTTCAGCCTGAAAGGCGAGGCGGCCGACAGCTTCGGCATCAAGCGGGTCACTGTTGATGTGTACGACTCACCCATGGGCGCGAGCGACCCCCTTCAATCCTACACCGCGGCCGGCACCGCTAGCTGGACCGCCTTGATCGACAGCACGGACCTGACCATAGGCAGCGCAGAGTTCGTTTTCCTGGTCACCGCGGAGGACAACGCCGGGAATAGCAATACCTATGTCTACAACTACAAGGACGTGTGCGAAGCCAACGACCCCGACCCCATCACGGTGGAGCAGCTATACGATATCGAACAGGGGACGGACCTGGGCCTGGGGATCACGCCGGCGAGCCTGCCGGGCTACAGGAAATATCACGATCCGGGTGAGAATCCGAAATTTACGCTGCAGATCGATCAGGCCGAGGACCTGCCCCAGTTCGTGGTAAGCAATCCCGACGAAAGCTCGCCTCCGGATCAGAACATCCTGGGAGCCAGCGCCAACGGCATCGGACTGGTGGAGGACGACGACGGGGTGAGCGTGTCCAGCATCGAGATCTGCATCGACGGCGGCGGCTGGGTCTCGCCGACCCAGACGGTTCCGGCAAGCGGCAGCGCCCTCTCGGTACGCTGGCAGCATGATCTGTCCGGGCTTTCCGAAGGACTGCATACCATACAGGTTCAGGCTCAGGATGTAGGCACTAAATCGAATAGCAGTGCGGAGGTCGGCTTTTTCGTGGACCTCGGGGCTCCCTCGGTGGAGATCACCTCGCCTGCTCAGGGAAGCTACCACAACGGGGATATCCTGGTTCAGGGCACCGCCTCGGACACCCAGGGGGTAACCAGCGTGAAGGTCAGCACCGACGGGGGTGCGGACTATTACGACGCCACCGATACCGGGGGAGGCTTCAGCACCTGGCAGTACAGCGCAGCCGTTCCCGGAGACGGGCTCACCGACGGCAGCCGGACCATCAAGGTTATGGCCCAGGACGGCTCCGCCAAGATCGCCTATACCAATCTGCAGGTGATCATAGACACCCAGGATCCGTCGGTTTCCTTCCTCACTCCGGCCAACTCCAGCACGGTCAACGGCGAGGTGCTGCTCCGGGGAACCGCCGCGGACAACACCCAGATCAGCAAAGTCGAGCTGAAGGTGGGCAAGAACGATCCCTGGATCGAGATGAGCGGCACCTACAACTGGGAGTATGCCATCGACAGCGTGAGCTACGCCAATGCCACCCACGCGGATGAGACCCCGCCGGGAAGCGATGTCTGGCGGCTGAACATCCGGGCCAGGGCGACCGATACGGCGGGCAACGTCACCGAGCTTACCAATTACAACCTGTTCATCGACAACGACCTGGACAAGCCCACGGTCAACGTCATCTCGCCGCTGGACGGGCAGAACCTGGGCGGATCGGTCCTGGTCAGCGGTACGGCCTTCGACGACGATGCGGTGCACCACGTGGAGATGAAGCTGGACCTTAATCATGACGGAGACTTCCTGGATCAGATCGACCTCAACGGCGACTTCGATACCCTGGACGATTTCGAAGACGAGCAGCAGTGGTACACGGTCAGCGGCACCACCACCTGGACTCAAAACCTAAACACCGCCGGCGAGCTGTATCAGACCGAGCCGGGGCACGACGGGCAGGTTACTATCCGGGTACGGGCCGTGGACACCAAGGATGGCCTCACTCCCGGTCTGGCCGGCAACTACCAGGAGCTTACCATACACTTCGACGACACCATCCCGCGGCTGGAGAACGTAAGCCATTCCTCCGGCGACTATGTCAAGGGGATCTTCAACCTGACTGCGGACGTGCTCGATGATATCCGCGTGGACGAAATCTACATCAGCTATGACGGCGGAGTGAACTACGACGACGTGCTGAACGACCCGACCTACGCCGGGACGTTCGTCCAGAACGATATCAACGATTACGATATCGATATACCCATCAACACCATCGCCACCTCCAGCGGTATCCTGTACCTGCGGCTGAAGGTCGTGGACAACGCCAACTACCAGAAGCTGGAGTACATCAACCTGAACGTGGACAACGTGTATCCGGAGGGGATCTATACCGGCGACAGCCTGGATATTTATGGAAGCGGCCTCCACTCCCGGGTTCAGGGCACGGCCACGGACGCGGAGAGCGTCAGCGGCATCGAGCAAATCCAGGTCTACTTCGTACGGGGTGCGAGCGTGTATAATCCCCAGACAGGCGGGACAATCGGAGTGGGAAGCACCGATTTCGGCGACGGTAACGGCAGCGTGGCCTACACGGTCAATCCGAGCTACAAGATCATCATCGACAATCGCTACGAGCTGGGCAACGACTCGGGCGGAAACGGCGACGGGGACGGCTACGACGAGTCCCTGACCCTGGCCGGATCTACTTACAACTGGTGGGCGGAATTCGATTCCACCCACATCCCCGACGGAACCATCGATATCCACTACGTGGTGTTCGACAACGCCGGCAACGGGCACCACTACCTGCAGCCCGGCTTCATCAAGAACCACAAGCCTGTGATCGACAGCCTGGTGGTGGGAAGCGACGTGGACATGAGCGGCTCCGTGGAAGCCGATGAGCAGTTTTCCTACGACGGGGTGTTCTCGGCCCGCAACCGCCTGTACATCCAGATCAACGCCAGCGACAACGATCCTCCGGGATTGAGTTATGCTGTGTATCATGATCCGGGCGGGGCCAATACGCTGGTCTCCACCGACGCCAGCGAGGAGATCGACATCTCGGGGTACGGCGACGGAGCCACCGATTTTCTCTGCCGGGTGACCGACAGCGACGGAATCGTGGTGGATGCCACTATTGATGTAAGTGTCGAGAACCTGGACACGGTGGACCCGGCTATCTCTATATACGCTCTGACCCAAGACGATGTGGTGGCCGGACACCTCGAGCAAGACGGCGACAGCCTCCACGACGGGACGGATGCGGACGTGAGCGGGACAATTACCTTAACCGGCAGCAGCAGCGACAATCAACGGATTCAGTCGATCACCGTTACTATCGATGATTTCGATGCCGGTTCCGGTACGGGAATCGAACGCACCGTGGCTTCCTGGTCAGGCACCGTCGATGAGCTGGTTTCCTCCGATCCGGCTCATTTCGTAATCGACTCCCAGAGCCTGGATGAGGCCGACGGGCATCAAGTTAGCTGGAGCTATACCTGGAATACGGCCGCTATTACCGGTTCGGCAAGGAACAACATCGATATCCTTTTCAAGGCGAGTGATTTTGGTCCTAATACCGCTACCGATACCATGACCGTGGATGTGGTGCCCTATATCTCGGGAATTGTGAGAACCTTCAATACCCAACGATCTAAGTACGGGAAATTTCAGGTTCAAGAGGGCGAGACCGGGATAACGATAAACGGCTACAATCTGGCGGAGACGGGCACCAATTGGGCCAGGGTCTATAATTCGGCCGGCAGCGCCTACGACGATGTGATCGTCACCGCTTCCGGCTCACCCTACACCAGCTTCACCATTTCCCTGGCCGGTGTCACGCATTCGGGCTGGCTGAGACTGGCGGTGAATGGCGTAGAGGCGATAAACAACAGTAATGACAATACCCTGGAGGCCAACAAAGAGGATGACGGCAGCGGCTTGGCCAACACCAGATGGACCGATGACAGGTACCTGCGGGTCTGGGCGGTGGGAAATATGTTCAATCAGAGCGGAGACCCCCAACACCCGAGCATGAGCGTCGATTCGAATGGAACGCTGTACGGCTCCTGGACCAACAGCGCGACCTCAAGGGCCTACTATGCAACAACCGCAGCGAGAACCACGTTCTTCGAGAAATACGATCCGCCGGAATATACCGACATATATATAGATTCAAATAATAATCTCAACATCGCCTACCTGGCCAACTATTTCAACGGAGCCAATAGCTGGGGGTTTTTGAGCCTGTGGAACGAGGAGGCGCCGAATCAAAACAGCTACGACAACTATGACGCCTATCTATTCGAGTGGCTCGGAGCCGACGACATGCTGTTTCAATTCCAGAGGCCACGGGTAGTTAGAAGCGAAGACAACCTACATCTGGCGTATTACGACTTGAACGAGAAGACGTTGAAATACGCCTATGTGGAAAACGCTGACCAGACTACGAGAAACCACAGCGACTGGAACGGCTCAGGCGTCCACGCCCATCTGAACCTGGATGGAGGGGAAGCCCAGCCTGCCGGCAACGGGCAATCGGGACCTTTGACTGCCTTGGCCGGGGAGTATATGGCCATCGATATCGATGAGAACGGATGTCCGGTGATCATGTACTACGACATTTCCCATCAGACCTTGAAACTAGCCTATTCGGGTTCCGCGATCCCCACCGCCTATGGGAACTGGACGATCCAGACGGTATTCAAAGCCGATGACCCCAACAGGAGCTTTGTGGGTAAATACATAACCATGAAAATAGACTCCGGCGGTAATATCCATGCGGCCTGCAGCAGAACATCAACTGGGAGTCTGATATATCTGTACGCCCCTGACGCCGACGGAGCCGATTACAGCTTCGATTATAGCGTGGAAGTCGATACCGAAGGCGCAGTAGGCACCTGGGCGGATATTACCCTGAATGGAACCACTCCCTACATTTCTTATCTGAACAATTCCATGATAGGAACATTCGACGGGTTGAAGATGGCCTACTACGACGGGAGTCTAGGCGAATGGGAACACGAAATCGTGCCCATTATTACCGGGATCACCGAGAACCGAACCAACGTGGAGTACAGGAAGGGCGCCGTGAATTGGCTGATTGCCATCGGATATGCCAGTAGCAACTTTGATATTGTATATCTGAAGCCTGAAGAATAGATGAGTAGGAGAGAGGATGAAACGACCAGCCCCGCTGTTCATAGTCTTGTTCCTCCTGGGCGCACGCTTCGCCCTGTTCGGATTAGGCGATCCGGAGGCGGGGGATTTCCAGGAAGTCAACGGGTTGGAGAACTGGGACCACCGGATCGATCTGTCAGGCTACCAGGAGGGCAAGTATAACCTGATCATCCGCGGCAGCGATGCCGCCGGGAACCTGGCCTATGAGGGCCCCTACAACATCTTTGTCGACCCGGCTTCGGATCTGCCGGTGGTACGTATCGCCAATCCGGCAGAAGGAATGCGGGTGGGAGGCAGCCTGAACGTGGTGGGCGCCTGCGTCGATGACGACGGAGTTCGTCAGGTGCAGGTATGCATCGACGACGGAGAGCCCCGGACCGCCGAGGGAGGCGAGTTTTGGTCGCTGCGTTTCGATCTGGAGGGCTTCGACGACGGGCAGCACAGCGTGAGCGCCTGGGGCGTGGATATCAACGGCAACAGCGGCGAGAGCCAATCGGTTGGCTTTTATCTGGACAGGCGCTCGCCGGTCATCCGGATCAGCTCCCATGCCAGCGGCGCGCTGGTATCCGGTAAGGTGACCCTCGAGGGTCTGGTTACCGATCGGAACGGGGTCAGCAGCCTGGAAGTCAGCTCCGATGGCGGGGACACTTACCTGCCTCTGAAGCTGTCCCGCGACAAGGAAAAGCAGCACTGCGGGTTTTCGCACAGCATCGACACGGAAGCGCTGGCCGACGGCCCGCAGGTCTTCTGGTTCCGGGCTATCGACGAGACCGGCTCGGTCTCTCAGACCGCTTTCCTGATGTTTGTCAACAATGAGCAACCGTATCTCGAGCTTCTATATCCTCCGGATGAGTCGGAGGTGAGCGGCCGGGTGGTGGTGAGCGGCCGCGCCTACGACCGGATCGGTCTGAGGTCGCTCGGCTTCGACCTGGATGGAGGCGAGGGAGGAGAGGTCGAGCTGGTACCCGGGAATCCCTTTTGGACCCGGGAGCTCGATCTGTCCGGAAGAAAAGCGGGAGCCGTCCAGGTTGTCTTTACCCTGGAGAACCTGACCGGCAACCGCAGCTCCATGAAGCTGCGGTTGAAAATAGATCCGGACTCGGATAGGCCGCGGCTTCAGCTCGCCACTCCGACAGAGGGCTCGCTTCACTCCGGCCCGCCGGTGGCCAGCGGCTTCGTGAGGGACGAGGACGGGGTGCAGAGCGTGGAATATGCGGTAGATGGCTCCGGCTTCGAATCGGCGGCGGCCGGAGAGGCCTTTCGTTTCACCCTCGACGCACTGGAGCCGGGCCGGCACACCCTCAGCATGCGGGCCGTGGACCTGCACGGGACCGCCGGTGAAACCGAAGAGGTTGACTTTATCGTCACCGGCCCCCCGCCGCGGATCGAGATCACTGAGGTCGAGGGAGGGGAAACGCCTGAGCTTTTCCAGCCGGGGTACCTCATCGGCTCCGGACAAAAGGCGAGGCTCGGTGGACAGATCCTTTTTTCGGGCGATGCGGTCAAGGCGGAGTACAGCTTCGGGGCTCAGGAGCACAGGAACCTGGCGCTGCGCAAGGGTGGGGAGTCCGGGAAGAGGTACTTCGAGCTGGCCGTTCCGGGCGAGCTTCCTCCCGGCCGGGTGGACCTGTCGATCCGGGCGACCGACGCCTTCGATCAGGTCGCTGAATACCGAAGCTTCTTTTTCGCCGAAAAGGTCGAATCAGCAGACCGTATCATCTTCCAGGATGCTCGCCTGCGGGAGGACGGCAGCATTGTCTTCTCCGATGAGACCCCGCTTTACGGCTACGCCGGCAGCGGGCCGCTCCGTTCGCTGGCTCTCGATCCGCCCACGGAGCTGGTTCAGATAAGGGCCGAAGGGGCCCTGGTGCTCATCGAGCCTGCGGGCGCCGGGATCAGCGAGCCCACGGTGGTGAGGGCCACGACTGCGGGGGGAAGATCCGTAAGCTCCCTGCCGCTGCGATTTGTCACAGACAGGCAGCCGCCGGCATTGGAGATCGAGCAGCCCCTGGTGGGATTGTGGACCGCGGACACGCTCCTGCTCGAAGGGACCGCCACCGATGCCAGCGGAATCCGGAGAATCGAATATTCCCTGGACCGCGGCGATACCTTCCTGCCTGTAGAGCGCGGCGACAGTGAGAATAGCGCCAGGTTCTCGAAAAGTGTTTCGCTGGCCGCTTTGAGCGACGGACCGTTCCTGCTGCTGGTGCGGGCCGTGGACCGGGCGGACAACCAGGCGCTGCAGTCGATACCCGTCTACAAAGACACGGTAGCACCGTTGCCGGTGCTCCTCGCACCCGGGGCGCAGGACGAGCTTAACGGCCTGATCTCCCTGGTGGGCCGTGTAGAGGAGGAGGGAAGGGTGCAGCGTATCGAGTTCAGCGATGACGGGGAAAGCTTCCGGGAGATCGGAGAAGGGCGCCATTTCGTCTTCGACCTGAACCTCTCCGCCTACGAAACGCTGCCGGAGAGCTTCACCCTGCGGGCGGTGGACGCCGCCGGCAACCAGGGAATCCTCACCCCCTCCTTGGATGTGAACCGCGAAGTGGACAAGCCGGTGGTCCAGATCCAGATACCCGCCCAGGGAGAGCTGATAAAGAACGACTTCACCATCTCCGGGATGGTCTTTGACGACGATCAGGTGGCCGGCATTTCCTACCGCCTGGACGAAGGAGAGTTCCGCAGCCTGCAGCCTGCCCACCAGTTCAGCATCCCCGTCGCGATCGAGGACATTACGGACAACGAACACCGTGTCGAAGTGATTGCGGAGGACAGCGGCGGAGTGAAGAGCGACCTCGCGGTCACAACCTTCATGGTCTCGACCTCGGAACCGGAGTCCTTGCTGCTCAGTCCCGGAGTCGAGGAGCAGGTACGAGGGGTGATCGATCTCAGGGGTGAGAGCCGCGACCCGAACGGCATCGAGGAGGTCTTCGTTTCCCTGGATAACGGGCACAGCTTTCAGGAAATGCAGGGAGCCGAGCAGTGGAGCTACCGGCTGGACAGCAGCCTGCTGGCCGACGGGACGCATGCCGTTTTGATCAAGGCGGTAGACTGCACGGGAACCGAGGGTCTCTACACCACCACGATAAACGTGGACAACCAGGCTCCGCAGATTATCCTGGATACTCCCTCCGACGGCCAGCTGTTTACCCGCAGCCTGAAAATGGACGGCCGGGCCGCCGACAACATCGCTTTGGTTTCCCTCACGGCCAGGCTGATTCCAGCCTCCACCGGGGAGGCGCCGGATTTAGGAGAAAGGCGGGATTCCAGTGAAGGACGGGATTCCGATGCGGAGCAGACATCCGGCGAAGTGCCATCCCCCGGCGGCCAAAATCCGGGGCTTACTGCCCCTCCCGACAGGCGGGAGTTTGCCCTGTCCACCGAGGGGCTGATCGGGAGCGAGCTGGACATCGCCTCGCTTCCCGCCGGCTGGTACAACCTGAGCCTCGAGGCCGTTGATGCGGCCGGAAACGTGAGCCATGTTTCCCGCAATATCCGGATCGAAGAGCCAGCGGCCGTCGAGAGGATCGAGCTGATGTTCCCGGCCGACGGCGCTGAGATGAGCGGCTTTTTCGACATCAGCGGACGGGTTGTCTCCGAAGCCCGGCCCGAAAGCGTCGTGGTACTGATCGACGGAGCGGCGCTCGACACCGTGCCGGTGAACGAGAGGGGGTACTTCTGCCTGGCGGCGGGTCCCGAGCGCATCACCGTGGGTACCCATACGGTACAGGCGCAGGAACAGAGCAGCGGAGAGCCCCGCCTGCGCTCCGAGGAGCGCAGGGTCCGCTATCTACGCACCGGACCGTGGGTGACCATAACCAGCTTCGAGAACGGAGATTTCGTGAGCGGACGTCCCCTGCTCGCCGGCGAGGCGGGCTACTTGCCCGACCCGGTCGAGCAGGACGGGGAGGGAGCCAAAGGAAAACGAGGCCGTCAGCCGGAGGAGCAAAAGGTACAGAGGGTGGAGGTGAGCTTCGACAACGGAAACACCTTCCACAAGGCCGATGGCAAGGAATCCTGGCGTCTGCGCCTGGAAACCCAGGAGCTGGCCAACGGCCCGCTGCGTGTCCTGGTCGTGGCAACCTTCGGGAACGGCGAGAGCGCGATTGCCAAAACGCAGCTGCAGGTGGACACCCGGCCTCCTGAGATAACCCTGCTCAGTCCCGAGGAGGGCAGGCGCTTCAACGACCAGCTCGAGCTTCTCGGAACCGCCAGCGACGAGGCCGGTCTGGAGCGTATCGAGATAAGCCTGAGAGAGGGCGACAAGAGACGCTACGGAGTGCCTAAGTTCATTCAAGGTCTGTACCTGGACGTTCACGCCATGGGCGCAACCTACGCGGATGTCGGGCTGGGGTTGAGCTTCTTCGATGACAACGTCAAGCTACAGGTTCAGGCCGGATTCTCCCCTCCCGGGCGCTTCTCCGGGCTGGTGATGGGCGCCAAGCTGCTGGCCAATATCGCCACGGTTCCGTTCAGCTACTTCTTCGGGCCTTCCTGGGAATTCTTCTCCATGTCCCTGGCCTTGGGAGCCAACTTTTCCTACTTCACCATGTCCGAAGACCGGGTCGCCTTTACCAAAGACGGTCTGGTTCTGGCCGCGGTGGTCGGCCAGCTCGAGTTTGCCCGCTTTCGGGTCCCCGACTGGCGGTTGTTTCATACCTACTCGCTGTACTCCGAAGTTCAGCTGTGGTTCATATCTTCGGATGTGGAGGCCGGTCTGGCCGGCCGTCTCAGCTTCGGCCTCAGGATAGGACTTCTGTAATAAAACGCCCCACCCCTTGTCAAAGTTGAACTATTGTACTATATTATTATTGTATTAAAACATTAGTACAATATAGGTGGTATGGTGGAAACGGCTTTGACCTTTTCCCTCGATGCAACCAACGGGGTGCCTTTCTACAAGCAGATAATTCTGCAGGTCGAGATGGCTATAGCCGACGGCCGGCTGAAGACCGGAGATCAGCTTCCCACCGTTCGCAGCCTGGCCGTAGACCTGCGGGTCAATCCCAACACGGTGGCCCGGGCTTACAGCGAGCTGGAGATCCGGGGGATCGTCAATACCCAGCAGGGGACCGGCACCTTCATCAGCGACCAGAAGGTGCAGATCTCCGAGGTGGAGCGGGAGAAGATCCTGGCCGAGATTACCCGCTCCTTCGTCAGCCATGCTTCCTCCTACGGATTCACGCTGGCGGAAATCAGCTCGTATCTCGACGAGCTAAACAGGGGAGGTACCTGAAAGCCATGTACCGAGTCAAAGCCTTTGACAGGATACGCAACCTGCAGCAGGCCGTGCTGCCCCGGGACTTCCGTCTCAACCCCCTGACCCTGCTGATCCTGGCGCTGTTTCTGGCCGCCGGGGTGGTCTGGCAGCTCGCCTCCGCAGCGGCGGTGCCGCCGCTGGAGCTGGTCTACATAACCGCGCAGGTGATCGTCGGCGGCGCGCTGCTGATGCTGCTTCCCTCCTGGGCCCTGGTGCTGGTGCTGGTAGCGGGCCTGGGGATCGGCATGTTCGCCCGCTACGGCGCAGGCCTGACGCCCTTGACCGTCATGATCGGCCTGGGATATTTACTGGCCCCCTGCTTCCAGATCGCCCACCACTGGGAGAAGGTGGTGATCCTGCGCCTGGGCAGGTTCCACCGCTTGCGGGGCCCCGGGGTGTTCCTGGTCCTTCCCTTCCTCGACCGGGTGACCCGCTTCGTGGATACCCGCATTCGGGCCACCGACTTCAGCGCCGAGAAGACCATCACCATGGACACCGTGCCGGTGCACGTAGACGCCCTGGCTTTCTGGATGATCTGGGACGCCACCAAGGCCATCCTCGAGGTGGAGAATTTCCTCGAGGCGGTGGTCCTGTCCGCCCAGACGGCACTGCGCGATGCCATCGGCCGGCACGAGCTGGCCGACCTGCTCGCCGAGCGGGAGCGGATCGGCAGGGAGATCCAGCAGGCCCTGGATCGCAAGACCAACCCCTGGGGGATCACGATCCTTTCGATCGAGTTCACCGATATCATAATTCCCAAGGAGCTGGAGGACGCCATGAGCAAGCGGGCCCAGGCCGAGAGGGAGCGCCAGTCCCGTGTTATCCTGGGCACGGCGGAGATCGAGATCTCGGACAAGTTCGTGGAGGCGGCCAAACGCTACCGGGATGACCCCACGGCCCTGCACCTCCGGGGCATGAACATGATCTACGAGGGCATCAAGCAGCGGGGAACGATCGTGCTGCTGCCCTCCGGCAGCCTGGCTTCCATGTCTCTGGGGTCGCTGCTCGATGATCTGGCCCGGGGAAAGACGCCCGGCGGGCCGCCGGCCCCCCCGCCTGAAGGAGAAAAACATGATCAAGATCGATAAGGTCGGCAAGGAATACCGCAGCGATCATACTGTGGTGCACGCCCTGCGGGGCGTCAGCCTGGAGATAGGCAGCGGCGAGTTTCTCTCCGTAGCCGGTCCCTCCGGATCGGGTAAAACGACCCTGCTCAACCTGATCGGCTGCCTGGACAAGCCCTCGGAAGGGGAAATCTACATCCAGGGGGAGCCGATCTCGGGAATGAGCAAGAAAGAGCTGGCACAGCTGCGGCGGCACAAGTTCGGCTTCGTGTTCCAGACCTTCAACCTGATCCCGGTGCTTTCGGCTTTCGAGAACGTCTCCTTCGCCCTGTCCCTGCTGGGCGTGGAGGGAGAGGATCTAAAGCGCCGGACCGCCATGATGCTGGAAGAGGTGGGCTTGAAGGGCCTGGAAGCACGGCGGCCGGGCGAGCTTTCCGGCGGCCAGCAGCAGCGGGTGGCCGTTGCCCGGGCCTTGATCAAGGAGCCGCAGCTCGTGCTGGCCGACGAGCCCACGGCCAACCTGGACTCCGAGACCGGCCGCGAGATCCTGGACCTGATGGTGGAGCTGAACAGCAGACACGGGACCACCTTCGTCTTTTCCACCCACGATCCAATGGTGATGGAGTACGCCCGCCGCCTGGTGCGGCTGCACGACGGGCGGATCACCGGCGACGAGAGGAGGAAGCGATGAAGTTCCTGCTGACCCTGGCCTGGAAGAACCTCTCCCGCTACCGTCGCCGCACCCTGATCACGGCCGTGGCCCTGGCCGTAGGGTTAGCCCTGTTCATCTTCATGGACGGCTGGCTGCAGGGGGCCGAAAGAGAGTCGGAGCGCAATATCATCTGGTACGAATCCGGTTCAGCCAAAGTCATGACCGTCGAATACCTGCAGAACCTCGACAGCATGCCCCTGAAGCAGGCCATCGAAGATCCTCGGGCCGTGGAGCAGGCCCTGGAAGGCGCCGGGGTCACGACCACGCGGCGAACAGTTTTTGCCGGGGAGATCTTCTACGGTGAGGGATCGATGTACGTTAAAGTCATCGCCGTCGACCCGCGGACCGACGAAAAGATCTATCGCCTGTCCGAGACACTGTCACGGGGAAGATATCTTGAGCCGGGGGAGCAGGGGGTCGTTCTGGGTGAGTGGCTGGCCCAGGACCTGGGAGTCGAGGTGGGAGAGGTGATCGCCTTACGCACTCGGACCCGCTACGGCGCCTATCAAACCCTGGATCTGCTCGTGGTCGGAGTGTTGAACAGTCCCAATCCGGTGATCAACAAGGGAACGGCCTACATCCCCCTGTCCCTGGCCGGCGAGGCGCTGGAAATGGAGGGGGCGGTGACGGAGATCACCCTGTACTTCCCCGAATGGCAGGACCCCGAGGCCAAGGTGCAGAGCCTGCGGGATCGTTTGGCCGCCTTTCCGGGAGTCACGGTTCAGAGCTGGAAGGATCTGGCCCGGGATTTCCTGATGATCGCCCAGGCCAAGAGCGCCGGCAGCAGCATCCTCCTCGTCCTGGTGTTCATCATCGCCGCAGTGGGCATCTCCAACACCATGCTCATGGCCGTGTACGAGCGGGTGCGGGAGATCGGCATGATGCGCGCCATGGGCATGAAGGACCTCTCCATCCGGCTGACCTTTCTCTTCGAGGCAGGTGGGATCGGGCTGATCGGGGCTCTCGCCGGAGTGGTTTTGGGAGTGGCCCTCAACTGGTACATGGTTGCCCGGGGGATCGACTTCAGCGCGATCATGGGACATATGGACATCGGCTACCGCGTGCACAGCGTGTTCCGCTCGGCCTGGCACCCCCAGGCCATCGCAGGCGGGTTCGTTTTCGGAGTGATCGCGGCCATGCTGGTCTCCATCATCCCTTCCTCCCGGGCGCTGAAGATGGAGATCACCGACGCCTTGAGGTACGAATAGTGGAGAGAGAGTGACATGAAATTGGCCAGGATTGCCTTCAGGAATATCCGCCGCAACCGGCGCCGCAGCCTGCTTTCGGGGGCGGCCATCGCCATCGCCACCATGGCCATCACCTTTTTGTTTGCCTACATTGCCGGATTTCTGGGCAACTACCAGTCCAACATCGTCCGCTATATGACCGGCCACGTGCGCATCCGCCATGCGGAGTACGACGAGTACGAGCAGCTCAATCCGCTGCACCTCAGCGTGGCCGGCTACGAAGAGGTGGTGCGGAGGATGGAGGCGGAACCGGAAGTGCAGGCGGCCGTGCCCCGCACCCGCTTCGCCACGGCCATATACCACAATGACCGCACCATCGGCGGCCTGGGTTTGGGCGTGGATTTCCAGAGGGAAAGCGCCGTCATGAAAATCCAGGACTCCCTGCAGCAGGGCCGTCTGCCGGAAGCCGGGAGCAAGGAGATGCTCCTGTCCGCCGGCCTGGCCGAAGAGCTGGGTTTGGGAACGGGTGAAAAGCTGACCTTGCTCAGCAAGAACAAGTACATGGGCATGTCCGGCATGACCTTTACGGTAAGCGGCATCGTGCTCTTTCCGGTGTCGGGGTTCAACGAGAGATTTTTCCTTCTTCCCATCGATACGGCCAGCCGCTTCCTCAAGATGGACCAGGAGGCCACCGAGGTCCTGGTGCTGCTGGACAATCCCGACAAGGTCGAAGAGTTCGCTGGGAAGGCGCAGGGGATTCTCGCCGCCATGGGCCGAAAGTCCCTGTCCGCCCGGGCCTGGACCAAGATCGATTTCGTCTATGGCCTGATCGAGTATGCCCAGACCATCTATGACATTTTCGCCCTGGTCTTCTTCCTGCTGGCCTCCACGGTCATCATCAACACCACCATGATGGTGATCTTCGAGCGCATGCGGGAGATCGGCACGGTGGCGGCCATGGGCATGACCCCCCAGGAGATCGTGCGCCTGTTCTTCCTGGAGGCTTTCTTCATCGGCGCCATGGCCGCCTTTATCGGGGTCGTGCTGGGTATCGCCATCGCCTTGCCCCTGTCCAGGACCGGCATCGATCTGAGCGGGGCCATGGAGGGGGTGGACTTCGAGATCAGCCCGGTGATCTATCCGCGCTTGAGCGTCCGCTCGACCATCTTCGTGTTCCTCTACTCCACGGGGATCGCCAGCCTGGCTTCCTTCATCCCCTCCCGGCGTGCCGCCCGCATAGAGCCGGTGGAGGCGCTGCGGGCGGTGTAGGCGAGCGAGAAAGGAGATATGGTATGCAACGAGTGATTCTGTTGATATTGGCTTTGGGGTCGGTCGCGGCTGCGGGCGTTTCGGCCATGACGGCCGAGGAGATCATCGCCAACGTGGAGCGAAACGAGGTCAACGAGCGGCAGCGAGTCGAGGGATCGATGACCATCCGCGACCGCTTCGGCTCCCGGGTGAAGACCTTCATCAGCTACGCTTCAGGAACGGACCGGATGCTGCTGGAGTTCACCAACCCGGAGGAAAGGGGACAGAAGATCCTGCGCCTGGAAGACGAGATCTATCTGTACTTCCCGGAGGCCGAGGAAATCATCCACCTGCAGGGCTCGGCCCTCAAGGAATCGGTGATGGGCTCGGATTTCTCCTATGAGGACCTGACCGGGGAGGGAGATCTGCTGGATCTCTACGACGTCAGCCTGCTCGGCGAACAGATTATCGAGGGACGCAGGAACTATCACCTCCGGCTGACAGCCAAGAAGCGGGGCGTTGCCTATCCCAAACAGGAAATTTGGGTGGATGCGGAGACCTGGGTGCTGAGCAGGGCCGACGCCTACTCTCTGTCCGGACGGCTGCTCAAAGAGATGGAGTTCGGGGATGTGCGAAAGGTAGCGGACAAGTACGTGCCCCACGCCATCGTCATACGCGATGCCATGAAGAAGAGCTCCTCCACGGAGATGCGCATCGAGGAGATCGATCTGCGGTCGAGCCTTCCGCCGAACATCTTCAGCCTGGAGGAGCTGTCATGGTGAGACCCCGGGGCCGCGCGCAAGGCGAGCGCGGGGTTGGGCCGGCGGCGGCCGCCCCGGCGCTGGCGCTTTTCCTGCTGGCGGCGGCCGGGCTGTCCGCAGAGGTCTCCTCCTCGGTGAGCATCACCGGCTACGGCTCGGTGCTGCGCGCCGGGGATCGGGCGGTCCTCGCCGGCACCCTGGAGAGCAGCCTGGAGCTGCAATCCCGAGGCAATCCGAACGTCAAGGGCTACTTCCAGCTCGAAACCCTGCTGGCCGGCGGATTTCTGGTCCTGGATGTGCCCCGGGCCTATGTCAAGGTACGCTTTCCCTGGTTCCGGACAATGCTGGGCAAGAATCGGGTATCCTGGGGGGAAGGCTTCGTGTTCAACGCCGGGGACGTGGTGTTCGGGGCCACGGAGGCGATCGCCGGAGATCTTACGGCCGAGACCCTGCGGGACGAGACGGCCTGGCTGGCGGAGGTATACCTGCCCCTGGGGCCTTTTTCCTTTCTCGAAGGGGTGATTTTCCCCTACGATCTCCAGGCCGGCGCCCTGGTGACCGGCTTCGGCGGCGCCGGGAGCGAGGAGTTCGGCGAATCCGCCGCCCTCCTGAGCCCGGTGCGCTTCCAGGAGCTGGCCGGAGGCATCCGGGGCGCCTTCAAGCCGGGAGCCACCACCGTGGAGGCGGGCTTCTTTTCCTCCGGGAGGGAGGGGGAGCATCGCCCGTACCTCAGCCTGCACGGGCACCTGCTCGTCGACTGGAACCTTTCCGCCTCGCTGGCCATTCCCATCGTGGAGCCCGAGTGGCGGGAGTGGGATGACTGGCTGGCCCTCTCGGCCGGGCTGTTTCGCCTGATCGGCCTGCCTCTGGATCGCAGCCTTTCGGTTCGCCTGGAGGCGGGGATTCGGCCCGGCCTGAGCTGGCGGGAATCCCCGGGCGGTTCGGCCTACGGCATCTACCTCTTTCCCGAGCTGGTCTTCACCCCTTCGAATACCCTCTCCCTGCAGCTCCGCTGCCTCTTCTCCCCGGTGGACCTGTCGGCCCTCACCGCGGCCAGTGTGAGCTGGAACGTCTACCAGGGGCTCACCGTGCTCGGCCACTTGTCCTTCATGGCCGGGGATAAGGACGACCTGTACGCCTGGAACCGGGACTTCGCGGTAGCCTGTTCGCTGGGTCTGGAGTTCATCTACTAGGCGCCGGATATCCAGGCATCGCAGAGTTCGAGCATACTCTGCCTCTCTTCCGCCTGGAGCTTGTCCAGATGGAAGTAGCTGATGGGGCTTTTCCCCCACTTTTTCCTCAGGCTGTAACGTCTCCTATAAGAAAAAAAGCCCAGAACTTTTGTTGTTCTGGGCAGTAATTTCACCTAGGAATACGGTGTCTGACGATCTCCGATTCCGACTGAACGTTAAAAACGGTAGCCTATATAGGCGTAAATACTGGCCGGCATCCAGCCGCTGGAGGTGACATCCTTCATTTTATCGGAGGCCGTCCCCGGTGGCTGGGCACTCATATCGACAGTTACCTCGTCTTTTACGATAGTTAAAAAGTAATCCATACGTACGACGCCGCCCACGTAAAGCTTCGGTTGGATAAAGTAGAGCACGCCTCCGAAGGCTCCGATGTCCAGGTACCCCTGATTGAACTG
>CAYMEK010000019.1:0-64887 GCA_964389305.1 uncultured Spirochaetaceae bacterium
TGGAGGAGGAGTAATCGAAAGAATGAATCGCGGCAAGCCGTCCTGCCGCCTCGAGGCTGAGCGCGCTTTCAAGGAAAATCCGGCGGCAGGATCACCCGGTCTCCGGGCCGTACGCCGAGCTCTTCCAGGCTGCCTCTGGGCACCTCCAGGGCGTAGCGGGCCGCCCGTTCCGAGACCACCGATTTCAGGGACAGCGGCTTTAGCTCCTCGATCTGCAGGATCTCCCCGTCTTTGGTCAGGAAGGCGATGGTGAGGGCAACAGTGGTGTTCTTCATCCAGAAGGCCAGGTGCTGGTCCGTCTGATAAACGAAGATCATTCCCTCTCTCGGGCCGAGGGATTCTCGATGCATCAACCCCTGCTGTTTCTCCTCCTCGCTGCGGGCCACTTCGACCCTGAATGTCTCGCCCCCGATCAGCACCTTGATGCGCTCGGCGCCGCCGGCGCAGCCCAGCAGGATCAGGGATGAAAAGAAAGCGGCGACCAGCCTGGGCGGTAAAACCCGTTTCAACTTCCAGCTCCGCCTTTAGAACTGCTCGAGAAAGTTGTCTTTGGAGAGCTCCCACAGGTCCTGCTGGACCCGCCCTTCCTGGTTGAGCCTCTCGAAAACCGCCGTATCGATGTACTTGACATTGAGAGGGCGCTCCAGGGATAGACGCAATCCCTCGAACTGCCACACCGATTCGGTGGGATCGAGGCTGTCCGGGATTCCGTATTTGGCTGACAAGGTCGAGTACAGCATGTAGTAGTCCAGCTTGTCCTGGTCCAGCGAAAGGATCATGATGTACAAGCGGTCATCGTGAAACTGGAAGTAGGCGCGCTGGATGTAGGAGCTTCCCGAGGTTTCGATGAGGGTCTGGGGAGGTTGGGGCAGGAAGCTGATGTCCGGCTCGCCGCGGTAGTCGTACAACGGGTCCTGCAGCAGCCGTTCCTTGACCTGCTCCAGCTCCATACCCAGCTCGACCGTGCGGAACCCTCGGGGCGGGGCGGCCTCGGCGAGCAGTAGCTCGTCAGGCCGTTCCTCCGCCGGACGCCGGCCGGCTGCCTGTTCCGCGCCAGGGCGAGTCTCGGCCGGCTGGTCCTGAGCCTGCCCCGACAGCGCGACGAACAGAAGCAGAAACAGCGGCGTAAGCCTCGATTCAAGCAATCTCCTGGTCATCACAGCCCCAATATACCTTTCTCCCACCGGCAGGACAATAGCTGCGGTGTGCAGTGCCCGGCCGCAACCGTGCTCGTTCTAGTATCTTATCGGCGGTTTCCACAGGCGAAAAAAGTTAGCCCGGCATTGTATTCCTCGACCTGTGAGACTATATTGAAACCATGTACAGGGTGCCGGCGGTTGTCTTTGTACTGCTCCTGTCTTACGCTCTCCCGGCTTGCTCGACCAGCGGGGGCGGTCTTTATTATGGGGCTTTCCACGCCGGAATAGATCTCGCTGCTGTAATCTCTTCGAGCCTAGAGGATGACGATTGGGCGAGCAGCGCGCATACGGTCAGCCAGAAGAGCGGACTGGAGATCGAATCCCGCCCGGAGAAAGCTCACATTTACCTGGACGACCGCTACCAGGGACTCACCCCGCTGCGGATCGAGGATGTGCAGACGGGCAGGCACAAGCTTACGCTGAAGAAAAACGGTTACTATACGGAGACCATGTGGATCGAGTACGCCGGCGGATATGCCGCCTATTTCATTACGCTGCGGGTGGTCGCCGGCTTCTTGAAAATAGATGTCCTGCCGCCGGACGCCGAGTTGACCGTAGACGGCGAGCGGCTGAGTGCGGGATACCTGCACGAGCTTCCGGTCGGTACCTACCAGGTTCGGGCCAGTGCTTTCGGCTACGTGGAGCAGGAGATGTCGGTGGAAATCCGGGAGCGCGAGTTGAGCTCTCTAGATTTCGTGCTCGAGAAGGCGGAATTCGCCCTTTCTAACCTGAGGGCAAACCGGCAGGCCTTTAATCCCCGCAACCCCGGACTGCTGGGAACAGTCGGTATCCGTTTCCGGGTAACCGGCTACGGGAGCGGCCGGGTAACCATTCTCGACGAGCAAGGACAGGAGGTATTCCGCCGAAACCTGTCCCACTTCACGACCTGGCAGCAGAGCTTCAACTGGGACGGCCGCAGCCAATCGGGCGCTCCTCTGGCCGACGGACGCTACACGGTGCGTTTGGAAGCCTGGTTGGACGAGGGGCAGGGCCCGGTCACGGCAGAGTTGACTGTGCGGATCGACAGCTCTATCGTGCTGCTTTATCGCAGCCTCTGGAGCGGAAGCGCCGGCCTGCTCTACGCTCCCTCCACCGACCTGCTGCCGGACCGCAGCCTCCAGCTCTCCTCCCTGGTAATGGGCTATGCCAGTACTTCGGGCGGAGGTGCCGATGTCCAGGTGCCGATCAATACCGGACTGCGCCTTGGGCTCGGGAAGGAGGGACGCTTGGAGCTGGACGCCTCCGCCGGCATGATCATCGGCCGCGGGGCCGAAGAGGAGGAAGATGAATTCTACCTGCCCTTTTTCGCCGGCGCAGCCCTGAAGTATTCGCTGACCACGCCTCGAGTCGCCGTCGGCGCACTCACGCTGGGCAGCGTGGCTCAGGCCAAGCTGGTATACCAGAACGTGTACACCGACATCCTGGCCGATTTCAGCGGACTCTCCCTGGGCATTCCGACCAGCCTGCACTGGGGTCCTCTATCCGTGGTACTCGCACCGGAGTTGGTTGTTTCGCCGTGGCACGTGTCCTATGACCCGGATGATACTCCCGAGGTTGGCTTTTACGGCTGGGTATATGGCAGAATGGGGTTGATCCTGGATTTCCCACCCTTTGCCTTCGGCGCCTCCGCCTCCTTGCGCAGCCGGCCTTTCAACCAAGGCCTGGGCCTGGGCTACCCCGTGCAGGCGGCCCTGGAGGCGCACTGGCTGATTCCACGGACGCAGCTTTTTCTCTCCCTGGCCGTTGCCGGGGAGTTCAGGCACCCCGATTCGTTCCACCTGCTCGGCGGAGGGGGCCTGGGAATCCTGCACTAAAGAGTACAGAGCCCGGGCGATCGACTTTCCGGCGAGGACAGCAAATTACCCGGCAGCGTCAACGAACAAACAGGATAACAACCAGGGCGATCAGGATCGCCGCCAGAATCAGTCCGATCAGCCGGTACAAGCCGGCCGGAGGCGTAGGCCCCGGCTCTTCGACCGCCTTGGGGCGCCGAGGCGGGGCGTCCTTGCTCCGCTTCACGCCGTCACGACGCCCGACTTTCCTACCGGTGGCGGTGGTAGCCTTCATGTAGCCGCAGGAGGGACAGCCGGTGACAAAATCCTTCTCCTCGCCCTGAAAGCCGCAGCGGGGACACTGGATGGCGGTGAAATAACGACCGCAGTTAGGACAGCGAATCGTATTGCGCGGTACCTCGGTGCCGCAGAGGTCGCAGAAAAAGCGTAGTTTCATCCTGCAGCCCCGTATGCCAGGCCTTTCATCTTTCCGAAGTAATTATTACCCGCCGCGCCGGAAAAAAGCAATTGTTCGACTGAAAGGCCGTTGGCCCGCTCCCGCTTGTCCGAGTACGGACCTACCTGGTATAAAGAAAATATGGAAGTCGGCTTAATCGGACTACAGGCCAGCGGCAAGACCACTATTTTCAATGCCCTTTCGGGACAGCAGGCTCCGCTCGCCGGTGGATACGGGCAAGTCCACCTGGCCGAAGTCGAGGTCCCCGACGAGCGGGTGGAAAAGCTGGCCGACCTGTTCGCCAAAAAGAAACGAGTGCACGCCACGGTGCTGCTCAAGGACCTGCACCTCGAGTTCAGCGGGCAGGGCGGCATCGCTCCACAGTCTTTGGCCGAGCTGCGTACCAACGACGCCATGGCTGTTGTGGTACGCGCTTTCCGGGACGAATCGGTGGCTCATCCCCTTCAGAGTATTGACCCGGCCCGGGACCTGCGCAGCCTCCTCGACTCGCTGATCTTCAGCGACTATGAGATCGTGGACAGGCGCCTCGAACGGCTGGCCAAGGAAGGCAGGAAGGGAGACCGGGAGCATGCAGTATTGGAGAAGCTGGCCGAGATGCTCAGCCAAGGGAACCTGATCGGTCCCGGTTCCGTCCACGAGGATGATAGAAACATGCTGGCAGGCTTTCAGTTCCTTACCGCCAAGCCGCTTCTCGTAGTAGCCAACACGGGCGAGCGGCCGGCAAGCCTTGCCGGCCTGGAGGAGCAGGCCCGCAGCCTGGGACTCCACGTGTTTCCCATCCAAGGACTCCAGGAGATGGAGATCTCTCTGCTGGAGCCCGGGGAACAGCAGGAGTTCCTGACCGACCTGGGACTGGAAGAGCCCGCCCGCGTCCGCTTCCTGAAATCCCTGTACGGCAGCCTCGATCTGATCAGTTTTCTGACGGTCGGTGATCAGGAGGTAAGAGCCTGGAGCCTGCCCAGCGGTGCCACGGCCTTGAGAGCTGCCGGTAAGATCCATACCGACATGGAGAGAGGCTTCATTCGAGCCGAGGTGATCGGCTGCGACCGGCTTCTCGAAGAAGGGGGATTCGCTCAGGCCCGCCAGCAGGGCGACCTGCGCCTGGAAGGTAAGGACTACACGGTCCGGGACGGGGATGTTCTTACCATCCGCTTCAACGTCTAGGCTCTCCGCCCCTGCCGCCTCAAGCCTCAATACGGCTCCTGCTCGGCGAGAATGGCATTCAGAGGCACCGAGGTGAGGTAGAATTCCTCGTAAGCCAGTTCCTGGCGATCGAAGAAACTGGTCGTCAAGTCGAAAAAGTCCGGCCGAGGCTGGACGCGCAGCATGCCCTTCAGCTTGTCCTTGTCTATCCTGGCCTCGAGAAAGAAGTTGCCCGAAGCCAGCTTGCCTGCCAGCTCGGGTCCCCGCTCCTTTTCCCAGAGGACCACCAGGCCGGGTTCCTCGGCCCGGGCCGGCACGAGCTCCATGGTGAAACGGTTCTCCGCTCCTAGGCGACTCAAGTCTCCTTCGCTGTGGAAGTACAGATATATCGACAGGTTCGGGGAGATAACAGAGTAGGTGGAGACGTACAGGTAAATCTGCGCCTCTTCGTTGACTATCTTTATTTGGTTCAAGGAAGTGCCGCCCTGCCGCCAGTGCCGGGCGTTCGTAATGGGCAGGACTTCGAAGTCGGCGCCGTACTGCTCCCAGGTGAAGCTGGAAAGGGTTTGATCGGCCGGAAAGGAGATGAACGCCGGGATCTCCTCCCAGTCCTCGTAGTTGTTGTCGATCTGAAGGCGCGGAGCTTCGCCTTCTGCAGACGTTGCCGCTGTAGCCTGCTGGCCCTCGGCGGGAGGAGCGGCCGGGGCGGCAAGAGCGGGACTCGTAGGAGCCGGGATCGCGGGATAGGCGGCGATCCTTCCCCGACCCGCCCGGGCTTGGATTAGGCTCGGCTCGCTGTAGATCCTGTAGTTGCGCTCGTTGAGCCCGCCGCCGGCCTGGAGGGTGATCGCGCGCACGGGGAACGAGCTTTGACCCGGGATCGTGAAAAAACCCACTAACAGGTGCTTTCCTTCACTCAGGTTATCCAGGCGTCTGTCTTCGCCGGGCTTGAGCTCGATGAAGCCGACGAACTCGCCGCCTGCGGCGGGAGCCTCGGCGAAATAGTCATACAGAACGTTCGGGAAGATGCTCCCCGAAGCATCGAAGGCCGTCAGCTCCGGAGGGTCCAGAACGTAATAGAAGCTCGAGCGCTCCGCGTTGCTGATCACCACGGCGAAGTCCTGCGCGGTAAGGAGCGCTGCAACGCCTGCCAACAGAATCGTACCGATCACTAGCCGTTTCATAGTCCACTCCAAAGGAATCTATGATAATCTTCGGTAGTCGGCCTCTTTTCTTCCAACCGAAAACCATTATTTCTTGCGGATCGCCAGGACGGTAAGGTCGTCGTACTGCTCGTCCTCTTTCAGTTTGGTGTAGGTTACTGTGCTGCCGTTTTCCTCGCCTGCCAGGGGGGCTTTGAAGTAGCGTGCGTATTGGTCGAAGTGCTTTTTCAGGAACCCGTCTATGTTCTTGTCCACGATCACCCGGTCCTCGACCGTGGCCGACGGGTCGGGATATAGGCGAAAAACTTTCTCGACCGCCACCATAGCGAGCACCGCCTCCTCTACGCTTCCCTGGCAGCTGCTGAAATCGAAAGTCAGCTCCTCGTTGGCAACCGGATTGTGATACTTGATCAGGGTGAAAATATGGCGGTTGAATACCGAATTGATAATCTCATAGATGCGGTGCAGCCCCAGCTCCTCGTTGCTGCTGCCTTTCAGGTGGGTGCCGCCGTGCTCCTGGTTCTCCTCCAGGTCCGGCTCGTCGCAGACTATGGGCTGAAAGCGTTCGTTGCGAAACAGCCGCTTGGCTTCCTCGATACCGTCTGTAAACAGGAACACCGTGTCCCCGGCCTGAAGCTGCTGGGCCACCAGCTTGAACCCCGCCTGCATCTTCAACAGGTCCGAAGGAAATACCCCGGTTGCCGGGCTTTCGGGCAGTTTGTGTATGACCAGCTTTCCCTCTGCCGCTCGGTAAACGTGCAGTTTGGCCAATAACCCGGCATTGACGAAGTAACTCTTGCCGGTTGCCGAGTTGACTATGGCCAGGGCCAGAGCGGCGAAGCGGCCCTTGAAGCCCCGTTCCTCGACCAGGTCGTTGATGAGATAGGCTAGCTGGTCGATCTTGAGCCCCGGGCTCTTGGGAGTCCAGTTGCGGAAGTAGGTAGAAAAAATAGTGGCCACCTCGACCATGATCAGAGCGGCAGGGACCCCTTTACCGGCCACGTCACACAAGATTACCGCGTAGTACTGGTCGGTGAGCTTGCGGTAGTCGAAGTAATCGCCCGAGACGCCCTTGGCCCCTTCGTAGAAGCCGAAAATTTCTATGTTGCCATCCTCCTCGCCTCCGGTCGTGCCCTTGCCGCCTTTGGGATCCGGAGCCAGAGGGATGAACATCTTCTGGACCTCCTTACCGACTGTGAGGTCCTTGCTGGCAATCGCCGCCTTGACCAGGGCCTGGGTCATCTGGTTGACCGTGGTGGCCAGCATACCGATCTCGTCCTTGGAACGGACATCGATGACATGCTCGCGCAGCTCCTCCTTGTCCTCGGTGTCCCGGATTACGGCCACTCCGGCTACCAGCTTATTGATCGGGTTGATGGTGATCGCGGCCATAAGAATCGCTCCCAACAGGCCCAGGCCGGCGGCGATCAGTGCGATGATCCCGGTGCGGAAGATCAGGTTATGCTGGGAGGCAGCCAGCTCGGACCTGATCTTCTCTGTGGAAACGCCCAGCCGCACGGCTCCCCGAAAGTAGATGTCCTGCCCGGGCTGGCGATAAACCACCGGCCGGTAAAAGATGTAGAACGGCAGGAGCTGCTGGGGATCGAAGCGTGGAAAGCTGACCGTTTCCGATCCTATCTCGCGCAGCTCCTGTAGGATCTGAGAATCAAGCGTGCCTATCTGCTGCTGTATGAGCTGGAGCTGCTTCTGGGCCTCGACATCGGTGCGGGACCGCAGGGCCAGCTGGCGCGCCTCGGCTGACAAGCGGTTGATCTCCTCGGCCAGGCCGGCCACCCTCTGCCTGGCGGCGTTGTTGACTCGCCGCTGGAGATCGGCGAGCAGCGGGCTTAGATCATCCTCGATGCGAACCTCACCCACCGTTTCCTGGTTGAAGGCTCCGCCTTGAAGTTTCTCGTTGATATTCGCGTCGTTGCTGGCCCACACATAGTCGAAGTGCTCGGAATCATTGACCCCCTCGCCGGTTATGGTCACGTACTCGGCCTCTTCCATCGAGGCTATCTGGTCCGGGAGCAGGCCAAGCTCGATACGGTCCTGGATGGGCAGACTATTTTCCGCGCTGGAAGCGATGCTGCCCAGCAGTATCTCGGTCCTCTGGCGGAAGCCTTCGGTCAGGCTCTGCCTCTGCCTCTGGATCATGAACAGGCCCAGGGAGATCGAGACCATCAGTACGACGATCAGCACCAGGATCATCACCAGCAGGGTGAACTTCACTCTCAGGCTGACTCCCCTTCTCCTCAACTCTTCCATCTTTTCTTCCTTCCTTGCGACGGAAACTTCTCCCCTCAACACCGCCAGAACTTCATGACGGAGCAATCTGCTCTCCTGGGCGATCCCGGCCAGCTTCCGGGCCGAGACTACGAGCGCTGCCGCCAGGAATACTAACACCAGCAAGAGCACCAGGTTGCCGGCGGTTATGGATCGAGCCGCCAGGCGTACGCCGTGCCAGGGCCGGTAAACAAAGGAAAAATCCCCGAATTTGACGGTACCGGGGCTTTCGATTCGAAGCACTGGGGCGGTGAAGGCCGTGCCGCGGGTGGGATGAACGACGCCGACCCGGTACAGGCCCTCTTCTATATCGACCAGGGTGGGGCCACGGATCAGCCGATCGCTCACTACATCGTACAAGCCCTGAGCGAGGGGAAATGAATAGTCGTAGGGCGGCGCCCCGTCCTGATCGAGAATGACGCGGCTTACCAGGCCTCCCTCGGAGAATCCTCGTCCTCCGATGTTGACCGAGAGGCTGCCCAGGGCGTCGCTCTGCATGTTCACAGAGCTTATGTAGGTCACCGGTATGTACTTGTTCAGCCTGAGCATCACGGTGTCCGGCTTGCTCAGGTTGCCGGCCGTGTCCAAAGCGGCTACCGAGAAGGCCCACAAGCCGTCGTCCAGGTTGTTGTAGCTCAGAGCCTGCGGGACCTTGGTGAGGACCTGCGGAGAGAGCTTCGGCTCGGCGGCCTGCTGCTCCGTGCCGCTCGAACCCAGGTATACCAGGGAGTAGGAGTAGCCGGCGATCGGTTCCTCGCTCTCCGGAGCCCGCCATTGAACCGTGAAGGTGTTGGCGTAGACGAAACCCGCATCGTCGGTTTCCGGCGGCAGCACGGTCGGCTTTGCCGGAGGGGTGGTATCCCGGATGTAACGTACGGTTCTGGGCTCCGACCAGTTTCCCGCGTAATCCTGCACCGCCAACCGGAAGAACCAGTTGCCGTCCCGGTCCGCCTTCAGCTGCACGAAAGTCGGCTCGGTCAGCAGGCGAAGCTCTCGCGCCAGCGGCTCGCCGGGATTCTGCGTCCACAGGTAATCGACCCCGGCCAGCCCCGATGGATCCTGAGGCAACGTCCATTCGATTTGAACCGTATCGCGGCGCGACGGCCGGGCGGGATCGAAGCCCACCGGCCGTACAACCGGCGGGCTGACCGTCTGGTCCGGGGCGAGAAATACAAGCCTCGAGTTGTTCCCCACCCGGTTTTCCCAAAACACGTATAACTGCGCATGGACCTCGACCGGGTAGGCGAAAATGGAAGCGCCTGCCATGTCGCTCAGGTCTGTTTCCTCCCAGCGGATCCCTTTCTTCTCGGCGAAGAAGATGTGGTCCTCTCCGCGGCGGCTGTCGAACCAGAACAGCAGGGTTTTGCCGCCCAGGTTTACGATCCTGGGGAAGTGTGCCGCCCCCTGCCCCTGGGTGACGGCTTCGGCTTCACCTACGACCGTGCCGTCGGGGCGAATCCGGGCAAAGTATATCTGCGGAGGGCTGGCTCCCCGCTGTCGCTCCCAGACCACGGCCAGATCGCCGTCCAGCACACTGAGGAAGGGACGCTGGTTCGTGGAGATACCGGCCTCGAATTGCTCTTCAGGAATGCTCTCGGTCAGAAGCAGTCTCTGAGGGGCGCTCCAGGTGTATCCCCCGTCCTCGCTGTAGGTAAGGTAGAGCTGATACACGATCTGCTCGACTGTACCCCTGGGCCAGGCCTGGAATACCACGTACTCTCTGCCGGCCCGGGAGACGTGAGCCGGCAGGAAGTTAATGGGCAGCCCGCCTCCCTCGACCAGGGGTTGAAAAGGGCTCCAGGTTCTGCCGTCGCGGGAAACCGCGTAGTAGCTAGACAAAAACGTCTCCCGCTCCTGAGTAACGAAGAGCAGCATGTTGCCGCCGGCCGTCAGCGAAAGATATGGAGCCAGGCTGGCGACCGCGGTATCGATGACAGACAGCAGCTCGAAGGTAGCCCCCTCGTCTGTGGAGCGCAAAAGCTTGGTCTCTGTTTCCCCCGCCGCTATAGCCAGAAAAATCGTGCCCCGGCGATCCACGACCAGCGAAAAAACCGCTACCTCCCGCTCCGGATACGAGACAGGTCCGAAAAAACGCCGGTTGGTTTTCCACAGGCGAAGGTCCCGGGAGGTGCGGATGGACAGGTAAATATCTCCCCCTCCGTCGGCAGCGCGCTCCATTTCCTGCCACACCACCGCCACCAGCCCGCCTCCGGATACCGCAGCGGGGAAGCGGGCTCCGGAGGATATCAGTACCTGCGGCTGTTCCCAGAAGAAGCTTTGGGACCAGCCCGCCGGGCCGCCGGCTGCGAGTAGAACGACGACCAGAAAGGCACACAGGAGGATCGCGTAGCGAGTCGATCTTGAAAGCTGCAGTTCCATGTTACCCTGTCTTGGCCCGCACTCTCTTCTCCAGCTCGAGAAGCTCCACATTATTGCGGTTATTGCGATTCTTCAGGAGCTGCTCGATTATGGCAAGGGCCTCGAAATATCTACCTTCCAGGTACTTGGCCTCCGCCTCGCGCAGAAGGCGCTGGTCGTTGCTGGAAAGCACATTCTCCCTCGTTCCCCCGGTATCTCTCAAGATCTGGTCTTTCAGCGCGATCGCCTCGCGGTTGTCTGGATTCAGGCGGATTGCCTCATTGAGCTGGTCCAGGGCCACGGGAAACAGGTCGCGCAGATTGCGATCCCGGATCGATTTCGCCTGAACGTAGAGGTCGCGCGATTGGGCGATCTTGGCCGGGTCGGGCGGTGCAACACGCAAGCCCAGCGAGACTTCCAGATTCCTGATGGCGGTCTGCAGACCCGGATACTGGGGCTGTATCTGCTCGATGTCCTTCAGAGCCGCGTAGGCCGCCTGGGGGCTTGTGCCGGCGGTTCTGAGCGCCTCGTTGTAGATCTCGGTTACCCGGCTCCGGAATGCATCCGGATCGCTGATTTGCAGGATTCGCAGGGTCAGGACCCGGGCCTGAGCATTGTAGGGAAAGGGAATCAGGATCTTGGCGATTCGTTCCTCGGCCCTGCGCAGCAGGCGCAGCGCTTCTCCCTGCTGTCCCTGTTCGATGAGCCTTTTCCCGGCCAGGTAGTCGTTATAGGCCAGGTTGTAGAGCTGGCTCATTTCCTTGTACAGCGGATCGGAGACCGCAATCTCTCTGCCGGTAGTGGCGGTGACGGCGTTTCGTACCAGAGCGAGCCAAAAGCTGATCTCTTCGTTTGCCTCGGGGTTGGTATCCAACCAGCGAGCCTGGGCCTTCAGCAGGGTCTGTTCGGCCCCCGAGAAGTCACCCTGAGCATACAGCCTGCGACCCGCATCGATCAGCTCCCTGACCTCGTTTATGACCACGCTGTTTTCCATATCCACGATCCGCCGGGACAGCGCCACCAGCTCCTCGTCCCTGATCCGCCGCACTTCTGCATCTTCCTGGAAAGCAAGGGAGCTGTCGAAGGCTTCTCGGGCGCTCTGAAGATGCTCGCGAGCCTCGGAATAATGCCTGGCGTTCACGCTGCTGCGGGCCTGCTGGAGACGGAGCATACCTTCCCTGCGATAGCGCTCGGCCTGCAGGGTCGCCTGCCGAGATTCCTCGATGCGCCGATCGAGCTCAGCCTCGAGCGAGGCGCCTCGATCGAGCAGGCCACGCAGCGACGATACGTGCATCTGAAGCTCCTCGCTTTGCTGCATATAACCCTGCTTCGCTAAAGTGTCTATTAGCATGGTTCGAGCCGTCGAGATAAGATCCTGAAGGTTCTCCGCCAAGGGCCGATAGATCGCCAGAGCCTGGGAGGGAAACTTCTCCAGGCGCGCGGGCGTTTCAATTACCTGTCCCTCCTCATCTACTATAGGCTCCAAGGTTACTTCGATTCCTTCTTGCAGCTTCACCGCTTCCTCGTACTGGGCCTGGTACTGGCGAAACTGCTGCTCGAGCTCCACCCCTCGTACCCGCATGACGCGGTCGAGATAACGGATATCCAACGCTTCAATCCTGCTCATAGTCCCATCGATATCCGCGATCACTTCCTGGGCCTGCGCAACGTGGCTGTTCAGTGCCAATCCGTATTCGAAGCTCTCCCGGTATAGCTCCAGCTGGCGCTCCCACAATGCGCGCAGGTCCGTAGAGCTCTGTGATAGAACGGCCAACTGGTCCCGGTCGTCGAAAACCTCCTCCAGCGAGCTGACCTCCTTTTCCCTGAGTTCATCTACCGCGATGGTCGTAGCTATGAGTGCCCGGTAGCTGTCCACTGCCTGCAGATATTCCTGGGTATGAAGAAAGGACGGCAGTGCCTCACGAGCAGCCTGAAGACCCGCATCATCGAAGGCAAAGGACCTGCCCGGATCGATTCGCAGAGGCCAGTCGGTCTGGAGGTCGAGAAGCGCGTCAAACAACCCGGCTGTCTCGTCCAGACTGGAGCGAGCTTGAGAAAAGGAGTCCCGCCTGAGTTGCTGGAGCGCCGCCCTATAGGCAGCCTCTCCCCTCTGCTGCAACGGCTCCTGCAGCTCCTGCGCGGTTCGCTGCCACATGGCGTCCAAAGCGAAGGCGATGCCCTGCCCAGTCGCGTCATCGGGACCGGATACGAGCTGGCCTGCGAAAAACAGGAACAGGTCCACCGTCCCCTCGGGCGAGCTTTCCCTGATCCGCTGGTTCTGGCTCCTGAAGGTATTTCCTGCCCGATCCACCCTGCCTTTCAGCGCCATCATACGCCCAAGGCGAGCGCTAGCCTCCGCCGCCTCCCGATCGACGGCGTCTATCTCGACCGCCCGCAATCGGCCGACAATCTCCTCGAGCCCCGCATCGAGGGTTTCAAACTCCGCAACCGCTTCTTTCACGTCCGCGACCGCTGCGTTCACCGAGTCCACGACGATATTGCCGTAATCGGCCCGATCGAACCTGTCCTTAGCGATCTGGAAACCTTCCAGGTATATGGCGAGGGCCTCCTCATATTCCCCGGCCTCCATCCTGACCTTGGCGCGCTGGATGAGGTCCCGAAAACTGTTGAGAAAGTGGACCACCTCTGTGCCCGATCTGGCCAGAGCCAGAGCCTCGGCCAAACCTTGGCCGGGATTCGGATCAAGCTCCTCCAGCTTTTTGATCAATTCGAGCGCTTTACCCAGATCGGTTTCCACGAACAACGCCGCTATCAGCTCATCGAAATTCCGGTTATATTCCTCCCGGATCTTCCGAATACGCCCCATGAGCTGCTCGGCGGCATCGAAGCGGTCCGGGTCTTCCTTGATCACCTGGGTGAGCAGCAGGATCGCCTCGTTGTAGCGTTTCTCGTCGATCAACCGTTCCACCTCCGCCAAACGGGCCCGCGACTGCCTCTCGGTTTGACCGCGCGCGTCGATATTGAGAGCGGACAGCAGACAGAGAGCGATAGCAAAGAATGCGACTTTTACCTTTTCCGAACGAGAAAACAACTCTATTTTGGCCCCCAAAACCGTTTTGAGGAAGCTTCTGTTTGTTCTACTATAATCTATATCATTATCGACGGAAAACACCCCCTACGTACAGCCGAATGTCGAAAGTACCGATAGTCTAGCAGGAGACAAACAACAGCCTATGAACGTGAGTATTGCTCCTCGAGCTGGAAACTCCCCTGCTTTGGATGTATACTTGAGATAGATGAAGAGATTGCTCCTGTTCGTAACAATTATATTACTCTTTGCACTCCCGATGTGGGCTGACTTTGCGGAGTTTTATTATAATTTGAACCAAGCCTTTTCCCGGTTTGCCGATCCCAATACCGGATTGACGGCCTTCCCCACCCTTTTGATACCCATGGGCGGGAAACTGGAAGGAATGGGAACCGCTTACACGGCTGTGGCTGCGGATTCGGGCTATCTCGAGGCCAATCCCTCGGCCAGCTCGTCCCTCGAAACAGGCGAGCTGTCCTTCTTTCATCACAACTGGATCGCCGATTCCAACCTCGAGGGAGTGGTCTACACGATACGCTACAACGACCTGGGAATCGGTCTGGGCGGCAAGTTCCTCTACGTGCCCTTCACCGCCTATAACGAGTGGGGAGAGCGGGAGAGCCGGGGCTACATCTCCGAGACGGTTGCCACGTTGAACGTCTCCTACAACTTCTTTTCCGGCTACAGTTTTTACGGCCTCGGCCTCGGCGCCAACCTCAAAGCAGCCTATCGCCACGTACCGGCCGCCATCTACCCGGACCAGTCGGCATTGACCGGCATGATCGATTTGGGCCTGCTGACGCGCTTCAACTTTCTCAAATTCTACATCTCCCGGGCCAAGAATTTCTCCGTAGGAATCGCAGTGAAAAATGTCGGCCTCCCGGCTCTGGACGACCCGCTGCCAACCTTAGCCACAGCGGGAATCGCTTACTCCCCGATCCGCCCGCTCACCTGGGCTTTCGATTTCAACCTCCCTTTCAGCTTCACTCCTGAGCAGGCGCCGGCCGAGCGCTGGTACCTGGCCAGCGGCTTGAGCGTCGCGGTTACCCACTTTCTCTCCATCCACGGCGGCTTCCAGTGGAAGGGTGAGAATCCAAAGATAAGCGTAGGCAGCGCCATCGATCTGGAGAAAGTCAGTTTCATTCTCAATTACAACCTCGACTTGAGCGGACGGGTCGATCCACTCGACAAGTTCAGCGTAGAAGCGAAGCTGAATCTGGGCGATCGGGGCAGGCTCGCTCTTCAAAATCGGCTCGACGAGCTGTATCTGAACGGTCTGGAGGCCTACGCCCGCGGCGACCTGAAAGAGGCCATAGAGTATTGGGAGCAGGTCCTAGAAATCGATCCCACCTTCGTACCGGCACGCGAGAACATTGAAACCGCCCGAAAAGCCATCGAACTGCAGCAGGAAATGCAGGAGCAGCTCGATATCGGAGGATAACAGTCAGGCGGAGGTTGCCGTCTCCCGGCTGCATCAACTTCACGCTGCGGCCCAGCCGGTGAGAGAAGTTGTATGCAGCTTGACTTTGTACAGCCGATCCGCTACCGTTTATCACCTTGAAACACGAAGCCAGGCATCGAAAACCAAAGCCGTCGATTCCCGTTCAGACATTGCGCCGGATACCCTACTACCACCAGATTCTCTCGGATCTGGAGCAGAAAGGTGAGCGGTTCGTCTCCTCCAAGTACCTGGCCGCCTTCTTCAACGTGGACGACACACAAGTGCGCAAGGATGTGTCCGTGATCGGATACAAGGGCAAGCCCAAGTCGGGATACTCCGTGCCGGGCTTGAAATCGGCGATCGGAGAGTTCCTGGGCATCAACACTGAAAACACGGCGATCCTCATAGGGGTGGGAAAGCTCGGATCCGCCCTCATAGAGTATCCTGGGCTTCCTGAGTACGGGCTCAAGCTGGTCGCTGTATTCGACAATGATAGCCGGAAGACCGGAAAGGCAATCGGTTCTTTCTCCATTCTTCCAATGGAGAGCCTATCCCGAGTGGTGCAAAGCTTCGACGTGGGGATCGCCATCATAACCGTTCCCAAGGAATCTGCCCAGGAAGTCTGCGACCTGGTGGTGGCTCAGAATATCAAGGCCATCTGGAACTTTGCACCGACTCAGCTCAGGGTGCCTGCGGAGGTGACTATTCGCCACGAGAACATGGCCGTGGGGCTGGCCCTGCTCTCCCACTACCTCAAGAAAAGGAAAGCTCAGAGCGTGGTTATCGATTGAAGCCCTGTTCTATTTCGGATTGGAAACCGTGCTCTTGAAGCTCTTGTACACGGCGTAGAGGGGAAAATCGAATTTCTTCGATTCCGCCAGAGTGCTGAAGCTCCTGTTGAGCTCACGCGGCCTGTTTTTCATGATTCTCCTTAAAAGCTTCTCTTCCCGCTGCAGCCTCTTGAAGTTGAAACGGCTCTCCATAGCCCGGATGAACTGGCCCGCCTCTTCTCTATAGTCCTCGCCCAGAACCTGGCGGACCGGCTCGACTATCTGTCCGATCACTTCCTCGATACTGCCCGTCTCATGCTTGTGCAGCGCCTTTTCCACCTGCTTGACGAAGTCACTTTCCCGGAACACGATACGGTCCACGACTACCCTGAGGTCGAGCCGTTTCTTGCTGGCCGCCTTGGAGCTCATATCCCGCCGTCCCAGCAGCAGAAAAACCCCCACCGAGACGGCCAGGCCGATCGCGACCTCATCGAGCACCGGCAGTGGATCACGTATCACGAAAGAGGTGAAAAAATACACGACGATGAAAGCCAGGGCCGACATAAGGAATTTCGGAATGAAGCGAACGTCGCTCAGCCAGTTCTTCACCCCGACCTCGATCAGGCGGTACAGCTCGTTGCGGAACATGGTGAGGGCCTCCACCCGCGGCTCCCTACCGTAGCGGCCCGCCACAGTGCTCTTCTCGAGCTGGCTGACGATCTTGTCGGCACTGGCGAAGGGATGGAGAAACAGCGAAGTGCCGTCCTCCCGGAAAATATGGAATATGATGATCCGATCCTTGTCCCCCATCGCTTTCAATTCGGCAGCCAAACTATACAGCTACAACATACTTTCTGCGCCTAAAGTGTGTCAAGCAGCACCTGAGCGGCGGCCTTCTGCGCCTCCCGCGAGCGCAGCCGACACCCCAGCCCCCGGGGGATCCTTGCGCCCGCCGGACGGCGGGCAAAGGTTGGAGACTCGCTCGACGGTCAGGCTGCAGGCCCCCAGTTCCGCTACAACCATCCCCGACAGCAGGAAGATCCCGCCCCTGTCGATCCTGCGGAACGTCCGGCGAAAAACCGCCGGAAAGAACACCGTCTCGAAAACCGAGTGTTCGTCCTCGAAGCTGACAAACACCATCGGCTCTCCGCTGCTCGCCACTACCTCCTTGCCGCTGACCAGCAGTCCGGCCAAGCTTACCCGCCGGCCGGCGGCCCCCGGCAGCTCCCGGGAGAGAATCAGGGGGGGCAGGCGCCGCTCGGCTACCACGCTCCGGGCCCGCCGCCGGAATATCGCCACGGGATGACAGGAGGCTACCAGGCCGAGGGTGCGCAGCTCGTCGAGCAGCTTGAGCAGCCGGGGGTAGTCCCCGATGCTCGCGGGGCTCGCAGGGCTAGCAGGGCTAGCAGGGGCGGGGGGCGCGATCAAAAGGCTGTCCGCCGGCTGCCGGCGGAAGTACAGCCAGAACAGCCGCGGCCGGGACAGGCCTCCGGCCAGGCAGTCCAGGGCGCCGGAGCGGATCAGTACGCGGATCTCTCCCAGGCCCGCGCCGGTGCGCCGCAGGAATTCATCGAAGCAGCGGTAGGGCCCCCCGCGCTGCCTTTCGACAATGATGGTGCGCACGAAACTGCGGCGAATCCTCAGAAGCTGACCGAGACCTATTCGCAGCGCCCCCTGCTCGACCGTGTAGCCGATGGCGCTGGCGTTGACGTCCGGGAGGAGGATCCTGAAGCCCAGCCGGCGGCACTCGTTGAGGTAGGTCTGCCGGGAGTAGTAGCCGCCGCCGTTGTTGATCACCGAAACGAAAAACTCCAGGGGAAAGAAGCGTTTCAGGTAGGCGAGCTTGTAGGCCACCAGGGCGTAGGAGGCGCTGTGGGCTTTGCAGAACGAATAGCCCCGAAAGGTGAGGATCATCCGCCAAACCTGCTCCAGGACGCGGCGAGGGCTGCCAGCGAGCGAGCCCTTCAGGAAGAATCTGCGCCGGAAGTCCTCGAGGCGGCGGGCCCCGCTTTTCCCGGCCAGGGTCCTGCGCAGCTCCTCCGCCTCCCCCGGCGAAAAGCCCGCCGCGGCCGCGGCCACCCGGCAGACATCCTCCTGGTAGACCATTATGCCGTAGGTGTCCGCCAGGATCCTGCTCATCTGCGGGGTGAGGGCCCGGTAGCGCCCGCCGTGCAGGCGCCGCAGGAACTCGCGGATGCAGCGGCTGGCGGCCGGGCGGATGATCGAGCTGGCGATTACCAGATGCTCGTAGTCCCCGCGGCCCATCTTCCTGAGAAGCTGGCGGGTCGCCGGGGATTCTATGTAGAAGACGCCCAGGGTCCGGCCCGCGGCGATCAGCTCGCCCGTCTCCCTGCTCCCCAGGGGGTCCAGCCCCTCCCAGGTCAGCTCGACCCCCGGCTCCCGCGGCCGGCCTGCCCCCGGCGGCGGGCAGGCTTCCGGCTGCAGGCAGGCCGGCGGCGGGCAGGCGCCCCGCTTCCCCCCTATCTTGGGCGAGGTGATAGCCGGCTTCCCGCCCCCGAGCAGGCGCCGGTTTATCAGCTCGATGGTATCTCGAAGCACGCCGAGGGAGCGGTTGCCCAGAAGGTCAATCTTTACCAGGCCTGCTTCCTGGGCGGAGTCTTTGTCCCAGGCGATCAGCGGGTGGCCCAGAGGCGAAGCCTGGACATGAGTGTAGCGGGTGATGGGCTGGGGTGTGATCACCACCCCGCCGCAGTGAGTGCCCAGGTTTCGCGGCAGCGAGCGGATCCGCTCCGCCGCTTCCAGCAAGTGGGCAGGAAGGCGCTCCCGCTCTCCGTAGCGATAGAGACGCACCATCTTGCCGATCTCCCCGGCGCTCAGGCCCAGGGCCCGGGCCGCCTCGCGCACGGCCGATCGGGGTCCGAAGGTGACGTGGTCCGCCACCATCCCGGCCCGCCCCGCGTAGCGGGAAAACACGTGGCGCAGCACCGCTTCCCGCTCGTCCCAGGGGAAGTCGACGTCGATGTCCGGCGGGTCACTGCGATGCAGGTTGAGGAAACGCTCGAACAGGAGGTTGTGGCGCAGCGGGTCCACGTGGGTGATCCCCAGCAGGTAGCTGACGATGCTGGCCGCCGAGCTTCCGCGCCCGCAGGTCCGGCGGCACCGGGAGACAATGTCCCGAACCACCAGGAAATAGCCGGCGAAGCCCCTGCGGCGAATTACCTCCAGCTCGCGATCGAGCCTGCTCCTCCAGGACGGGGGCGGCAGCCGCAGCGCGCCGCCGCCCGGACGAGACCGGTCGGGACGGAGGGGAGCAGGATAGAGGGGCTCGGGATAGCGGCGGAGCGCTCCGTCAAGACAAAGGCGGCGAAGCAGCCGGAAGGACTCGGCCTCGCTCAGACCGCAGTAGCTGGGAAACAGGGGGCGGCCTGAAAGGATCGATTCGCTCGACGCCCGCTCGACCAGCCGCCGGGCGTTGAGCAGGGCCTCCGGGACTGCGGAGAAATAGCGCTGCATCTGTTCGGAACCCGCCAGCAGGCTGCTCGCCCCCGTCCTCTCCCGGGGAGGGAGCTCTTCGACCGTGCAGTTGCGTTCAGCGGCGCGCAGAAGATTACAGCATTCGGCGTCCCTGGAGTCCACGCAGCAGGCGTCGTTCACCGCCAGAAGGGGAAGCCCCGAGGAGCGGGAGAAGCGTGCCAGTGCCTGGAAAGGAAAGCCGTAGGTCAACCCGACGTACAGGTCACAGCTCTGTCTGGCGGCCAGCCTTTCAACCACCGCCCGGTCGCCGCTGACCAGGGCCAATCCGGGCCAGCTGCGGGAGATCAGGTTCTCCAGCGGATCCACGGCGTCCAGGCTGGATACGATCTCCGCCAGCCTGACGAAACCCCGGCGGTCGAGCACGTACGCGCTGCACAGCTCCGCCCCTCCCCGGTTGAAGGACATCCCGACGACGGGCTTGACGGACTCGCGTTCCGCCGCCTTGAGAAAGCGCACCAGCCCGTAAAAGTTGCCGCGGTCGACCATGCCTACCGCCGGAAAGCCGCGCAGCCGGGCCAGGCGGCAGATCGCCTCGGGAGTCAGGCAACCATACCCGAGGGAAAAGCAGGAACGCACCTTGATTGGTACATAGGGCCAGTCCGGAGTTTTCATACTATACATTAGTTTAGTATGTGCGCGCCTACCTGTCAATGGGCGCCACCCTATCCGGGCGGCCGCTGCGGCCCCGTGGAGGGATTGAAAATCCGCTTCGGGTTTAGAATAATAAACCGGATGAAAGCTGCTGTCCTTGCACTCCTCCTCGCCGGCGGCCTGTTGCCCGCCGATGCGCAAGAACTCGTGCCCCTGCCCCCTCCCCGCTATCCAGGCACCATGAGCGTGGAGGAAGCCCTCAACCTCCGCAGAACCGTCAGAGCCTTTGAGGACGAGCCGCTGAGTCTGCAGGATGTAGCTCAGCTTCTCTGGACCGGCGGTGGAAGCCGCTTCGACTGCGCAACCGGGGCCAGCCGCACCTACCCTTCTGCGGGGGGCATCTATCCCCTGCAGATTTACCTGGTTGCAGGCAACGTTCAGGGGCTCGATCGGGGTGTTTATGTCTACGCCTTTAAGAACCACACGCTGAAGCTGATCACCGATGGGGATCTGAGAAACCCTCTGGCCCGGGCGGCGCTCGGGCAGGGATTTCTCGCCCAGGCACCTGCGCTGATCGTGATCACGGCGGAATACAGCCGGACCGAGAAGAAATACGGTCTGAGGGGCGGCGAGCGCTATGTTCCTTTAGACGCTGGACTCGCCGCCCAAAGCATCCATCTGCAGGCGACGGCCCTCGGTCTGGCCACGGCCACCGTCGGCGCTTTCACTGACTCTGCCGTCAGGCAAATCCTCCAATGCGGAAAGGAGGAGCCTCTTCTCATCATTCCTGTGGGCAGGCCTGAGTCATAGCCGGGAAGAGTGTTCGGGCCGGCTATCCTGACATTCCCGCGGCGCTGTGCAGTTAAGCCGCTCAGCGCCGCGCCGGTCACTTGTCCCCGAGAATCGAAACCACCAGAAGACCGGGGCCGGTGTGCGTCCCGATTACCGGAGTCATACGCGAGGTGAGAATCCGCTCCCGCGGAAATAGCTCGCCCAATCGTTCCAGCAGGGCTTCCGCCTCTTCGTGGCAGGCGGTATACTCCACCGCCAGCTCCTCGATCGACCTATATCCGGCGGCGAAATCGACCAGGCGCTCGACCGCCCTGCTCCTCGAGTGGGTCCAGCCGGCCGGCGCCACCAGTCCCTCTTTGACGGTGATCAGCGGATGTATCCTCAGGACCGAGCCGAGAAGTACCTTGGCTGCTCCTATCCGCCCACCTCTTCTCAGGTACTCCAGAGTATCGAAAGTAGCCAGTAGCTGCGCCCGCGGAATCGTATTGGCCGCCACTTCCCTGGCCTCCTGGAGGGAAGCTCCGGCTCTGACGGCCTGTGCGGCTTTGAGAACTACGAAACCCTCCGGCATGGCGGCCGTGCCTGAATCCAGTACGTCGATTCTACACGGCTTCCCGGTCAGGCTGCGGCTCTGGCGGGCGACATCATAGGTGCCGCTCAACCGCGAGGACAGGGTAATGACCAGGATGCTTTCAGCTTCTTCGGCCAGCCTGGCATAGACTTCGGCAAAGGCCGCCGGTGAAGGCACGGACGTAAGGGGAAAATGCTCGCTGGTTTTCAACCTGGCATAGAACTCGTCCGGGCTCAGGTCAATTCCGTCCCGGAAGGTCTCCGAGCCGAAGCTTACGGTCAGCGGCACGACGGTGATGCCAAGCCGCTCGACGATCTCCGGGCTCAGATCCGCAATACTATCCGTGACGATTCGTACCGCCGATCGCTTTCCCTCTTGACCCGTCCCCGGCCTGTCCTTGATGTACGCCTCGTGCTGCTGGTCCATATCACGGATGCTGACCCGCTCTACCCGGCCGATTGTCTCAGCCCAGTCGACAACGGCGCGGGGGTTGCCGGAATGGATATGCACGCGAACGGTCTTGCCGTCTCCGGCTACCATCACCGATTGTCCCTTGTTCTGCAAAAAGGAGCGGATCTCCGATAAATCCAACCTCGGCTCCTGCAGGAGGAATTCCGTACAATAACCATATCGGTGCCTCTCACCGCCGATGGTCACAGGCCGGAGTTCGCCGGTTGCCGCCGGGCCGGTGGATGCCTCGCCGCGGACGGCGAAGCCGGTTGCAGCGGGGCGTGTTGCCTCCGAGCCGGCTGATGCCTCGCCAGTTGCCAGGGAGCCGAACGCCGGCAGCGAATGCGGATCGACCTGTCCCCTGAGGTAGGCGAGGGCTCCTTGCAAAATGACGTACAGACCCTGCCCCCCGGCATCCACCACCCCGGCTTCTTTCAACAGAGGCAGCAGGTTGGGAGTGTTGGCGACCGACTGGCCTGCTGCGGTGACGATCCTCTCCATGAACGGAAGCATCTCGCCGTCGCCGCCGGCGACAGATCCCTGTTCCACACAACGGGCAATGTCGTCGATCACCGTCAGGATAGTTCCTGCTACCGGCTGACCGACGGCAGCCGAAGCCAGCTCTCGAGACTTCAGCAAGCCTCTGGCCAGATCCGCAACTTCGGCGTTCCTTTTATCGCGCAATCCCCAGGAAAGGCCTTTCCAGAACTGGGAAAGGATCACTCCGCTGTTGCCGCACGCCCCCTGTAGTGCTCCCCTGGCAAAGGCTTGCGCTACTGCAGATACGCTGTTCTCGGAAACCTCCCCGGCTTCGTTCAGGGCGCAGCGCATGCTGAGCACCATGTTGGATCCGGTATCACCATCCGGAACGGGAAAGATGTTTAAGGCGTTGATGGCCGGGGCGTTGCGCTCCAGCCAGGCAGTGGCGGCGGCGAGCATCCGATGAAGCTCCCTGGCGCTCAGGGAAGTCCTGCTTCGCATACCTCTTAAGCTCCGTCAGGCGGCAAATTAATACATAGACGCGCTAGGCATTCGGCTGCCTAGTAGCTACGTTAAATTCCACCCCCTCCGCTGTCAAGGGAAAAAGTGCCGCCGCGTGCTTCCCTGTAGCGGCGGTACAAGGTTCTGTCCGAGTCCACCAGGTCGAAGGACTCGATCTCCTCCGGGGCAACCCAGCGAATCTCCTCGTGCTCGTGCAGGATGAACTCCCCGGATACATGCTCGACCCGGTAGAGCCGGATCTCCAGCTCGATCTCACCCTGGCGGAAACGCGTAACCGCGATGAACTCTCCAATGGCGGCTTCTATGGACAGCTCCTCGGCCAGCTCGCGCTTTAAACAGGCGGCCGGGCTTTCTCCCGGATCGATCTTTCCGCCGGGAAACTCCCACTTGCTGCCCAGGTGCTTGCTCGCCTTCCTTCTGGCCAGGAGAATCCTGCCGTCTTTTTCGATCAACGCCGCCGTGACCTGCTGCATGGTTGTTTTTTAGTCCCGTCAGCCGGCGGGAAGCCGGACCCTGAAAGTCGTACCGCCGTCGCCGGTATCGTAGCTCAATGTGCCGCCGAGCTCCCTGACGATCGTGTAGACGATGGTAAGCCCTAGCCCCTCGCGGCCCTTGGAGCTGGTGAAGGGCTCGAATAGGCTGGACCGTATTTTTTCCGGTATCCCGCTTCCCTCGTCCCGGACCTGCACCTCCACGCTCGGCGGCTCGCCGTGGCGATAGCGGGACTGCAGGTGCACGGTGCCTCCCTTGGGCATGGCCTCGCTCGCGTTTTTCAGGAGATTGATAAACACCTGCTTCAACTTGTTCGTATCCGACCTGACAAGGGGCAGCTCCGGCTCCAGCTTGAGCTCGAGCCTGATCCCGGACTTCTCCAGAAGGGAATCTCTGGATATCTTGGCCAGGTCCCTGATGATCGAATTGACGTCTACCGGCTCCCTCACAATCTGCGGTGGGGTCGAAAAGCTGGAAAGCTCTTCGATGATCTGGGAAACCCGCCGGATCTCCTCGCGTACGATGCGCAGATCGTCCTGGGCCGCTTCCCGGTCTACCAGCTCGTGCGCCAGGATGGCCAGGTAGTTGTTGATGATTCCCAGAGGATTCTGAGCTTCATGCACCACTTTTCTGGCCAGAATCGAGGTTGCCGACAGCCGCTGCTCGCGAATGTGCTCGGCCTGTTTCTCTCGAAGCTGAAAGCCGAAGAGAGCCAGGGAGCAAAGATTCAGGAACATGGTCAGGAGCCTTCGCTTTTTCAGAAATAGGTCCCGCTGATTCCGTCGTATTCCCAGGATCAGCACGCCCAACCTCTCCTCGCCCTTGAACATCGGCAGGCACAACATGCCCTCGGCGGCGAGTAAGCGCAGGAGTTGCTCGTCGAGAATGCTCAAGGCCCCGTCCACGTCGAAGGTGTACAGGATCCGCTGCCGGATCAAGGCCCTGACCAGCAGGCTGCTCTCCTCCCTGAAGGGGATGGCGAGCTGCCGAATAACCTCCTCGCGATACCCGCCTCCCGCGGTGACTCCCTCGAGGGCGTCGCCCTGGTAATGGAAGAAAAAAACGTGCTCGATGTCAAACAGCAGGTGCAAACCCTGGCGGATGATCTGCAGGATGCCGGCCCTGTCTTCCGCTGCCAGGAACGCCTCCGAGGAGCTCTCCAGCAGCGAGATGTCCCTCACCCAGGCGGCCAGCTCCTCGTACTTCTCCCCTTCTCCCGGCTGGAGACCTCGGGATTGCTCATCAGCGCTCGACACCTCGATGTCCAGTGAACGGGCGATCTCCCGCACCTCTTCCCCGGACTCCTCGACAACCGCCTCCAGCTCTTTCCTTTCCAGTCCCAGGACCCGCATCCCGACCTGGAATCCCTCCTCCCGCTCCTCCGCGACAATCGGGCACAAACGGTTGGCCATGTATACGATCTGGACCAGCGAAGAGGAATTCACAATGCGCTCCGGCGGATCATGGTGGTACAACAAGGCATCGGGCATAAAGGAGCTCAAGTCCCAGCGCCGGATCAACCAGGCGCCCACCTCAGCGTGATTCAGGCCGAGCTTCCGCTCCGCCTTCAACATGACGTCGCTGCGCCAGCCGGAGCTTCTCAAAATTTTTTCGTATTCTTCCTCCAGGTTGGCCCAGAGCACGATCCTGCCGATGTCGTGCAACAAACCTGACAGAAAGGCCTCATCCGGCGTCGGGTATTGGGTTCTGAGAGCCAGCCGCCGGGATATCGCCGCTGCGCTGAGCGAATGCCACCAGAACAGCTTGAGATCGAAAGCCGAGCCCTTTCTCGGCCTGTGAAACACCTGGTAAATAGAAGAGCTGATGGCGATGTTCTTGACCGCATCCATGCCCAGAAGCAATAGAGCTTGATCTACCGAGGTGATTTTCTGTTTCAAACTGTAATAGGCGGAGTTCACCAGGCGCAACACTCTCTCGCTGATCGAGGGGTCCTGATTGATAATCTTGCTCAGGTCTTTGATGCCCTTCTCTTGGCGATTGCAGGTCTCGATGAGCTGCAGGAGGATGTGAGGTAACGTGGGCAGACTGATCGAAGTCTCTATTCTAGAAAGCAGAGGATGTTCCATACCCTACATTATTCCCCTCGGCAGTCAGCGTCTTTCGCTGCTCACCTTTTTCGCTAGCGGCCGTAACGCCTGAAGTAGATGTTGAGCAGTAGCCCTATCCCCAGCAAACCCGTCCACAACGAAGAACCCCCGTAGGAGAGAAAGAACAGGGGGATGCCCGTGATAGGCATGATCCCCATGGCCATCCCGATGTTGACTACCACGTGGAAGAAGATCATACCCACCACTCCGGCGCCGATGTACAGGGCGAAGTCGTCGCGGGCGATGTACATGATACGAATACCACGAAGCAGGATAATCAGAAACAGGGCAAAAACAAGAAAACCTCCGATGAAGCCCCACTCCTCGGCCAGGATAGAGAAGATGAAGTCGGTGCTCTGCTGGGGGAGAAACTGGTAGTGGCTCTGGGTGCCTTGGAGGAATCCCTTGCCGAAGAACCCTCCCGAGCCCACGGCGGTGACCGACTGGATCAGGTTCCAACCCGCCCCCTGCGGATCTACCCTCGGGCTCAGAAACACGATGAAGCGCATTATCTGATAATCCCTCAAGGCCCGAACCACCAGGAGAGCGCCAAGATTGCTGACCAGCAGCAGGGATCCCACGTACAGAATCCAGTAGAAGTACTTGCGCTTGAAACCCCAATATCCCCAGGCGGAGAGCAGGGTGATCACAAGCAGGGCGGCGATAAGATACTTGGCCATATCGAAACTGGTCAGCGCGGCCACGATACTCGCCTCCCGGCCGACAATCCATTTCTCGTAGCCCGGCAGCACGGCCAGCACGATCATCAGCACTCCGGCGATAACCAGATACAGGAGATGACGCAGCCTCGCCCCCGCGGCGAAAGCCATGAAGAGAAAGATCGGTATGAAGACCAGGGCGGTTCCCATGTCCGGCTGCAGCAGAATCAGCCCGACGGGCAGAACCACGATGGCCAGACCCAGGAGCAGGTGGGGAAGCTCTCGCACTCCCTTGCCGATTCCGGACAGGTAGCCGGCCAGCATAAGGATCGTGGTTATCTTGGCGAACTCGGAAGGCTGAATACCAAACTCGCCGATACCGAGCCAGGAACGAGCGCCGTGCACTTCGTTACCGACGAAGGGGGTGATCAGCAGCAGCAGTACCGTGAGGCCGTAGAAATAGACGGCGAGCGAGCGTAATCGGTGGTAGTCTATCAGGATGACCCCGATCATCAGCAGCAGCCCGCTCGCGGCCCAGATAAGCTGTTTGATGAACTCGTCGGATAACCGCGCGCCGGCAAAGCTGACTCCGCTGGAGTAAATGAACAGCACACCGATGATGATGATCATCAGGGTGGCCGCCAGTAAAATGAAGTCGAAGGCGAACAGCGAGACGCGCTTCACGGGGCAAGCTCCCGGGATTCCGTTTCCTGTCCGACCGCCTGCTGCAAGCCCGCTTCCCGCTCGGCCGCGGCCTGCCGGGCTGCCTCCCGCTGCTGCACGATATACCACCAGGGCCTTAGAGTTTCCACCGCCTCTTCATAGGTCTGGTCGGCGAAAATCCCTTGAAGGATCACATTGGCCGCCTTCGGAGCCCACCACTCCCACTCGTTTTCCGCCTCGACCATTACTACCACTACCACCCGCTCATCGGGATCCTCGGTCTGGTAAGGGGCGTAGGCGGCGAACCAGGAGTGCCAGCGGTCCTCGAACCCGGCCTGGCCGGTTCCGGTCTTGCCGGCTACTTCCACGGCTTTGGTAGTAATCACCACATTGGCCGTGCCTTCCGTGATCACACCGCGCATGGCTTTCTGCACGGTGCGGAAGGTGTCCTTGCGTATGGGAGCGACCCGCAGCTGCTCCGGCTCGATCTCGCGCACCAGGTCGCCGGTCGAAGGATCCCTCACCTCCTTGAGCACGTGGGGACGGAACACCCGTCCCTCGTTGACGATCATAGCCACGATGTTGGCCATCTGCAGGGGCGTTACCAGAAGATAACCCTGGCCGATGGACATGTTCAGGGTGTCCCCGCCCAGCCAGATCATGTGGTGGGTCTTCTGCTTCCACTCGGGGGTGGGCAGGAACCCTTCACTCTCCCCCGGAAGATCTATTCCTGTTGTCTGGCCCAGCCCGAACTCCCGAGCGTAGTACACGATGCGCTCCACACCCAGCTCCATCCCTACCGTGTAGAAATATACATCGCAGGACTGGGCCAATCCGCCGTACAGGTCCAGTGGGCCGTGACCGGTCTTGCGCAGGTGACAGTGGAAGATCCTGTCTCCATACTCGATCTTTCCTGTGCAGGTGATCTTGCGAGTTATGGGAAACACCTCCTCCTCCACTAGAGCCGTGGACATCACCATCTTGAAGGCCGAGGCAGGCGGATAGGAGGACTGAATGGCTCGGTTGATAAAGGGGAAGGTGGGGTCCAGCGAAAGCTGGTCGAACTCTTCGGCGCCTCTCTCGGTGAAAAACAGGTTGGCGTCGTAGTAGGGATAGGAAACCATGGCCAGTACCTCGCCGGTTGCAGGCCGGAGCACTACCACGGATCCGATCCGCTCCCCGAGAGATTTCTCGGCCAAAAGCTGGATGCGCCGATCTATGGTAAGCACCAGGTTTTTCCCGGGCTCCGGGGGAATGTCTTCCTCGTGCTTCATCTTCAAGCTCTTCTCCCTCACGTCCACTGTCCGGAAACGAGTCCCGTCCTTGCCCCTCAGCAGCAGGTCGTACTGCTTCTCCACCCCGCTCTTGCCCAGTACCGTACCGAAGCTGTAACCCTGATTGTACAGTACCTGGATCTCCTCCCTGGTGATGTCGCCGACGTAGCCTATGACGTGGGCAAGGGAACCGGTTGTCAGGTAGTTGCGGATCGGCTTGTTGTGCCAGGTTACACCCGGGAACTCCGAGATGTGCTCGGCCAGGAACGCCACGGTCTCGAAATCTACTCCGCCCTTGATCTCGATCGGCTGGTAGAGATGGTTGTATTTGGCTGGAACCTTTCTCTCGATCTCTTCTTTGTCGAGACCCAGGGCGGCAGCGAGCCCTTCAAAGAGCTTCTCCCGCTGCTCCGCCGGGACTTCGGCGGGAATCAGATCCACGGCAAAGGAGTCCTGGTTCACCACCAGCGGGAAGTCAAAATGGCAGTCGAAAATCTCACCACGTTGAGCGGGTATCGGCAACTCCCGTCGGGCTACCGCCCTGGCCCGGCGCTTGAACTCCCAGCCCCGAATAACCTGCAGATAGAAAAGCTGCCCGATCAGCAGCGCAAAGGATAGACAGACCACTACTCCGAGAGCAACAGCCCGGGATTTTACCTGGCCGTTGCCACGCGAATGAGAAGATGGGGATCGTTTAGATATCATGGCCTCTCCTTCTCCCTTGATCGCAAGGGTTTGACCAGCCCGAGAAGCCCGAAGAGGAACGGCGCCAGGATGGCATTATAGCCGAGCTCGATCCACAACGGACCGGCGAAGACGCCGAAGCCGGCCGCAGGTACAGCCAGGAAAGCAACCAGCAGGGAAGCGATGAGTCCCTTCACGACGGTGGCAATCATCACCAGGATGACCGGCATCAGTATGGGATCCACGAATATGTTCCCCGAAGTGAGTCCGTAGAAAAAACCCACGACGGTGCGAAAAAAAGCGTGAAACCCGAGCGGTGAAAGGCTCAATAGATCCTCGACCAGGCCGCCGGCGAAACCGCTGAGCTGAGCGGTCATGCTTCCCCTGCGCACGGCCGTAAAGACCAAAACGATCAAGGCCAGGTCCGGAACGACGCCCTTCAAGGCAATCCACCGCAAAGCGGTGCTTTGTAGAACCACAGAGAGTACGATGAGCAGCGTCGAGACAATGAAGGCCTTCAGATCCCTGCTCATCGTGCTTCCGTATCGATGATGAACACGTACTCCAGGCGGGAGAAATCCACGATCGGCTCGACTTCAAGCTCGAGGGACGCCTCGTATCCCTTGGCGGTCATCTCCCTGACCCGGCCTACATGGATTCCTTCCGGAAAAAGCCGCCCCATGCCGGAGGTGATTACCAGCTCGCCGTATTGGACCTGCTCGAGGGCCAGCTTCTTCACGTAACTCATGGACAACATCGCCGAATTAGTCTGGCTCCCGGCCACCAGACCGTCGAAGCGGGAGCCCTGCAGGCGGGCTGCCACGTAGGAATTCGGGTCGGTAATGGGCTGCACCATAGCAGTAGCCAGGGAAACCATCATGACCCTGCCTACCAGTCCCTGCAGGCCTCCCTGGAAGGCGACCACGGGCATCCCTTCCCTAACACCATGGAGTCTGCCTCGATTGACCACGATAGTGGAGAACTGGTTCCCCGGATCCCTGGCGATCACCTGGGCCGAAAGGTAACGGAAAGGCAATCGCTGGGCGAAACCAAGCTGCTCCCGCAGAGCCTGGTTTTCACGACGCAGCTCCGCGAGGTCCCGGGAAACCCGCTCGTACTCCGCCAGTCTCGCCCTGGCCTCGTCCAGCTCGCTGCGCAGGCGCTTCAGCTCGCCGATCGAGTTCCAGGTATTGGAGAACCAGTCCGTTACCGCGTGAATGCTCAGCTGAAACAGCGAGAAGAAGGACTGCCCGACCCGCTTCGGCTGCATGACCAGGTTGCGGTTGGACACGAGGATCATCACCAGGCAGAGAACAAGAATCAGGGCAAAGATTACGCCGTTCTTGTTTTTACGGATGAAGCTGGGTACTCCCGGCATGGTTCGTTACTGCACAGTACCTCGTGCTCAATAGCGTATGTTGTAGAAGCGTTTTCCCATATCTTTGAGATTTTCAAGGAACTTACCCGCACCCATGGCCACACACAGCAGCGGGTTTTCGGCCAGGATAACCGGCACGCCAGTTTCTTTGGAAACCAGCTTGGGGAAGCCCTTGAGCAGCGATCCACCCCCGGTCATCACAATTCCCCTCTCCACGATGTCCGCGGCCAGCTCCGGAGGAGTCTCGCCCAGGGTCTTCTTGATCTCCTCGATGACCGTATACGTGGGCTCCTTGAGTGCTTCGCGGACCTCGACCGAGTCCATCTCCAGGCGCCGCGGCAGACCGGTAATGGCGTCGGTACCTTTGATCTCCATCTTCTCGATCTTCTTCTCAGGCGAGGCGTTGCCGATGGTGATCTTCACGTTCTCCGCCGTCGACTCGCCCACGATCAGATTATGGATGCTGCGCACGTGCTTGATGATCGCCTCGTCGAACTCGTCCCCTCCGACCCGGATGGCGTTGGAGACCACGACTCCACCCAGGGAGATCACCGAGATCTCGGTGGTGCCGCCGCCTACATCGGCGATCATGTGCCCCGCCGGCTCGAGAATCGGAATGTTCGCCCCCAACGCGGCGGCCATGGACTCCTCGATCAGGTACACTTCCCGGGCTCCGGCCTGTTCGGCGCTCTCCCGTACCGCCCGCTTCTCAACCTCGGTGATGCAGGTGGGCACGCCTATGACCATCCGCGGCTTGACCAGCCAGCGCCGCGGTATAACCTTGGCAATGAAGTAGCGAATCATCTTCTCGGTAGTCTCGAAATCGGCGATCACCCCGTCACGCATCGGACGGATGGCGATGATGTCGCCCGGGGTTTTCCAAAGCATTCTCTTCGCTTCCGTACCCACCGCCACCACCCGCTTGGTTCCCCGCTCCACGGCCACGACCGAGGGCTCGGATAGAACTATTCCCTTTCCCTTGACGTGCACCAGGGTATTGCAGGTACCCAGGTCGATTCCTATATCGGCTGAAAAGGCTTCAAACATCCCGCCAAGCCCCATAAAGTTCCTCCATCTAAGCTGCTTGTTGTTCGCTTCAACGATAGTATTTTAAACGCGCCCCGTAGTGCGACGGGTCGATGATCAGGGCCTTCCGCCATTCCGCCCGGGCCCTCACAGGATCGTTCATCTTAGAATAGATTTCTCCTAAATAATAGTGGGCGTCTGCCGAGTTCTCGTCCAGGGCCAGTATCTCCTCGTATTGTTGCTCCGCCTTGAAGTAATCCTGGCGTTCAAAGTAAAGCTGTCCCAGGAGAAACCTGCTCCTCTTCTCCACAGCCCTGTCTTCGGTCTTGTTGACAGCCCGAATCAGGTACTCCTCAGCCTCCGCCGTGCTACCAAGCTGCAAATAGCTCTGTCCAATCATTAAAAGCAGGAGGTCGGTCGGATTGATCTCCAGCGCCCGCTGGAAGTACTCCAGTCCCTCCTCAAGGCGATCCAGCTGAGTGGCGGCCAGTCCCAGGTAGTCGTAGATATCCTCACGCTGATAGCCGGCCTCTAAAGCTCGCTCGAGGTACCTCAGGGTTAGGTCGTAGTAGAACTTGCCCTTGTGGTAGTAAGCTTTTCCCAGGATGTAGTCGGTTTCAGCGGACCAGCTATTATTCGGATCCAGCTTGGCTCGACGCAGGGAGACGATCGTTTCGTCCAGAAAAGGGATGCGCTCCTCCAGGGTCACTTCGGAAACGGCCCTGTAGAAGTAAGCGAATCCCCGGTACACCAGAGCGGTGGTATCGACCGGATTCTCCTTCAACCGTTCGTCGCAGCGGCCGACCAGCTCTTCGTACAGACGGTTCTGCCACAGCTCGTTCAAAGACTGCGATTCCGTTTCCGGCTCGAGCCAGGCCGCAATGCGCGGGACCCAACGCAGCCGCCAGGCCGTCAGCACTAGGAGGAGGACAGCCAGGACTATCAGTAGGATGAGCCATACTCTGCTCCTGCTCCTGCGCCGTTTGTATCTGTACCTTTCGACGTTCAGAATCATGGCTTACAGTATAAAAAGGGGCAGGTCGGTAAGCCGGGTTCTGTCAACGGGCCATCATCTATCTGGCTGAAAGCGTTGCCGCCTTCAGATCTTGCAGTCCACCCGCAGGCTTGCGGCCAGAGCAACCTTCGCCTGCTGCTTGACTTTGCTCCTGATGAGGCTTGCCGTACCCCGTACGTTGCCGCACAGGTGGTGGGCTCTTACCCCGCCTTTTCACCCTTACCCGCATCGCCTGCTCTTGCGAACAGACAGCGGGCGGTATCTTTTCTGTGGCGCTGTCTGTTGCCGCGCTCTTGGGAATCGCGACACCCGGGCATTACCCGGCATCATACTCTGAGGAGCCCGGACTTTCCTCCAAGGCCGCCGTCAACCGGCTGCACGCCTCAGCGATGACCTGACCTACCCCTCTTCTTATTATCGGAAAATTACAGGAACATCAATGGTCTATCGAAGCGGACTTTGGGGCCGTGGCAGTATTCTGGGGTGCTACTCATCGCTATCCGGCGCGGACTCCTCCTCGGCCTCCTCTTCCTCTTCACTCTCCTCTTCCTCCTCGCCGGACTCCTCCTCTTCTTCGTTGTGCTCCTCTATTTCTTCCGGCTGGAAGAACAGGATACGGCTGCAGTAGGGGCAGAACATGATCCCTTCGCCCTTACGAATGTCGTTGACATACTGTACGGTCAGGATCATGTGGCAGCCGCTGCACACGCCGTGCTCGATAGGCACAATGCCTAGCCCGGCTTTGCTCCTGATAATGCGCTCGAACTTGAACAGAATCTCCTCGTCCAACCCCGGAGTGATGGACTTTTCGGACTTCTCGAGGGTTTTCAGCTCCTTGTTCTTCGCCTGCAACGCTTCTTTGATGCGGGATTGCTCCTTGCGAACCTCTTCCTCCTGCTTGCCGATCATGGACTCGTCTTTTTCGAGATTCACCTTCATCTCGGCGAGCAGCTGCTCTTCACGTTGCAGGTCCCGCCGCAGGTCCTGTTCCTTTTCCCCTGAGTCTTTTATCTCCTTGTCGAGGGCCTCATACTCGCGCTGTGTCTGAATAAGGTCCATCTGCTGCTCGAACCCTTCGCGCACCCTCTCCGCTTCGATGGCTTTGTTCCTTAGCTCGTCGATATAGCGGCTTTTAGTTTCGTACTCCTGTGTCTTCTCCAGATAGGACTTTTTCATTCTGTTGAGCAGCTCGGTTCTCGTAGCCAGGATCTTCGGGATCTCCTCCATTTCCTGTTCGACTTCGAACTTCTTGGACAGAACTTCCTGAAGAGACCGCAGCTTGTCGAACACCTCTTTCATAACCATCTGCTTTTCCCCTTCCCGTACTAGTGCTCCAAGTAGTCTTTCAAGCGGCGGCTGCGTTTCGGGTGCCGCAGCCTGCGCAGCGCCTTGGCTTCGATTTGACGTATGCGCTCCCTGGTGACATTGAAGTATAAACCCACCTCTTCCAGGGTCAACGAGTAGCCGTCCTCCAGACCGAAGCGCATTTTCAGGACCTCCTGCTCTCTTGGCGGCAAGGTATAGAGCACATCCTCGAGCTGCTCCTGGAGCAGCTTGAAGGCTGTCTGGCTGGCCGGGTTTTCAATCTCTTTGTCTTCGATAAAATCCCCCAGAAGCGAATCATCCTCTTCACCGATTGGGGTCTCGAGCGAAATTGGCTCCCGGGCCACGCTCTTAACCGACTTCACCCTTTGGGTGGTCCAGCCCAGCTTCTCAGCTACTTCAGCGTCGGTCGGCTCCCGCCCCAGGACCTGCATAAGCTGACGGGACTCCCGGACGACCTTATTGATCTGCTCTATCATGTGTACCGGGACCCGGATGGTGCGGGCCTGGTCGGAGATCGAGCGGGTGATCGCCTGACGAATCCACCAGGTGGCGTAGGTGGAAAATTTATACCCTTTCCGGTATTCAAACTTCTCCACAGCTTTTATCAGGCCGATATTTCCCTCCTGAACCAGGTCGAAGAAGTGCAGGCCTCGGTTGGTGTATTTCTTGGCGATGCTGACAACCAGACGCAGATTGGCCTTGATCAATCTATCCTTGGCCGTTTTCATCATGAAACGGCCTCTCTCGATTTCTTCGGCCATTTCCAGGATCTCGGAGATGGAGTTGTGAAAGTCGTTCTCCAGCTTCATCGACTTTTTCTCATTCGTCTGGACTTGGCGGATCAGGTCTTTTATCTGATCCGCCTCCATTCCCAGCTCACGCTCTATACGGCTGCGGTCGGAACGCAGGGCGAGATCCCGCCCCAGAGTACGCAGCTCCCGCTGGTGTGAAACATTCAAACGCTTCTTTATCCTCTGACTCTCTCTCTGGATCTTATGAATGCGATTGGCCGCGTTCACAAACCGGTCGGAGATTGCGGTGATCTCCTCCTGGTGCAAGTCTATCGCCTGCAGGCTCCGTACCAGCTTATCTTTTTCGTTATTCAACTCTTCACTGTGAAGGATGCTTCCGCCCTCGGCTTCGAGCTTCTTCTTCCCGTCCATGAACTGGCGGATCTGTATGATCTGGGGCCGCAAGGCCTCTTTATAGAACTGGGTAATCCGGCGGCGTTCTGCCAGGAACTCGGATATTTCCTTCTTGGTCAGGTTCAGCTCCCGCGGATCGATCCTGGAGGCGATACTGGCCGCCAGTCTGTGCAGCTCCGGGATGAAGACGCCGGCGTTCTTGATCACCCTCTTGATTATGTTCTCTCCCTCCTCCATTTTTTGGGACAGGTACACCTCCTGTTCGGCGGTCAGCAGGTTCTCCTTGCCGATTTCGCGCAGGTACAGCCGTATCGGATCGTCGATGGCTGTTTCTTTCTCGTCGTAGATCAGCTTCTTCTTTCCGGGAGGGGGTTTGTGTTCCTCTTCTAGCTCTTCGAGCTCGACATCCTCCTCTTCGAGCTTGATATTATTCTTCTCCAGTACGGCGATAACCTCTTCGATCCGATCCGAGTTGGTGATTTCGTCGGGAAGAAAATCGTTTACCTCGTCGTAGGTGATTGTTTTCTTTTTCTTGGCAAAGGCGAGGAGTTTTAGTATCGCCGGATCATTCTGAAGCTCGCTCATCCATGCTCACCTTTAAACTCTGTAGTTCTTCGTCTAAATACATCTTTTCGGCCAGAAGCTCTTTTAGCTTCACCGGGTCTTTGTCCCTGGCCAGGGCGGACACCAATGCTCGCTGCTTCTTCTCCAGGCTGCGTCTGCGAATCTTCTTCAAGCCGTCTTGAATCATCTTCTGCGGATTGAGCATGAACTCCCCGGAAGCGGCCTTTTCCAGCAGCAGCGCCTTCAGCTCGGCATCCTCCAGCCGCTGCAGCAGCAGCTCCTCCGTTGTTTCCCCCTGCCGGAAGCACTCCTCCAGCGCGACGAACACTTTCCGGGCCCTGATGTCCTCCAAATCGTCTACGGCGATGGTATTCCTGACCTTGGGAAAGTATTCGCGGTTGACTGCAACTACAAGTAGAAAGAACAGGTCTGCAGAGATGCTCTGCACCTCCCCTATTTGAAGCGAGTCTTTTTTTTCTATGGATCGCCCTAACCCCCGTAAAAGATCGCTACGCACGGACTCAAAGTCAACCCCCAGGTCTTCGGCCAGCAGACGGAGATAGCCGTCTCGCTTGACCTGTGAATCGATGGAAGATAGATAAGAGGTTAAGTGCCTGATGACAGCCCGCTTGCCATCCGGACTCCTGGTATCGTATTTCGACCGCGCCGTGTTCAGATAGAACTGGAAACCATTTATATGATATTTCACTTTTTTTTGCAACGCCGCCGGCCCTTCTTTTTCGAGAATTTCCGCCGGGTCCTTGCCTCCTTCCAGCATGACCACCTCGGCGGCCAGGTCATGCCGCTCGCAGATAAGAATGGCCCGCTCGGTAGCTCGAAGGCCCGCCTCATCCGCATCGAATAGCAGCAGCCCCCTCGAGGCATAGCGTTTCAGTCTTCGTACCTGCTCTTCGGTAACCGCAGTTCCCAACGGAGCTACGGCATTTTCGACGCCGGCCTGGTAGAGAGCCAGCACATCCATGTAGCCCTCCACCAGCAGGAAAGAACCTTCCCGCCGGATCTGCTGGTATACCCCGGAGCAGCCGTAGAGGTTTTCCCTTTTTCTGAAAAATCCTGTCTCGGGAGAGTTAAGGTATTTGGGCTGAACATCGGAGCTAAGTGTACGGCCGCCGAAGGCGAGCACCTCATTCCTGTGATTCATGATGGGAAAGACGATGCGCTGTCGAAACAGAGCAACCAGCTCCTTCCGGCCGGAAACGAACAAACCGGAGTCCAGCAGGAACTCGCTGGAATACTTTTTTTCGAGCAGGAACCTGCCCAACCATCCACTGGCGGCTGGGGCGTAGCCAAGCTGGAATCTGTCCCAGGTCTCCCTTCTCAGGCCTCTTTGGTCTAGATAGGAGCGAGCCGCCTCCGCTTCCGGGCGATTGATGAGCAAGTGATGAAACATGCCGGCCACCCGCCGGTAAAGCTCAAGATAGGCATCCCTCTTCCTGGTGTCCCCCTGCTCCAGCTCTATCTCCACGCCCGCCTTCTCTGCCAGCAGCCGGACAGCCTCCACGAAGGAAAGCTTCTCCATCTCCATGATGAAGGTGAACAGGCTGCCTCCCTTATGACAGCCGAAGCAGTAGAACAAGGACTTCTCCGGATTTACCGTGAAAGAAGGGGTCTTCTCCGCATGGAACGGGCACAATCCCCATAACCTGCCGCCTCTGCTCTGAAGTCGTACGTACTCCGATACAACCTCGGCCATGTCGAGACGATCGGTAATCCTGGCGAGGACGGAATCGGGAATTCTCATATCATTGCCGACACGTGCCCCTCAGCCTCCGGAACCTACATGTTTCAGGTAGTAGTATTTTGCCCAGTTGTGTTCCTTCAGATCTTCCGAGAAGTAATGTTGCCCCGTGCCCGAGTCTTTGAGCACGAAATAGTAGTAATCGGTGGCGGCCGGATGGAACGCAGCATCGAGGGCTACGATTCCCGGATTGGAGATCGGCCCAGGAGGCAAGCCGGCCCACTTGTAGGTGTTGTACGGGGAGTCGATGAGCTTGTCCTCGGCGGAGAGGTAGCTCGGATGGGGCTTGTTCTGGATGTCCGTGATGATGTATTCCAGAGTAGCGCACGATTCCAGTCCGATGTTGTGCCGCAGCCGATTGTAGAATACCGAGGCGATCAACGGAGCTTCTTCAGCCCTACGATATTCACGCTCTACGATCGAGGCCATGATTACGGTATCGTGGAGCTTACGCCGGTCCCAGTCCAAGGCTTCCGGGGCTACACTGCCCAGGTTGGCGAAGAAGTTGTTCACCATTTCCTCCAACACCCCGTAGACAGGATAGTCTTTCGGGAAATAGTAGGTGTCGGGAAACAGGTATCCTTCAAGGCTGTCGGCTGGGATCCCGTACTGCTCGAGCAATGCGGGTGAGGAGGCGGCTTTCAAGAACTCCTCCCGGCCCGCCACTGACTTTTTCTCGACATAGGCTGCGATTGTCTTCAGAGTCCAGCCTTCGGGAATGGTCAACTTGACCTGCTCCTGATAGCCGGAAACGAGCAGGTTGTGGATGTCGATGGTGCTGTCGTCCGGTAGAATGCGGAAATAACCGCTCTTGAACGAAGTCTCGGTGTCTTGCAGGCGGCTGAACAACGTCAGGAACAGGGCGGAACGGATCAATCCCTGCTGCTCCAGTCTGGCCGCTATAGCGGAGAGATTTTCCCCCCTCAACACCTTGAATACGTCCCCTTCCTCGGGGATCCGGTCCGAAGGGCTGTTCAGATGGTACAGGTATGCTCCCGCGCCGAGAAGCAGCAGTGCAATCACTGTCAGGAATACAAAGATTCCCCTGGCGAGTTTTCTTGCCATAGCTCGCTTAGAACCTTGTGTCCGGACCTACTTCTTGATGAGGATGAACTCCACCCGTCTGTTCTTCCACCGGTTCTCCTCGTCATCGAAGGGTACTATAGGATTCGAACCTCCGAGCCCGGTCACGGATATGCGGCCGGCATCGAGTCCGAGCTTCACCAGTGCCTGTTTCACGGCTTCGGCCCGGGCCAGGGAGAGGGGTATCAGCTCTTCCCGGTTCTCCTTCTCCGCCTCATCCTTACTCCAGTAGCGGGTGATGTTGGCGTGCCCCTCGATACGAATCTGGTAAGCGCTGTATTTCTTGAAGATCTCGAACAACCGCTGCAAGGTCTTGTCGTTCCTGGCCGCCTTGTCCGCTTCGGTTACGGCGGAAAGATCAGCCGAATTGGGCGGGAAAGTAATGCTGGCGATGCGGATCTTCAGCTTGTCTCCTTCTCGAATGACCAGTACATCCACGGGAATCAGCCGCTCGACCGTCTCGACGTTTCCCAGCTTGTCCCGGAGGGTAATCCGCAGCGGGTAGTCCTCTGCCGACTGGACCAACTCGCCGGTGTCGGACAGGCCGTCCCACAGAATGCGTTCCGAAGGCCTGCCGCGGCCGTTATAAGTCAGGAAGGGCTGGCCTACCGGATCGAGGATCTCCAATCGCCAGTCCTCGATTCCCGACAGGTCGCTTACCTTCATGGTTATGAACAGCTCGTCATCCACCCCGTCATTGTCCGGCGAAAACGGCTGCGGCGATATCGTAAGATCGACCTCCGGCGGGGAGACGTCTAGCTTAAAGGGAGTGCTCTGCGCCTGCGGCCTGTTTCCCTTGGTGTAGATCACCTTCATCGAAGCCGTGTAACTTCCCTCCTGGGCCAGACCGCCATTCTGGCGTCCATTCCAGACGATGCTGGAGGGAACCGGTGGGCCGCCGCCGAAGGTCTTCTGTACTCCAGCCTGTTCATGCACCATCTCGAGGGACCAGGACTGGATGCCCTCGGCCAGCCCTACGTAGGGCTTGAACTCGATCGAATCGGCCTTTCCGTCCCCGTTCGGGCTGAATCCGTCACTCGAAGCGGTGATGAACACCGAGGTGACCCGGGTGTCGATCTGGAGACCCTTCAGCTCCTTGGAGATGCTGTTCCCGGCCAGGTCCGTGCTCCTGACCCGGTAGCTGTACTGGCCGTCGGGAATCTTGTTTCCGTTTTCGTCTTTGCCGTCCCACTGGAACGAAGCCGCCTGCCCCTTCCAGTAGTAGCTTCGCACCACCTCGCCCTTGGCGTTGCGGAACTCGCCCTCCCAAAGCGTCTCCGCGCTCGATTTCTGGCGTATGGGCAGCCCGTCCTTCTGCCCGTCTCCATCCGGGCTGAAGAGGCTGTATTCGGCGCTTACTTCGATAGTGGGAGCCTGGGTGTCGATCGTAAACGGCGAGGTCTGGACCTGGTGGTGGTCGCCCTTGAGGTAGTCGAGAACCAGCTCTGCTCGGTATTCGCCGTCGGCCAGGCGGCGTCCCCGGCCGTCGAGGCCGTCCCAGGCAAACTCCTGGGGTGCCCGGTTCTGACCTTCCACGCTGCGCACTACCTGGCCGCCTGAATCCAGGATGCGCAGCTCGTAGCTGGCGACCCCCTGGGCGACTTTGAGCCTGGGCTGGATGTTGATTCGATCTTTCACGCCGTCTGCGTTGGGGCTGAAGACGGCCAGATCCGTGGACACGAACACCTCGGTCTCCTGGGTGTTGATCTCGAAGCGGATCTTCTTGGACTCGCCCCGGTTTCCGGCCCGGTCCGTCGCCCTCAGGCTGTAGAAGTAGATACCATCGGGGACCAGCTCGCCGGCATCGGAACGTCCGCCCCATTGTATCCTGGCTTCCGCCAGCCCGCGCCAGGAGAAGCTGCGCACTGCCCGCCCGTCGATATCTTCTATCAATCCGGTCCAAAGGGGCTCCTCCGAGGTTTCCTGGTACAGCGTCACTACATCCTTGTTGCCGTCTCCATCGGGGGAGAAGATGGCCAGATCGGCACTTACCGAAGCGGAAGGCTGTGTCAGATCGATCGTGAAAATCGGGGACTCGGCGGTCGGATTATTGCCGTTTTCGTACAGCACCTCGAGCCTGCCCGTATACGAAGCCTCGGGCAGCACGGTTCCCTCATCGCTCTCGCCGTCGAAGCTGAGGCTGGCGGGAATCGACCTGGCCCCGCTGAAGCTGCGGCCGACCGTGCCTTCTCGATCGACCACTTGGAGGGTCCAGCTCTCTATGCCTTTTGTGACCGGCACATCGAGGGAAAACTGCAAGGCATCCTTGGTTCCATCTCCGTTGGGAGAAAAATAGGATTCGCTGATGCTGATATTGATCGGGGTGGCCTGGGTGTCGATCAGTATGTTGCCCACCTCGGCCGAAACCCTGTTGCCGGCCTGGTCGGTGGAGGATATTCGGTAGGCGTACACCCCGTCGGCGGCCAGCAGGCCCTCTGCGTTCCGGCCATCCCATTCCATCGATACCGGCTCGCTGTTTTCCCAGCTAAAGCCGATGATTTCCTCGCCGCCGGCATCAACGATAGCAGCTTTCCACAGAAGCTCCTGGGAACCACTTTGCTCGATCGGCAGCACGTCCTTGTTGCCATCGTTGTTCGGGGAGAAGATCAGATACGGAGTGCTCACCTCGATCGACGGGGCCGTATTGTCGACGATAACCGTGCCGGTCTCGCTCCTGCCTGTATTTCCATTGTCGTCCCAGGCTTCCAGCATGAAGGTATAGCTTCCGTCGGCTACAACGCTGCCTTTGTCGGACCGCCCATCCCAACGGATCTGCTCCGGCACACTGATGCCGGTTTTAACATAAGCCAGCCGGGCCAGGACGTTCTTGAAGGTTACATTCTCGGGCCGTTCGTCCTTGTTGACGATCTCCCTCACCTGGCCGCCCTGGGCGTCGAGAATTAAAAACCTGTAGCCCTTGATAAAACGCTCGTCACTGATGCTTAACTCTTTCACCAGAGCGTCCTGAGTTCCGTCAAAATTGGGCGATATATACTCCTTTTGGGTATCCAGCTCGATGACCGGGGGCTCGCGGTCGATCACACCTATAGGAAGATTCGCACCCGCTCCGAGCGCCCAAATACCGTTTTGCAGCGGCGCAGCCGCTGCGGTAGTCGTCAGCTCGCTCTGCACGTTCTTCACCGAAGTACCCAGCTTGACCGAGACTCCGAAAGAGATCGGGATATCCCGCATGTCTTCCGGGGTCAACTCGCGCACGTCGAAACTGCTTCCCAGGTGCAGGAAAAGGCGATCGGCGATCGCCAGCCGCGTTCCCAGATTGAACCACAGGTTTTGAAAACCCGGTAGAGAAAGATCCGAGTGCCAGGACCAGATGAGCTTCTCCTGTTCCAGTAAATTGAAGCTGACTCCGGCCGCCGGGGTGAAGGCCTGCGGGGAAGCCGTATAGCCCCTAACCGGCTCGAATGGCTTGCCCAGCCCGCGCAGGGCCACCCCCCAGCGGAAATCCTTCATGAAGCCGATATCTCCCGGCAGGTGAATGAAGCCGAGATCCAGACCCAGTCCCCAGTCGCCTCCGAACTGGGCCTGCAGACCGGCTCCCACCAACAGCTTGGGAAACAGATCCTTGGCGAAGGAGACATTCAGCCCCAGGAAATCACCCAGTTTGATGCTATCGAAGTCCACGGAGATATAATGCAGACTGGAGCTGAGCACTCCGGCTTTTGTGGGCCAGGTTACGCCTCCGTTGATGGCGTGCCCCCAACCGGAATCCTCGTCACTCGTGCCGATAAGCGCCAGGTAGCTGGCATCGAAGGTCAGCCTCTGGGCGGCGCCGGAGGCGGCCGGGTTGAGGACATCCGCCGCGGGAGACAAATCGGAAACCGAGTTCGTCCCCTCGGCCAGGAAATACGGAGCGTAGAGATCGAACAAAACGCTGCTTCCCGGTGGAGGATTGAACTGAGCGAAGGCAGGAATCGCTAAAGCGGCAAACAAGACGCCCAGAATCCAAACTTTTTTCTTCATAGCGCCCCCCTGGCGGTTTTCTCCGCAGCGGCTCTGCGTCCGTTGCCGCCCTTAGAGCGGTCAACGATCCGAGCAGACTGCGGTCCGACACTTCTCAAATTTATAGCTCCGGATGGCCAAATTCAAATCTTTTTATTGTACAGCTTCTCGATATCCTCGAACTCAGCGATAGTGAGCTGCCTGTACAGCTCCCGCTCCAGCCTGTTCATGAGGGCCAGCATCGTAACATCCAGCTCCGCTTCCCGGACCTTCAGGAGCAGGTAGACACCCAGCGCCTCGCGGCCCTGCAGGGTGAAACCGCCGCTCGCGAACAACTTCTCAGAGTGCAATTTCCATTCCCTCCCTGGCCAAAATCACCTTGAAGTGCTGTTTCTCCAGGCGAGCCCGATACCACTTGGCGGAATTGAGTATAGCGAAGATCTTGCGGTCATTATATAGCGGCTCGTGATGAAACAAAGCCAGCGTTTTAATACCCCATTCGGCTGCGAAATCCACGGCCATGCTGTACGAAGTATGACCCCAATCGTACTTCTCGATCGCCTCCCCGAGGGTGTACTGGGCGTCTAGAATTAGAAGATTCGCATCCTTGAAAAAATCGATGTTTGCTTCGCTTCGCTCGAAATCTTCCGACGACAACTCCGTATCTGTGCAGAAGACCATGGATTTTCCATTGTGGGAGATCCGGTAGGACAAGCAGCCTCCCGGATGACGCATATCTTTCCAGGATATCTCGAGCTGTCCGAAACGCATACCGGTTCCCCTCAGCCTGATGAAGCGTTTCTGCGCGGCCATGGCTTCCATATCAACAGGGAAATACGGGGCCATCATCTGTCCCTTCACGATCTGCTCCAGGTTTTCGCGGGTGCTGTAGAAATACAGCGTGTTTTCCTTCTTGTATCCGGCAGGACTGAAAAAGGGCAGACCCTGAAGATGATCCCAGTGAAAGTGGGTGAAAAAAATGTGGTATTCCCTGGCCTTCCTCTGGCTCCTGGCTAAAAAGGCGGCCAGCTCGCGTATCCCCGAACCCGCGTCGATGATCAAAAGCGGCGTTTGCTCGGCGTGGACGCTTAGACAGGTGGTGTTACCGCCTACAGTGCCGAACAGGTAGGGGGGAAGGCCGGCCAGAAACGCCTCGCGCGTTTCCAGGCTTTCCAGATCGGCAGGCCGGATCCTGGCTACCACAGCGGCAATCCGGGACTTGAGCTCCAATACCGTTAGCGGGGTCGGGATTGAGCCGCGCACACCCCAGAATTTTACCTTCACTGCATCTCCGCAAAGCTGGCCACGATGCGGCGCTTCTCGTATCTTGCCAGCCAGGACTCGATTTCCCTCTTGGAATACAGCCGGCCGCGTCCTACCCCGGGACAGCTTATCTTGAGCTTCTCCCAGCTATCTATCGAGTCGAGATTGGAGCTCCAGAAAGGGAAGCTGCGGCACTGCAGGGGCCGATACCGGTAGACCGTGCAGCCTTGCTCTTCCCAGAATATACAGTCGTAATTCGACTTCTCTATCAGGCTGACCCGCCTGAAGCCGTTGACGTTAAGCTCCCGGCAGTAACGGTCCAGGAACTCCTTCACGGGCAGGCCGGTGCCGGCCCGGAGGCGATGGATGTCCTCTCTGGTAAGGAAAACGAAGCCCGGGGAATGGCGGCAGCATCGGGAACAACGCGTGCACTCGAATCTCAGCCCTTGCTCGTAGAACACAGAACCCATGCTTTTACACCTTCCCTTCGCCTGAAGAGAACAAAAAACCTTCTCCGATTCGGAAGAAGGTTTCTATGGGGAGAGAAGGATTCGAACCTTCGAAGGCGATAGCCAACAGATTTACAGTCTGCCCCCTTTGACCGCTCGGGAACCTCCCCATTCGTCAAAGGAAAATAGCAGATCCTCCGATCATTGTCAAGTTATACAAAAGACGGCGCCTGCACCACGGCATACCCGCCCGCCCTGTAGTCGAATCTACTTTTTCCAGCGGAGTCCCAACACTACGCCGCCATAACCCGGTACGTTCCAGGCGCACCAGCCGCCTCCTTCCAGATAGGCGGCCATATCATCCTTGAAGTAGTAAGCCAGACCGCCATATAGGGGAATGGCGATCCCGAAAGCGGGGCTTTCCCATGGAATTGCAAGGAGGCCCAGGCCCAGGCCCGCATAGACGTCTAACTTCTGGATAAACTCCGCTGTATCCAGCCCTTTCAAGCCCATATGAAAGGTAGCAAATCCGCCGCTACCGAAGGCGAGGCCGCTGCCTGGTACGAGCTCCACAAATCCCTTGGCCGTCACACCGAACGCCAGGGGTACGCTCCGTCCAATTTTCCAATCCGCCATGGTCCACTCGGCAGCGGGCACCACGGAGACGCTGTATGAACGGACGTGATAACCGAAGCCGAGTCCGACCTCGAAGGCGAAGTCCCCCTGGTGATAGTAGCCGTCCCAGTTTTCGTTTTGAGCGAAAACGACATCCGGGATAACGGCCAGTATGGCCAAAAAAACTAAAGCCTTGGCAACGTTGTTCATGGTGTCCTCCTTGCTCGCTTCCGGAGCTCCGACGTCAAGCCACCTCCCGGATTCGAACCGGGGACCCCGAGATTACAAGTCACGTGCTCTACCAGCTGAGCTAAGGTGGCCATTGACTTCCCGTCCAATTTAGCGGAAAACCGATGCCAGCGGCAACTGTTTTTCACCTGGTCAGCACCTCCGTGCGCCCGGCGAACACAGCAATCGTGTGCTCGAATTGGGCTACCGTACGGCGGTCGCTGCTGTACAGGCTCCAGCCGTCCCTTGCTTTACGGATCTTCGTCGATCCGAGTCCGAGGGCCGGTTCCAGGGTAAACACCATTCCCGCCACGATTCGCATACCCTCCCCGATTCTTCCCGTGTAGGGAATCGAGGGCTCCTCGTGCAGACTTCTGCCTATCCCGTGCCCCACCAGATCGGGCAATATCGTGCAGTTCCGACGCGCCGCAACCTTCCGGACCGCGGCACCCAGGTCGCCCAGCCGGGCGCCGGCCCGGGCCGCCCCGATTGCGGCCTCCACAGCCTCCCACGCTGCCGCCAGCAGACGGGAACGTCGCTCCGACAACGTTCCCACAGCAAGGGTAGCGGCGGCATCGCCGTACCACCCGGCAGACAGCACCGCGACGTCAACAGTGACAATACTACCACGACGCAGCTTTCTGGATGAGGGAACGCCGTGAGCGGCCACCTCGTCTACCGATGTACAGATCGAGCCCGGAAAGCCGGACGGTACCCCCGGCACTACCCCGAACCGGTCCATCAACCCCGCCGCGATGCGGTCCAGCTCACGGGTTGAAACACCTTCTCTGACTCGAGCGCCTACGGCCTCCAGGATCGCAGCGGCAAGCCTGCAGCTATGGCGGATCGACTCCACCTCTTCCGAAGTCTTGAGAGGGATGTCGGGATCCATCAGCCTTCGAGCCCGTATAGGGGCAGGTAGCCTTTACGCAGTACCTTTTCCCAGGTGTAATGCTTATACACTTCTTGGAACGCCTGCTTCTGCAGGCGCAGCAGATGACCCCGGCGGTTCCGGTAGTCAGACAGGCTCTTCTCAACGGCCTTCACCAGGGCCGGGATCGAATGTTCCCGGTAGCTGTAACCTGTGCTCCCATCACGGACCTTGATCAGCCCGCCCACCGCGTGCACGATGGGCAAGTTCCCCATCATCTGAGCAAAGAGGTCGGTCAGGCCGCAGGGCTCGTACCGGGAAGGGACGAGAAAAAAGTCACCCGAGGCGTAGAGGTACCTGGCCGCCAGGTTGTTGTAGCCGATCAGCACACAAAGCTTGCCGGCAGCTCTGGGCAGTCTCGTCATCTCTATCAGCTTTTCCTCGATTGCTCTTTCTCCCTGGCCGAGAACGAGGAGCCGCCAGCCGGCTCTTTTTTCCAGCAGGCGGGAGAAAGCGCCGGCCAGTACATCGACGCCCTTCTGCCCGGTCAGCCGGCCGACGAACGTGTAAAGGGGAAGCGGCTGATCCGGGCTCAGCGATCCGTGGATCTCCAGGCCATTAAGCTCGGGACCCCGCGAGTCCCCGCCCGCAGCTAGCTGTTCGATGAAACGTTGACGGCAGGCTTCTTTTCCCTCCAACTCCCCGCGGGAGGGATCGAAGGAGAAAGGCAGACCGGTGTTCTCCGGAAAGCGAGGATCGAAGGTCTCCGGGGCGATGCCGTTGGTGATACCGAGAAGCTCCACTCCCGCCTTCTTCAAGCCCGTACCCAGCCCGCCGGTTAGCTCGTCGAGCTGCCCGGAGTTGATTTCCCGGGCGTAGCCTTCCGAAACCGTGTTGACGGTCGCAAACCGAGCCCCTACCAGAAAAGGGTCTACGGCGCGGCCGAGCATCCCCTTCTCGAGCAGCTCCCCCGGAAGTTCGGTGAGCTGGGCTGCAAACTCCCGGTCGTAGATCTCCTGGTGATACCCTTTACCAGCGTTGTGGATAGTAATCAGGGCCCGGCAGTCCCACAGCTTCTCCCTATATCTGGCAACACCCTTCATCATGGCTGGGAGGAAGGCCGAATGGCCGTCGTGGCAGTGGAACACGTCGGGGCCGCCGAGACGGAGGGCCAGCTCCAGTGCGCCCCGCTGCAGGATCAGGTTGATATGATGGGCGTCCCAGTGCCCGGTACCTTTTTTCTTGTACGGGTCCTCGTTCTCATCCTCGGCAGTATAGGTGTAGATGGCCCGCTTGCTGCGGGTACGGGGAGAGTCGAGCAGGAAAACCGGCACTCCCTTCAGCCCGCAGCTATAGACTTCCACGGTCTCGACAGCTAGGGGGGAAGCTCGGTTTTCGGAGGGAAGCAGCAGATCGAAACTCTGCCCAGCCTTCCGCGCCTTTAGTCGGTCCAGATCGATGAAGCCGTAGCGCGGCAGAACGACGGCGGTGGCAATGCCCGCCCCCGCCAGGGCGGCCGCAAGTCCAGCCACTACGTCCTTGAGTCCTCCGGCCTCGGCGATTCCCTCGCACTCGCGGCTAACGTGCCATACGCCCCGCTTCAAGCCCACCACACATCTCCCGTACTGCGTCCTAGCCGGACAGGTCCGGTCGCAGAGCCTGCGCGCTGCCCAGGTAGATCGGAACAGGGTCGCGCTCGGACTCACAGTTATAGGTAACCAGTATCCTGATGATACCTGGTAGATCTCCTTCTATATCCGCCTCCTGCAGACAGAACAGCGGGGTTTCCGAAAAACCGAGAGCCCGCACCCCGGTGGCCGGGTTTCCCCGAGTCAGATCCCTGGTTATGGAAAACAGGATGCTGATGACCTCCCCCTTGGAGATCCGGTTGCGGGCCAGCACTTCCCGCAGGAGCTGGGCCGCGCTGTCGTGGATCGCCTTCTCGCTGTTCTCGGCAACCCCGACAGCGCCTCGCACGGCTTTGACTTTCACAGCCTCTCTCCTACAACAGACCGGCTATAATCCGCTCGCGCTCCTGCTGGGACAGCTCCCGCGGATTCCCCGACATGCTGGACCCCGAAGAGCGGCGGGCGATCTCCGGGACCTGAGACGGATCAATACCAAAGCCTTTCAGGTTCTCGGGCAGCTTGTACAGAGACAGCAGCACAGTGATTTCCTCTGTAAGCCACTGCACCGGATCGAACGCCCTGCTGCCGGACTGCCGGCTGGAAGCCAGACCCTGCTCTACTGCGGCCTGGTGCAGCAGCGAGCAGTCCCGCCGGATCGATTGTGCGTTGGCCTTCAATACGGGCCCGATAAACAGCGCACAAAGCAAGCCGTGAGGTATATCGTACAGCCCGCCCAGCCCCGAAGCGAACCCATGAGCCGCGCCGAGCCCGGAATTGGCCAGGGCAATGCCGCTGCACAATGCCCCGTAGGCTGCGCCGCTGCGGGCCCGAAGGTCGGCAGGATCGCGGGGGATGGAGTGAAGAGCAGCGAGCATCACTGGAAAAGCCTGCCTGGCCAGGGCCCGCGGCACCGGGGCGGCTTTTTTCGAGACGAAGGATTCCACGAGCTGGATCAGGGCGTCCATCCCAGTCGTCCCGGTCAGAGAGAGGGGAACCTCCAATGTCAGCTCCGGGTCCACGAGGGCGCAGGAACACAAGAGGAAGGCGGAACGAAAGCTCTTCTTGGCTCCCAGGCTGCGGGACTTCAAGACGGCATTCTTGGTAGCCTCCGCTCCCGTGCCGGAGGTGGTGGGCAGGGCGATCCAGGGCACCCCGGGAGCCTGGAGCTTCAGTCCGCGGCCGACTCCTTCGAGAAAGTCCTCCGCTTTTGCCTTCAGCGGCGCCAGCCCGGATATCACCTTGGCCGTATCGAGGACCGAGCCGCCGCCTACCGCTACGATGGCCTCGGGACGAAAATCCCGGGCCTGGTCCAGCAGCTCGTTCAGCCTCTCCGCCTCCGGCTCTCCCGACGGGATCCGCAGCACCTGCAGTTCGAAGGCAGCGAGCAGCTCGGAGAACCGGTCCAACCATCCGGAATGCTCGAGCCACTTGCGCCCCGTTACCAGAAGCACGCGGCGCCCGAAGCGGGGAAGCAGGTCCCTTAGCTTCCGGCGCTCTCCAGGGCCGAAATAGATGCCCGGAGGCATTTCCAAAGTGAAGCTCTGCAGCGCGAAATTGTCGATCATAGACCGGTCCTTAGGCTCCCAGAGTATAGCAAGCCCCTAGAAAACCTGTCAATGAAAACACTCTCTATAGCTGAAACCAGGCGGACAGAAAGGAAAAGGCTAGCAACAGCAGGTAGCAAAACACCACAGAAAGGGAACAGAGAATCAGCTTGACGTAGAGCCTGCGCTGCCGGCGTAGAAAGAAGACCAGGATTATATACAAAAGACCGAAGAAAACCTCGGCGAGCAGGCTGACCTTAAGCAACTGGAGGAGAAAGACCTGGGTCGAATCGAGAAACTCCTGGAAATTTCCCAGCAGGTAGAGCAGGAACAGGAGCAGCGAGAAAAGGAAGAAAAAAATTACGGCTCTGGCCACCAGCCAAAACAGGGAGGAGAGAATGAACACCCGGCCTCTGTATCGCTTCAAGATATACGCCTTCCCCTCCCTCACCTGAGTTTCCGCCGCCCCAGACAGCAACACCGCACCCGGAGCGCGACACCGGACCCGGCAGCCCCGACGGCTTGCATTTTCAGACATTTTACGTAATATGAGTAGGGAAGGAAAGACGATGAAAGCGTTCCTCATCATTCTGACGATACTAGTAGTTTTAGCCGGAGTGGTATTCTACTTCGGCTGGATCCAGATATTGCTGCCCCCAGATACCTACGCCGTCCTGTTTACCAAAACCGGCGGGTACGACAAGCAGGTGGTGCGTCCCGGCGAGTTTACCTGGAGATGGGAGCGCTTGATACCCACCAACATGACGGTCTATACCTTCGACCTTCATCCCTATTCCACCCGCCTCAGCTTCAAGGGCAGCCTGCCCTCGGCCGAGCTGTACTCCTCGATACTGCCGGATAACCCCGATTTCACAGTCTCTGGTGAGGTCAACCTGGAGTTTTCCATCAAACCAGAACGCTTGCCGACCCTCGTCGCCGACGAAAAGCTCACCCCGGACGGCCTCGACAAATACCTGGAGCAAAAAGCCGATGCGATTTCCAAGGAAGTGATGGACAGGCTTACCGAGCTCACCGGCGAGTCGCTGCCCGGGCAGGAGCTGAACAGTCGCCTGAAACAGGCCATCGACCCACTGTTCCCCGATCTCAGCATCCTGACCTTGAGCACCACAGCAGCCCGGATACCGGACCTGCAGCTCTACGAGCTGGCCAAGCAGTCCTATCGAGACCTGGTGGAAACCCGAGACCGGGCACGGGAAGAAGCGGTGGCGCGAACCGCAGACGAGCAGGTGAGGGCGGAAAACCTCAGAGAACGGGAAAAAGCGGTCCTGGAAAGTTTGCGGGAATACGGTAAGCTGCTCAACGAGTATCCTGTGCTCCTGAAAGCGCTGTACGTCCAGAAGCTGTCAGGTGAGAAGCTGGCGACGATCCCAGAGTTCGACCTGTCCAAGATACTCGAAACAACAGAAGACCAGTAACCCTTGAAACGCGAGTACTTCTTCAATTTCAAGAAATACGCCTACATAAAGGGACTCAAGCCGGATGGTTGCATCCTCTGCCTGATCCGGGACAGGCATGAATCGGTGGTGGACCTGTCCGTGTATCGGGACGAGCTTTTCATCGTGGCTGTGAATCTCTATCCCTACAATCCTGGGCACCTGATCCTGTTTCCCACACGCCACATCGTGGACCTGCGGCAATACAACAGGCAGGAAGAGCAGCGGTTGAACCGGCTTACCCGCTATTTTCTCGATATTTCGGACAAAGTGCATAATCCGTCCGGGTACAACATCGGCTACAACATGGGTCAGCCAGCCGGCGCTTCCATTGACCACCTGCACCTTCATCTCATTCCCCGTTATCCGAACGAGACGGGAATCGCCGATCTGATCGCAGGGAAGCGCGTGCTGGTAGAGGAACCCGGGGAAACGGCCCGCCGGATTCGCAAGCTGGTGGCTCAGGAGCCCTTTTCCAAGTCTACCAACTGATTGAGGAGGTCGTGGAAATCGGCGATAAGCTCCGAGGTGGTGCGTAGAATGCTCGCCAGAGTCTGGTTCTTTCCTTTGAAAAAGTGCAGCGTCTTCAGCACAGCCTTGATGCTCTCCACGGGACTCGAAAGCAGATCGTCGAATACCCTTTTTACAACGGTGAGGTACTCGATTCCCTGATCGATTAGCTGCCGCGCCTCCCGGTCCTTCTGGCCGATAAAGTTGCGATACATTTTTTGCTGGTTGAGATCCGTGGACAGCCGATGGCGCAGGCGTAGCAGTATCTTGCCGTCGTCTTCATCGGGGGCCAGCGCCCGGTCGAACAGCACGATCTTCGCTTCCAGCTCTTCCAGCCCGGCTGCCTGCTGATTGAGACGGGTCTGAATAATCCGGTTTCCCGCCACCAGGTAGGTATTCACGATCTGAATGGCTTCCTGTATGTATCCTTTGTAGATCTTGGAAAGGTAGTTGTACAGCACCTTGAGGGATTTCGTATAACCGAAGTAGGGAAGATCGAGGGCTTCGTAGTCAAAGCTGGACTTCTCCAGATAGTAGAACATTTCGTAGAGCTGATTCGTCTTAAAGATAGCCTTGATTTTCTTCTCCACAACGCTCTTCTTTACCTGGACGATCCTGTCTTCCAGCTGCTCCAGAATGCGCTCGCGCAGGCAGGAGATATATATGGGTTTAGCCTGGAAGCGCGGAACGTTGGATACCAGCCTGTAGTAGGGATCCTTGCGGAAGTAGCGGAGCAAATCGAAGACCGGCACCTTGTTCTCGAAGTCTCTTGCTGCATCCACCAGAGCGACCAGTGCGCTTGAAAGCTCAAACAGCTCCTGCTCCACTTCCTGGTATTCGGGCGCGAACGACTGTTCCTCGCCTATCTCGGCGCGTATTCTCTCCCCTATGTAGTAAGTGAAAAGCTCTTCGTGGCAGAACCATTCTACACCCAGGTTGTTGGCCAGACTGACCGCGTACCACAGCCTTTCTAGCTGCTCCAACATCAGCATGACCGACGCGTGGTTGAAGTATGGATATTTCTCGTCCAACATTCCGGCAGGCGGCTGGTAATTGAAATGGCGAAAAAAACCTGCGTAGGGAAACAGCACCAGGTTTTTGAGGTAGTTGAACGGCTTCAAGCCCTCCTGTATCTGGCGGACCAGTTTCTCGGGGATCCTTTTGATGTACCCGTTGTACTTGCGCAGAAGGCTCTTCTTAACTTCATTCTCGTTTCCTGTATCGCGGAATATCTTTTCCATTTCTTCCAGGGGCAGGAAATCTTCCAGCCGGGTCTTGGCCTCTGGAAGCTTGCTGTCGAATAAATGAGTGATGGCCTGGCTGCGAAACTCCTGATCGGTGTGGAAAGAGTGAAACACCTCTCGCAGTGGATAGGCGACCGAGTAGAGATCGAAAAATTGGCGGGCAAATTTCGGGGTCAGGTTGCGAGTTTCAAATCCAGTCAGCCCTGAGCTTTTCTGGCGTATCGCCCGCTTTAGCTGCTTGATCTTGAAATCTACAAACACATCACGTTTCGATTTGCCGCTGAACAGGCGCCTGAGCCAGAGAACGAAGCGGACCCAGAGCGAAAGCTGCTGCATCTCCTCGCCGATCAGCCTCTCCCGCTCCGCCTGTTTGAGCTCGATCCGGCTGTACTCCCCCTTTCCTTCTCTATTCAGGGATCGGTGGATTTTCGCCAGCAGCTCGCGGCGTTCCCGTTCCGGCAGCTCGGAGGAGATCTCTTCCAGCTTCGTCTTTTCAAGCACCGCCTGCATCTCCAATCGTGCGAACCATCAATAACCTGCCTTCCCGAACGAAAATCGTAGCGTTGTCCTCACTGAAGAGGTTGCTCACCCCCATGTCGCCGCGGCTCCATTGCAGCCCGTCGAGCGGCCATTTCAGTCCTCGTGAAGACATACCGCGAACCCCCGCTCCCAGAGGAAAGAACGAGACGGTCTGTCCCTTGCAGCCAATGACAACCAGCTCGCCTTCAACGAGCTGAATATGCTCTTTCGAAGTGTACCACGCCTGGGGGGGATTCCCCCTCTCAAACAGGTTTACCAGCGCCAGCAGGTGATCCAGCCTGCCGCCGCCGCCCCCTCCTATGATCACTCTGTCGAAGCCCATCTCTCCCAACAGGCGCATCCCGATCTCGGCATCGGTCTCGTCTTTGTCCGTCGGATATTGCCGGATTCTTTCATGGGGAAAGCGTTCCAGCTCCGCCGTGCGGGCGATGGAATCGAGGTCCCCGACCAGAAGGTCCGGTTGGAGTCCAAGCTCCAAAGCCAGGTCGAATCCGGAGTCTGCCGCGATCGTGCAGGCCACCGTGGAAAGAACCGGTTCCAGCAGCTCCCGCCGCGGGCCTTCGCCGCCGATCAGCAGCAGGGCGATTCCCTCTCCCATACTGCTGGAAATCTTAGCGCCTTTGCCGGCGATTTGCAACCTGACGACACGCTTCAAGGCTGAAAGAAACTGCTTTGAAATTTTTTAAATCTACCGACTAGTATAGCAAGAGCCCCGGGCAGCAATGCGCGGTGCGCCACTTCGGGTCGGCACGCCCGGAGGATCCCGGACAGGGAAGTCCGGGTAAATGTTCAATCAAGGAGGATTGAATGATTATCAATCACAACATGAGTGCCATGTTTGCCCACCGTCAGGAGAAGTTCAATTCTTGGGCAATCGACAAGGACATGGAGAAGCTCTCCTCGGGCCTGCGGATCAACCGCGCCGGAGACGACGCCTCCGGCCTGGCCGTATCCGAGAAGATGCGCGCCCAGATCAGCGGCCTGCAGCGGGCGGAGAAGAATGCCCTCGACGGTATTTCTTTCATCCAAACCGCCGAGGGCTATCTCCAGGAGACCTCGGACATCCTGCAGCGCATCCGTGAGCTGGCTGTCCAGGCAGCCAACGGGATCTACTCCGACGAGGATCGCATGCAGATCCAGGTAGAGGTCTCCGCCATGATCGACGAGGTGAACCGTATCGCCTCCCATGCCCAGTTCAACGGCATGAACCTCCTGACCGGACGTTTCGCCCGCTTTACCGGGGAGAACGTGGTAACGGCCAGTATGTGGCTGCACATCGGGGCCAACATGGACCAGCGCGAGCGGCTGTACATCGGCACGATGACCGCTCAAGGGTTGGGGCTGCAGAACCCCAACGGACCCCCGCACACGGCCACCTTCATCTCGATCTCTTCACCCGACCGGGCCAATATGACCATCGGCATGGTGGACGAGGCCTTGAAGCTGGTGAACAAGCAACGGGCGGACATGGGAGCGTACCAGAACCGCCTGGAGCATGCCATGAAAGGTCTGGCCGTGGGCGCCGAAAACATGCAGGCCTCCGAGTCCAGGATTCGGGACGCCGACATGGCCTACCAGATGGTCCAATTCGTAAAGGACCAGATCCTTCTGCAGTCCTCCATGGCCATGCTCGCGCAGGCCAACGTCAAGCCGCAGACGGTGCTCGAGCTGCTGCGTTAGGCGCTCCGCCGACGTCCAGTGCGGCTATGACAAGCGAACCCCCGGGAAAGGCAACCCGGGGGTTTTTTGTCTCTACAATCGCTTCACGGGATCCTGGCGATAAAATCGTGACAGCAGATCGTATACGGCGGAATATTCGCTTTTTAGATGACGGGGACGCTCGAAGAACAGCTCGCTGAGCACGGCGAAGAACTCCCCAGGGCTTTCCAAGGCGTAGGGGTCGATGGCTGTCCGCAGCCCCTTGCGCAGGCGGCGTTCCAGGTCCCGAAAGGCCGCGGTGAACGTTTCCTGCCACGATGTGGCGCTCATCTCCGCATGCAGTGCCGGACGCCCGTTGATCGCACCGTCCAGCAAATCGAGCCGGTGGGCCGCTTCGTGGATTACCACGTTGAAACCGTCCGCCCAACCGGAAGCTTCCACATCTTCCCAGGACAAAACAACCGGACCCTTGTTCCAGGACTGGCCGCTGTCCACTTCCTTCCACTCGTGAATCACGCCGGCCCGATCGACCTGCCGCCTCTGTTGGGGAAAATGCCTGGGCACCATGACGATCGTTTTCCAGTTCCTGTACCAGCTCAAGCCCAGGTTCAGAATAGGCAGGCAGGCCTGTACCGCTACGACCGCTTTCATCGATTCGAACAGCTTCAGGTTGTCCGCAGCCTCGAACGTTTTCTTCTCGATGAACAAAACAACCAGATCTTTCAGGCGTTCGAGCTCCTCTGCGTCCAGACCGGAGAGAATAGGATGATGCTCAAGCAGCCAGAGCCAGTCCTCTTCGATCAGGTTCGTGACCACGAGATGCCGACGTCGGGTTGGCCGGAAAACACCCATTTCAATCAGGCCTGTTAAAGCTCGATCTGCGTGTCCGGCTCCACCACCCTGTTGGGAGGAAGCCGGTACTAGTTGTTGCTCTGATTATGCCCACGATACCGCCCCTTTTATGCCGAGTCAAGCAAAAGCATTCTCCCTTGCTCACATCGGCAGCCGTCATTATGGTGAGAACCATTGATCAAAAGCCGGCTATGGCATTCGGGGACCGAGGAGCCTATGATTATGGATAGCCTCTCGGCCGCAGGCCATTGCACTCTGCGGGTTTTTCCCCTATTCTCATCTTATTAGCGAAGCCGTGCCGGCGGGCACGGCGGATACACTAACAAAGAAAGGACAGGATATGAAGAAAGCTCTTTTAATCGGGCTCGCCGCATTGCTGGCCGCAAGCCTCTCCGCCCAGGCGAAGCTTCCGGACCTGAAAGGTCGCACTATTCACGCCGTCACGGAGAACGCCTATACACCGTTGAACTTCATCGATCCGAAGACCGGGAAGGCGATGGGCTGGGAATACGATGCGGTCAATAAGATCGCCAGGCGGCTCAACGCCAGGGTCCGGTGGTACGTCTGTTCCTGGGATACGATGATCCAGGCCGTACGCGAGGGCCAGTACGACGTGGGCATGGACGGGATCACCATCACAGACGAACGCAAAAAGCAGGTCGACTTCTCCGATCCCTACATGGTGAGCCAGCAGTTCATGCTGGTTCGGAAAGACGAAACGCGCTTCGAGAACGCTGCGGAGTTTGCCGCCGATCCCAAGCTGCTGATCGGCTCCCAGGCCGGCACCACCAACTTCTACGTGGCGGTGTACAACGTGCTCGACGGCGACGAGAGCAATCCGCGCATCAAGCTCTTCGAAACCTTCGGCGCGGCGGTCCAGGCTCTGCTGGCCAGGGATGTGGACTGCGTTCTGATGGACGCCGCTTCCGGCAGGGGCTACATCGGGGCGAATCCGGAGAAGTTGAAGATCGTGGGCGAGCCCCTGGGCACCGAATACTTCGGTTTCATTTTTACCCCGGGCTCCGAGCTGGTCGCTCCCTTCAACGCGGCGATCAAGAACATGAGGGACGACGGGACCCTGGAGAAGCTCAACACCAAGTGGTTCTTCGAGTACAACGCGCAGTAGGAAAGATCCGCTGAAAGCACAGCCCCGCGGGCAACGGCTCATCCCTTTAGCCGGCCGCCTGGAAAGGCTACCCTTCTGGCTGCTCGCAGTGATCCTGCTGGGAGTGGTCCTGATCTGGAGCATCGCCAGCCGCGGCGATTACCGCCTCATCTTCCGGGCTACGGCTAAGGGACTGCTCACCACGCTCTGGGTCTCCCTGACCGCCTTTTTCTTCGCTGTGCTCGTGGGGCTGCTCCTCGGGCTTTGCCGGGTCTCCCCCGCACGGGCGGTGCGGGAGTTCGCCACCTTCTGGGTGGAGATCGTTCGGGGCGTCCCCATGCTGGTCATCCTTTATTACATCGCCTTTATCGGGGCTCCCGCTCTGGTGGAGGCGGTGAATGTCCTGCTCGCCCCCCTGGTGTCGGCGGGACTCGCCCGTCCCCTCAACATTCGCAGCCTCACTTTCACGGGCCGGGCGATCCTGGCCCTGACCATCGGCTACGGGGCTTTCATCTCCGAGATCTTCCGGGCCGGCATCGAGTCGATCCACAAAGGGCAGTGGGAGGCTGCCTACGCCCTGGGCCTGCGCAGGGGACAGGTGATGAGGCATATCATCCTGCCCCAGGCCGTGAAAAACGTGCTTCCTCCGATCGGCAACGAGCTGGTGGCCATGATCAAGGACTCCGCCCTGGTCAGCGCTCTGGGAGTACAGGATATCACCCAGATGGGCAAGGTCTACGCGGCCAGCACCTTCAAATTTTTCGAGACCTACAACGTGGTCGCTTTCCTCTACCTGTTCATGACCATCAGTCTCTCCATGTTCGTGCGGCTCCTCGAGGAGAGAATGAAAAAGGGACATACGTCCCACAACTAAAGGTCGCCAGGACGCCAAACCCAGGAGATGAGAATCGATCTTGTCTGCTAGAGGCAATCACGAAGGATCTCGCGTGTCTGCAGCGCCTCTCGGTAGTCGTCCAGCTCGATCGTCCACCAACGGCACGCGGTTTTGGTAAGCCGCTCCACGATCGGCTGGCAATCTTCGGCTCTCCGGATCGGGTAATGCCTGTCCTGCTCGGTTCCGTAAAGGTGAGCTTCCCAGACATGATCCGCCACCAAATCCAGGAACTCCAGCGCGCTATACGCTCCGCTGGTCGCGATCTGGCTGGATACCGCATGGCCGGCGTCAAAGGTGATTCGCGCTCCCGATTCGGAGGCCCAGGCGAGAAGCGTATTGGGATTACTGGAGGGCCCGCGGCGGAGGTTCTCGAGACAGACCGTGATTCCGAGCCCGAGACCGTACTCGACTAACCGGCTAAGATTTTCCAGCACCCGCCGGGGCTCGATTTCCACGTTGAGGTCGAGACCGACATGAACGGTGATAACGGGCTCGCCGTGACCCTCCAATGTTTCCAGGGCCCTCTTGTGTAGATCGAGCGCTTTCTCTGCCAGCCCGGAATCGGGATGGCCCAGCTCGTAGCCGGGAAAAAATCCATGGTAGCGAACCGACACGCCCCTGGCCAGAAACGGATCGACGTGTCCCGGCAGCTTAGCGATGTCCTCAGGATCGGGAGTATACTCCAGATTGAAGCCATGCTCGGCAATCCAGTGAAAACGCTGCGGAAAGGTATTCCACCGGGCCGACAGGGCAATGGCAATCGGGCTATTCGGCATGGTGCGGTCTCCCGGACGGCTGCTCGGTTTCAAGCCTTCGCCCGCCTTCGCTCTTCTCATCGAACAGGGTGAGGTCCCGCCAGTCCAGCCCCAGACTCACCGGATCCCCCTTTCCGAACACCGCCCTGGGAGCGGGAACCTCTACGCTCACTTCCGAGGTCTGCGCTGCGCCGGCTATCCGGACACGATAGCGAACCAAGGAGCCGTGGTAGGACAGGTCCGCCACCTTCCCTCGGAGGCCGGGGACTCGAGGTCGATCGATGGTAAAGCGCTCGGGACGCACCGCGCATAGCACCTCCCCTTCTCCCATCGTGAAATCGACCGGTACGGGAAAGCGCCCTCCCAACATGAGAAGGTGCTGATCTATGATCTTCGCCCGTATAAGGTTGATCCGCCCTATGAAGTCCGCCACGAAACTCGAGGCCGGGCGTTCATAGATATCCCGGGGCGTCCCCGTCTGCTCCACCGCCCCCTCATTGATCACCACGATTCGATCGGCTAGGCTGACCGCTTCTTCCTGATCGTGCGTGACATAGATCGTGGTGAGATTCAGGACCCTCTGGATACGTACGATCTCCCGGCGCATATCGATCCGCAGCCGGGCGTCCAGGTTGGAAAGCGGCTCGTCGAGCAGAAGAAGGCGGGGCTCGATTACCAGCGCCCGGGCCAGGGCGACCCGCTGCTGCTGTCCCCCGGACAATTCGTGGACACGACGCTGCCCGTAGCCGCCGAGACGCACCATCTGCAAGACCTCATTCACCCGATCGTACAGCTCCCGCCTGGCGACCCGGCGTCGCCTCAGCCCATAGGCCACGTTTTCAAAGACATCGAGATGGGGAAACAGAGCGTAGCTCTGAAAGACCAGACCTAGATTACGCTTTCCTGGAGGAAGATCGGTGACTTCCCGGCCGCCCAACCATACGGAACCTCGATCCGGCGGCAGCAGACCATCGATGATTTTCAGGACAGTCGTCTTTCCGCATCCGGACGGCCCCAGCAGGCAGCACAACTGCCCCTTGAGCACCGTGAAGGAGAGGTCTCTGAGAACAGGCGGGCCTCCGTAGCTCTTGCAGAGGCTGCGAATCTCGAGATCCGGCTTCATCTGGCGAGCACTCCGCGGATCCATGCCGGCGCACCGCTTTTGCGGAAAGCCGCGAAAATCGCTCCTACACCGAGCGCGGCCAGAACGATCATGAGCAGCGAGAGCGCCGCAGCGTCCCCGATATCGGATCTGTAAATGGCTTCGAAGACATCGACGGACAGCACCTTATTCCGTGGATTGATCACGAAGATGATCGCGCCCACCGTCTGAACGGTCGACACGAAGGCGTACAGAGCGCTGACCACGAGCGCCGGCCGGGCCAAAGGCATCACGATTCTGAAAAACGTGGTGATCCGTGCGGCGCCCAGGCTCTCGGAGGCCTCTTCGATAGCCCGGTCCTGCTGGCTCAATACGCTGACACCGGCTCTGACACCGAGGGGTAACTCCCGGATGACGGTCACGGCGATCACGATTGTCCAACTTCCCGTCAAAAGCAGCGGCGGCCTGCTAAACGCCAGGGCGAAACCCACGCCCATCAACGTACCGGGAATGGCAAACGGCAGGGTAGCAAGCAGGTCGAGCAACCAGCGACCCCTGAAACGCGTTCGCGTTACCAGATAGGCCACGGTCAAGCCCAGCAGGCTCATCACCACGCTCGTCACCGTGGCGAAGAGGAGGGTATTGAGAGTGCTGTTCCAACCGCGTTGCGGTAGAATGCGAAAGTGCTCCAGGGTCAAAGCGAAATCACCCCCCAGATGGCGGGTGAAGGCGGCCAGAAAGACCGACAGCAGCAAGCTCAGCACAACCAGGGAGAAGAAAAGACCGATGATCCACATCTGGGCCTGTATCGGAGCGGGAAGGGCCAGAGCTTTAAGCTTCTCCTCCGCAGCAATCGTTCTGACCCGTGTGGAGGCGAGCTGGATTCGTGTATAGGCAAAAAAGACAATTAAGCTGAAAACCAGCAGAACCGCGTTCAGAGTCGCGGCCATTTCCATGTCATAGGTGCCGATCAACTGGATGTAGGAGGCCGAAGCCAGGGTGTCGAATTTCCCACCCAGAATCAGGGGGGTGCCGAAATCGGCGATCGAGCGGAGAAAGGTCAAAAGCAGGGCGCCTACAATACCCGGTCGGATCAGAGGCAGTGTCACGGTGGACAATACCTCCAACTCGCTGGAACCGAGACTGCGGGCCGCGTCTTCCACCCGGCCGTCGACTCCGACCAAGACGGCGGATATCATCAGAAAGCCGATGGCGGTAAAATCCAGGGTTTGGATGATAAGCACACTCTTCCAGCTATAGATATCCCAACTCCAGCCCAGCAGTCTGTAGGTGATCAATCCGTTTCGGCCGAACAGAAAGATATAGGACAAGGTTGAAACGAATCCGGGGATGATCATCGGTATCACGGCACAGAAGGCAAAAAGCCCGCGAAGGGGTAGCCGCGTCCTGAAAACCGTAAGCGAAAGGATCAAACCCAGGGTGGTAGACCATACCGACACCGCTGCGCCTACAAGAAGGCTGCCCCAAACCGCGCTGTAAAAGCGGCGCTGGGTAAAAACCGAGATGTAGCTGCCGAAGCTCGGTCTGCCCTCTACGCCTAAGCTTGCGACCAGAACGCTCAGAGTCGGATAGACAACGAAAACCACCAGGACACCTAAAAGAATCAGGGGGAGCAAGTGGTTTTCCCTACGTACCTGGTCTGCGGGCATGAGCGAATAAGCGGCCGGTCAGTCTGATACCGGCGGTAAAAAACAACTTACTGGTATTGAGGATAGCGTCTATTGAACTCGGCGACCACCCTTTCCCGCTCTTTGCCCCATTTAAGGTGATCGTAGGCAACAAGATTCAGCTCCGACAGACGGGGTACCCCCGCCAGCGTCTCCACGTCGGTAATGGGCACCCTGGGACTGGCCTGCATCAACACCTTCTGGCCTTCTACAGAGAGGCACCAGTCCACAAACCGCCGGGCGTTCTGCGGGTGTTTCGCTCCCTCGATGATGGCTACGGGGGAGGGCCAGGCGAGCACTCCGTCGGAGGGAAAGACCGGCGTCAGCGGCGCCCCGGGATTCTGTAGCGGCGTGTTGTGAGGGTCGGGCACGATTCCCACGGCGAACTCACCCGCTAACGCCTTCTGGGCCGGACCGGAGCCGCTTTTTTCAAGAAAGGCAATATTGCGGTACATCCGATCCAGGAACCGCCAGCCCTTCTCCTCCCCCATTACCTGCAGGATCCCCGACACCGTGGTATACGCCGTACCGGAGGTGTTGGGATTGGAGGCTGACAGCTCATCCTCGTACACCGGATCGGCCAGATCCGCCCAGCCCTGCGGAAGCGGCAGGCCCTTGCTCTCCAGCCGTTCGTCGTTCACCAGAAACCCCACCACGACCAACGACAGACCGGTCCAGTAGCCGGCTTCGTCCTTGAACGTCCGACCTACGTTTTCGGCATTCGGGGAACGGTAAGCCGCTATCAGTCCCTCTGCCTTGGCCTGAATAAAGGCATCCGAGCCGCCGCCAAACCATACATCCGTTTGCGGATTGGATTTTTCGGCCCGAAGCCGGGACAGAACCTCCCCCGATGACATGGTCAGTAATTCGACCCTGATGCCGGTAGCTTTCTCGAACTCTCTGGCGATCAGGTCCGGTCCACCGTAAGCGACATACATGGTGAGCACCCTTTGCTCTTCCCCGGCCTCACTCTGGGCCGCGGGCCAGAGTGCGGAAGCGAACCATAGCAGTGCCGGCACCAAAAAAAGAAATCCTGTCCTTTTCACGTCGATCTCCTTGTTCCAGGCAGTGGTCCCGTCGTCATAAAACCGCATCCCCCCGCAATAGTACATCGAACCCACGTTGCTTTTCCATCCATTTACCGGCATGGCCGAAGGCATCTTACTGGCATGGCCGAGGGCATCTTGCCGGCCTGGCCGAAGGCATCTTACCGGCCTGGCCGAAGGCATCTTACCGGCCTGGCCGAGGGCATCTTGACGGCCTGACCGAAGGCATCGCAGTCCTGGACACGGGAGCCAAAATTACGGAAAATAAAAAGGACGCCCGGGAATCCCGCGGTCACCCTCTCGGCCGCTTCCGGCGGACACCAGGAGAAAAAGGATGCTGCAACGATCGCAAATCGGACTCAACCGAATTATTTATCCCGAGTTGGATATCGAGGCTTATCTGTTGCTTGCCTCGGAGCTGGGCCTCCACAAGGTGGAGCTGCGAAACGACCTCCCTGATAGAAGGATCATCGACGATCTCGAGCCGGAACGGGTTCGAGAAGGTTTAGAGAAGTACCGCATTGAGGTCCTTACGATAAACGCCCTGCAAAAGTTCAATCTTTCCGCTCGCCTGCCAACGGCCCGGGAGGAGCTCGGGGAGCTGATCGAGCTCGGCGCTTCGATCGGGTGCGGGGCAATCGTTCTATGCCCCAATAACGACAGGAAAGATACCAGAAGTAGGGAAGAAATGCTGCGCGAGACGGTGTCGGTTCTCAAAGCCTTTCGCCCCCTGTTTGAAGACAGCGGACTGTCCGGATACGTAGAGCCTCTGGGTTTTCCCGAATCTTCACTGCGGTCCCTGCTTTCGGCCCAGAAGGCCCTTAAAGAAGCGGGAGGAAGCTGCTATAAGATCGTCTATGATACCTTTCATCATTACCTCGGACCGGACAGTGGAGAAACGATCGAAAGGCAGCTCGATATTTCCTCGATCGGGATCGTCCACCTCTCCGGCGTCGAACGACGCCTGCCCAGGGAACAGCTCCGTGACGAGCACCGGGTACTGGTTACCGCAGCCGATATCATGGGAAACCGCGAGCAGCTCTCGCGGTTGATTCGAATGGGCTATACAGGGAACGTCTGTCTGGAGCCGTTTTCGCCCGAAGTGCAGAGACTGCCGAGAGGACAGTTGCTGTCAGCCGTGGACCGCTGTATAGAACTGCTCACCCGAGACGGAGATGAGGAAAGAAGGAACCTCGAGCGATGAAGCCGGCCGATAGACTGGAGCGGGTCCGTGCTCTGCTTCAGGGCTACGGTTCTGCTGCCGTGGCCTTCTCCGGAGGCTCGGACAGCACGCTGCTGGCCTACGTGGCTCAGCAGGTGCTGGGTTCCCGGATCGTGGCCGTGACCGTGGACTCGCCGTTTTTTCCGCGAACCGAGCTCCGGGCAGCCGGCGCGCTGGCCCGCAGCCTCGGACTGCGATTTCGGCGAGTTCTCCTGGAGAATCTGCCGGAGGAAGTGATGGCGAATCCCGTTCATCGTTGTTATCTCTGCAAGCTGAAGATCATGGGCGCCGTTCTTTCAACCGCCGCCGAGGCCGACCTGGCGGTCGTGGTCGAGGGCTCGAACGCAGAGGATCGCGACGACTACCGGCCAGGCCGGCAGGCGCTCAAGGAGCTGGGCGTTCGCAGCCCGCTCCTGGAAGCGGGTCTGGATAAACAGGCAATACGGCAGCTCTCCCGGCGCTTTCGCCTGCCGACCTGGGACAAGCCGTCCGCCGCCTGCCTGGCCTCCCGCATCCCGTACGGGCAGCCCATCACCCTGAAGGTTTTGCGGCAGGTTGAAGAGGCGGAGGAGCTTCTGCACCAGCTCGGAATCAGGCAATGCCGTGTCCGGTGCCACGGAACGGCGGCCAGAATCGAAGTAGCGCCGGAAGAACGTCAGCGCTTCTTTTCGGTCGACTTCATGGAGGTGGTGGCTGCCGGATTGCGCAGGATCGGGTTTCATCATGCCGCTCTCGACCTGGAAGGGTACCGGACCGGAAAGATGAATCGCGCTATAGGAGATCAAGATGCTGGAGCATGAGCTGCACGAACTGCTGTCCGGAGTGCGATCCGGGGCGGTGGATATCGAAAAGGCCCTGCGGATCTTGAAAGATCTGCCCTTCGAAAGCCTGGGGTTCGCTACCGTGGACCACCACAGGGGTCTGCGGCAGGGGACTCCGGAGACGATCTTCTGCCAGGGTAAAACCATCGGTCAAATAAGGGAGATCGCCGCCCGGTTGTTGGAGAGGGGCACCAACATCCTGGCAACCAGGGTGGATTCAACGGTGTATCAAGCGCTTGCGGAGCTGACCGACGATCTGGAGTACCACGAGTCAGGGCGTATCGTGGTGCTCAAGCCGCGGCCGCGCACGCTGTCACCGGGAATCATCCTGATCATCACGGCAGGTACCGCCGATATTCCCGTGTCGGAGGAGGCGGCCGTTACGGCCGAAGTGTTGGGGAACCGGGTGGAGCGCCTTTACGATGTAGGTGTAGCGGGGATCCACCGCCTGCTGGCCTTCAGGGACCGGCTGGAGGCGGCGGCGGTGATCGTGGCGGTAGCCGGGATGGACGGCGCGCTGCCCAGCGTCGTGGGCGGTTTGACCGGCAAACCGGTAATAGCGGTCCCCACCAGCATCGGCTATGGGGCCAGCCTCGGCGGCCTGGCCGCGCTGTTGACCATGCTCAATAGCTGCGCCAGCGGCGTCGCGGTTGTCAATATCGATAATGGTTTCGGCGCAGCCTGTTGCGCCAGTCGAATCAACAGCCTGGCAGCGGTGAAGGAGTAGTAATGGACAGGATTCTTCATTTCGACTGTGTCTCGGGGATCAGCGGCGATATGACCGTTGCAGCCCTGATCTCCGCCGGTGCCGACCGCACCGCCCTGCTGGAGAGCATAGAGACTCTGGGGCTACCGGGCTTCGAGCTGCGGATCACGGAAACCAGCGTCAACGGCATCACCGCCACGGATTTTTCGGTGCTCGTACAGGAAACCCACGATCATCCTCACCGCTGCCTGTCCGATATCGAAAGGATCATAGACTCGAGCGGGATTACCCCTAAGGCGAAAGAGCTCTCCGGCCGCATCTTCCACTGTCTTGGCGAGGCGGAATCGAAAATACACGGCCAGCCCCTCGAAAAGGTCACGTTCCACGAAGTGGGCGCCGTGGATTCGATTGTCGATATCGTAGCGACCGCGGTTTGCGTCGATCTGCTCGAGGTAGACAGGATCACGGCTTCGGCGGTTCCGGTAGGCCGCGGCTTCACCCGCAGCGCTCACGGCTTGATCCCCGTGCCCGTGCCCGCTACCGTCCAGATACTGAAAGGCGTCCCCATCTACGATTCCGGAATCGAATCCGAGCTGGTCACGCCTACCGGCGCAGCCATCCTCCGGAGCCTGGTCGAGGCGTTCGGGACACTGCCTCCCATGCGCCTCGAAGGATGCGGCTACGGTGCAGGTAAGAAGCGCTTCGAGCATCCGAACCTGTTGCGTGTGCTGATCGGAGCGGCGGACATCGATACGCCGCTAGAGAAGTTGATCGTTCTGGAGACCAACATCGACGACATGAACCCGGAGATCTACTCACACCTGCTGCCTCTGCTTCTCGAGCGAGGCGCCCTGGATGCTTTCCTGACAAACGTGGTCATGAAAAAGGGCCGGCCGGGGGTGCAGCTAAGCGTGATCTGCCGGCCGGGGGACGAGAGCGCCCTGGAGGAACTGATCTTCCGGGAGACAACGACCCTGGGGGTTCGCCGTTATCC
>CAYMEK010000020.1:0-64145 GCA_964389305.1 uncultured Spirochaetaceae bacterium
CGATTCATGAGCGTCTCGTGGGCTCGGATATTTGTATAAGAGACAGGTGCATACGAGATCGCCGCCCTGCCTGAGGAGCTGTTGGGAATCGAAGAAGAGGAGCTGGTGAAAGCCCTCCTCCTGGAAAAGGGGTCGCTGGCGGAGCTGAAACAGCGCGTGTACAGCCTCGCCGCCTGCCGGCTGGCTGTCAAGGAAGGGGAACGGCTCGACCCGCCCACAGCCAGCGAGCTGGTGCGGCGGGTTTTCAGCCTGGCCAATGCCCGCTGTCCCCACGGCAGGCCGATCTGGCACGAGGTGCGCCGGGGCGAGCTACTGCGGGCGGTCCAGCGCGAGTAGCCGACTTGCCGCCGCGGTCCCGGCCCGGGAGCTATTTCGACCGCCTCAAGGTAAACCAGAACGCTGATCCTTCGCCCTCCTTGCTTCCCACCCCGGTTTCACCTCCCTGCATCTCCACCAGTCGCTTTACAATGGCCAGATCCAAACCGCTTCCTCCGGGAGAACGGCTGCCTGAATCGTCGGAACGGTAAAAGCGTTCGAATATATTGGACAGGATTTGCTACACCCGCTGCGGGTCGGCGTAAGACGGCGGCACGGAGAACCGTACTTTCGATTTCTGTCTCCCTGAGTGATACTTTCCGCGCTCCGTGGTGTTACTTATGGTAGATGAGTGGCGGTATAACATGTGAATTGTCGAGTGCTCATGTAAAAGAAATCTGTTCTAGAGGTATACCATGAGTTATGCGGCGCTGTGCGTCATCTTTGCCAATGCAGTCATTGTCCCGGTCTGGGGCGCGCTTTTCTTCGTAATGGGCAGGAAAAACTGGCTGCCCTGGCTCCTGATAATCCCATCAATTGTTTTGATGGATCTGGATCACTTCATCCTTACCAACGTGCCGGGCTTCGGTGCCCACCCTATGTACTCGGGACAGAAGATACTGCATGTTGCGCACACCGTCGAATGGGTCGTTCTCGAAATACTTGTTCTCCTTCTCTTTTTTCTGAAAATCGATGTGCGCGGAGGTCGAAGTCTGAAAGATTGGTTTTTCCCGGTCTCTACGGATTATTCCAGCTCCGTCAGCTTCCATCTGGCCTGGACGGTGCGCATTCTCGCTCTGGGGGTGGACATACATTGGATGCTCGACCTGCTCATATATATCTACTTTCATAAATGGCGATACTTGTACATTTCGCTGATAGGCTATTTTCTAAATCCAACGTAATGGTTCGACCAACACATCTGGCCGGTTTTTCAATTACCAGGACATCGAAGCCTATGGCGGGACAACAATCATGGTCTGTTTCACTGTCTTGTGGATCGCCGCTGCCGTAATCGTGACGGTGCTACCGGGGATTCGCGTAGAAACAAAGAAAGAATGAGGCTTGCCACCGTAAGGCCTAGCAGCACGAGCAAGGGGAGGGTCATCGAGCCTGCCGGCGATTTGAAGGCGTCCATACCAAAGATGAAGACAACGCCCGAGACCTGTCCCATCGCCAGCAGCAGGCTGTTGGAAGTGCCCTCCGGGGCCGGATGGGTTATCTCCGCGCCGTACTGAAAGCCAATCGGGCCGGCACTCAAGAGGAAAAACCCAAAGACGAACCCGCACAGCAGGAGCAGCCGGTAGTCGGCGGCATAGATCATGCCTATGAGACCGGGTAGAAGGCAGCCGAGGGCTAGGATAATAAAGGGCTTGCGCCTTCGGCTCCGGTCGGAGATGACGGGAATGATTATCGCACCTGCAATACCTCCGATCAGCATGAGGCCGCCCAACATCCCGGCCTGGGCTATGGAAAGGCCTCTGGGCCGCACAATGGCTTCAATCCAGGTAGATATTCCGTTGAACATCCCGAGCCCTACAAAGAAAATGATCAGCAGAAGGATGAAATCCTTCTGCCTCAGCATGCTTCTGAGGCCGGCGAACATGAGCACGCGCTCCTCCTGTCCGGGGGGACACGGCGGCGAAAGGGGACGCTCCCGGGCCAAGGCGATGAATGCCGCGGCAAATACCGAAGCGGCGACCCCATAAATCATGAGCATCCCGGACAGCCCGTAGCGTATCGCCAGGATCGGAGTCAGAATCATTCCGGCGAGGATACCGAGATACAAGGCGAGGGTACCCAATCCCGCGGCGGTGGCGCGCTCGTTCAGAGGAAACCAGCGGGCGGCCAGCTTGGTTATGGAGCCGATGACCAGGGGCTGGCCCAGGGCGATAGCTATTTGGGAGGCGAAAACCAGCGTGAAATTTGAGGCGAATATCCCGCGGCCGAGCGCCCCGACCGCGGTGAGCAACGCCCCGATACTCACGGCGGCGCGGAAACCCCAGGTATCTATCGTCCAGGCCGCCGGAATAACAATGACGATGTATACGGCCATGAAGCTCATCGATAACAGGCCGATCAGCAGGTCGGAGGTCCTGTAGAACCGGGCAGCCGGGCTGGTAATAGGTGCAAAGGTTATCCACAACACCTGGGTCATGGCGGTAATCAACATGAATACAACCAGCACAACCCATCTATAGGCGAATGTCTTGATCGCTTGTTCGCTCAACGGTGTACCTCCCGATATTGCCCCGCCGCTTCAGGTAAGGTGGATGAAGCGAACCAATGAATGACCCTCCGTTCGAGGGAGCTTATCCTACATCTGAGAGAGCTTGCTCTCCACCTCAGAGCGTTTCTCGTAGTCGGGATTCTTTTTCAGCAGGGTCTCGAGAAAGATTTTGGCGTTTTCCTTGTCACCCTTCGCAATGAGAATCAGGGACAGCTGGTAGTAGGCGTCCCAGTAGTTCGGTGCGATCTTGATCAACTCCAGAAAGGTGGCCTGGGCGGAATCGCTCTGCCCCAGCTCCTGATAGGCCAGGCCGAGATTGTAGCGGGTCACGGTGGCATCGAGCTTGGTTTCGATCGCCTTTTTATAGTGCCGAACGGCGTCCTGATACAGCCCCTTGTGCAGGTAGACATTGCCAAGATTGTTGTTGACTTCGAAGGAGGAGGGTTCGATCTTGATGGCGCGGGACAGGAAAGACAAGGCCTCGTCATACAGCCCGTTATCGTCGAAGATTCGTCCCAGGTTGATCAGGGGCGGGACGTAGCCGGAGTCCAGGGCGATGGCCTTCTGGTACTGCTTGATCGCTTCGTCGGTTCTGCCCTGCTTTTCGTAGGCTTCGCCGAGGGTATAGACGTAGGGGGCCGAATCCGGCTGTTTCTCCACAGCCTTGGCAGCGTAGGGTAGAGCTTCATGGGGTTTATCGAGGTTGAGCTTCACGATGGCCATGTTGTAGTTGGTGACCGCGTGATCGGGGTCGAAGCGCAGGGAGGAGCTCAGGTACTTCTCCGCCTGGGCATAATCACCCCGGGCGGACAGGGCGGTTCCCAGGCCCCGAAGGTAGGTGGCATTATCCGGATCGTAGTTTACCGCCTGGCGGAAGGAGTTCACAGCCCTGGAAGTCTCTGCCTTCCGGTCGTACAGGTATCCCAGCATATAGTAGGCTTCCGCGTAGTCCCGCTTGACCCTGGTCGCTTCCTGAAAGGCCGCTATGGCTTTGTCAATCTCGCCGAGGCGAATCAAGGTCTGCCCTTTGCGATAGTGGGCCGGCGGAAAATCCGCTTTCAAATGGATGCAGCTGTTGAACGACTGCAGGGCGTCGGAGTACTTGCGGGAGTAGTATTGAACTCTTCCCAATGAGTAGTACAGCATGTAATCGTCGGGCTTGAGCCGGACAGCCTCCTTGTACTCCTCGGCGGCGGTTTCATAGTTCTTGGCGTCTTCGTAGATCTTGCCCAAGGTGTCGTGAGGCAGGTAGAAGGTTCGGTCCTTCTGGACGGCCTTGTTCGAGGCCTCCACGGCAGACTGCACGTTGCTCTGCCGACCGGGGGCCTCTTCGTAGTAGGACTTGCCCTTGTAGGCATAGGCCTGCCCGGAGTCGGGATCGAGCTCCAGCACCTGGTCGAATATCCGGCGGGCTCCCTCATAGTCCCCGTTGTTTAACCGGCGGACCCCTTCGGCCATAAGCTCATTGATCCTTCTCAAGCGCTCCCGTTCTTTGGCATTCGCGTCTTCCGGGATTTCTTTGGGCCGAACCGTAACCTCGGTTTTCTGTTGGGGAAGCTGCTCCTGGATGGTCGAGCCCAGCTCCTGGAGACCCTCTTTAAGCTTTTCCTGCTGCTCCAGCAGGGCCTGCTGCTGCCGCTCCCTGTCGGTCATCTGGGCCAGCTTCTTTCTGTCAATCACTTCATCCAGGAGCGTCTGGGCCTCGCTGTCGTCAGGATTCTCGAGAAGGAGCTTCTCCAGGATCTCCATGGCCCGGTCGTACTCTTCCTTGTCCATATAGGTACGGGCCAGGCTCAGGGCATTGCGTCTCTGCTCGGCATCACGCGCCTGGGCCGCTCGAGCCCGGGCTCGCAACCCCAGCCAGGCGCCTCCTGCGATAAGCAGGAGCGCCGCCACGATAACGATTATGATGATGCGCCGTCTGTCCATAATCCTAGTCTTCGATATCGATTTCTTCGTACTCTTCCTGAATCTCTTCGCTGCCTGCCGAAAGGTTGCGGGTGTCTTCTGAAGCGTTTCGCAGGCTGTTTAGAACTTCGTCCAACAGGGCCTTTTGCCGCTCGAGCTCTTCCTGTTTTTTACGCTCCTGCTCATCGAGAAATTGCCCCAGAAGGGCGATCAGTTTTTCGATGTTTTCCCGCTGGGGAGTATCGGGATCCAGGCGAAGGTAGCTTATGTAGTCCTGTCGGGCTTCCTGATACTCCTGCAGCTCCATGCGAGCGTTGGCCCGATTCAGATAGGCCACCTCGAGGCCGCCGTTGACATCCAGGGCGTTGCTGTACATCTGTTCGGCTACCGTATATTCCTCGAGCCGGAAGTGGTTGTTCCCCAGATTGTAGTATAGGAGGTCCTTATATCTGCCGGTGACGTTGAGGCCCCGCTTGAGGACCTGGATGGATTTGTCGGTGTCGTTGAGCTGTTCGTACACGATTCCCAGGTAGAGATAAATCTTCTCTTCCTGAGGATTCTCGTATAGGGCTTTTTCCAGGTAGGGCAAGGCTTCCCTGGGTTTATTATCGAGAAATAGCTCCTCCCCCTGCTGCAGGCTGGTGAGGGTGAGCAATACAGCGGCGATTGCTTTCAGGAGCACCATAGTCTAGTTTACAATATACAACCGAATGTTTGACTCTTCTACAGAAAAAAACTAAATTGTCCCTTGGGTCAGGGGACTCGCCATATCAATGGTCGGCAAGCTCTCAGCCTGCTTGATGTTTTTTCTAAAACGGCGCCGGGGGTTAAGGATGTATGGACAGGCGGTACTCGGAAAGTGAGCTTATCAGGAAACATCCTGCCGGACCATGAAGGTCCTCTGCGTCTCCGATCACATTGATCCTCTTGTCTACACTACCTCGATAAAGAGCCGGTTCGCAGAGGTAGAGCTGGTCTTGAGTGCAGGAGATCTTCCCTTGAGTTACTACGATTTCATCATGTCCACTTTGAACAAGCCTCTGCTGTTCGTATTCGGCAATCACAATCTACGCTATATACCCCTCTACAGGAGGGGCAGGATCATGGATCCCCTTGGCCGGGTCGAGCTTCCCGGACAGGAGCGCAAGGCTTACCTGCCGACTGGCGCCATTCACATCGGCGACCGTGTTCGCAGAGAGAAGTCGCTGCTGGTGGCGGGACTGGGAGGAAGCTGCTGGTACAATGGTGGAGAGAACCAGTTCAAGGAGTACCAGATGGCGTTGAAGATAAGCAGGTTGATCCCGCGGCTTCTATACAACAAGCTACGCTTCGGGCGCTACCTGGATATACTGCTGACCCACGCGCCGCCCGAGGGGATACATGACCAGGACGACCGCTGCCACCAGGGGTTCAAGGCGTTTCTCTGGTTCATGCGTACCTTCAAGCCCAAATACCTTGTGCACGGCCATACCCACCTGTACGCCTCAGATGCCGTTCGCTCGACCCGTTACTACCGTACCACGGTGATCAATGCCTACGACCACGCGGTCATCAATGTGGAGGTGCCCTGATGTCTCTCGATCGCTTCGACGCCCTTGCCAAAGAGGATTTCAACAGGGCCCGCACCAGGCAGATTTTCGGCCGCCTTCTTTCCCTGCTCAAGAACGAGAAAGACCAGCTCATGTCCCTGCAAGAGGTCAAGGCCCTGCTGCGGCCGACCAGCGAAAGCTACCGGGGTATGAAAACCGTGCCGATTGCGCAGATCGTGGGAAGCGAAGGCCGCTACCAGGACTTCAACAGGACGTTTCTGCCCCGGCACAGCCACCTGAAGGGACGCTGGGTGAGCGTGGACAAGGCTCACCATCAGCAGATCATCCTGCCCGCGGTCACTCTGTACGAAATAGGCGGCGTATACTTTGTTCGAGACGGCAACCATCGGGTTTCCGTAGCCCGTCTGCAGGGAGTGGAGTTCATCGATGCGGAGGTAATCAGTCTGGGCTCACGACTGGCCATTGATCCCGGGATGAACGTGGAGCGGTTGAAACAGGCGGTCATCGGTCTGGAGTGTAAGGAGTTCTTGAAACAGACGCGCCTGGACTCTCTGCGGCCGGGGATGGGGATGGATTTCAGCGCCACCGGCCGCTACGACGAGATCATCCGGCATATCAACGGCCACAAGTATTATATGAACCTGGGCGAAAGCGAAGAGATCTCTTTCAAGCAGGCAATGCTTTCCTGGTACGATAACGTGTACGAGCCGATTGTCCGGTTGATCGAAACCGAGGATATGCTTCGCCATTTTCCCGGCCGCACGGCGTCGGACCTCTACGTGTGGGTAGTCAGGCACTGGGATGAGCTGAAGAGGAAGTACGGCCAGTCCTTCCCCCTCCAGGAGGCGGTACAGGACTTCACGAACCGTTACGGCCGGACCAAGATGCGTTTAACGCAACGTATTCTTGCCGGGTTGAGGAGGAAGCTGACCGGCTGCGGAAAAAAGACGGGGAAACGGGAGGGCGACGAACCCTAGTCCTTACCGGCGCCGAAGATGGCCTTGAACAGGCGCACGACAAACCGCCAGATCCGCTTAAGGATCCCGGGATTCTTCAGCTTCTGCAGCCGCTGCCATCCCTGGGACAGCTCCTCGGGCGACAGCTCCTGGCGCTGGACGTTTTCTTCGATCTCAATTTCCAGCTTGTTCTCTTCCGAGCCCTTGTCCAGGATCACTGCCTCGATCGATTTCCATCCCAGTCTCTTGGCCGCCTCCAAACGCCGGAAGCCCGCTATAAGCTCGTAGCCGCGGTTGACGATGATCGGACTCAACTGCCCATATTTTTTCAGGCTCTCCATCAACGCCTCGATATCCCCGAGATGCCTGCGGATTCGTTTCTTGACTATGACCGAATCGGGGGCGATCAGCATGGCGGACCGTTCCCTCACCCTTCCTGCAGGTACCGCCGGTATTCGGCTGAAGTGAGCAATTCGTCGAACTGTCCCTGTTCCTGCATCTCGATTGTAAACAGCCAACCTTCGCCCAGAGGATCGGAGTTGATCAGGGTGCAAAACTCCTCCTCGCCCAGCTTGCTGTTTACCTCTACGATTGTTCCCGATACCGGCGCGTAGATTTCACTGGTCGATTTGAGGGAATCGATGGAGCAGACCGCCTCGCCCCTGTCGAACCGGCTTCCTACTTCGGGAAGCTCCACGAAGGAGATCTCACCGAGCTCCGACTGGGCGAAATCTGATAGACCCACTCTCGCTCGTGTGCCCTGGTACAACACCCAGGCATGATCTTTTGAGTATCTATAATCGGCCACAGACAACTCCAGAACTCAATCTAGAAGCGGGTTCACCATGTCGGCGGACTGTTCCGGCTGATGTTCTTCTTCGTTGAAAAGGGGCTGTCCCAAGTCGGGCATGGCGGGTTCTTCATGACTCGTGTCACCGAGCAGGATCGAGCCCTTGATGTTGTTGCGCAGAGTCTCGTTGCGCTCGAACTCGAACTTGTGCAGATCGCAGAACTCCCGGGGCTCGGTTCCGGTTAGAAAGATCTCTTTGACCGTTCCCTCGTTGCAGTACTTGGTGGGCAGCAGCCCGGATTTGGCGCAGACGGTTACTTCGATCAGGCCCGAAGTCGGTTTGCTGAACTCCTCCACCGGAAGTCCTTTATGGGCCTCTTTCATGTAGGCTGCCCAGGCCGGCCCGGCGGTGGTGGCGCCGGTCTGGTTCACCCCGAGGGAATAGCCCAGCTCGTCGAATCCGAACCAGATTGACGTTGTGATCTGGGGGGTGAACCCCACGGTCCAGGCGTCCGACCAGTTCTGGACGGTCCCGGTCTTCCCGGCGATAGGCCGGTCGAAGCCGCCCACCGTGGAAGCAGCCCAGCGGAGAGTGCCCGAGCTGACCGTGCTCTGCAGCAGGCTCACCATGATGTAGGCTTCCTGGGGGCTCATGGCCTGCAGGGAGCGGCCAGCCCGCATCTGCCGGGCCCGCAGCTCTTTCTCCGGCTCCAGAAGCAGCTTTCCGTTGCGGTCTTCGACGTAGCGGATAGCCAGCGGCTCGATGAGCCGGCCCTGGTTGGGAAAGGTGGCGAAGGCCCGGGCCATCTGCAGGGGATTGACCTTGATCACCCCCAATCCCAGAGGGTATTTGCGGGGAAAGATCGTTTCGATCTCCGCTGGATCGGTAATGCCCAGCAACGTACTGGCCCTGTCAATGGCCGCGTCGAAGCCGATGATATCGAGAACCTTCAGGGAGGGCACGTTCATGGAGTGGGCCAGGGCCTGCCGCAGGAGCACCCGGCCCGTCCATTCCCCTTTGAAGTTCAGGGGGATGTAAGGGGTGTTGTCGTCGTTCCAGAAGACCACAGGGGCGTCCACGATCATGGTGGCGGGGGTCACCTTGCGGGAGCTTATAGCGGCCGAGTAGTACAGCGGTTTGAAGGCCGAGCCCGGCTGAACTGTGGACTGCACCGCCCGGTTGAACTGATTGGTGGGCTCGAACTTGCTGCCCCCGACCATGGCCAGGATGTGCCCGGTCTTGGTATCGATGCTGATCAGGGCGCCCTCCACCTGGGTCTTCTTGGACTTTTCAGATTCCTTGGCATATCCGACACGTGTCGCATACTTCAGATCGTCGATGCCGAACATGGAGGCGCTTATATCGATAATCGGGTTCAGTTCGTCGAGATAGATGTTGCGGGCCTCGGCGTTCTGTTTGCTGCCGGCGAAGCGGATTCCCTCGATGTTGAAGGCCAGGGACAGCAGATCCACTATGGGCAGGAAGGTGGTGTCGGCGTAGGTCAGGCGGCTGGTGGACTGCGCCAGGTGCTGGTGGTTGACCTGCCGGATCCATTTATCCATGACCCGGTCGGCGATCTCCTGCTTGTCCAGGTCGAGGGTGGTGTGCACCACCAGCCCTTCCTTGTACAGGTCCATGGAGCCGAGCAGCATTTCTTCCAGCTTCTGGCGTATGTACTCGGAGAAATAGGGCGCCTTGTCCTCCCGTTCGAACCAAGCCGAGGTTATGTTGCTGCGGGTGTAGTCGTAGCTGTCCCAGTATTCCATGAAGGACAGGTCGGCCTCTTCGGCGCTGACGTAGCCCAGCTCGACCATTTGATCGAGGATTTCCCGCTGGATCTTGCGGGCCCGGTCCGGATGGTTGATCGGGGAATACAGGCTGGGACTGGCCAGCTGGATCGCCAGCATCGCCGATTCAGCCAGGGTGATGTCACGCACCGAGTGCTTGAAGTAGAACTGGGAGGCGGCCTCCACGCCGTAGGTGTTGTGCCCGAAATACATCAGGTTGAGATAGCGCTCGAGTATCTCGTTCTTGGAAAGCTGCCTCTCCAGCTGTATCGCCCACCACAGCTCGACCAGCTTTCGTTTCAGGGAGATGTCACTGCGGTCGGCATACAGGGTCCCGGCCAGCTGTTGGGTGATGGTGCTGCCTCCGCGGAAAGCCCGCCCGCTGATGATATCCCAGGCGGCCTGCAGTATATAGACGATCCGGAAGCCTTTGTGCCGGTAGAAGTACTGATCCTCCCGGGTGAGTACGGCGTCGATGAGGTGATCGGGAATCTCATCTATGGAAACCATTTCCCGCTTCTCTTCGGAGAAAAACTGGGTAATCAGGCGGTCATTGCGATCGAGGATCTGGGTGGGCAGGGCCGGCTTGATATCCTGAAGGCTCTCGGCGTTTTGTATATTTTGGGTCGTGGACACGGCGAGCCCCACGGTCACGCCGATGATTACAGCCAGCAGAAAGCCGACGCACAGCAGAATGATCGTCACTTTCAGGTTCTTCGGCGGCATGGATCAAACATATGAACAGCCCGTTGCTTTGTCAAGCTTCATCCCCATTCAACGGCATTTGTCTCGAAGAGCACCCGACGGGCCTTCCTTCCGTTGCTCGACGGATGCTTCAGCGAAAGACGGCCAGGGCCCGTTCGAAGCCGGGCATAGCCCGGGAGATGACCTCGGGCTCCACACAGTAGGCAAGGCGGAAGTACCCCTGCACGCCGAAGCCGTGGCTGGGAACCGCCAGCACCAGTTCTTTGCGTAAGGCGTCTACGAACCGCAGATCATCACCACCGGGCGCCTTGGGAAACAGGTAAAAGGTGCCTTCGGGACGCATCAGCTCGTAGCCGAGCTCGAACAGACCCTCGTAGAGGGCGTCCCGGTTGCGCCTGTACAGCTCCACGTCCACGCTTTGTCCCAGCACACGGGCGACGGCGAGCTGCATCAAGGCCGGGGCATTGACGTAGCCCAGGATGCGGTTGCAGAGAATCATTCCGTCGAGCAAGTTCTGGCAGTCTTCGGCCTGCGGGTGAACAGCCGCCAGACCGATTCGCTCGCCAGGTATGGAGAGGTCCTTGGAATACGAGCTGAGAACGATGCTGTTGCGATAAGCCTTCATCACACTGGGGACTGCGGTCCCATCGTAGACCAGCTTACGGTATGGCTCGTCGCTGATCAGGTAAACCGGCCGCCCCACCTCCCGGCTGCGGGACTCCAACATCCGCCCCAGCTCTTCGATCGTGCGCCGCGGATACACGCGGCCGGTGGGGTTGTTGGGGGAATTGATGATCAGCGCCGCGGTGGCCGGCGTTATCGCTTCGGCCAGCCTCTCAATGTCCAGGTCGAAATCTTCTTTACTGCCTACGGGATGCAGGCTGCCTCCGTGGTTGGCAGTATAGGCGCCGTACTCTACGAAATAGGGGCAGCTGACCAGCACCCGATCGCCCGGATTCAGCAGGGTTTTCAGTACGACGTTCATGGCGCCTGCGGCGCCGCAGGTCATCAGGACATGCCGGCTTTCCAGCTCTACATCCTGCTCGCTGGTGAGGTAATCGGCCACCGCCTCGCGGACCTCGGAGAAACCCGCGTTGGCCATGTACCCGTGCTTGCCCTGGCTTCGGGCCTTCGCAATCTCGATCAACGCTCTTCGGAAGGACTCCGGAGGATCCAGCCGGGGGTTGCCGAGAGAGAAGTCGCAAAGCTGCCGCCCGCCGGCACCAAGGCGCAGCTCCTCGGCTTCTTCGAACATCTTCCTGATCCAGGAAGAGCGCTCCATCTGCTCTTTTATCTGCCTGGATATTGCCACGTTGTGTTCCTTTCAATTTGAGAGGGTTCGCCCGCATTATAGCTGCAAAGTCCGGAAAAAAGAAAGGCCAGCTCCGAAGAGCCGGCCTTTGTTTAATGTGTCGGAGTAGTAATATAGTAAACTGGGAGGGGAACTATATTAGGTACCGACACACATATTATCGACTTAAGACAACAAATAATTAGTTCTCATTTATAATTATATCAAAGATTATCGAAAGATGGTAGTGCTTTCCCTTTTGAACTGTAAATTTCTTACTGATGTTGCGATCCGCGATTTTCGCCAATACCAGGTGGCTCCCCTCATCGATCGGAATGGGAAACACGAGTGAATCCGGGAGCTTCTCGCCGTCCAGATACAGCTCGGCTGCCGAAGGAGCGTCAATGCTGAGCTGGCTTATGCTTTCCTCCAGATGGATGTCAACCACGCTCGATTTTCCCGATTCGACCGCAAAGGTTGCGTTGATTTCTTTAAAAGCGGGGGAAAGGACCTGTAGATGATGAATCCCCGATGACAGCTCCTGTTTTTCAACCGGATAGGGCATTTCCCGATCGTCGACCCTTAGGGTGACGGGTTCGTGTTCCAAACCCGGAGGAAAGTGCAGGGCCAAGGTAGCGTAGCCTTTTTTCTCTACCTGGGGTTGGATGGTAAGATAAAATTTTTTATCCGCCACTTCCGCCGGTATGCCCTTGCTCAATGGCACCATGGTGATCAGCAGAGGAAACTCCGCCTTGGCGACCGGTTTTTGCAGGCTAAAGGTGCCCACCGGCAATTGCTCCTCGCCGCGTTGCCTGTCAACCGGGATTTGTACGTAGATCCGGTTCAAATAGGGAAGATACTGGAAAAAAGCCCGGTCTCCCTCGTAGAATCGAATCGAAGGTTGCGGTCTGGGGACCAGGTTCTTGTAGACGGCCAGGGCGTAGCTGTCGAAGTACTGCTTCAGAACATTGGACAGATGCAGCTCTATCTTGATTCCTTCGAGGAAGGGTGTTTCCTCCTCCAGCATCAAGACCGCAGCTTCTTCGAGAGAGATTCCTACGGTCTTTTCATACTCGGCGCTGCTGGGCACGCGTACCTCCTCGACGATGAGTCCGCGAATCTGATCTGCCGGCAGCAGAGCAGGCGACAGCAGGGCGACGAGCAGGCAGGCATGCGGTACCCTGAGGCTTCTCACTGGTCCTTTTCCTTTGGCAGGGGAAGAAGCGTGGCCGGGTCCCGCGTTGCCCCCAGGCGGCGTATCTCGAAATGCAGATGTGGACCTGTCGAATAGCCCGAGCTTCCCACTTCGCCTATAATCATACCGGAACGAACTTTCTGGTTCAAGCTGACTGTTATCTGCGAGAGATGTCCGTATATGGTCTGGTAACCAGCCTCGTGGTCCAAGATGATCATGTTCCCCATCACCTCGTCGTATCCGGTGGCGCTTACCCTGCCGTCCCGCGCAGCCTGTACCTCGGTGCCAAAGGGGGCGGCTATATCGATGCCTTTGTGAAACTCGGAATGCCCGGTGAAGGGATTGTCCCGCATTCCGTACCCGGAGGTCAGCACACCGAAAGGAAGAGGAAAGCGGAAGAGAATGCTCAGGAAGTAAGCCCTCTCAATCGAGGTCAGGCTCTCACCGCGAAAGAATAAGACGCGGCGCAGGTGTCCGTCTTTCTCGATGAGCAGTGATTCGGCCCCCGAACGAGTATTACGACTCACCGAGGACACGATCTCCTGGAAGGTGGTGGCTGGCGGGTCCCAAACAAATATGCCCGGCTGATTGGGGAGTAAAACCTCGTACCCGGTCTGCATCGCAGCCGGGTTGTCGAATCCGTTTAGCGTGGCCAGGCAGTCGTAGGGCAGGTTTGCCCGGGCGGCCAGCGAAAACAGATCCATCTCCTCTCCGGGGCGATAGGAAAACAGCCTGAGCGGCGGGAATTCGACGGGTTCCGTGGAATCAGGCAACCGACGGCTTTCGGCCTGGAAGTAGTCCTGCAGGTCATTTTGGAGCTGCTTGAACAGGATATCCCTGGGAGTGAGCTCTTCGATGCGCGGGTATTCGCCGAACAGTACACGAGGAACGAGCAGGAACAGTAGAATGGCACCGTAAGTGAACGTACCTCGAGCTCTCTTGCCGGTAAACAGAGCCCTATGTTTTCCCTCTCCTCCCATATTTCAGGAACCCCAAAAAAAGAAGCCAGACCAGGGCCGCCAGGATGGAAACGACCGGCCTTCCTCGGCTGACAAGCAGCAATATCCCATAGGCTACGGCTCCCGTGGCCAGTATTACGGCTATCTTTACTAATATCGGCAGGACGGCTGTTTTTGCGTACCGGCCAAGCCCGCCCGCGAGCCGGCTCAAGCGGATCAGCCGGCGTATCAGCAGGAATATGAGCATCGCCGCCAGCAGGACCAGCACGAATATAGAGTACGCGGACCTGTAGTTGTTGGAAAAATACCAGAGAGGAAGGGCCAGAGCGATGCCAAGGCCCGCTATCGCGGCGACCACGCCGAGGGAAAATCCCAGTTTTTTTACGAGTCCCCCGAAATCCTGAAAAAAACGGGAGGTGATGCGGCGCGGTCGGCTCAACTCGGCTGTTCCCGAAGCTGCCGTTCCTGCTGCCGGTAGCGCTCGGCAGCCTCGGTGTTTCCTAAACGCTCGGCGAGTCCGATCAGGTGGGTAAGCACATCGGAGGCTTCCCGGTGCAGGTACATGGACCGGTAGATCTGGAGGGCTTTTTCCATGTCCCCGAATGCCGGCTCGTAGCTTCCCGCTTTTTCCTCGATCAGGCCCCGGGCAAACAGGTCCTTGGCGATCCCCAGTGAGTTCTCCACCCGCTTGTCGTAGGCCAGCGCCCGGTCGATCGACTCCAAGGCCATGGCGTACTCCCCGCGCTTGGAGTGAACCGAGGCGATCATGTAGTAGTTGCTGGCCGCCTCTTCGTACTGCTTTACCTCGAGATTGATTTCCAGGGCACGCTGGAAGTATTGGAATGCTTCGGCCAGCAGGCCTCTGCTTTTGTACACCGAACCGAGGTTGTGATATACGATTGCCAGTTCCTTCTCCGACCCACCTTCCTCGATCTGCCGGACCGCTTCCTCCAGGAGCTGAAAGGCCCGGTCCGTCTCGCCCTTTTGCAGATACGTTTCTCCAAGGTTGCTGGCGCTCTGCGCGATGATCGACGGGCTGGCCGTCCTGCGGCCCAGATCCAGCGCCCTGCCGCAGTATTCCTCGGCCAAATCCAGATTGCCCAGAGCCAGGTGCACCTTGCCGATCGAGTTATAGGAGCGGGCGATACCCTCCTCATTGTCCACCGTGATATTGTCGTTCAGGGCCAACGTGAAAAACTGGAGAGCCTGGGTATACTTGCCTTCAGCGAAGTACGAGTTGCCGGATTTGGCGTACTCCGCCGCCCGGTCCTTCTTGTCGGTTACCTCTTCCCGTCTCGGGGGAGCCGAAGAGCAGGACAGCAGTACAGCCAGCAGTACGGCGGAGCAGCAGGTCCGACGCATCAGAAATCCTCATCCCTGAAGCTCCGGAAGGTGGTGGGCTGCTCCAGCGGTTCCGGAACGCCGCGGCGCAGCAGCGGGTTGTTCTTTACCGCCTCCAGCACGTCGGTGCCCTGGTCCAGGGCGTCCCTTCCTTTCTCGAGAATCCCGGAGATCTGCGGCTGGGTCGAGTTGATGAAGCGGGCGAACTCGCTGAGCTGAGCCACAATGTCCCTCAAATCAGCGACCGCTTGAGAGATGTCGTCGTAGAGCCGATTGTCGTCGTCGAGGAAGGTCGCCACCGATCCTTTGGGATCGAGCAGCTTTTTGGCCAGTCCCGTGGGATCCGTCATACCGCCCGTAAGGGTCGCGATGTTGGCAGCCACCCGGTCCAGATCGTCGAGCACTCCGTTGATTTTTTCCGTAGTGTCCGTAAGATCGTTCAGCACAACCGACAGGGGGCCGCTGCTCTCCCCTTTCAGCTCGCTTTCCAGAGTAGCGGCCAGCTCCTTTACCACGAGAAGGGTCTCCTCGACCTCCTCCAGCACCGGTCCCAGGCTGGCGATAGCCGATCCTATCGGATCCTCACCGGTAGGCCGGTCGACCAACCCCTCCCTGACCAGAGCCCGCCCGGCTTCGAGGTCCATGGAGGGTATATAGGAGAACTCCGGAAGAGGCTCGGCCGGACCCTTGCCTGGATGAAAGAACATCCCGCCTCCGAGCCCCAGAGGATTGGAGGAAAACTCCAGAACGGAATTAGGGAGCACCTTGTCATAGTAGGTATCGATGACATAGAATTCGATCTCCACCATATTGTCCTGGGTGAGGGAAATGGCGTTGATCTTGCCGATCTCGAATCCTTTGAGCCTTATGGGCATCCCCACGCTCAAGCCGGCGGCGGAGGTGAAGGTGCTCCAGAAATAATAGTTCTTGGCGAACCAGCGCTGGTTCATACCCAGCAGGATGAGGAGGGCGGCAATGCCCAGAATGGCCAGGAGAACAAAAATCCCCACGATCTGATGAGCAAACCGTATCCTGAATTTCATCGATTCTTGAGTCTAGCCGGCACCCCCTGCCGGTGTCAAGCTGCTCCAAGGAGGATTGCTGGTTCCGGCATCGACGCCCCGCCCCGACCGGTTTCCGGAATCACGCCGCCAGCCTGGTGTCTGTCCGGCTGCCAGACTCTGCATTTTTATGCATTAAACCGTTTTCCTATCGTTGACATTCTACGAGATTCCTTTACCATACCATGAAGACCGGCAGCCGTTTCGACGCCGCCAAGCACCCCTGGCAGGGCGGGAACCGCAAGACGGGAGGAGCGCATGATCTGGAATCCCCATTACGAGTCGATGGATCGGGAAAAGCTCACCAAGATCCAAGGAGAGAGGCTCGGCGAGCTGGTGGACCGTGTCTATCGCCGGGTGCCTTTCTACAGGAAGCGGATGGACGAACAGGGGGTGAAGCCCAGGGACGTCAATCATATCTCGGACATCACCAAGCTGCCCTTCCTGACCAAGGATGACATGCGGGAGGTCTATCCCTTCAAGCTGCTGGCGGTAGACTTCGGCGAGGTAGTGGAGGTTCATACCTCTTCCGGCACCACGGGAAAACCGGTCGTGGGCGCCTACACCCGCCAGGACATCGCCCTGTGGTCCGAGGCAATGGCCCGTACTCTGGCCATGGGAGACACTTCCCGCACGGATATCGTGCACAACGCCTACGGGTACGGCCTGTTCACCGGCGGCCTGGGCATACACTACGGCGCCCGCTTGATCGGTGCAAACGTGATACCCATTTCCGGCGGGAATACCGCCCGGCAGCTTGCCATCCTGCAGGACTTCAAGTCCACGGTGCTTACCTGTACGCCTTCTTATTCCTTGTTTCTGGCAGAAGCGGCCCGAGAGCAGGGCCTGGATTTCAAGAAGATGTCCGTTCGGGTGGGGTTATTCGGGGCCGAGCCCTGGAGCGAAGGAATGCGCAAAGAGATCGAATCCAAGCTTCACCTCAAGGCCCTCGACATCTACGGGCTGACGGAGATTATCGGACCCGGGGTCTCCTCGGAGTGCGAGTACCAGGAAGGGCTGCACATCTGCGAGGACCTGTTTTACCCGGAAATCATCGACCTCCGGACCGGAGAGGTGCTTCCGGACGGGCAGAAAGGGGAGCTGGTAATCACTTCCCTGACCAAAGAGGGTACACCCGTGCTGCGCTACCGTACCCGGGACATCACCTATCTGGACCACCGGCCCTGCCGTTGTGGGCGGACCGCGGTACGGATGCACCGCTTGCTCGGTCGTACCGACGACATGCTCATCATCCGCGGAGTCAATGTATTCCCGTCTCAGATAGAGGAGGTGCTGCTGCGTATAGAAGGGATAGAGCCCCACTACCAGCTCGTCATCGACCGGCAAAAGCAGCTTGACAGCATCGAGGTCATGGTGGAGATGAACGAAAAGCTGTTCTCGGACGAGATCAAGAATCTGGAACGCTTCGAGCAGGAGATCAGCGAAGGCCTGTACGCGTCCCTCGGCATTCATACGCGGGTCAAGCTGGTGGAGCCGAAGAGCATTCCCAGGAGTGAGGGCAAGGCCAAGAGGGTAGTTGACAAGCGACAGCTTTGATCGTAAGCGGGCTCTTCGGGCTCGAGCGAGGGGGTCGGTCGGGACCGTCACGTACGAAGGAGGATCTCAAAATGACGCTGAAACAGGTTTCGGTTTTCCTGGAAAACAAGAAGGGGCGGCTGGCCGAGGTCACCAGCCTGCTGGCTGCCGAGAGCATCAACATCCGTGCCCTTTCCCTGGCCGATACTGCGGATTTCGGAGTCCTGCGAATTATCGTAAACGATGCCGACAAGTGCTTTGCGGTCTTGAAGAAGAACAATTTCGTTGCTCAGCAGACTGAAGTGATTGCCGTGGAGGTGACCGACAGGCCGGGAGGGCTTGAGCGTATTCTGCACGTATTGGACGAGAACGACATCAACATCGAATACATGTATGCCTTTGTGGAGAAAAAAGCCGAAAACGCGATCCTGATTTTCCGGATCGATCAGCCGGATCGGGCGATCAAGGTATTGGAGAAGAACAAGATAACCGTTCTTTCCTCGGACGTCATAAGCAAGCTTTAGAGCACTGCCGGCCGTCGTTGGCAGACGGCGGTATTCCTCTTAATTGAGTTGCCTGAATTTACAATACCTTTGTTGACAAAGGGAAGGCAGTATATTAATACAGACAGATCATGATTATGAAAGGAGAAACGTGACCATGAAACGGAATTCGATCACCCTGGCGGCCGCGGCCCTCGTCCTGGCTGTGGCAGCCGTGCCGCTTCTAGCCGGCGGCGCCGAGGAGCAGGCCGGCAGCAAAGAGCCTGTCAAGATTGGGGCAATCCTGGCGGTCACCGGCGGAGCGTCCTGGCTCGGTTCGCCGGAAGCCAAGACCCTGGAAATGCTGGTGGAGGAAACCAACGCAGGAGGCGGAATCGACGGCCATCCGGTCGAGCTGATTATCAAAGACTCCCAGGGAAGCGCAGAGAAAGCGATTTCCTTCGCCAAGCAGCTGATCGAAGAGCAGCAGGTTCTGGCAATTATCGGGCCGTCGACCAGCGGGGAGTCCATGGCCATCAAGGACATCTGCCAGGAAGGCGAGACGATTCTCCTGTCCTGCGCCGCGGCCGAGACGATTGTCGACCCGGTTGCCCCCTACGTGTTCAAGACGCCCCAAAAAGACAGCTATGCGGCTATCTGGATCTTCAAGACCATGCAGGAGATGGGCATCTCCAAGATCGGCGTGGTCGTGGGAAACACCGGCTTCGGACAAGGTGGTAAAAACCAGCTCGAGAAATACGCCCCCGAGCACGGCATCGATATCCTTATTGCCGAGGTCTATGATGCGGGCGCCACCGATCTGACCGGCGTGCTGACCAAGCTTAAAGCCCGCAACGTCCAGGCGGTGGTGAACTGGTCGATCGTTCCTGCTCAATCCATCGTGGCCAAGAACATGCGGCAGCTGGGCATGGAAGTGCCCCTGTTCCAGAGCCACGGTTTCGGAAACATCAAGTATGTGGAAGCGGCCGGCGAGGCGGCCGAAGGCATCATCTTCCCCTGCGGCCGGCTGCTGGTAGCAGACGTACTTCCTGCTGATCATCCGCAAAAGGACGTGCTGGTACACTACAAGGACAGCTACGAGTCCCGCTACGGCGAGGAGGTGAGCACCTTCGGCGGACATGCCTACGACGCCTTCATCATCCTGAAAGCGGCGATCGAGAAGAGCGGAAGTGTGGACAAAGAAAAGGTACGGGCCGCCATCGAGACGCTGAAAGGAGTGGTCGGCACAGGAGGAATCTTCAACCTCTCCCCCAGCGACCACAATGGCCTGGGACTCGACTCTTTTGAGATGCTTACGGTTAAAAACGGTAAGTTCGTACTGCTGGAAGAATAAACGGCTCGTTTTCGTTCGGCCGATCCGTGAGCTTCGAGCAGTTTTTCCAATATTTTCTCGCTGGAATTACCTCGGGGAGCATCTATGCGATCATAGCGATCGGCTTCAACATCATCTACAACACAACGGGCATCATCAACTTCGCCCAAGGGGAGTTCCTGATTCTGGGAGGGATGATCGGCGTCAGCCTGTCAGCCCTCCTTCCTCTGCCGGCGGCTATCCTCGGAGCCGTGTTGATCACCACGGCCGTGGGCGCGTTGATCGACTTTCTGTTCATCCGCTGGCTGTCCCGGCCCTCGATCCTGCGTCTGGTCGTCATCACCATAGGTGTGTCCATCCTGATCCGTGAGTCGATGCTCCAGATCTGGGATGAAAAAGTCCGGGCATTGCCGTATTTCACCGGAACAGAGGTCTCTTCACTTAAGCTTTTAGGGGCTTATATCTCGCCGCAGGTGCTCTGGGTACTGGGAATCAGTGCGGTGATTGTGGTGGCCCTGCATCTGTTTTTCCGCTTTACCCTGGTGGGCAGGGCCATGAGGGCCTGCTCGGACAACCGTACCGCGGCCAGGCTGTGCGGAATCCGGGCAAAGCGCATGGTAACCCTCTCCTTCATGCTGAGCGCCGCCATAGGGGCTCTGGCCGGCTGCGCCATTTCTCCCCTGACGCAGACCCAGTACAACATGGGGGCCCCGCTGGCGATCAAAGGGTTCACCGTGGCCATACTCGGCGGATTGGGAAACAGCACCGCGGCGGTCCTTGCCGGTCTGGTGCTCGGTCTATTGGAGGCTTTCAGCATCGCCGTCCTGCCCCTCGCCTATATCGATGCTGTCTCCATCGCCGTTTTGCTCATCATCCTGTTCTTTCGTCCCAGCGGCTTATTCCGAAGCCGAGAGGCCGGAGCGCTCAAGGAGTTCTAATGCACCCCCGGCTGCGCAGGTATCTGCCGCTTGCCGCGATCCTGGCTCTCGTGGTCGCGGTGCAGCTCGTGGTGACCGCCAGCGGGGCCAACTTCTACCTCACCCAGCTCACGATGTCCGCCTACTACTCCCTGGTGGTGCTCGGCCTTTGCCTGCTCATGGGCTTCGCCGGCCAGATTTCGCTGGGACAGGCGGGTTTCTTCGCTATCGGCGGCTACACCACCGCCGTGCTGACCACGATGAACCTGTTGCCTTACTCCGGTTCGCGAGCAGTTCAGTTATTGAAAACCGTGGGCGTGGTTTTCGAGCGTCGGGACCTGTACGGCAACCTCCTGCTCTCTTTCTCCCCCTGGCTGGCTTTTTGCGCCGCCTTGCTGATAACGGTGATCATCGCGCTGCTGGTCGGGGTGCCGGTGATCAGGCTGAGAGGCCACTACCTGGCCATGGCTACGCTGGGTTTCGGGCTGATCATCTATCGGATAGTGCTGGGAACGGAGTTCCTCGGCGAAGCGGACGGCATTACCGGCGTCCCGCCCTTTCCGCTGTTCACTCTGCAGGTGAGCGGCAGTCTGGCCGGTCGCATACCGAACTACTACCTGGCCTGGATTTTGGTTCTACTTGTCTTGTTTTTGGCTTTGAACCTCATTCATTCCCGCGTGGGCAGGGCCCTGCGCTCGATCCACGGCAGCGAAGAGGCCGCTGCTGCTATGGGAGTGAACACCGCCAGGTACAAGCTGGCTACTTTCGTGCTCAGCGCAGTATTCGCTGCGGTCGGCGGGATTTTCCTGACGCATTATAATGGAGGAATAGGCCCTTCCGAGGCAACGAGCATAAAATCCATACGGTACGTGGCGGTAGTGGCCGTAGGCGGGATGGACAACCTGTGGGGAGCGCTGTTCATGAGCATGCTGTTGAACTTTCTCTCTCTGCGCGGGTATTTCGGCAACTATGATGACGCCGTGTTCGCGGCCATTCTCCTGGTAATCATGCTCTTCTTTCCCGACGGGCTGCTACGCGCCCCGGGTCTGAGGAACCTGCGTGCCCTCGGACGTAGGCTGGCCGGCGTGTTCAGAGTAGCCCGGCCGGAATAGGCTTCAGGAACGGGCACTGTTGGTTGAGGTTCCATGGAACGGATAATGCTGGAAGTTAGCAACCTGAGGCGTTCCTTCGGCGGGCTCAAAGCCGTGGACGACGTATCCTTCGAGGTTGCCCGGGGGGCGATCAAGGCGGTGATCGGTCCGAACGGGGCCGGCAAGACCACTCTGTTCAATCTGATCTCAGGGATCCTGCCCGCCGATGGCGGGACGATCCGCCAGAACGGCCGGGAGATTACCGGGCTCCAGCCTCATCGCATCGCGGCGTTGGGCATCTGCCGGACCTTCCAGACCACTAAGCTGTTTCCGCGTATGAGCGTGCTGGAAAACGTCATGGTGGGCCGCCATCCCCGCACCCGGGCGGGCTTCATCTCCGGGCTCTTCAGCCTGCCCTGGACCTGGAAAGAGGAGCGGGGGATCCGGGACCGCTGCCTCGAGCTGCTCGCCGCCCTGGGGCTGGCCGGCAGCGCCGGAGAGGCTGCCCTGAACCTTCCCTTCGGCAAGCAGCGGCTGCTGGAGATAGCCCGGGCGCTGGCCACCGAGCCTTCGCTTCTTCTCCTCGACGAGCCGGCCGCCGGGCTGAACATCTACGAGACCAGGGAAATGGCCGGCCTGATCCTTAAAATCCGCGATTGGGGGATTACGGTGCTTTTAGTCGAGCACGACATGTCTCTGGTCATGGACATATCGGACGAGATCGTGGTGTTGAACTACGGGCAGAAGGTGGCCGAGGGCAGGCCCGAGGTAATCCAGCGGGATCCCGAGGTGATCCGCATCTACCTGGGCGGCGGCCATGCTTAGGATCCGCAACCTGGAAGCCGGGTACGGCAAGCTCAGGGTGCTGAAAGGGGTCTCCCTGCATGTGTCACCCGGTGAGATCGTTATCATCATCGGGGCCAACGGGGCCGGCAAGACGACCCTGCTGAAAACCGTCTCGGGGATCATCAAGATAAGCTCAGGCCAGGTCGATTTCCGGGATCGTACCTTGAGCTCAACCGGAATGGAAGAGATCGTCCGGCTGGGCTGCGTGCTGGTGCCGGAGGGACGCCAGCTTTTCGGCACCCTGTCGGTGAAGGATAATCTGGTCCTGGGAGCCTACCTGGCAGCCAGGAAGGGGCAGCGAAGAGAAATCGAGCAGCGCCTCGAGGAGATCTACGAGCTGTTTCCGCTGCTGCGGGATCGCCGGGATCAGCTTGCCGGAACTCTTTCCGGCGGGGAACAGCAGATGGTGGCCATCGGCCGCGCTCTGATGGCCAGTCCCAAGCTGATCATGATGGACGAGCCCTCCATGGGATTGGCGCCCTTGATCGTGGAGAAGATATTCAACACGATCGCCAGGCTGCCCGAGCTGGGAAAGACGGTATTGCTGGTGGAGCAAAACGCCAGGGCTTCCCTCGAAATTGCCGACCGGGGGTATGTGCTGGAAACAGGGCAGATCGTTCTCTCGGGAACTTCCCAGGAGCTATTGGACAATCATGACGTGCAGCGGGCGTATCTGGGTAAAGATTATAAACGAATCGAGGAGCTTAGCTGACCATGATACTGGATCGGACTTATGAGACCATGGCCCGGGAGGAGCTGGAGCAGCTTCAGGTCGAGCGGTTGCAGTCCACGCTGAACCGGGTGTACCGCTACGTTTCTTTTTACCGGCACAGCTTCGATGATCACCACGTCAATATCGAAAAGATAAAGAGTGTGAAGGATTTGGAGCAACTGCCCTTCACCACCAAAGACGACCTGCGCAAGAGCTATCCCTACGACATGTTCGCCGTGCCGCTGCGTGACGTCGTGCGTATCCACTCGACTTCCGGCACTACCGGCAAGCCGATCATCGTCGGCTATACCAAGAACGATCTTCGTCACTGGACGGACTGTACGGCCCGCCTGCTGGCCGCCGCGGGAGTGAGCGAACACGACGTGGTGCAGATCGCCTTTCCCTTCAACCTGTTCACCGGAGGATTCGGCTTCCATCAGGGGGCGGAGAAAATCGGGGCTTCGGTGATACCCTCTTCGACCTCCCCGCCGGAGAAGCAGATCATGATCATGAAAGATTTCAAGACCACGGTGTTGATCTGCGCGCCGAGCTATGCAGTCAACATCGCTGCGGCCCTGGAGGAGCTAGAGGTGCACGCCGAAAGCTTGAACCTGAAGGCCGGTCTGTTCGGGGCCGAGCCGTGGAGCGAGAATCTGCGCGCCCAACTGGAGGCCGGCCTGCATATCGTCGCCCTGGACAACTACGGGCTCACCGAGGTGATCGGTCCGGGAGTCGCCGGGGAGTGCGAGCACAAGCAAGGCCTGCACATCAACGAGGACCACTTTATCGTGGAAGTGATCGACCCGGAGACCCTCGAGCCGCTTGACCCCGGAGGGGAGGGGGAGCTTGTTTTCACCACCATCAGCAAGGAAGGTTTCCCGCTGATCCGCTACCGTACCGGAGACATCAGCCGGCTCACGGCCGAGCCCTGCCCCTGCGGGCGGACACTGCGGCGGATGGACAGGGTGAGCGGCCGTACGGACGACATGATCTTTATCAAGGGCGCCAAGGTGTTCCCCTCCCAGATCGAGGAGATCCTCCTGGCTGCCGAAGGGACGGCTCCCCACTACCGGATCATCCTGGACCGCCAGGAAGGCACCGATACGATGGAAGTCCAGGTAGAGATTTCCGAGAGCTTTCCCGCCTTCGACGAGCTCAAGAACCTGGAGCGTCTTCGAGATACGATCGGGAAGCAGATCGAGGTGGTGCTCGGTGTGGAAGCCAAGGTCACCCTGGTCGAACCTCGCTCGCTGCTGCGTGACAGCGGAGGCAAAGTCCGCCGGATCATAGACAGGCGCAGCCGGTAGCAGTCCTTGCTCGCCGGCCGATTGCGTTCCAGCTTCCGCAATGCCTGCTAGGATATTCCTGTTGCCGCATCGCCTGACGGTGTCCTGAAAATAGCAAATACGGTCAAGTACTTCTACTCGATTTGCAGTATGGTAGCAGGAGCGAGCCGGAGATGAAAAGGACGACGTTGGAGCAGTACAAGCAGCGTATGCTTCGGGTGCTGGTCTACATTCAGCGGCATCTGGACGAGGATCTGGTACTGGAAGAGCTGGCCCGCATCGCCTGTTTCTCCATGTACCATTTTCACCGCGTTTTCCGCGGTATGTTGGGGGAATCGGTTAAAGAGCACATCAGGCGGCTGCGGCTGGAGCGGGCGGCAGCCCGGCTCAAGCACACGAAAGCGTCGGTTATCGAAATCGCCCTGGAGGCGGGCTACGAGAGCCACGAGGCTTTCACGCGGGCGTTCAAGGCCATGGGCGGTCTTCCACCCTCGGAGTTCCGGCTTCAGAACGGCTCGTCGAGCCGGGCAGCCGCGCTCTCCGACGTTCATTACCGGGAAGGGATGCCGGTCGAGGATTTCAATCCGGTTCAATCAGGAGGATTTTCTATGGAGGTGAAACTCGAGACTCTGGAGCCCCTGCGGGTGGCTTTCTACCGTCACGTCGGACCCTACGACCGGTGCGGGGAGGCCTGGGACAGGATCACCGCAGAGCTGGGAAGAAGGGGGCTTTTGGGAGTGGAAAACAAGTTCATCGGGCTTTGCTACGACGATCCGGAGGTAACCCCCCCTGAAAAGATACGATACGATGCCTGCGTAACCGTGGACGAGGAGTTCAAGCCGGAAGGGGAAATCGGCGTACAGGCCATCGAGGGAGGCCAGTATGCGCTGACTACCCATTTCGGACCTTACGACCGGTTGGGAGAAACCTACGCCCGGCTCCTCGGGCAGTGGCTGCCCCGAAGCGGCCGTGAGCTGCGGGCGCTACCCTGCCTGGAAGTCTACCTGAACGATCCGGAGGGCACGGATCCCGAAGATCTGGTTACCGATATCTATGCACCCCTGGAACCATAATGTGGAGGTGATCGCATGGCGGGAGAGGAGAAGATCGACCTGTTCCGGCAGCTCAAGGACCGAGACTACCTGGCGGCGAAGAAACCTGCCGTGGTGGATGTCGGGAAGGCAGCCTACCTGAGCATCGAGGGCCGGGGAGCGCCCGGCGGGGAGGAGTTCAACCGTAAAATCGGCGCCCTCTATGGCGCGGCCTACACGGTGAAGATGAGCAGGAAGTTCTCCGGCGCGCGGGATTACGTGGTGGGCAAGCTGGAGGCCCAGTGGTGGGCAGAGGGGGAAAGCGGCAACTTCAGCGCCGTACCGCCTGAGCAGTGGCTCTGGAGGCTCATGATTCGAGTCCCCGACTTCATCGGCCGGGATGAGCTCGAACGGGCGGCAGACGTTCTGCTGGAGAAGGGAAAAGACCAGGAAGTGCGCGAGGTCAAGCTTCGCTGCCTGGAAGAAGGGCGGTGCGTGCAGATGCTGCACGTGGGGCCTTATGACAGGGAAGGCGAGACCGTCGGAGAAATGACCAGGTTCGCCGAGGCCCAGGGGCTTTCCTGCACGGGCCCCCACCACGAGATCTACATCTCGGATCCGCGGCGCGTTCCGCCGGAACGTCTGAAGACCATCCTGCGCCTGCCGGTGAGAGAAGCCTCTCGGTAGTGAGACGGTTTGCTACCCGGCAGCGGTTCTGGCCGCGGGGAAGCGGGCCCTAAATCGTTCGATCTGGAAAGCCAGAAGCGGGCGGAGGCGGGAAAGCTCCGGAAACAATTCTGTGCTTACCTCGAGGGATTCGATCCCCGCCCACCTCAGCCTGCCGCTGCCCGAGACCGCGGTACTGAAGATCCTGCCGTTCATGTACTGGACCAGCCTGGCAGGTAGAAAGCGGCTCCCAAGCGGCACGGCAGGCCCTCGGACTTTCAGGCGGAGATCGAGGGCCGGCTCCTCGTTCACCCGGGCGTTTACTCGCTGGCTCCTTGGACCTGTACGTTCGAAGCGGATTTCGGCCAGCTTCTTGGGCAGCCCCCAGTTTCTTCTCCCGTTCTCCGCGCTGGCGGCTGTGGTTACGTAGATCCTGGAGACCGAATAATGCCTCTTCCCCTGGTAGAGCAGCCAGCCGGGGACGATCAGCATCTCCCCGTACGGACCCACCGGCGACCTACGGTAGCTCACCAGCGCCAGGACACCCACCCCCCGGAACCGCCGGCTGTCCTCTATATCCTCCGATCGGAGTTTCCCGCGAAAAATGGCGGGCGGGAAACGGTAAAGCAGCAGGCAGGCAACGCCTTCGAGATCCCACGGTGGGGGGACGATCGGGACCACGATGTTTTTAAAGGGAGTAAAGCTCCTGGTCGGACAGCAGCCTGACCCGCTGTTCCTGAAGCACTTTCTCCGCCTCCGGGAACTGCTCGATGTCCAGCACGATCGCCGCCCGGCCGCCTTCCTCGAGAACGATTCCGTAGCAGTCCTCGATATTGATGCTGCGCGAGGAGAGGGTGAGAAGCAGCTCGTGCAGGGCGCCGGGCCGATCCTCGATAATCGCCACCACCACGTTCCTCTCTGACACCGTGAAATGATGAGTCTTCAGCAGGGCATGAGCCCTGGCTGGATCGTTTACCAGCATCTTGAGCACCCCGAACTCACCTTCACTGGCCATGGAGATACCGCGGATGTTGATGCCCTCCTGTGCCAGGATCTTGGTAATTGCCTCGAGCTTACCCGGCTTGTTCTCCACGAATACGGCAAGCTGAGCTCCCATATCAACCCTCCCGTTGCGCTTCGTTTCTGAAGTCAAGAACCCTTTGGGCCTTTCCCTCCGATACCGGCAGGCTGGAAGGTTCCACCATCTTGACGCTGGGCGTGATCCCCAGCTCGGTGCGCAGCTCCCCCGCGACCTTGTCCTGAAGCGTTTCCAGCTCCGCCAGCGTGCCGTGGAACACCTCCTCGTTGATCTCTACCTTTACCTGAAGCCTGTCCATGTAGTTGTCCTTGCGGATTTCTATCAGGTAGTTGTGGCCGATCTCCGGGATGGCCATCAGGGTCTTCTCTATCTGGATGGGGAAGATGTTGACTCCGTTGATGATGAGCAAGTCGTCGCTTCGTCCGGTGATCCGGGCGATCTGGCGGTGGGTGCGCCCGCAGGCGCAGCGCCCGGGCAACAGACGGGTCAGATCGCGGGTGCGATAGCGGATCAGAGGCATCGCTTCCCGCTGCAGGGTGCTCAACACCAGCTCTCCTTCTTCCCCCTCGGGCAGCGGCTGTCCGGAATCCGGATCGATGATTTCCGGGTAGAAGTGATCCTCCCAGACGTGCAGGCCTTCCTGTTCCTGGCATTCGAAAGCCACGCCCGGCCCGCACATCTCCGAGAGGCCATAGGAGTTATAGACCTTGATGCCGAACAGCTCCTCGATTTTCCTGCGGATCTCCTCACTGTGAGGCTCGGCTCCGATGAAAGCGATGCGCAGGGAAAGGTCGGCCTTCGGATCGACGCCCAGCTCGTCGCAGAAGCTGTACAACCGCAGGGCGTAGCTCGGCAGGACGTGGACCGCTGTAACCTTGAGCTGCCGCAGAAACCACAACTGCCGCTTGCTGTTCCCGGGACCTATGGGAATCGTCATGACCCCGAGCTTTTCCGCCCCGTAGTGGAAGCCCAGACCTCCGGTAAACAGGCCGTAGCCCATCATGTTCTGGAACACGTCCTGGCGGCGTAGGCCGGTTGTGTACATGCAGCGGGCGATCAGGTTGCCCCAACGCTCGATATCCCTCGAGGTATGGAACACTACCGTCGGGTTCCCCGTGGTTCCGGAGGAGGAATGCAGCCGCACCACCTCGTCCTGCGGTACGGCGAGAAATCCGTAGGGGAAGGCGCTCCTCAGGTCGTCCTTAGTGGTGAAGGGCAGCTCTTGCAGCTCCTTCAGGCTTTTCAATCCGAACTCGTCTACGCTCTTGAAGCGATTTCCGTAAAAAGGAGAATGTCGTACACGGCCGAGCGTCTCATTGAGCAGCCGCAACTGCAGCCGGCTCAGCTCACCGCTGTCCATGGTTTCAAGCTCTTTTTCCCAGTACATGATCTATTCCTGTAAGAGGTCGAGAATATCCGTATCATAGGTGGCCGCTTCACTCAAGACCTCGGTGAGTATCTCGAGAACCTCCCTATTGGCGCTTCTGCGGATTTCCGACGTATCCGCCGCTTCCAGAACTTGTCCGTTCTTCAGCACTATCAGGTAGTTGGCGATCATCGAGGTCAGGTGGGCGTCGTGGGTTACCGCTATGATCGTACACCCCTTTTCCTTCAGCTCCCGGATGAGGCGCATCATCTTTTCCAGCATCACGTAGTCGATCGACGGAGTAGGCTCGTCGAGGAACAGCACCTCGGGCTCGAGAACGATAGCCCGCAGAAAGGAGACCATCTTCTGTTCCCCCGTGGAGATGGCGGCTGGTCTCAGATCGAGGGAGTCTTCCAGACCCACCCTGGCCAGGAGCCCCCGAACCCGCCGATCGATCTGCTCGTGCTCGCGCCCGGGGTAGTGGAACTGGATCGGCAGGGCCAGATTGTCGTACACGGACTTATTAGACCACAGGGCGGCATCCTGGAACATGAATCCGCTTCTGCGCCGGAACTCCAGGACCTGCTTCTCCGTGAACCGCTGGTAGTTCCTCCCCTGCAGATAAACCTTGCCGCTGTCAGGAGGGACGATAGACGCCGCTACCTTCAAGAGCATACTCTTGCCACTGCCCGAAGGGCCCATAATCACAGTGCTTTTTTTAATCGGTATTGTCAGACTCACCTCGTCGAGGCTGATATGCTCATGGAAGTTAACCGTTACATTCTTCAGCTCGATCAGGGATTCCATGAGTGTTTCAGACATAGTAAACCGAGGTGATTATGGCGTCCGCCAGGATGCAGAGAACGAAACCCTGGCCTACCGCCTTGATGGCTACCTGGGGGATTTCCGTCGAGGCGGCCCGGACTTTGAACCCCTGGTAGATGGCCACGAAAGAAATGAGGATGCCGAATACCAGCGCCTTGACCAGTGAAGAGACAATGTCCACCACGGTCATGGCGCTGAGCAGATTCTGGAAATAGTCGTGGAGCTGGATCGGCTTAATGAACTGCGTAATAACGAACGATCCGAACAGGCCGAAGAAGTTGAAGTAGATCGTGAGCAGGACCATGGAGAAGGTGACGCCCAAAAAACGAGGAACCGCCAGGTACGAGATAGGATTGATGCCTACCGACACGTAGGCTTCGATCTCGTGCGATACGACCATGTTGCCCAATTCGGTGGCTATGGCCGTTCCCGAACGGGCGATGATGACGAACGCCGTGAGCAAGGGGCCCAGCTCGCGGGTGATTACTACGGTGAGGATTGCGTAAATCAGCTTGCCCTGGCCGAACTTGGGCAGGATCGATATCCCCTGCACCACGATAACCGCTCCCAGCCCCAGGGAGATCAGGGAAATAATGCCTATGGCTTCCACCGCGGTGAACAGGATCTGCATCACCAGCACGTTGAAGCCTACCTGTCTCCTGTGCAGGAAGAGCGCGGATTCTTTGAAAACGTTCAAGAGAAAGCCGGCGGCGTAGAGAAGGTTTCCGGCCGTCTCGCTGAACCGTCTGCCCAGCCTCTCGATCATGCCAGTGGAGGATAAAGCGCTGACTCAGTGGCAGGTGGAGCAGTTCTTGCCGGTGCAGCCGCCGCACGATGACGATCCGACGGCCTGTCGGGAAGCGCCGGCAACGGCGAACAGGCTGAAGCGTCTCTTCACCTCGCCCGTATGGCACTCGGGGCAGGCCGGCGGTCCGGCGGAGCCGGAAACGAGGAGCTCGAACTCGCTGCCGCAGGCGCTGCAGCGGTATTCATAGATCGGCACTGTTACCTCCCCCTGCTGCATACCACATTTTGCCGATTATTTCAATAATTTATTCCTGAATGGTATAAAGCAGCGTCCGATAATAAAGGGAGGAAGAACGGCAGGGGCAATATAGACAATCTGCTATATTGGGAAAGGAATATTGATGCTGCCTACCTACTCTTTGAGCGGAATGACGGTGGTTTCACCCTGCGAAGTGATCCCGAATGGCAGTATAAAAATCGAAAAGAATCGCATCAGGTGCCTCGGTTCCACCGCCAAGCTTAATATTGAGGTCGGTCCGGGTCTGTTCTGCTATCCTGCGCTGATCAACGTCCACGACCATCTACGCGGTGACTATCTGCCCCGTATCGGCCCTCAGGACGGCAACTACTACCTGAACTGGTCCTACTGGGAGAAGGACCTGCGAAACTCGCCGGTTCTCGCCGAACGAGCCAAGATCGTGGTGGAGGACATGTACAGGCTTTCGGCCTACAAAAACCTGTTCTCAGGGGTAACCACCGTTAATGACCACTTCCCGCACGAGTTCAACGAGCCACTGATCCCGCTCCTGCCGATACGGGTGATCAACAACTATTCCCTGGCGCACGAGTGCTCTTCCTTTGACCTCCAGTGGGGCGACGGCATCGAGATCGAGCACAAACGGGCGGTGAAGCGCAACTCGCCCTTTATTACCCACCTGGAGGAGGGATTCGACCGGGAATCCCAATCGGGAGTGGATATACTGAGCGACCTGGGTTGCCTGGACGATCATGATGTGCTGATTCACTGTATCGGATTCAGCGATCAGGATATCAAACGGGTCAAGAAGGCAGGAGCCAGCGTTGTCTGGTGTCCGGCCTCGAATCTGTTCATGTTCAATGTAACCTGCAAGATCCGCAAGATGCTGGCCGAGGGCCTCAATGTCTGCATCGGGACCGACTCCACCGCTACCGGTTCGGTGAACCTGTTGGAGGAGATGCGTTTTGCCCGCCGGACCTACAGCCGCCTGTATGGCGAGAAGCTGGACGCCCGGACTATTACCGAGATGGTCACGATCAACCCGGCACGGGCCTTCCGGATGCAGGAACAGATCGGCAGCCTGGAGGAAGGCAAGCTGGCGGATCTGCTGCTCCTGCGATCGGAGCAAACCGACCCCTATGAGGCCCTGCTGGCGGCTCGCATGGAGGATATAGAGCTGATTGTCCAAGACGGTACGCCTATATACGGACAGGAGAGCTACCGGGAGCTTTTCCGCCGCAGGGACTGCGACTATACAGTCGTATCCGTAGGGGGCCGCAGCATGTACGTGAAGGGAGACCCGGTGGGATTGCTGGAAAAAGTGCGCCGGGCGGTCGGTTTCAAGAAAGATCTTGATTATTTACCCCTGGACGGATAGTCTGTCAATGGAGGAGCTGTAATTCTCGTGTCACCGAAAGCCATGCAGTACAAAGCGAATTCCATCATCTTCTTCAGAGGGGATATCAGTGACAAGATCTTCATCCTCAAATCGGGACAGGTCAGCCTGAACTACACCGACATCGAAACCGGCCAGGAAATTCATGATCTGATAAAAACCGGCGAGTTTTTCGGGGTACGATCCGCCCTGGGACGCTACGCCCGGGAGGAGACGGCTCAGGTGCTGGCCGATTCAGTTGCCGTGGCGTTCACCGTTCCGGAGTTCGAACAGCTTGCCTTGCAGAACACCCGGATTATCGTGAAGATGCTGCGGGTGTTTTCCAACATGCTGCGGCGAATACACAAGCAGGTGCAGAACCTCATCTACACGGAAGAACAGATTAAACCGGAAGACGGCTTGTATCGGATAGGAGAATACTATCTTAAAAACAAGCGCTATTCCCAGGCCCTCTACGCCTACAAGCGTTATCTTACCTACTACCCATCGGGCCGCCACGCCGGCAATGTAAATCAAAAGATACAGATGTCCGAGGAATATCTGCAGAAGTACGGCCAGGGCAAGGGGCCGGCGATCATACCCGGGGAAGAGGCCGGCGCGCAGGCGCTGTCCAAGCCCGAACCGAGCCGTGAGCCCCAGGAGCTTTCCGAGGTCGCCAAACAGTACTACAACGCCGTCAGTCTGCTGAGCCAGCAGAAATACCAGGAAGCCCTGGTTCAGTTCCGTAAAATAGTGGCCGAGAACCAGGATGCGGAATATACGGCCAAGAGCCAGTACGAGATGGGCCGGTCGCTGTACTATCTGAAGCAGTTCGACGCCTCGGTTCAGGCATTCACTTCGATGATTCAGAAGTATCCCAATCATCCGGACCTGAAAGAAGCGTTGTACTACGTGGGCATGTGTTACGAAAGCAAGGGAGACCAGGAGAAAGCCAAAGGCTTCTACAACAAGATCATTACCCTGGTTGGTGAGGACGATCCGCTGAGCAGAAAGGTGAAAAAAGCCCTTCGAGATCTAGCGGGGAATACGGAATGAACGGTACAGGGAACGCCTTCAACCGCTTCAAGAAAACCTTTCAAGCCGGAGACGTGGTATTTTGCGAATACGAGCCCGGGGACAATTTCTACCTGATCCAGTCCGGTAGAGTTCAAATAATCAAAATATTCGGGGACCTGGAAAAGACAATCGCTGTTCTCAATCCGGGGGAGATCTTCGGCGAAATGGCCATCCTGGAGGAGGCTCCCCGTTCGGCCACCGCAATCGCTATGGATCAGGTCACAGCCCTGGAGTTCAACCAGGAGAATTTCGAGATCCTCATGCAGGGCAATCCGCAGGTCGCCCTGACGCTGCTCAAGCTGTTCGCCATAAGGATCCACGATCAGAAGAGAAAGTTTCAGATCTTGACATTGGACGACGTGGAGGCCAAAGTGGCCGACGTGTTTCTAATGCTGGCCGAGCACGAGCCTGTAGATACCTCCGAAGTGGAAAAAATGGTGTTCAAGACCTCGGTGGACGATGTGGCGCACTGGGCGGGGATCTCGCCGGAGAAATGCCGGCAGGTTATCAATCATTTCGTCAACCAGCGTCGCGTTGAGCTGTTTCCTGACAGGATTGTGGTCAGGAACATCAACGACTTCGCCCGTTTCGTCAAATCCCGCAGACGGCGGCAAGACTGACGATCCTGAGGCTCGCCAGTAAGCTCAACCGTATTTCTATTTTTTACAAGTTTTCTTGACCCACCGACTGCGCGAGGCTATAATGCGCTGTTGGTTTTAGCGCCGACCACTCATGAAACGAGGAGATAAACCTTTGAACTCAAGCGACAATTCCCCTTTGCTTGCGCTGCGGGAGGTGCGCAGGTACTTCGGCGGCATCAAAGCAGTCGACGGGGTCAGCTTCGACGTGGCTGCCCACAGCATCACCGGACTGATCGGTCCCAACGGGGCGGGGAAAACCACTCTCTTCAACCTCATCTCGGGGTTCTACAAGCCCGACGGGGGTGAAATCTACTTTCAGGACGAAAGGATCGAGGGGCTGTCTCTGAACCAGACCTTCCACAGGGGGCTGTGCCGGACCTTTCAGATCAGCCGGGAGCTGAAACTGATGACGGTAATGGAGAATTTGATGCTGGTGCCGCCCGGCCAGGAGGGGGAAAAGCTCTGGCGTTCCTGGTTTTTCCCCAACCTGGTGAAGAATCAGGAGCGGCAGCTGCGGGATAAAGCTCTGCAGAGCCTGGAAACAGTCGGCCTTCTGCACCTCAAGGACGAGTACGCCGGCAACCTGTCCGGCGGTCAGAAAAGGCTTCTCGAGCTGGCCCGCACCATGATGGCCTCTCCGACATTGATCATGTTCGACGAGCCCGGCGCCGGTGTGAATCCTTCCGAGCGTAGGACCCTGGCGGACAGGATCCGGAAGCTGGTGAAGGAACAGGGGATTACAGTGCTTTTAATCGGCCATGAAATGGAGCTGGTGATGGATGTCTGCGATCCCATCGTAGTTCTGGATCGAGGCAAAGTCCTGACCCGAGGAACTCCCGACGAGGTGCGAAGCGACAACCGCGTGCTGGAGGTCTATCTTGGAGGTACAAGGGCATGAGCAAGCTGCGCATAGAAAATGTTGTCTCCGGCTACGGAGGTATGGATGTTCTTCACGGCCTGTCTCTTGAAGTCGAGGAGGGGAAGATCGTAACCTTGCTCGGTCCCAATGGCTCCGGGAAGACGACAGCCCTGAGAACCATCTTCGGCCTCCTCGCTCCCAGGCAGGGCAGGGTCTTGTACAAGGACGAGGATATCACCGGCTTCCCTCCCGAGAAGATCGCCCGCAGCGGGATGTGCTACGTTCCGCAGGAAGAGAATATCTTTCCTTCTCTGACCGTTCAGGAAAACCTGGAGATGGGCGCCTTCACCCGCGAGGACGATTTCCGACCTCGGATGGAGGAGGTGTACGCGCTGTTTCCGGATCTGACAGACCGGCGCAGGAGCCGGGCGGGAGATTTGAGTGGCGGTATGCGCCAGATGTTGGCCATCGGCAGGGCGTTGATGCTGAATCCGGAGATGCTTCTCCTCGATGAGCCTTCCACCGGTCTGGCCCCCTTTCTGGTGGAACAGATATTCGAGAAGATCCAGACCCTGAACAAGCAGGGAGTAACGGTGTTCCTGGTCGAACAGAACGCTCAGGCCCTGCGCTGCGCCGACCGGGCCTATATCCTCGAGGGCGGCGAGAAAAAGGCCGAAGGCACGGCTCAGGAACTCATGAACGACGCAGAAATCGGCCGGCACTACTTGGGGAGGTAAAATGATAGAGCTGATCGTATACGGCATCATACTGGGCAGCATTATCGCCCTGGGAAGCGTGGGTCTCACCCTGATCTGGGGAATCACCGACCTGTTCAACTGCGCTCACGGCGACCAGATCACGGTCGGGGCTTATATCGCCCTGCTGTTCGTGGGGCTGTTCTCTCGGATCGGGCCGCTGCAAGGGAACGTGGGCCCCTTTTCGTTCAGCTGGGGATTGCTCCTGTCGTTCATTCCCTCGATAATCATCTCGGTGGCCCTGGCGGTTGCCGTGGACCGGCTGGTATACAAGCGCATGCGCCGGGCCGGGGCCCACTTCATCACCGCCTTCATCGCCTCGATAGGGGTGGCCTGGGGCTTACGGGGATTCGTCTACATTATCTGGGGAGCGGATTTCCACTTCTACTCCGTGGGGCTGAGACCGGTCTTATTCTTACCGGCGGGCATCAAGCTCCGTATCGACGAGATCTTCATCATGGCGGTGGCCTGGGCTTCCGTGGCCGCGGTGTACCTGTTCCTGCGCAGGACCAGGACCGGTAAGGCTTTGCGGGCCCTGGCCGATAACCCCAACCTGGCGCGGGTGGCGGGGATCAACACGGAGCGCATGTTGATCTGGGCCTGGGGACTCGCGGGCATGCTGGTTGCTATCGCCGGTGTCCTGTACGGGATCGAGACCCAGCTTCGTCCCGAGATGGGCTGGATCTTCCTGCTGCCTCTATTTGCCGCGGTAATCCTGGGCGGCAAGGGCAGCATCACCGGGGCTCTGGCCGGCGGGCTGGTGATGGGAATCGCACAGCAGGTATCGACGCTCTTTCTGGTGCCCACGTACAAGCCGGCCGTCGCCTTCATAATCATGATCCTGGTGCTCATTTTCCGGCCCAAGGGCATCTTCGGAAGGGGGAAAGCATAATGGCGGGAATCCTCGATTTTCTGGTCTCATTCGCCATCATGGCCTCGATCTACGCCATCTTCAGCATGGCCTTGAACGTACACTGGGGCTACACCGGTCTGCTGAACTTCGGGATCGCCGGCTTCTTCGCGGTCGGCGCCTACGCCTCGGCCCTGTTCACCGCCAAGATGCCCACCGGTGCCCTGGCGAACTACGTGAAGCAGGCCTTCGGCTTCAATCTTCCCTTCCTGCTCGGAGTTGCGGCGGCGGCGGTTTTCGCCGGTGTGGTCGCGATCCTGATCGGATTGCTCACCCTACGCTTGAGCGAGGGATACCTGGCTATTTCGGCCATAGGGATCGCGGAGACGATCCGGATTTTCTTCAACAACGAACGCTGGCTGGCAAACGGAGCTCAAGGGCTTATCGGCATCAAGCGGCCTCTCAGCAACCTGGTACCGCCCGCCTATTACAACTACGTGTACCTGCTCATCGTGGTGATCTTCCTCCTGGTGATCTACTTCGCCCTGGAGCGGGGAATCCGCTCCCCGTGGGGCAGGGTACTGAGGGCCATCCGGGAGGACGAAGTAATGGCCGCCGCCGACGGGAAGAGCGTCTTTTTCTTCAAGCTGCAATCGCTGGCCCTGGGCGCCATGATCATGGGCATCGCGGGGGCCCTGTACGCCCATTACTCCGCCGCCATCCAGCCCAGCGTGTTCGAGCCTCTGTTCGGGACCTTTATCATCTGGACCATGCTTACCGTCGGTGGAACCGGCAACAACAAGGGGGCCATCCTGGGGGCCTTCGTGGTCTGGGCGATCTGGTCCTGGAGCACCTTCGCGATTCTGAAGCTGGTGCCGGCCGGATTCCAGACCCGGGCGCCCTACATCCGCTATGTCATAATCGGCCTGCTCCTGGTCCTGTTCACGGTGACCCGTCCGAAGGGTATCATAGGCGAAGAGCGTCAGGTTTCCCGCTTTTGAAGCTATAGGGGAATACGATTGGGGAATACAAACGCCCTGGAAAAATGTGCTTGAAAAACGGGGCGGGTATGGTACACATTAATACAGGTAGGTAGGAGGTTTATCCCATGGTAACGATCGTCTGTAATTCCTGTAACAAGCAGATTCAGAATCCCTCGTTGGACAGGAACTTCTTCAGCGTCCTGGGAAAGGACGTCTGTCGCTCTTGCTGGACCAAGATGAAGGCCAAGGCGGAGGCCATGGCCGTCGTGAAGGGCAACTACACGTGGCCCCGCTATCGAAGCGCGTTAGCCGAAACTGTCCGCAAGATGTGCAAATAGGATAGGCCTGAAGTCGTACGGCGGCGTTTCCACCATTCGAATCATTACGCCAAGCCTCGTTCTCGCTTGTCGCTTCCGCAGACAGAGGGAGGAGAGGTAGCTTGGAGCCTCGGATCACAAAGTTAGTCGACGATCCCGATGTATTCTATACCGTCTACTGGTCCCGGCTGGCCAAGGCGGACCGCTATGAGATCGTCACCAAGGTCCCGTCTATGTCAGGCATATTCGAGTTATATTTCGAGGACAGGTATAAAAAGCTCAATCTTTTTCACGTCGCCAAAGCCTGGTACGGAGGCTTGAGGAACTGGATCAGAAAAGCGACCGACCCGGAGCTGGAAGAGGACAAGGAGAGAAAGCAGCTACTGGAGAAGTATGACTGCTACTACCGCTACACCATGATTCCCTCCTATGCCGACATGAGCGATGTACTGTATTTTTTTGCCGCCACCTACCTGCCCAGCCGGCACAAGGTGGTCGCCTCCGGACGTTACCAAAACATCTTTGTCAACGAAGTATCCGCGGACAAGATCATAGACCTGAGGTAAGGATAACCAAAAAAAGGGCCGGTTCTTCGCTGGAAGAACCGGCCTTCTCACGTTTCAGGCTGTTGTTAAAGCCTTTGCCGCCAGCCCCGCTTACGGGGTTTCGAAGCGTACCGTTTCGATATAGGGCTCGTTTTCAACATAGGACCAGACTTCGATAGGAGTAACCGTGTCGCCGTTTTTATCGAAGTCCTCGGCGCCCGCCGCCCCTTCATAGTTGATATCTTTGCCGTCTTTGAGGAGCTGCAGAGCCTTCTTGAGGCCGTCTACGCCGGCTACGGCCACCTGTCCCGGAGGATTGGAAACCCGCCGTAGATTGTCGCGTACGTTCACACCGTTGACCGGCTTGTCCTCGTCCTGCGCCAGGGCGGCCGCCAGAGCCGCAATCACCACGCCGTCGTAGATGTTGGTCATGTAGGGCAGCGGAGGCAGCTCGCCGTACTTGTCCTGGTAGTCCCGCTCGAAATTGGTCAGAGAGTCACCGCTCACGCTGCCGGGCGCGGTGCCCAAAAAGCCAGCCAGATTCTTGGCGCCCAGAGCTTCAGGCATCTCCACAGACTTGGTACCATCGCAGAACAGCAGGTCGGTGGTCTTGTTGTATCCCGCCTCGAAGAACTCCTTCAGGTACACGGTGGCCTGGCCCGGGTAGCTAAGGGCGAGCATGACCTCGGGCTTGGACTGCATGATCTGCCGCAGCTCGGATACGTAGGTTGGCGCCGGCTTTTCGTCATGCGGCACCGCGGCCACCACCTTGCCTCCCTCCGCCTCGAAGGAGGCCTTGAACTCGTCGAGCAGTCCCTGGCCGTAGGGATTGTTGACATAGAAAACCGCTGCGGTCTTGTAGCCGGCCTCCGCCGCCAGCTTTCCGAGCACGACTCCCTGGAGAGCATCCGAGGGCACTGTTCTAAAAAGGAAATCCTTGCCCTCGTCGGCGGGCAGGTAGGTGATCAGAGGCGAAGTGGAGGCGTTGGAAATCTGGGGAATTTCGTTGGGAATCGAGACCGATTCCGCCACCGGTATGGTAACGCCGCTGGCCGCAGCCCCGATCAGGGCGACGACCTTCTCCACGTTCACCAGGGTACGCGCGGCCTCTACGCCCGGAATGGCCGCAGTTTCCGTATCCGCATATTTCAGGTCGACCTGAATACCTGCCTCGCCCAGTTGCTCGGAGGCCAGGTCACAGGCCAGTCGAAATCCTTGACCGAACTCCGCCAGGGGGCCTGTCAGGGGAACCAGGACGCCGATCTTGACCGGCGCTATCGCCGCTTCCTCTTTTTTACACCCGGTTAGCATCAGACCCAAGGCCAGCGCTGCCGCGAGCAACAGAAGTAAGGTCTTTTTCATTTCCATCCTCCTTTGGATATGATGGTTTTTAGTATTATGAATTCTTATCGTTCAGAGGTGCGAATGTCAAGGGAACGAATTTATAAATTCAGGCGAGCAGATTCGTCAGGCCCCGCCGGCGGGCGTAGTCGACCACTTCTTCGACCTCCCGCCGCAGAGGCCGCCGGCGCAGCTCGGCGTAATCGGCCGCTTTCCAGGCGGGATGGTACTGATCCATGATATTCAAGAAGGTGTTCGGGGAGACGCGGTCGGCCAGGAAATCGATGACCGCCTCGGAGCCGGCCGCTGCCCCGGGAAGCACCAGGTGCCTGACCAGGAGCCCCCGGACGGCAACACCCCGGTCATCGAGCCGAAGATCTCCCACCTGGCGATGCATCTCCAGCAGGGCCTGCCGGCAGTAGGTGGCGTAGTTCTTGACGCCGGAGTATCTCTCCCCGGCTTCGTCGTTGCCGTACTTGAAGTCCGGCATGTAGATCTGAACCGCTCCGGCCAGCTCTTTGAGGAAATCGGGATTCTCGTAGCCGCCGCAGTTGTAAACGACCGGAAGGCGCAGGCCCCGTTGTCTGGCTTTCTCGAGGGCTTCGAAGATCTGAACGGCTTGGGGGGTCGGGGTAACCAGGTTGATATTCTCCGCGCCCCGGTCCTGCAGCTCCAGCATGATGCGAACCAGCTCTTCCCGGGAAATCGTGCGCCCGTAGTCGAGCTGGCTGATGTCGTAGTTCTGGCAAAAAACACAACTCAGGTTGCAGCAGGTGAAGAAAATCGTACCCGATCCGCCCCTTCCGACCAGCACCGATTCCTCGCCGAAGTGCAGGTTGGCCGAAGAGACAACCGGTTCGCTGCCCAGCCGGCACAGGCCCTTGCGGCCCTCTAAACGATTGACCCGGCAGAAGTTGGGGCATAGCTCGCAGTGTTCAAGCCAGTGCGTAAGGTCGGACATTGCAGGCTTCGGCTGGGCCGGAGCGTCCTCGGCCGCGGCCCAAAAACAGCCAGAACTCGGATTTGAACCGAGGACCTGCTCATTACGAGTGAGCTGCTCTACCGCTGAGCTATTCTGGCATGACGCACGGTAAAATACCACTTTTCACCTGCTTTTGTAAAGATTGAGCCTCGTCCCCTGTCCTGCACCTCTCATCAAGGATTCCGGTCGTAGACCGATAATCACATTGAAACCCGGGTGCGGATGGCGTCCCGGCCCTGGCAACAAGATTAGTGTCCGAGGAGGTGGCCCTTGATACGCGGCCTGTATACCGGAGCAAGCGGAATGGTGGTGCAGATGCACCGCCTCGATACGATTTCCAACAACCTGGCCAACGTCGACCTGAACGGCTACAAGCGCGACACGGCCATCAACAAGGCGTTTCCCGAGATACTCCTGCGCCGGATGAACGACGACGGGGTCTACGTATTTCCCCTGGGATCGGTGGACAGCACACCGATAGTGGGCCGGCTGGGCACGGGTGTAGAGCTGAACGAAGTATTCACCGTCTTCAGCCAGGGATCCCTCAAGCAGACCGAAAATCCCTTCGATCTCGCCCTGGAAGGGGAAGGTTTTCTTTCGGTGCTGCTCCCGGAAGGGGAGCGTTACACCCGCAACGGCTCGTTTCTGCTCAACGATGAAGGCTATCTGGTTACCAAACACGGCGAGTTCGTTCTCGGGGAGAACGGTCCGATCAGACTGAAGAAGAACAACTTCGTTATCGACCAGGACGGGGTGATCTACCAGAACGCCAGTTTTGCCGGAGATCCCCGTCGGCTGGTGTCGCTCGAGGAGAACGAATGGGAGAACCTCGAGCGGGTCGATCGTTTGAAGATCGTCGATTTCGAGCGGCCGCGTTATCTTCAGAAGGTGGGCAATTCCTTCTGGACAGATACCGAGGAATCAGGCCCGGCGGAGGTCATCTTCGGTGACCGGCGGCCCAAGGTGCGCCAGGGGTTTCTGGAGAGCTCGAATGTAAATGTCGTAACCGAGATGGTCCGTATGATCGAGGTCCAGAGGATCTACGAGGCCAATCAGAAGACCATACAAACCCATGACAGCCTGCTCGGGCGCCTAATCAACGAAGCATTGCGAGTGTAGGAGGTAGGCAGCGATGATGCGATCCCTGTGGACTGCCGCATCCGGAATGGTGGGACAGCAGTTCAATATTGACACCATTGCCAACAATCTGGCCAATGTGAACACAACCGGGTTCAAGGCCAACCGGCCCGATTTCGAGGACCTTCTGTACCAGACCCTGCGGGTAGCCGGAACTCCGGCTACCGAAGTGACCCTGGTACCCACGGGCATTCAAGTCGGGCACGGTGTGCGGCCGGCCGCCACGCAGAAGATCTTTACTCAAGGAGCGCTGCAGGCAACCGGCAACGTGGCCGATCTGGCCATCGAAGGGGAGGGTTTCTTCCGGGTCCTCCTGTACGACGGAAGTTACGGCTATACCCGCGATGGCTCTTTCAAGATCGACTCCAACGGCCAACTGGTCAGCTCCAACGGCTATCGATTCCTGCCGGAAGTAATCCTTCCCGAAGGATTCATCCGAGACACCCTGGCGATATCCCAGGACGGCAGGGTTACGGTCAAGGTGGAAGGAATGGAGGACCCCATAGAGGTGGGTCAGATCGAGATCTATCGTTTTGTCAACCCGGCGGGACTGCAGGCAGTCGGAGAGAACCTTTTCAAGGTTACCAATGCCACCGGAGAGGTCATCCCGGGCCGCCCCGGTTTCGACGGTATGGGCAAGATCGTTCAGAGGTTTCTGGAGATGTCCAACGTCTCGGTGGTGCAGGAGATGGTCAACATGATCGTCGCCCAGAGGGCCTACGAGACCAATTCGAAAGCGATCCAAACCTCAGACTCGATGCTGGCTACGGCCAACGGTCTGAAGCGCTAGGTGTAAGGGTAAGGCGCCGTGCGGAGGATCCTGCTGCCGATCCTGCTCCTGAGCCTGTTCCAGTACGGATTGAGCGGCCTGGACGAATCCCCGGGGCTTGAGTCCCCTCCGGTAGAATCCTCACCGCTTGGCTCGGCTGCAGGCGGGCAGGTTCGAGGGGCCGTGAACGTCTACCTGCATGACTCCGCCCTGCTGGAAGGAGACAGCTACACTCTGGGTGAGGTGGCCGCACTGCAGAGTTCGGATCCGAGCCGCTCGGCAACTCTGGCCGCTGTTCCTCTTGGTTCAACCCCGAAGCGCCTGACTCTTCTCCCCGCCCGGGTCATCCGGGAGCGGCTGGCTCCCGTCGTAGAGGGGCAGGTGTTCGTAATCGGAGGGCGGGTGGCGCTGCTCCCCAGAGCGGCGGTACCGGAAGGCCAGGAGCGGTTCTTCGCCAACCTGCTTTCTTTTATCGATCGCGGGGATCCGGGCAAAGACGGAAGGATCGAGCTGGAGTTGTTGAGCACGCCCACGGTGCCTTCCTCTGCAGCAAGCCTGCTCGCGCCCGGCTGGCAAGACCGGGTGGTATTCGAACTCGGTGGCTCCGCCGAGGGCCGGTGGCTCCGGCCGGGCGGCAGTGAGCGCCGGCTGCCGGCCGGGCGAATGGAAGTGTCCTATCGCCTGCTGAGCCCGGGCGCAGCGGCGCCGTCGGGTTACCCGGCGAGGGAGCAGCCAGGCGGTTCCTTCCGGGTCTGGCTCCACCGATTTGTGCCTGTGGCCAGGGCCAAAACGAACCTGCCTTCCGGCTATGTCCTGAATGAAGAGGTTGTCCTGTTTTCCGAAGAGGACCTCTCCCTGCTGCCGGGAGGGTATCTGACGAGAAGCGTACCTCTGGAGAGCTACCGGACTGCCGCTCCGATAGCCGGGGGAGCCATGATCGAGATCAACCGCCTGCAGCGCAACCTGGCGGTAAGGGCGGGGGACCGGATTATGATTGTGTTTGCCCGGCCGGGGCTGTCCGTCAGCCTGCCGGGGAGGGCCCTGCGGTCGGGAAGTGCCGGCGATATCGTGGAGGTGCGTCCGGAGAGGGCGGCAAAACGCTTTCAGGGCCGGGTGGCCTCGGAGGGGGAGGTGCTGGTTGAAGACTTCTAGGCTCTCTTTTACCTTCCTGTTTCTGCTCGTCGGTTTCCTGGTTTCGGCCGCGCCCACGGTGCGGATCAAGGACATCGCCTATCTCAGAGGAGTACGGGAGAATCAGCTGGTCGGTATCGGCCTGGTCACCGGCCTGGCCGGTCGAGGGGATTCTTCCAACTCGGAGTTGCTCAAGAGCGCCATCGCCAACCTGGTCGCCAATTTCGGGTTTCGTATCGATGCGGCTGATGTACGCAGCAGGAACTGCGCAGTGGTTTCGGTGAGCTGCGAGCTGCCTCCCTTCGTGCGTACGGGAGAAGCGGTGGATGTGCTGGTTTCGAGCATCGGTGACGCCCGCAGCCTGGTAGGCGGCATCCTCCTGCAGACCCCTTTGAAAGCCGCCAACGGTAAGGTATACGGACTGGCTCAGGGGCAGATCTTCACGACCGTCTCTGCCTCAGGCGGCAGCCAGAACACCGTCGGAACCGTACCGAGAGGAGCGATCATCGAGCAGGACGTACTTTCCGAGTTCGTGGCTGAAAACGCGGTATCGGTGGTTCTTCGTCACCCGGATTTCGTTACCGCCAACACGGTAGCAACGGCGATACGCCAGAGCTATCCGGACATCGCACTCCAGGCCGTGGATGCCGCCCTGGTAGAGGTGAAGATTCCGGTGGACCGGCGGCAAGACCCGGTAGGCTTCATTGCGGAGCTCGAATCCATTGAAATCACTCCGGAGCAGTCAAACCGGGTGGTGATCGACTCCACCTCCGGAGTAATCATTTTCGGTGAGCGGGTGCGGATTGGCAAAGTAGCCGTATCCTACCGGGACATCTCCGTAAACGTAGGTCCGTTTGGGCGTACTGCAGGCGGTCTCTTGGACGGGCAGACGGCGGAGCAGAATTTCACTTTCGAGGAGACTACTACCGTCGAGGACCTGGTGGAGACTCTGCGTGCCATCGGGTTGGATACTGAGATGATTATTCCGATCATCAAGGCGATCGACAGGGCCGGCTCGTTGTACGGGACCCTGATCATAATGTAAGGATCGAGACGTGGAGATATCCGATATTCCCTATCAACCCTACCTGCCAAACCGGCAGCTTCCCCGGGTAGGCACTCCGGGCTCGCCGGCTTCCGGCCGGAGTCCTGTGGAAAAGAACAGCAAGCTGTACCGGGTTTCCGTGGAATTCGAAGCCATCTTCATCAAGCAGATGCTGAACGTGATGCGGAAATCCGTAGTCAAGACAGGGCTGTTGGACGGTGGTCTGGCGGAGGAGTTCTTCGAGGACATGCTTTACGACGAGTATGCCAAGAAGATGGCTAAAAACGGCAGCTTTGGCCTGGCCGACATGATCTATCGGCAGCTTACTAGCCGGGATAGCTCGTAAAACCGGAGATTCCGGGGCGGAAGAAGGCCTCCCGGAAGGCCGCATGGTGAATACTTTTGTACAACCAAATTGGTAAGAATGTGCTAAAAAGTATACACATTTTTTTACCTTTTGCGACTCGCATTGATCTCATTATCTAAATTGTTATCTTATAAATAAATATTATGTATAGCCTGCTTAACCGGCTTGGCACGTTTCTTGCTGTATTATAGAGTAGGAGTAGGCAATGGCGAAGACCGAGGACAGCCTGAACAGCAAAGAAGATGCCCTGCGCGCCTATTTCGCCCAGATCAAGAAGAACCGCCTGTTGACCTTCGATGAGGAGCTGGAGCTGTCCCGCAGGATACTCCAGGGCGACGATGCCGCCCGCCGGAGGCTCATCGAAGCAAATCTGCGCTTGGTCGTACGGATCGCCAAGAAGTACATGACCCGTGACGTTTCCCTCCTCGATCTCATCCAGGAGGGCAACCTGGGCTTGATAAAGGCCGCCTCCAAGTACGACTACAGGAAGCACGTACGTTTCAGCACCTATGCCTCCTGGTGGATCAAGCAGGCGATCGTACGCTCCCTATCCAATAAGCGTAGAGTGATACGCCTGCCCCACAGGAAAGAGGAGAAGCTGCGCAAGATCAATAAAGCGTACAACTCCCTTTCCCAGGTGTTGAAGCGCACCCCGAATATAGAGGAAATCGCCGCCGAGCTGGGTCTCAAGAAACGTGAGGTGGAAACCATCGTGCAGCTCTCCAACGCCGTAATTTCCCTTGACGGGCCAACGCAGGAGGACAGCGGCACGCTCCAGGACATGATCGAGGACAATTCCTTCGTCCCCGACCGGGAGCTGCTGAAGCAAAACCTGAGAGAGCGGACCTTGAAGTTCCTCGAGTCCCTGATGGAAAAGGAAAAGCAGATCCTGCTGTACCGTTTTGCCTTTTACGGGGGCAAGAAGTACACGCTCAAGAGGATCGGCGACGAGATGGGTATCTCTCCCGAAACGGTCAGGCAGATCGAAATACGGGCTCTGAAGAAGCTCAAAGAGAGCGCTCAGGAGCTCCGCGAGTTTGTGTGCACCTGATTTCCCTTAGGGGTGCGGCTCTTGACCAGCCCCATACCTTATATACAATTTAGCTCATGCCCAGAGGCAGAAAATCCCGACAGAAGTCAGCCGAAAGCCGTCTGAAGCGTGCCGTAGTGCTTTTGGTGCTGATAGCCGTCTCGCTGGCGGCCATCCTGCTGCTGCTGCCGGAGCGCGGGACCGGACCTGGACCGGCGGCCTCCGGGACAGGCGGGCAGCCTGCCCCGGAACAGCGAGCTGGAGGCGAGCAGCCGCAGCAGGAAGTTCAACCCCGAAGAGAAGCCGGGCCGCAGGTCTCGGGGCGCAGGGAGCGTGTGCTGCGTAAGGCCAGGATCGCCGTGCTGATCGATGATGCAGGCTACAGCCTCGATGCCATTCGACCTTTTCTGGAGTTACCGCAGCCGATTGCCTTTTCGATCCTGCCCAATCTGCCCTACAGCAGCGAATGCGCCCGCCGGATAGCCGCCGCCGGCAAGGAGCTGCTCCTGCACCTGCCCATGGAGGCAGTAGAAGGAAACGACCCTGGACCGGGCGCGATCCTGACTTCCCAGGACGATGAGGAGATCCGACGGCTGCTCGAGCAAAACCTGGCCCAGGTTCCCGGGGCAGTCGGCGTGAACAACCATATGGGCTCCAAGGCCACGGCGGACGAACGGGTTATGAACGCGGTGATGAGGTATCTGAAAGGCCGGGGCGTCTTTTTTCTCGACAGCCGGACAACGCCAAAATCCGTAGCCAGAGCATCGGCAAGCCGTTACTCGGTCCCCTTTATCGAGCGGAGTGTGTTTCTGGACAACGATCCTCAGGCCGACTGCATACTGAATGCATTGGAAAAAGGAGTCCGGCTTGCCAGTAGAGACGGACAGGCAGTGCTGATCGGCCACGTCCAAAACCCTCAGATCGTAGACGTGCTGGAGGAGTTCCTGGCTCACCCGGAGGCCGCCGGGGTGGAGATCAGCCCGCTGACCGCCTTGATCCAGAACGGGGAGGCGAGGCCGTGACTGTCCTGGGTGTGGAGTCTTCCTGCGATGAATGCGCCGCCTCGGTTGTGGTGGACGGACGGGATGTCTTAAGCAGCGTGATCGCCTCCCAAATCGAAGATCATCGTCCTTTCTACGGCGTGGTTCCTGAAATCGCCTCCCGCCGGCACATCGAGACGATCCAGACGGTCGTGCGGCAGGCCTTGGAGGAGGCCGGCAGGAGCGCCGCGAAGATAGACGGTCTGGCGGTAACCTTTCGACCCGGGTTGATCGGCTCGCTTTTGGTCGGGCTGTCTTTTGTAAAGGGGATGGCCTATGCCCTGGCAAAACCTTTCGTGGGGGTGGATCACATTCTGGCGCATCTGTATGCTCCCCATCTGGAGCGAATGATTCCTTATCCCTACCTTGGTCTGCTCGTTTCCGGCGGCCATACTCTCATTGCCCGCGTCGAGAGCTTCGACAGCATTGAGGTGCTGGGCACGACGATCGATGACGCCTGCGGAGAGGCTTTCGACAAGGTTGCCAAGCACTACGACCTCGGTTATCCGGGCGGTGTGGCCATCGACAGGCTAGCCGCCCAGGGATCTGCGGAAGCGTTCCGCTTCCCGTGGCCTTCTCTGCATAAGGGCGAGCATTCCTTCGACGTATCCTACTCGGGTCTGAAGACCGCCGCTGTCAACCAGCTCGACCAGTTCTGGAACCGGAAGTTCGAGAAGAGCAAGGAGAACATCGCCGCCGCCTTTCAAGCTGCGGCCATCGATATCCTGGTGGACAGGGTGCTCAAGGCCGCCAGCCGGACAGGACTTACTACCATCGTAGCCGGAGGCGGTGTGGCGGCCAACAGCTACCTGCGGAAACGGCTCCGGGAGCGCCGAGATGTGCAGGTCATTTTTCCCGCCGTCGAGCTGTGCACGGACAATGCCGCCATGGTAGCAGGACTGGGCTGCCGGCTCCTGCTGTCGGGCCGGCGTTCGGGCCTCGATCTCACCGCCAGCGCCCGGGTCGCAGGGCTGCGCAGGCTATACCCCTGAGCCGGCGTAGTATTGACCGGGGCTCGGCATCCATAATAGGATGCTCAGCGGGAGGAGAGTCGATCCATGTACCGCGCAGCCATCGTTTTTGCCCCTGCGGAGGGACCGGTGCGCCGGCTTGCCGGCCGACTGGAAGAACAGCTCGCCAAGGACAGCTTCAAGGTTACGGTCAAAGAGGCTTCCCGGGCTCATATGCCTGACCTAGCCGCCGCCGATCTGATTCTGCTCGGAGCGGCGGCCGAAGGCCGGGAGGCTATCCCCGCCGATTTCACGGAGATCGTTCGCGCCCTGGCCGGAATAAGCCTGGCGGGAAGAGTGGTGGGCGTATTTGCATTGAACAGCGAACCCACGCTGGAGGCTTTCAGGCAGGCCCTCAAGGACTGCGAGCTGAAACTGTCAGACGGGAATTTCATCAACCTGGGCAGCGCGGAGCCGCAGCCGTCGCAGCTCCAAGGCTGGACGGATTCTCTGATCGGTGAGCTGGAAGAGGCAGCTCGTGGTCGTTGAGTACGACCTCGACCGGGCCATCCGCAAGGTCCCTGATTTCCCAAAACCGGGCGTCCTGTTTTACGATATCACCAGTATCCTCACCAATCCCGAGGCCTTTCACTACTGCGTGGAGCGGATTCTCGAGCGCTATGCCGATGCAGGCCTGAATGCTGTGGCGGCCATTGAGTCGCGGGGGTTCGTCTTCGCCGCGCCGGCCGCCCTGGCGATGAAGGTCCCCTTGATCCTGATGCGTAAGAAGGGAAAATTGCCCGGCGAGACCTACAGCGCACCCTATTCGCTGGAGTACGGGGAGGATGCGATCGAGGTCCACAAGGCGGACGTCCTTCCCGGTCAAAGGGTGCTTTTGATCGACGACCTGATTGCGACCGGCGGAACCTTGAAGGCGGCCGCCGGACTGCTGCGCAGCGCCGGGGCCGAGGTGATCGGCATATTTGCCGTGGTGGGGCTCCCTTTTCTCAAGTACGCTCAGATGCTCCAGGAATACAATGTGCATACCCTGATCCAGTATCACGGGGAGTGATCGCCGTTTTCAGCAGATACGCGGAAGCAGCAAGCCGCGGGGCAGATCCAGGACGCGTTTTCCGCCCACCGCCGTTTCCAGAATGACCTTTTGCGGGTATCTGGAGCCGACCGTACCTATCTCGCAAGCCTGGCGGCCGGATTCAAAGGTTCGCAGCATCTCCAGCGCCCGGCTGGAGGATCGGGGCGAGACCACTGCGGCCAGGACCCCTTCGTTGGCGATTTCCAGGGGACTCAGCCCGAGCAGATCCGCCGCTGCGGCTACCCTGCCCGAAACCGGGAAAGAGGTTTCGATCACCTCTATCCCCACCCCGGCGGGGCCGCCCAGAGCAATCTCGTTGAGCACCGCCGCCACGCCGCCGCGGGTGGCGTCCCGCATGACCCGAAGATCTTCACCGAGAGAGTAGAGGGCCTCACAGAGCGGAAACAGGTTGGCGCAGTCAGAACGCAGGGATGAGGCTACTTTCAACCGCTCCCTGGCCGCCAAAACGGTCAGACCGTGAGCGCCGATCGGCCCCGAGATGATCACCCGATCGTCGGGACGGAGGTTGCGGGTCGACAGGCGGTGGTCGCCCAGAGCTTCGCCGACGCCGGCCGTGTTGATGAAAATGCCGCCTCCCTTTCCGGCAGGAACGACCTTGGTGTCCCCGGTAATCACCTTGACTCCGGCCCGCAGGGCTGCGGCTCGGATCGAATCCAGGGCCCGCCGGAAGTCCGCCAGGGGAAAGCCCTCCTCGAGCACGACGCCGGCGGTAAGATACCGCGGCCGGGCTCCGCATACGGCCAGGTCATTGCAGGTGCCAAACACCGCCAGGATGCCGATGTCGCCTCCGGGGAAGAAGGGCGGATCCACCACATAGGTATCGGTAGTGAGAAAAGCCCTGCCCCGGATCTCGAACGCCGAGGAGTCGCTCAGCTCGGGGTACTCGGCGTCCTCAAAGAGAGGATAGATTACTTCCTCGGTGAGCCGGCGGGACAGGGCTCCTCCGCTGCCGTGCTCGAGGCTGATCCGCTGCTCGCTGTCCTGCGCCCGGCCGCTGTAAGGACCGCCGTCCCCCGGACCCGTCCGGTCTGTCACAGGGCCACCTCGCCGTAGCGGAAACTGGCTGCGCAGGAGCCTTCCGAGGATACCATGCACGGTCCCACCGGATGCTCCGGGGTACAGGCGCCGCCGAACAGCCGACACCCCCGGGGCAGCATCTTGCCCTGCAGCACCTCCGCGCAGCCGCAGCCCGGGGGCTCGAGGTTGCGAAGAGGTGGAAGGTCGAGGCGCGCGACGGCGTCTAGACGGGTGTATTCCTCTTTGAGCTTCAGCCCGCTGCCGGCAATCATCCCCAACCCCCGCCACAGGGCATCCACCGGTTCCAGCAGCCGGCCCATGACCTCCCGGGCTTTGGGATTGCCTTGAGGCCGGACAGCCCGGGTATAGGCGTTCTGTACCCGCCGCTCGCCCCGCTCGATCTGGCGTAAGGCGGCCAGAATACCCTCGAGGAGGTCGATAGGCTCGAACCCGGTGATGACCCCGGGCACGCCGCCAGGCCCCTCGAGGAAGCGATAGGGCTGTTCGCCGATGATAACCGAGACGTGTCCGGGCAGCAGGAAAGCATCGAGGTTGCACTGGGGGCTGGTCAGCAAGGCCTGCAGGGCCGGAGGTACGGTCTTGAAGGCAGTATAGAGGTAAAGGTTGGAGACTCCGGCTTCCAGGGCCCGCAGAAGCGCTGCGGCGACCGTGGGGATGGTGGTTTCAAAACCGATGGCCAGAAAGACCACGTCCCCCGAGGTCTGCCCGGCCAGGTCGGCAAGCTCGGCGGGTGAGTAGACGATGCGCACCCGACCGGTACCACGATAGCTCGAGAGACTGCCGCCCGTAGAGCCCGGCACCTTGAGCATATCACCGAAGGAGGCCACCGTGATCTCGGGGTTCTCCAGCAGCGAAATAGCGTTGTCGATGTATCCTGTCGGGGTTACACAGACAGGGCAGCCGGGACCGGAGATCAGGGAGATGTTGCCGGGAAGCAGGGAGTGGATACCGGAGCGCCGGATGGCTACGGTGTGGGTCCCGCAGACCTCCATGATCCGCACGGTGCGGGAAATTCCGGCCGCCGCCCGTTCGATTCGCCGTAAAAGCGGCCCGGCCAGCTCACGGCCCTGCAGTGCCTGTTTCAGGGACAAGACTCCACCCTCTCAGGGTGAACGCTTCTGCCGTCCCGCCTCCTCCACGGCCTGGAACAAATCCAGCCGCTGTTGTGCTTCTTCCAAATCCAGTATCTCGATGGCGTAGCCGGCATGAACTATTACGTAGTCGCCCTCTCCCGGATTTTCCACCAGGGAGAGGTCCACTTCCGCCTCCAGATCGTCCTGTCTGACGATCCCTCTTCCGTTATCGAATATCTTCACAATCTGCATCGGTACAGCTAGGCACATTGTCTCCTCCGCGATTCAATTTACTCATTTCTGAGAGCGAAATAAACCTGTCCAACCGCGATGCCGCCGTCCCCGGCCGGCACCTCCCGATGGGCAAAGGGTTCGAAACCCTCACGCCGCAGGGCGGGAAGAAGCAGCTCGTTGAGCAGGGCATTCTGAAAAACTCCTCCCGACAGGACGATCCTGCCCATGCCGCTGCTCGAGCGCAGCCGCCGTGCGCCCTCCAAGGCCGCCCGCGCTATAGCCTTGTGAAACTCCAGGGCGACGGCCTGGATCCGCTCTTCCCTCCGCCAGTTTTTACCCCTCGATCCGCCCTTCCCGGCAGCCTCGAAGGCCAGCTTGCGGATCAGGCTGGCAGGATCGAGGCGGAAAAAACCTTCCTCGTCTTCGGCGATTGTGACGGCGTCTTCTGTACCCTCGCCGGTAGACTCGAGAGCTTCCCCATTATAAGCCTGCAGCGCCAGCCCTTCCAAGCGGATCGGTCCCTCCCCCTCGTAGCTTACCCTGTCCACCAGGCCGAGAAGGGCGGCGGCCGCGTCGAAGATTCGTCCCAGGGAGGAGGTCAGCGGAGCATTGAGCTTCTTGTCCATCATCTCGATCAGCGTCTCCAGCTCCTGCTCCGGCAAACCGTGAAAACCGCAGAACAATCCCTCCAGCTCATTGCGGCTCAAGCTCCCGGCCAGCAGGGACAGGGCGATGCGAAGCGGCCGTAAAACGGCCGCTTCGGCTCCGGGGAGCGCGAAAGGCCGGAAGCAGCCGAAACGCTGGAAGCCGCTGCGACTGGCCAGGAGGAACTCGCCCCCCCAGATAGTGCCGTCGCTTCCGTAGCCGGTGCCGTCGAAGGCCAGCCCGATCGCTTCGTCGAGCCGATGCTCGGCCATGACGGACAGCAGGTGGGCGTGGTGGTGCTGGACCGCTACCTTGAGCGGCGTCTCCTGTTCCCTGGCCCACTGGCTGGAGTGATAGAGCGGGTGAAGGTCGTAGACCAGCACCTCCGGATCGACTTCGTACAGGGACAGGATCTTGCGGATCTGGCGCTCGAAATCCTCCCGGGTGGTAGGATCGTCCAGGTCTCCGATATAGGGCGCCAGGTAGATGTCGGATCCCCGTCCAAGGGCCGGAGCGTTTTTCAGATCCGCGCCGACAGCCAGGATAGTGCGCGCGAGCGGCCGGTGGAGGGCAATCAGCCGGGGAACGTATCCCCGGGAGCGGCGCAGGAAGATCCGGGTCCCGTCTCGCGTATTTCGTTCCACCGAGTCGTCGGTCCGAAACAAGATGCGGCGGTCGTTGCACAAGAAGAAGTCAGCTACTCCAGCCAGCTTCCTCCTGGCTTCTTCAGGATCGGTGATGATCGGCTGCCCTTTGAGGTTTCCCGAAGTCATTACCAGGTGCCGGTAGGAAATATCCAGATCCGGATGGTGGAACAGCAGGTAGTGCAGGGGGGTATAGGGAAGCATGATCCCGAGCGTCGACGTATGGGATACAGCCTCCAGGTGCCGGGGCGCATCCCGTGCCAGTGGAAATATCAGGATCGGGCTGGCCGGCGTGGCCAGGCGTTGAGGCGCCTGTTCATCCAGGCGACAAAGCCGCCGGGCTTCTTCTTGGTCGGCGACCATCAGAGCGAAGGGTTTGCGTTCCCGCTCCTTGTCCTGGCGCAGGCGTATCATAGCCTGCGGCTTGAGCGGATCCGCCGCCAGGTGAAAACCACCGATCCCTTGGATTGCGATGATCTTTCCAGCTTCGAGCAGGGCAATGCTCTCCACAACCGGGTCGCCCTCGATCGCGGTGCCATCTGCCGCGAACAGCTCCAGGGTCGGTCCGCACAGCCAGCAGGAATTGGTCTGGGAGTGGAAGCGGCGATCCTCTGGATTCGTGTATTCCTCGAGGCAGTCCGGACATTGGGGAAAATCGACCATGGAGGTGGTTTCGCGGTCGAAGGGAGTGTCCTCCACGATCGAATAGCGGGGACCGCATTGGGTACAGGTGATAAACGGGTACAGGTATCTGCGGTTGTCCGGATCGAGGAGCTCTTTTCTGCAGTCGGCACAGATGGCCAGATCGGGAGGTACGGGCGGAAAGCTGTAGGCCGTGGTCTGGCTTTCCAGAATACGAAACTCCGTATCCTGCTTCGGGTCGACCTCCGTGCTATGGACCGCTTCGATCGAGGCTGCAGGAGGAAGCATCTGCCGCAGTAGATCGGGAAATCGTTCCACAGCGTTCCGGCAGCCCTGGATCTCGGCGACGACCTCGGAGCGTTGGTTGCGCACGAATCCGCTCAAGCCAAGGGCGGCAGCGCAGCGGTAGATTGTGGGTCTGAAACCCACGCCCTGGATGATGCCCCTGAATCTCAGGCGCATCCGCAAAACGTCGTTCGTATTTTCCATCTAAGGGATTCATAGCATTTTGATAAGAAATGAATCAAGGCCCGGTGGTCGTCAGGCCATGGGGGTAGTCAGAAAGGCAGGCCCGGGGCGGTCTTCGGCACAGGCACCGCCGAGGCGCTTCTCGTGGCCGGCGTTCCGGCTCACCTCCGTGTCCTTGACGAAGCACGGCACGGTAGGTACATTTGGATAGCCTAAAGAGGAGTCCCCGTCAATGAAGAATATTGTTTTGCACGCTTCCGATCTCGACGGCTATCTCTCCGAGAAGGACAAGAGCATCATCGCGGCCATGGACTCGAAGTACGCCGAGGCCATGGAGCTGTTCCCCCGTCTGGCGGAGAAAGCCGATGTCGAAGAGAGACAGACAGCTAGGGAGCAGCTCATTGCCCTGTACAACGAGATGGGCGTCCAGATGCAGGAAATCACCCGCAGCGAGCCCAATATCCACGTGTATTCGTTCGAGACCCCCCGGGCCGCTCACGGGGAAGCCTCACGGCTGATCGCCAAGCTCCGCGACATGAGCACCGAGACCCCGGAGTTTGTCTACTATATCCAAAGGGCTTACGAGCTGCTGTTCAACCTGGCTTTCTCCGGTTCGATCCCTGAAAAAAAGAACTACATCTTCGTAGACACCCCGGTAAGTGTTCCTCTGCAAAACTACGCCGTCCATAAGATCCCCGATATCGACGAGCAGGTGGGAAACAGCGTGATGTGCGTTATGCTGCGAGCCGCCTTGCTGCCCTCCATGATCGTGTCCAAGGAGATCCAGGAATACTCCTCGAATGACTACGTCACTCCGTTTGCTCTGTTTCGCATCGCCCGTGACGAGACCAAACAGGAGCACAACATGGCCTACATCCTCGATCTGGAGCGTTCCTTCTTCGACCTGGAGCTTCTGGACGGCAAGGATTTGTTTTTTGCCGACCCGATGAACGCAACGGGAGGCAGCCTGGTCACCATAGTGAAATATCTGCTCGACCAGGGGATCAAGCCCCGTTCCATCAAGTTTCTGAACGTAATCTCCGTGCTCAAGGGGTCACTTCGGATCGTCAGGGCGATCGAAAACTCGCAGATATACACCCTATGGATGGACCCGAGCCTGAACAAGCTGGCCTACATCATGCCGGGTTTGGGTGACGCGGGCGACCGCATCAACGGACCTGACCTGTCAGAGCGGCCGCGCAATATCATCCAGCTTATCGCCGACTACGGCTTGAGCATTACCTCCCTCTACCGTGCTCAGTTGCGGAAGATCGAAGAAACCGTACTGGGATAGAGCCTGGCCATGACGCTGTTCGCTATTCTGGGCATCCCCTGTTTCACGGTCTTCATCGCCTCGGTAGTTGTTCCTCAGGCGGCTTCGCAGCGCCGAGCCGGATACCTTCCGCGGGGCGCTCTGGCGCTCCTGTTCCTAAAAGGGTTCTTATTCGCCGTCCCCGGTCTTATCATTATCCTGCTGTTGAGGCGCTTCGTGCCCTTCTCGTACCGGTTCTTCCCGCTGTATCTATATTACCTACTGGTGGAACAGCTTGTTCCTCTGGCTGCTCTGGCGGCTGCGTACTTCCTGGCCTACTCCCAGAGGAGCTTTCGGGAGCTGCTGCTCTTCGGCGGCGGTTTTTTCACCCTGCTGGGGCTTGCCGAAATCTTCTACCACTACGGTCAGCACGATCCCTACTTTCTGTTTATCCTTCCGGCCGTGCGAATGGCGATACTACTGTTCCTGCCGATCTTCTATCTGCGTTTCCAGGAATGGTACGGAGTAGTACGGGCACTGTTTCTGGCTCTGCTGGTGATGCTGCCCGTTCTGGGCGCAGCGATCTCCTATCTGTACATGCGCTTCTATTACGTTTGGGCCGTATTGATCGCCGCCTTCCTATTTCTCGGATCCCTGGTGTATTTGGCGCTGGAGAGAGAATACTAGAAAAGGCTGTTCGGCCTATCCCCTGGAGAGCAAACCCCGACCCAGAATGCCCAGGACAGTGTCGAGATCAAGGGTATATTGCGGCTTATTTTTTTTCTGAAAGCGGCTCGGATCGTGGGAGAGAAGCTGTACGATCGCGCTATAGACTACGAGTGCGGCTTTGCCGGGATCCAGGTCCTGCCGGAAAACCCCTTCATCCTGGCCTTGTTCTACGATCGCGCGGATTGTCTCCACCCCTTCGGCAAACAGGTCTTTGGAGCTGCGCGACTTCAACCAGCGTGGCATGAGGTCGTTGCCGGGGGTGTACAGGTCCTTGAACAATGGATAGGTTTCGAGGAACCAGGCATACGTCCGCACAAAGATGTCCAATTTCTCCATGCCGCTGCTCGCGCTTCTGCTTCGCCGGTTGTACTCGTACTGGAATTCGTTGTAGGTAGCGAGCATCACAGCATTAAACAACTGTTCCTTGTTCTTGAAGTAGTTATAAAATGTAGGTTTCGAGATACCGATTTCGGCGATCAGGTGAGACAGAGAAGCTCTACGATACCAGTACCTGTGAAAATATTCCCTCGCTTTTTCGATGGTTCGTTCTTTCTTCTCTTCCATCGGGCCACCCCCTAAATCCCAATGTAAGAAGCATTAACCTGTTTTGCAACAATACGCAGAAACCCATCGCTTTCGGCGGCACACTCTCCAACCCCACTCGGGGGGCTCAGAACCTTATTGAGCCAGATCAGGCTCATCTTGTATCCTCAAGCCCGCTCGGCGCTGCCCAAAACCTCCCTGTTTTTACGAATAATCATCTGGATGAGCTCTTCCCGCGCCGGTCCCAGGTATTTGCGGGGATCGAAATTGGTTGGCTCTTCGGCCAGCATCTTGCGTACGATTGCCGTCACAACCAGACGCCCGTCGGAGTCTATGTTGATCTTGCAGACCGCGGATCTCGCAGCCCGCCGCAGTTGATCTTCGGAAACGCCCACCGCTCCTTCGAGTTTGCCTCCGTATTTGTTGATCAGCTCCACGTAGGCCGGCAGCACGGAGGAGGCGCCGTGCAGTACGATGGGAAAGCCGGGTATGCGCTTCTCGACTTCCTCCAGAATATCGAAACGTAAAGGAGGAGGCGATTCGCCCGGTTTCACCTTGAACTTGTAGGCGCCGTGCGAGGTCCCGATCGAGATAGCCAGGCTGTCGACACCGGTTTTCTTGACGAAATCCTCCACGTCTGCGGGATTCGTATAATGACTGGCGGCATGGGCGACCTCGTCTTCGATTCCCGCCAGCACCCCTAGCTCTCCCTCTACTGACACATCGTACTCATGGGCGTATTTCACAACTTTGCCGGTTAGCGCCACGTTCTCCTCGTAGCTCAGAGCCGACCCGTCGATCATCACCGAAGAAAATCCGCTCTCTATGCAGGATACACACAGATCATAGCTGTCTCCGTGGTCCAGATGCAGTGCGACCGGAATCGGATGCTCCGAGGTACGGACGATTTCCATGGCTCCTTCGGCCAGGTAGCGCAGGAGTGTTTGATCGGCGTACTTGCGGGCTCCCTTCGAAATCTGCAGGATCAGAGGAGAACGGCTCTGCAGGCAGCCGTTGATGATAGCCTGGAGCTGCTCGAGGTTGTTGAAGTTGTAGGCCGGCACCGCGTATCCACCCTGCATGGCTTTCTTGAACATCTCTTTCGTGTTGGACAGGCCGATATGCTTGTAATGGGTCATGTTTCCTCCCGAGTCCTTACTGAAAGCGCAGCCTCAGTCGCACCCGGCGAGACGCCGCCGGATAACTGCACGATACTATGCTTGTATTGCCCTCCGCTGTCAAGCCTTGCGCGCTCCCCCGGTCTCGACCTTTCTCCATCCGGTGGCTCCATCCGGCGGCAGTGCTGCGCTGGCCTTGCTGCTCCGGCCTTGCTGCTCCGGCTGGAAGGGCGGCTGGTCAGAGAGGTGTTGACGAAGACGATTCGCGCAGGTAGCCTGAGTGAGTGTTTCGAGCAAGGCGGGTCGTTTTTCTGTATGTAGCGGCAGCGGCGCTGACCGCTTGCAGCCCCGCTCCCCGTTTCCTTTTTTACCTCGATCCGTACAGTGCTGAGCTGCTGGAAGCAAGGGGGCTGGGCAGGAGTGCGATCCAGAAAATTTTCCCGGAAGGAATCGAGCCGCGGCTGGAAATCGCATCCACGGCCAAACTCTCCGATCCGGATCGAAACGGACGAAGCCCTTCTGCCCAACCAGGGGCTGCGGACAGCGAGTCCTTCGAGCGCCTGGCTGAAAGCATTGCACGCCTCCGGCCTCGCTGGGTCTACCTCAGCGCCGCTCATTCCTTCACCGGCTCCCGGCTGGCTTCCAGTTTCCCGGATACTCTTTTTATACGGGATGGCTTCACCGGCGGTCCTGCCTGGGGCACGACCGAAGGACAGAACAACCAGCTTCGTGTTGTCTATCAATGGGAGTCGGCCTTCCGTGAAGCGGGTGAAGCCCTGGGGAGACTGGTGGCTCTGCCCCGTTTTCAGGAGCGTATCGGGGAGCCGGTCCAGGATACCCGGCCTTTAAGAGTGGGAATCCTGGTAGCCGAGAGCAACGATAGGGTCGAAAGCGAGATCGATGAGTTCCGCGCCGGGTTTATTCGCTTCGCCGACCCGGACCTGCTGGACAGGAAGGACATCGGCAGTCTCACCGACCGCGTCAATGCCAGGCGCCTGCTGGACAGGATGAAAGAGGAGGGTACAGCAGTTTTCCTGCTCAAGACGTACACCCTGACCGGATTCTGTCTCGAATATCTGCAGAAAGAAGGAGGAGTGGCGATCGTGGACAGCGAGCTGGCCTACCGCGTATACCCGGAAGCGGTACTGCTTGTGCTCGAAGAGGATTTCCAGCAGGCGATCCGGAACGTGCTCGAGCATACTGTTTCTTCCTCGGGCAGCCGATCTTCGGCAGAAACAGTGGTAACAGCCCCGGTCCGGCTGATCTGGAGCGGATCGTACGCGTCCCTGGTCGGAGAGCTTTTGGGAAACGAGGAACCGAATTGAGCGCCTCGATGAGGCCGAGATGGCTGCGCAAAAGCAACACACTTACCCCAGACGTGCTTCGTACCCGCAGGGCTATACGAGAAATGGGCTTGCACACGGTGTGTGAGTCGGCCCGCTGTCCCAACCTGGGCGAGTGCTTCGCCAGCGGAAACGCGACCTTTCTTATCCTGGGAAGCCGCTGCACCCGCAATTGCGCCTTCTGTGCAGTAGAGCACGGTCCGCCGCAGGCGCCGGACCCCGAAGAGGGCGCCAAGATAGCCCGGTATATCAGCAACAATAACATCCGCTACTCGGTGATCACCTCGGTTACCCGGGATGATCTTCCCGACGGCGGCGCTTCCCACTTCATACGGGTCGTGAAGGACTTGAAAGGTTTGCTGCCCCGGCTGCAGATAGAGCTGCTGGTCCCCGATTTCGGCGGACTCGTACGAGCGGTCGAAGAGGTGGCCCGGCTGCCCATCCAGGTTTTCGCCCACAACCTGGAAACCGTGCAGGAGCTATATCCACGAGTGCGTAGCGGGGCCGACTACAGGCGTTCCCTGGAAGTGCTCAGCAATGCCGCCCGGGTGCGCTCGGCGGCAGGCCGGGCATCGACCCTGAAGATCAAGTCGGGCATCATGGTAGGTCTGGGTGAGAGCGAGGAGCAGCTCATGCGGTTGTTCGGTGACCTGGCGGCCAACTCGGTGGAAATCCTCACTATCGGACAATATTTACAGCCGAGTAAATTTAATGCACCCGTGCACCGATACTATAATCCAGATGAGTATGAATCGTTGCAGGAGAAGGCAATGGCCTGCGGGATCGCTTGCGTGGTGGCCGGTCCCTACGTGAGAAGCTCGTATCTTGCCGAACACGCGTACCGGGACAGTTTGGAGAAAAATGTTTGACAAAGGAATTAAGTGGAAATATAATTCCAGATGAGCAAAGGATTAAGAAGGAGAGAATGATGAAGCTTGGGCTGAAGCATTCGAGCAGGCTTCTCGTCATAGCGCTCCTGGTGGGCGGCTGCCTGTTCGCGTTCGCCGATGAAGTGACTGTCAACTTCGTACCACAGGTGCTGCAGAGTTTCGATCCGGAGGAGCAAGGCAGGGAAAACTACCGAACCTGGAAGCTCATTCCGAGCAAGTTCGGCTACGACTCGGAGGGCAACAGCCTTTGGGCGGATCAACTCGTGGAAGCCTGGCCGGAGGCGCTGTACGGGAAGAACAGAGACGGGCTGGATCTTCAAGTGCTAGGGATTCACGGCAGCTTTATGCGGAAAGGCTACAACTGGGTTGAAATTATCCCCGGTGTCGGAGAAGGGGACAATTTCGAACCGAAGCCCCTGCAGATTCCCGGGCGAGCCGATGCCATAGATCTGTGGGTCTGGGGCTCCAATTACGCCTACGAACTGGAGGTTCATGTTCGGGACTACCAGGGTATCGACTACGTTCTGCCCTTGGGCTCGATACAGTTTATCGGATGGAAGAACCTCAGAGTCAGAGTTCCTGGAGCGATCCCCCAGTCCTGGAAATACCTTCCCAGACTGCGCAACCTGGAGGTGACCAAGCTGGTGCTGTGGACAACGCCGACGGAGAAGGTCGACGACTTCTACATCTACCTGGATCAGCTCAAGGTTATTTCCGATGTCTTCGAAACGCGATATGACGGCGATAATCTGGCGGACATTGATACCCTCCGGGATGTTTGGGGCACCGGAACCGACTGAGAGGAGAGGCGAGCATGAAGAAAACAGGTCTGGCGATTTTAATGGTCATTATTGCACCCGCCCTCACACTGGCCCAACAGACGGAGGGGATTCAGGCCGACCAGCTGGGAAAGGACCAGGCCCAGCAGGAACTGGTAGAGGTTTCGGTCAGTAAGTTCGAGGATGTAGCTTTCTGGGGATCATCGATGATGCTCGACCAGGGGTTGGCAGCGATCAGGCGTTTCGAAGGGGCTCCACGGGATAAGCAGCCGATACCCGGTGAAGAGAACATTGAGGAAACCGACCGCTTTGTTCTGGGAACCAGGGTGCGGTTTTTCCGCCGCGGCGAGAGCTCGATCTCGATTTACCCGGTGCGTCCCATTCCGATCGAAGGCATCACCAAGACGATCTCCGTTTGGGTAGTCGGAAGGAACTATAATCATGTTCTCAAGGTGATCATCGCAGACTACTTCAACCGACCCAGGGAGATCACAATGGGCAAGCTCAACTTCATGGGTTGGAAGCAGCTCACCGCTGCGATTCCGCCGCGTATCACCCAGGACGAGTATCACTATACTACGCTGCGTGGAATCAAGTTTCTCGGATTCAAGATCGAGTTCGATTTGCTGGAGAGCTACGGCACGTACTACGTATACTTCGACGGGCTGCGGGCGATCACCGACCTGTTCGCCGAAACATACCGCGATCCGGACGACATGGCGGACGGCTGGTGAGCTTGCGGATGCCCGTGCCCTCGAACGGGTTCACGCGAAGCGATTGAGAAAGCCCTCTTCACGGAGGGCTTTTTTTATGGCCCGACCGCCCCGATGTCCCCTTGCCCCAATGGCGTCTTCGCCCCAATGGCGTCTTCGCCAGGGAGCGCCAACCTGGCAATAGAAGTCCTCTACAGGCATGCCGGGCTTCAGAACCGCAAAAGCCCGCGCCTTGCACGGCGAACTTGGTTCGTGATAGATTGAGTCATGACACCGGAGGAAGAGCTTAAAGCTTTGAATCGAACGATCAGGCAGTTCGAAGCGGTGTACAAATCAACGAAAAATCCCGATCAACGCGACAGGGTGGACCGAGAGCTCAAGAAGCTCAAAAACTACAGGGACAAGCTCGCGTCCTTTCACGACCTGGATTTAAGCGGAATTGATGAGTTTGCCCAGGCCGACGAGTTGGACGGTTTTACCTATCTGAAAAAGATACTTGCAAACAACGACAAGCAAGCTGACGACAAGAAGACCCAAAGGTGGGAACGCTACGGAGACAGGGAACTGGACACTCTGGCACTTTACCTCGAGTTCTTCGAAGAGGAGTTTCTCACGATCTTGAGCGAGACAAGGCTGAAGCTGGATTTCAAGCACTCCCTCGAGCGGGACAGCTTCTACCATCGCTTCGAGAATTTGCGCCGCCTGTTCGAAGACCTGGACGAAGATACCTCAACGGTAGATCTGTATGCGGGGCAACAGCACGAAGAGGACATGCGCAAGCGAAGCTTCAAAAAGAAGAGGAACGTCATCGTGGAAGCGGATAAGTTCTTGCGCAGGTTGGCCAATTTTTCCGGAACCCTGGTGGAGGATATCGAGAACGGAGGGCTGACATGTCTCAACGCGGACGATATCTTGCGTTTCGACCGGATCGAGGGTAGAAGGACCTATGAGGGCCGCCAGGTGAGGCAGGCGTTAGTCGAGCTGAGAGCTTTTGCCAGGGAAGTAATCGAGTTCTTAAACGTACCCCATATCGCATCCCAGGATAGCTGATGCAAATCGATATCGTCGCCAACTCCACCATTGGAGAGGATTCTTTTTTCGGAGGCCGATTTGCAGTGAAAGGAAATATGCGCATCGACGGCACTTTCGAAGGCAAGGCACTGTTGGTGGACCAACTCCAGATTGGTCCCAAAGCAAGGGTGAAAACCACTATCGATGCTACCAGTGTGGTTGTAGAGGGGCTGGTTATTGGAAACATCTCCGCCAGCCGGCGGATACTGCTGCTGTCCACTGCCCGGGTGCTCGGCGATCTGAAGACACCGGAGCTGATAATCCAGGACGGCGTAATTCTGGAAGGACGCTGTACGATCAGCCATGTACACATCGACGATACCAGGGCATACATTGAATCCCTCTACGAGAAAGGGTAGACAGAGCCTTGGATGACCTTTTTGGTTTCTTGAAAAATGTTTATTTCTTTGCCCAGCTATCCGATCAGGAGATCGGCGAGCTACAGCAGGTCTGCCATCAAATAGACTGTACTCCCGGCGAGATCATTTTCGAAGAGGGCTCCGAGGCGGATCGTTTCTATATTGTTGCCGAGGGAGCGGTGGAAGTCTGGAAGGACTATCATGCTCCGGAGCGGGATCTGCTTGCGGTACACGAACAGGGCAGTCTGTTCGGAGAGATGGCCCTGATCGATGATCTGCCCCGCAGCGCCACGGTAGTGGCCAAAGAGCCGGCTCGCCTGTTTTATATCAACAGGGACGATTTCCACAAGATCATACAGAGCAATACCAGCATTGCCATCTCTATCCTGAAGTCCGTATCCGACATGGTGAGGAAGAGCAACGAGAATTTCGTGGAGAGCCTGCGGGAGCGCGCCCGGCAGTTGGAAAAGTCCAATGCGGCCCTGCGCGAAGCCCAGGAAGAGCTGCTGCTGAAAGACCGGCTCTCGACCCTCGGCAAGTTCTCCTCTCTGATCCTACACGACATTCGCAATCCCATCTCGATTCTGCGCAGCATGGCCGAGATGATCATCATGAACAGCTCCGACCGGGGGAGAGTGGAGCGCAACGCCAAGAAGATAATCACCGAGGCCGACCGGCTGAACCAGATCGCCAGCGAGCTTCTCGACTATTCCAAGGGAGAGGTCCGTCTGAACATGTCGGTCGTAAATCTACATGTTTTCTTCAACCGGCTGATCGAAGCCGTAGAGGAAAAGTTCCAGGCCCGGAACATCGGCATCAAGACGAACATCGATTTCCCCGATCCGGTTATAATGGACGAGCAGCGGATGTTTCGGGTATTCTTCAACCTGGCCGATAATGCCCGTAAAGCGATGCCCGCAGGCGGAGAGTTCTCTATAAAGGCTTTTAAAGACGGCCAGACCCTCAAGGTCGAAGTTTCCGACACCGGGGTGGGCATGGAGCAGGACATCCAGAAAAAAATATTCGACCCATTCTTTTCCTATTCAACCCAAGGCGGGACCGGTCTGGGCATGTCGATCGTCAAGAGTGTGATCGAAGCCCACCACGGCACCCTTTTCGTGGAAAGCAAGCCCAAATGCGGCACCACCTTTCGGGTAACTCTGCCACTGATCGATTGATTCCTGCGGGGGCGAGACGCTTCCGAGCGCTGATACGTCGTATTGACGCACCGAAAAAAAAGTGGTAGCTTTGCCCTGCTGGCGCAGCCGGGTGACCGATCCATCAGAGTCCGGCGTTCGTGCTGGAATTAAGCCAATTCCCGGTGGTGTAATTGGTAACACACAAGACTCTGGATCTTGGTTTGGGGGTTCAAGTCCTCCCCGGGAAGTAGGCGGCCCCTTCGTCTATCGGCTAGGACGGGTGGTTCTCAGCCATCAAAGAGGGGTTCGATTCCCCTAGGGGCTAATTCGGTAGATAGAAACCCAAAGAGGAAAGAGGTGGTTGTAGAGTTACGGTCACCTCTTTGTTCCTTACGGCCACTTCCGTAATCAACGAGTCGATCAGCAGCTTACGCTCACCGTCTGAAAGCGTTGGGAAAGCGGAGACAAAATCTTTCAGCTGATCGCAGATCTCCTGGGCGTTGTAGGTGAGGGTCTGGACGGTGTTAATCTCGTCTTCCACAGCCCACAGGCGCTCCTGGGCCTGACCCTCCTGCTCGGAAAGCCGGTCCACCTGGCTATTGATGAATCCAACCGCCTGGGCGGTCAGATCAGCGCCTTGAAGCCATCGGGAGAGCTTCTCCTTCTCACCGCGAACCCCTTCCAACTCCTTCCGCACGGCCTGTCGGCGAGTTTCCAGCTCCGGAAGCCGTCTGGTGCGGTTGTGGTCGGTGAAGTTATAGGCCTTACTGAAGGGTTGCCCTCCTGTCCTGGCGCCAAGGTCGTCAGAAGGCGTTAGAAAACCGAAAACCGAAGAGGGAACACCAAAGCGGGGAGGGGACAGAGGGTGGCAGATTCACGAGTAGTACTGATGATTCGGGGCCTGAGAAGCCTGGTAACAGTGTGGAGGAGAAAAC